>CAVZJH010000017.1:0-20712 GCA_963775535.1 uncultured bacterium | reverse complement strand
ACCCTTTCCAGAGACGTCGCCAATGATAATGTTTATCTGACCGTTGGCGGTCGCAAAAGCATCGTAAAAATCGCCGCCGATCACTGCTTCCGCCATCGCGGGACGATAAAACCCCGCGGTCTCATAGCCCTCGATAGACGGCAGGCTCGATGGAAGAAAACTTCTCTGCAGTGTTTCCGCGATGTTTCTCTGGTCCTCATATAATTGCGCGTTTTCTATTGCGACGCTCGCCAACTCCGTCAGGCCGGTCGCCAGCAGCACATCGTCTTGCGTAAAGGCGTTTGGCGTCATGGAGAGCAAGACAAATGCTCCGCGCAGCTTCTTTTTTTGCCTTATGGGCATAACTATTGCCGATCCACCAATCTCAGCCAGAGAACTCATCTTTCCTGGAAACTCAGAGCCACTCCGAAAGAACCTGGCTTTCCCGCGTGAAAACTCGCTTCCAAGGCTGCTGAAGCTGTTCTGTTCTCCCTCTGAGATCACTGCATCCATCACTAGCGGGAGTGCGCCGTGAGACCTTGGGTTACGCACGCAGTAGGCCACGTGTGAATGATCGGGCACATTTTCCCCAACGAATACTATCGCGAGGTCGGCTCCTATGGCTTGGGTCCCCATATTCGCAATTCTGCTCAGTATGTCCTCCATGTCCAGCGTGGATGCGAAGACTTTGCTCGCGTCCAGAAGTATCCCTAGTTCTCGCTTTCCCTTGGCTTCCTCGTAGAGAACGGCGTTGTGTATAGCGTTTGCAATATGGCCTGCCATCGCTAAAAGAAAATCGATCTCGGATGAAGAGCGAGGCTGCGCCCACATGACAATCAAACAGCCTAACCGCCTTTGTCTGGCCACCAGCGGCGCGCACATTATTGAAAGCAGTTCGTGGCTTGCAAGCAGTTGAGTCCACGTGGCCAACTCGCTTTGAGCGCGCACATCGTTTACCGCACGTATCGATTCACGCAGATCCTGATTGGCCGACTCCGCGCAGTTGCAACCCAGAGATTCGGATACTCCCGGCAGAGCGCTCATCAGCTCCACGTCCACATTGTAGTACCCTCGCACTTCATCCCTTTTGCTATCTCCGGCCAAAAGTATAGCCACCGACCCCGCCCCTGTGTACTCGGCCACCTTGCTGACGGCGGTGTCCAGCGTGGCGCTCAAATCCAGATTTCTGCTCAGCGTAATGCCGAACTCATACGTCATAATGTAGCGCCTCTGCTGCTCTATCCGAAGTTGCTCGTAAACCGTCGCCGCTATTAATGCCACGAGGTAATACATCGTGCTGGCGGACAGCAGAGCGGTAATTTTGTCGGCGCCCAGACCAGCGTCTCTACCACCCGCATCACGGCCGTCTCAAGAGCGTGAAGCGACGTCTGCAGGTCGGGAAGCTGCATGCCACCCGCGAGCCGCCGCTGGATTACGTGCAAGGAGTGTTGACGCGGACCTTCTGTATCGCCTGTCGGAATGCCGATATCATGGAGTCGACCGTCGAGGGCAGGTTATCCATCAACTGCTCATCTGTAATAGAATCGTATCCCGAGATGTGTTCGGCTCTAATCTCTTCGATCCACCGCTTAGCAATCGTGCTGCGTTGGCCCATCAACAGCTCCGCCAACCACTCGTTTTTTATGACAGATGCGTCCATGCATACTTCCCATCGCCGGACCCTCTACGCTGACATAAGGTCATAGGCGCCGCAGCCTTCACAGTCATATGTTACCCGGACGATTTCCAGTTGTACCCTCCCTAACTGCCCTGAAAAGCGTGCTGCCGAGGGAAACATGAAAAGGCAGAGCAATCACACCAACTGCTCTGCCTCGAACTTCAAGTATTCCCATCCCCCCGGTTCGGCTTACATCGCGCTTTCCCGGCTCAGGTGACGTAGTGAATCCGACCGCAACTTGCGGCCCCCAAAAGGCCTAAGCCCTGCGCCTTTTGCGCAGCAGCAGACCCGCCAAACCCGCGCCCAGTATTGCGATCGTCGTCGGCTCGGGCACGACCGTCGCCACGACCCAGGGATAAACGGTTCCCAACCCGTCGGCACTCGCGAAAAGGGGCCCGGATCCCTTGCTGCCTACAGTTCCCGTGTAGCCCGGAAAGTTGTTGCTTCCCGGAACCCAGGGATTGCCCGGCGTGTACCATTCCAAGACGGCGGAGTTGTTCGGAGCGCTCGCTCCGGTCGAACCCGACAAGCGGAGGTCCCCGTAGTTGTAGGAATTGGAGGGATTCGTCTGGGTAAGAGTGATCTGCGTCGACGTCACGTGGACGTAATAAGGGGCAATTGTGGCCGAGACGACGGTGTAGGAGTTCGTTCCCCCCGTAATGGTGAATGAGGCGGAGCTAATCACACCCGTCATCGGATCGGCGGTGATAGTGCCGGACACATCGTCCGAGAGACCCGTCATCGTATCGAGCTGGTAGGCAGGATAATCGACTATTGAGTAGGTTTGCATCGCAGCCTGCGCTGCCGGACCTACGGCCAACAGCAGTAAAGCTGTCAGCGCGAAAACCACATTCTTCATCACTTCTCCTCCTTTTCTTTGTTGCGGTTGTGTATGATCTGTTGGTCTTCTTAGGCGCAAGCCCGGTAACGGGCTCACACAAACTGAGGCCTTGTCCGCAGTTTACCCCAGGTCCACGACTCTGTCAAGGGCCTTTTGAACATTTGTTGGAAACACTCTTGGCGACTACATGAATGAGTATGTCGTTGCGGAAAGACGGCTATGTGATGTTTCGGTGCGCGCCTTCTCGAATACGTGGCGCTACTGTGTGTAGGACACTGGCACAACTGCCCCGCCTTGATCGTCAGATTCAGCGGCTCGCCTGAATTTCCTGACTGGACCTCACGCTGTCACATTGTGTAATTCGCGGTTCCTTTTTCTTTCCTGCAACAAATAGCGCAGGAAAAGCATGGCAAAAACCTGCATTTCGCAGGAGGAGACTCAATATCGATGGCGAACGATTAGACTAACGCGTCCGCGATTCGGAAAGCATGACATGAGAGGAAAGCAAGATGAATCGGTTGGTAATGATGATGACAAGAACCATTCTTATGACCGTCGTGTGCCTGGCCGTGCTGATAACGACAGGCTGCGCCAAACCCGCCGCCGTGCAGTTGGCGAATGGCATGGTCGACTCGATGGCCAAGGGCGACTTTACTGCCGCGACCAAGGACTTCGATGCCCAAATGAACGCGGCAATGTCCCCGGAGAAGTTGCGTGAAACATGGTCGCAGTACACGACGGAGGTTGGGGCGTTCAAGTCACGCACCGGAGACCGCGAGACAGATGAGGGCGGCTTTCACATTGTGTTGGTTGCCTGCCAGTTCGCGAAGACTGTGGCCGATATCAAAATCGTCTTCGACCAAGACGGGAAGATCGGCGGGCTTTGGTTTGTCCCGCACGTTTCCCCGTCCGCCGCGAAACTCCCGGCCGGTTATGCGAGCAAGCACGCTGAAGCAATGGTTGATTTCATGGCCAAGGGCAACTTTGCTTCTGCAACCAAGGATTTCGACTCCACGATGAGCTCCGTAATGTCCGCTGATAAGTTGCGCGAAACCTGGTCACAGTTGACAGCGCAGGTTGGCGCATTCAACTCACGCACCGGAACCCACGAGACAGATTCCGGCGGCTACTACACTGCGTATGTTGCCTGCCAGTTCGAGAAGTCCCCTTTGGACGTCAAAGTCGTCTTTGATCAAGATGGTAAGATCGGGGGGCTTTGGTTCGTTCCGCACACAGCGCACTGACGATGTTTGATCTTCCCTCTGTGCAAAGATCTCTGAAGGAGCCTTTGTGTATAGTCTGTAGAGGGCGGAGGAGGCTTCGTTGTTGGGGAAAACCCCGTTCCCGAAACGTGGCCGTGCAAAAACGCAGAGCAGGTGCTCAGCGTTAATCTTCAAACATGCTGGCTGGACTCATTTCGAACTTTTAAGCATATTAACCCCGATCACCGCTGGATTCACCGGACTCGGGTTTGGGCTCACCCATAATGCCCAGAGCTGTTGCCCACGACGCTGCTGCCCAAATCGCGCATTTTCTGTCAATAGGGGTCTGCTCAGTTGCTTTATCGGCCAACCTTTCCAATAGAACCAGCTTTGGCTTGGTCTCCGACATTGAGATGAGTTCGTCGACTATCCCTTCCTGCAGCACCAAGACGAGTGCCATGATCTCTCTGCGATAATCACCGTGGCGCTCCCAAAGTAGACTTTCGCAGCGCTTGCGATCTGTACGGATGGCAGTTCCGTGTTCCTTGACGACCTCTGCAAGTATTTTTCGCGCTTCGTTACGCATTGCGGGAGTCTCGAACTCCAGTGTGGACCCGGCTCCCGTCATTCCGCCATCCTGCAGATTCGCGACCTCACCGCGGGCGCGATCGAGATCCACCCCAAGCTTTTGGAGCACGCGAGCCCCCACCCCCTCATTCTCGTGGATGAGGCCCAGAAGCAGGTGTTCTGTGCCTGAGTAATTGTTACCGAGGCTTCTAGCCTCCTCATACCGAGTGTCGATCACTCGCTTGCCGCCCACTGTAAGCTGCATGTCCTGTCCGAAACGTCCGCGACCCCGCGTGACCTGACCTTCGACTTCGCGTCGAACGAGCCTAACGTCTACTCCCATCGCTTCCAGAATCTTCGCGGCACACGAATCGCGTTCCCGCACAAGACCAAGGAGCAGGTGCTCCGTGGAAACATTGTTTTCACCGAGCCTGCCGGCTTCTTCCTGCGCAAAGAACACAACTCTCCGTGCCCGCTCCGTAAATCGCTGCCACATATAATGCCTCCGTAGTCTACAAATGAACGCGCCCCACGCATCCAAATTGGATCACCGCCCGAGGCGTATTCACAAGTTCGCCGGCGGTAGTCTGCGAACCGGTTAGCGTCTCGTTAGAAATAGTGTTCCCACATGCATAAAAGCCAGAGCAATTATACAACCGCTCTAGCTTAATCTTCAAATTTGCTGGCTCCCTGCGTGGACTCGAACCACGAACATCCTGGCTAACAGCCAAGCGCTCTGCCAATTGAGCTACAGGGCAGCATCGGAAACGATCTTGAGTGTGAATCACACCCCTTGGCTACGAACCAAGTGAACTTGGGAACAAACGCTGTTCCACGAACGACGTGAACAAGCCAATCGTAACACCCCTTGGTTAGTCATAATAGTAGCACTGGTACGCTCCGCGTCATGTCACATGTGACAACACATCGCACACAGCGCAATTATGCTCTTGACAGGCTAGCATAAAGATTGTATATCTGCAGATGTGTAGGCTATGGCGATTCTCGAACGCTAAAAAGGCGACAACAGGAGCGCCGCAGTTTTCTTGTATATTAAGAGAGGGTCAAAATATGAGGAAAGTGGTGATCGGCAATGCGGCAGCGCGGCTGCTGCTGGTAGTGGCGATGGTTGCGATTTCGGCGAGCGCGTGGGCTTCGAACTCGCTCGGAATTCCTGATTTGGAATACCAGGCGCTGGTCGCGCTGTATAACAGCACGGACGGGCCGGCTGGCTGACAAGCGCCTCGGTTTGGGATGGAGTTGTTCTCGCGGGCGGCCACGTGGTGGAACTCGACCTGGGGAACAACCAACTGAGCGGACCGATACCGTCTGAGCTCGGCAGCCTTGCGATGCTTACACAACTGTACCTCTACACCAACTCACTAAGCGGCGAAATACCGTCTGAGCTCGGCAACCTCACCAATCTAATGTATCTGGAACTTCAGAACAACCAGTTGGACGGATCAATACCTTCCGCGCTCGGGAGCCTCGGCAATCTGGTATATCTGAACCTCAGCAACAATCAACTGACTGGAGAGATACCGATTGAGTTTGGTAATCTCGCCAGCATCAGTAATATGGGCCTGGACTCCAACCAACTGACCGGCTCTATACCGTCCGAACTCGGCAGTCTACCAGAGCTGCAGTACCTAAACCTTAGTTCGAACAATCTGACCAGGCCGCTGCCGTCTGATATCGGCAACCTCACAAACCTGATCGATCTGCGATCTGTCGGCAAACGACATCGTGGGAATTATACCGTCCTCAATTGTCAACATACCCAATCTGGCGGGCAGCGTGGATTATAACGGGCTCTGGTCGTCCGACCAAAACACGCTGGGCTACATGGAAGTGTTTTTCCCGGGCTACGAAAACACGCAGACCGTGGCGCCAGCCAACGTCACGGTGTCGGAGCTGGCATCAGGAACCGCGACTCTCTCCTGGGATTACATTCCTTTCAGGTTGGAGTCAGCGGATCGCGTAAGCGGTATACGTGTGTCTTGGGTCGGCTCCGTCAATGTCGGAGACCAAGCGACGATTGCCAGTGCGGGGTCTGGGCATGGCGATGGGACACCCCGGATCCGAACAAGCCCCCGGTGCGCGTGTTCACCGAAGTTATAGGTCTCAACAACGTTGGTCTTCTGGTCGAGGTGACTGGCAAGGTGACCTGGACAGGTCAGGGCTGTTTCTATCTTGACGACGGGTCCGAAATCGACGATTTCGAACAACCGGACGTCACGAATGGCATGCCGCCTGGGGTTAAAGTGGCTTTGCCCGATGGCGCGGTGCTTCCGGATGTTGGTTCCTATGTCTCAGTAACTGCCATCAGCAGTTGCAACGGGTCCGGCAGCAACGCGATGCGAGTGCTGAGGGTGTGGCGATCAGACGATGTTGAGATTGTTAAGTAGGCGGGAGCCCCGCCCATCGGTGACATCCCGGCGGCAGTAATGCCGCCGGGATTGGTGTGAGTGTTTCGGGAATCTTGTTCCCGAAAACTGAGCACGTATCACGAATACCGATACACCGGGCATATGGCGACTTTATCCGACGGCTGCTCAGCCATGGCCGTCGTCCTCGACCGGAACAACCCATTGCGTTTCAGGTGTATGTGTGTTCCACCATTGAGCTATTATGCTGTCCACGGTGAGAGCTATCAGGTAATAGATGATCCCCGGCAAGACCGCAAGTCCAAATTCTGCGCTATGTCCGTGGAAAACGTGCTCACAAAGAAGTATGTTGAAGACGAAGGACCTTTGGGCTGTGCAGAAAATCAGCGCGCGACGTTCCGGCTGTTTGGCTCTGAGCACATGTCCAGCAAGCCTGCCTATGCTCAAAAGCACTGTATGCAGCACAAGCCCTAAAGACAGTGCGGTGAGTGCAACCGATGCTGATATCGCAGATTTGGACAGGGCTGATATCCCTGTAATTATGAAGATCAGTATGGTGCACTGAGATATTGTCGTAATGAGTTTCGCGTGGTCGTGCGCCCACATTTCCCATCTGCTTCGCGATATTTGTCCAATTGCGGTGGGGAGCATTACAGTGAAAAACATGTTCGTCACGCTGGCTTTGATATCCAACCCGGCCCCGCTTGCCCCCAGGGTGAGCTTTATCAATAAAGGAGCAACTATTATGGCAAGCAGATTTGATGACACAATGAGGTATAGAGCCAACGCCGCGTTTCCTTTGGCCATGCGGATAAAGTGCTACCCGGAGAAATGAATAGTATTGGTAAGATGGAGACTATCTGAAAGCCATCGCCGATAAAGGAATTTCCGCCAGGGATAATGTGTCTGGCTGCAAAGACCAGGGCCGGAGAAATGCCGAACAAGATAAACAGCGCGCATGCCAGCATTTGCCACTGCTTTAGGCTCCCGAGCAGCGTTTCCGTAGACGAGGGCAAATCCATTTAGAAAGAACGCCAAAGCTATCAAATACGGGGTTACACCAATCGACTTCATCCATAAACCGACGAATTGATACTTCCACCCGATCACGAACATCATCGCTATTCCCACACAATACCAATAGTGCTCCAGGCAACGCAGTGCCATCATTGCGATGGGAGCGGTGCGCGCCTTGTTTAGATTGTCTAAAACGCGGACATGTTTCCGTAACCTCTCAACCGTGGTCATCTTGCTTGTTTCTACCTAAGAAATCATATCGCAATAACTATCGATACGTCCAATATTCATTTTGCGGTATAATGATACATAGGAGGTATCATTGTGGAATTAAGACACTTGAGATATTTCACGGTAGTAGCGGAGGAGCTTCGCTTCCGCCGGGCGGCGGAGCGGCTGTTTATGGCTCAGCCACCGCTAAGCCAGCAGATACGGCAATTAGAGGAAGAAATTGGGGTTTCTCTCCTTGAGCGCACAAACCGGCGCGTCAAACTCACGCCTGCTGGTGAGGTCTTTCTTGCCGAGGCTCGCGATATATTGGCGCGGATACCTGCGGCGGTGGAAAAGACGCGAAGGGCGAGCAAGGGGGAAATGGGATGGTTGGGAGTGGGATTTGTCGCATCTGCCACATATGATGTGCTACCCGCTATCCTTCGCCGATTTCGCGAACAATATGTAGATGTGGAATTGGTGCTGTTGGAAATTCCGGGAGTTGAGCAGTGGCGGGCGCTCAGAGAGAAGCGGATTCACGTCGGATTTGCGCGCCTTTAACCAAAGGAGGAAGGAATAGTTGTAGAGAATGTGGCTCAAGATACCCTGGTGGTGGCCATTCCCGCGAATCACCGCCTTTCCGATAGGAATGCCGTCCGTCTTGCTGAGCTGGAAAGTGAGCCGTTCATCCTCTACCCTCATCAGCCGGAATCAAGTTACGCGGAGCACATAATGCAACTGTGCGAGATGGCGGGTTTCTCACCCCGCGTGGTGCAAAAGACGGGTGAGATTCAGACGGCAGTGAGCTTGGTGGATGCTGGAATAGGTGTTCCGCAATAGTCCCGGCCGCCGCACACAATCTTCGTCGGGACGGAGTCGTCTATGTCCCCATCGCCGATCCTGCCCCCACCGTAGAACTCTCGATGGGCTACATGCAGGAGATTGCTCTCTCATCCTCGCGCATTTCCTGCGCGTCGTGAGGGAGACTGTTCGGGACAACAAAGCATACTCGTCGAAAGGGACCGGAAAGCCAACCAAGTAAAGATTGACGGTTGGCGAATGTGCGGCTGTATAAACTCTCGCTTAATCTTCAACTATGCCGGCTCCCCTGGGTGGAGAACATATCGAACTTTTCTGGCGTGCGCGGTCTAGCGCCCGGCACGTTTCGGGAACAAGTGCCCGAAACACCAAAATCTCCGGATGTTTGGGGCAGGACCAGCCGATGGGAACACGATTGGCGCAAGAGTCGAATGGGTATCACCGATTGGCCCGCGACTTCGCGTGCCTCGCGAGGCGCAACCAGGAGGAGGAGTAAAATGTCGCACCATTTCTCTGGTCCCAACGTCGGTTTCCCTCGGGGGGATGCCCGCCTCGACTTGACCGATGTGTATGCTTTTCCCAAGCCGGGAGACCCCGGCAAGTCAATCCTTATCATGAACTTTCATCCGTCCGTCGGTATAAACCCGCCGGGGCCTACTACTGACGAGCTGTCTGCCCCCGGAGCGCTTTACGAGCTCAAGATCGACACTGACGGCGATTTGGTCGCCGATATCGCCTACCAAGTGTGCTTCTCGTCTTCCCAGGACGGGACCCAGACGGCGACACTGCGCCGCGTTGAGGGTGCACAGGCTGCCGGGACTGGGGAGGGTGGGCAGATTTCCTCGAGGGAGCGCCAGTGTCGATGGGACGGGAGGCACGGATTACTGAGGCCGGCGATTACCGCTTCTTTGTGGGCTGGCGAAGCGATGCCTTCTTCTTCGATGTAGAGGGTACCCTGAACAATTTCCAGTTCACCGGCGACGATTTCTTTGCCGACAAAGATATTTGCGCCATCGTGCTGGAATTACCCAACTCTGTGCTGGGGCCGAATGGGGTTGGCCTGTGGGCCCGCACGCTGATCCCGGCAAACAGTGCTGGAGCAGGATGGGTCCAGGCGGATCGCGGCGCGCGGCCCAACCAAACTCCCTTCCTTAGCGGCGAGCAGAATGACGCCTACCTCGCCGGGGAGCCGACGGACGATGCCCGTTTCGTTGCCGTCTTCGCGCACGCGCTGGAGCATACGGGTGGATACGCGCCAGAGGAAGCACAGCGGGTGGCAGAGACATTGTTGCCGGATATCCTGCACTATGATCCTACGCGTTCGGCATCCTTCCCGGACGATGGCCGGGGACTTAACGACGACGTCTCCGATCTTCCTTGGCTATCCTCACTAACAGGAAGGTGACGACAGATAATGTAAGGCCCCGCACCGACTTGCTCTGCGAGTTCCCCTATGCAGCCACCGCACGAGGCAGAGAGATGCACATGAATGCCAGAACAATCATCCTGACCAGCCCGGCTGGCAAGAAAACGATGCAAGTGGGCTGTATCCTTTTCGTTGTTTCGGGACACCCTGGTCCGAAGCCGGCTGGTATCCAGGCAAACAGTCGAAAGCCAGGGCAATTATACAACCGCTCTCGCTTGATCTTCAAATATGCTGGCTCCCCTGGGTGGACTCATATCGAACTTTTAATGATGTTCTTACAAGTTATCTGCAAAAGCGGATTCCTCCGCGTCGGTCGGAATGACAGAGTTGGAACGCCGGATCAATAACCGGGATACGACCAGACATTCAACACCCGCAAGAAAGAGCCCGAGACACTTCGATCCCGGGCTCTCTGCTTCTTTTGGTTTCAGCTTTCAGCTATATAACTTACTACATTCACAGCCGTCGTAACCGGCTTGGCCTTCACGCTGATCACTGCCATGTTCTTCTCGGCATCCCACTTCCAGCTCTGGTCGGAAAGTTTCGTGCCGCCCACCATCACGGCGGCGGGCTTGCTCCGGGTGTGCAGATTGATGAGATAGCTTCGGGTCAGCAGCTGGCCTTTGAATCGTCCCTCGGCCGCACCAATGGTGATTTGGATCCGGCCCTTGTCCTGCCGAAGAACCAGTGGAGTCCAGGCAAACTTGCCCTGTTTGTAGTTCCAGCGACGTCCCGTCATCTTCATAGAGCTTGAACGTGCTCGATCCACCGGTATACACATCCAGTATAAGCGGATCGAGCGGCTTTTGCGTCGTGTACGCCATCTCCGGCTGCATCGGAATGATCGATCCCTTGCTTCACAAAGATCGGCATCCTCTCCAGCGGGCAGTCGAAGTTGATAGTTTGGCGGCCGGCGTAGGTCTTGCCGGTGAAGTAATCCATCCAGCTTCCGGGCGGGAAGTATATTTCCTCGTCGCGATGCCGTCCTTGCCCATAGGCGCAGTTACCGGCGCGACAAGGATTTCCTTGCCCAGCAGGTATTCGTTGAACCGATACGCCTGCTCCAGGTCGGGATACTCCAGATACAAACCGCGAGTCAGCGGCAGGCCCGTATCATAGGCTGCGCGCGAATAGGTATACAGATACGGAATAAGGCTGTATCTGAGCTGGAAGAACGTCCGTGCAAGGTCGCATCCCTTCTGCCCATAAACCCACGGCAGGCGCGGATTAATGGTGACCGGGTTCTCTTGCGCGCTGTGCAAACGCAGCATTGGTCGAAGGCGCCGAACTGGACCCAGCGGGCGTAAAGCTCAAAATTGTCTGCCAGCGTCCCGCAAAATCCTGATATGTCGTGAGTCACATACGGAGAAAACGCGTTCCCGGCCTTCAGAGTAAATGGAATCTCGCTGGCCAGGACATGCCAGTTGGAGTAGTTGTCTCCTGTGAAAAAGCCCGGATACCTGTGCGAGCCGGGGCCGCCGTAGCGGCTGAAGATAAAGCTCCTCTGGCCGGTGTGCTTCTCCTGACCGTCGTAGTATACCTTGCACGTCCACAACTCACTATTCAAACCGTCCATCTGCGCGCATTCACCGTCGATCCACCAGAAGTCTACCCCCTGGTCAGTCAACTGGTTGTGATAATGCACCCACAGATCCGCCTGGTCCTTTTGCGCCAGGTTGAAGTTGGCCCCCCAGCCTGCCACCACTTGACTGTCTATAGCGATCGGAAGCCTGGTGAATCCTCCTAGCCAGCCGTCGGTCTTTACCATAGACAAATCAAGTTCTTGCCGTCTTTGCTCAGATCTGGGTTATATCGGTATCGGAACCGCGATCCTCGTAACGCTTGTCATCCGAGCCGTAGTGAGTGACAAATTTCCCGTTGACATACAGGTCGTACTCGTCAGACACGCCGCCGAACCCGATGTGGATCGGGCCGTTTTTCGAAATTCTCGGGAATCTCGATCCACTTGCGATACCAGCCCACGCCGTTATAGTTGCGCCAGCCGCCCATTCCCATGTCGTTGGTTCTACCTGTGTCTGCCAGTCGCCTCGCCGTGGTCGGGAGAGAACCACTCTTCTTTGACGCCAACGTTGCTGGGGTCAATGTGGAAGAGCCAGTTCGCGCTGATGTCAACATATTGATGAGGAATGGGCAAATGCAGTTTCTTGACCGCATCGGGAACCCGGGAATCCTGGCGGAACAGCCCCGTCGGATGCTCGTTGGGAGCAACCTTGATTCCATCCTCATGCATCTTTCTGAGGAACGCTTTCGCATCCGAGAATATCGGGCTCCAGTCCAGGCTGCCGTCCCCTCCATACTTATGCCAGCCGTAGTCGAGGACAAAGATATCGAGCGGGATGTGTTCTTTGCGGAACCTCGCGACCATGTTGTACATGTAGCTTTCGTTGTAGGCCTGGCCGTCATAAGTGTATTTCTGACCGAGATATGGAAAGTTGAGGTCTGTCACCCAGGCGCCGAGTGTGTATCTCGGGATCATCGGGATCTTGCCCATCAACCCAATATACTGCTTATAGAAATCTTTGTAGTTCTTGCCGTATACGAAAAAATACCAGTCCTGCGAGCCCTTATCTGCGCGCGGCTTTATCCAGTCTGTTTTCTTGTCATAAACGGGAGTACGACTATCGTCCAGCATGTAGTAACCGGCGCGGCTCAGCGGCCCATCCGGGAACGGGGGAAGCGTGTGTCCATCTTCAGTTCCCTCGAGGACGTCGTTGTAGCTCTTGTACAGGCCCGCCCAGATTCTGCGTATCCTTAAGCTCGGGGCTCCATTCCTTGTTGCCCCCGCTGTCTTTCCAGATAATACGCAGGTTTGTTGGGGTGAACTTACCGGAGCGCACAGCGTAGAGGACCGACATGCGGGGGGTCGTGATCTCAAGATAGCCGGATTTGACGGAAACCGTAAACGCGTTGTCGGCCATGTTCCGGTTCGGCACAACCGCAGTCGGCGCGTCCACAAAGGCGCTCTTCGAGTATTGCATTCTGACGACACTCGGGGACAACACGTCAAAACGCGCATACCCGCAGGTTACCTTATTGCCGCTTCGGACAAAATTGGCCGCTCGCGCCGGGGCCGAGGCCACGGTGACTGCCGCGACCACTGCCAGAAACACTGGAAGCAGATAACTGTTCTTGAAGAGTCTATTCAACTTTGTCTCCCTACTTTTCCTTAGTCGATAAGTCCGGTTTGGGGGTGTTCATGGAAACGAGCCTGTCAAGGTTTGATGCGCGAGTAATTTATGAGTGCAACACCAGAGGATTCCATGCAAGCACCGACAAGGCTTGCCCGTCTAGAGCATACACTATCCCTGACGTTGTTAGCAAGTGGCAGAATGCGATCAGACCAGAACATCCGATTTTCAGACGGTGAGTTGAATTGCGGCATGGGATTTCCGGAAACCTGGCGCACAAAGAAAGCCAGGGCAATCATACAACCGCTCTGGCTTCAGCTATTCATACTTCCTGGCTCCCCTGGGTGGGACTCATACCGAACTTTGTGGGCGCGGGCGGCTTAGTGTCTAGTGACAGCCCTCGGCGGAGCACTGCACTGAGGGCTTTGATCTCATCTTATCCAGTTGCCTGGACGCTCATATGATCTAGCGGCATCACAACCTGGCCCGCACATCCCGAAACGGTATTGCCCCGACTTGCAGATCGTCCTCATAGACAATCTTGCCAGGCCGGCTGCAAGTGATATCGCGAACAATATAGCCGTTCTCCTGAAGAATGCTCACAAGCTCCCACACTCTCCTCAGGCACTCGCCTGCACCAGACTTGAACCAGAATATGGACTTTTGTACCACTTCGCGGCGGTTGTCCCCAGGTCCAGGGAGATTGTCGTTAAACCATTCTCTAAGCTCATGGAGGCGAGCGACAACATCAGGGTGCGCATCGCTGGATTCTCCCAGGTCACGGGCGGCCGCAAAAACGCCCATAGGATGGCCGCTGTCCTCGTCTCTCTGCGTCACGGCGAACCGGATATACATCTGATAGGTATCCCTCACGACACTCTTTTGTTGCTTCGGCTGCGTGCAACTGAAGCCAACCGACAGCTCGTTCCCGCAACCTCCCCAAATGCCACAAAAGCCAGGGCAATCATACAACCGCTGTGGCTTAGTCTTCGAATATATTGCCGGCTCCCCCGGCTGAACTCATATCGAACTTTTTCGTGAATGCGCCTTAGTCGCCGGCATCTTTAGGGAAAAGGGTTTCCCAAACAACAATCAGATTCTATGCTGCATTCATCGCATCGATCTCGCTTGGCGTATACGTCAGTAATAGTCCCACCATCACAGCACCTGAGCCCAAGCGCTTCTTCAACTCCGCTCGAACCTCTTGCTGGCGTTCTACGTCATCCATATCGCCGAAACCCTCCCATACTACCGATCCCGCCACACGGCCATCAGGCAGCGTTTCTAACATGACTTGAATGCCAGAAAAGGCGGCTTCTAGAGTGTCTTTGACTTCTTGTTCCATTTGGCTTCTCCCGTTTTGATGATTTTGTAGGCGCAGTTCAATGCAGTGCGGGCGATGAATTTCTTTCCATCTGTCACCCATTTCCTTCTTCTCGGCGTTTACTGTCCTCATATATTGATAAAACTGTCTTTCAGGATAAAACCTGTGGTTACTTAGCCAACGCTTATTCAATATGTCAAGAGCTGTAGACAACTCCTCAGACATTTCGCGCGGAATAAGGTCGCGAAAGTCAGAGATGGCCGCCCAGTGCGCCAAGCTGTGACTTGAGACAAAGTCTGTGGTCTTGAGCCGATACCACGCTCTGAAGTGACACTCAACGGCGAGTCCGGACAAATAGTGCGACAAGTAGTATGACTTATCATCAAACTGCTTCTGAGCTTTCTCCAGATGCTGTTGCGCTGCTTCCCAATATGTCTTCTTATCCGACGGCATCTTGATTTCTCCTCAACACAATGATATTATACCAAGTGGCGATCTTAACACAAAAAAGCAGAGTGTCCTTACGAACTACTCTGCCTCAACATCCTGTGATATTGCTGGCTCCCCCGCGTGGACTCGAACCACGAACATCCTGGTTAACAGCCAAGCGCTCTGCCAATTGAGCTACAGGGGAGCATCTCAACGTTAGGTATTATACCCGGTAACGAGGTAACATGTCAACACTTTTTGAGGTTGGACTGGGCTTTTGAGACCGCAACCTACATTCGCTCCAGCCTGGATATCCTGTCGCGAATGGGCGGGTGCGTGCTGAAGAGGCTCGTTATTCCCGGCGCCGAGAACGGGTTGACAATGAACATATGAGCTGTTGCCGGGTTGGCGTCCATTGGCACTACCTGCGCGCCGCGCTCGAGCTTTTTCAATGCGCTTGCGAGAGCCATTGGCTTGCCGCAAATCTTCGCCCCACCCGCGTCTGCGCCATATTCGCGCGACCTCGATATCGCCATCTGGATCAGCAGCGCGGCCAACGGCGCGACGATCAGCGCTATGAGCATCACTATGGGGTTGCCCCGCCGGTTGTCATTGCGGCCGCCGGCGAACATCATCGCAAACCCGGCCATGCCGGCTGAGCATCATTATCGCGCCCGCCATAGTCGCCGCAATCGTGCTTATCAGTATGTCGCGGTGTTCCACGTGAGCCAGTTCGTGGGCCAGCACACCCTCGAGCTCATCTTCACTGAGCAGCCGCATTATCCCCTCGGTCACCGCTACCGCTGCGTGCTCGGGGTTTCGCCCTGTGGCAAATGCGTTCGGCTGATCGGCAGGAATAATGTAAACCCGAGGCATCGGCAGCCGGGCGCTGAGGGTCAGCTTCCTTACGATATCGAACAGCCGAGGCGCCTCAGCCTCACTTACTTCTTTAGCGCGGTACATCGCCAGCACGATCTTGTCGCTGAACCAGTAGCTGCCGAAGTTCATTGCAATGGCAATACCGAACGCTAGGATCATGCCCGACTCACCGCCGAGCAGGTCACCAATAAGTATGGCAAGCGCAGTCAGTGCGCCCATTAACGCGAAAGTCTTAAACCAGTTCATCTTCCACCTCCCGAAACCACGGCCAACAAGACTCAAGCTCGCGCCTGCTCCTATCCGGCCATAGTAGATACGCCGTCGGACGCACGTGAGTTCCCTGCCGAACACTCAGATCACAGAAGCGCTCGTTCAGTTGGCGTAATGGGCATGCATATATCGACTTTCGGCTACTGCCCTCGCGAGATTGTCCTGGATCTGAGGGTTGTCGGGAGCAAGCTTAACCGCTATTCGAAAATACCTGACAGCATCATCCATCTCCCCTCGTTGAGCATACCCAATTCCCAGACTGTTGTTGAATTCAACGTCGTTCGGATCCACCTTGAGGACGTCCCTGAGGTAAGGTATGGCTTCTGCCTGCCTTCCGGACCGCGCTAGAGCAATGGCAAGGTTACTCTTCGCGTAAAAGAAGTCAGGATCGATTCGCAGCGTTTCTTGGAACTGAGTGATGGCGTCTTCTCTTCTTCCGGCGTCTGCATAGGCGCAGCCCAGGCTGTTGTAGGCGAGATAGTCATCCTCTACCACTCGAACCGAATGCTCGAAAAGAGTTATGTTGTCGTGCCAATATCCGGCCTGAACGTGCGTCAAGACGGCAAGAACCACCACCAGGCCCCCACCGACTACATAAAGCGCGCGTGATGGAAGAAGCCTTTTGCCGGTACGCATTTGAATTGCTTCAAGAATATCGGGAACACCCCAGGCAGCTATGACGAAGAGCCCGATCAGCGGCGCGTAGGTGTATCTGTCTGCCATTGACTGCGATCCCACCTGCAGCAGCCCGATTACCGGGATCAGGGTTACCATATACCACAGCCAACCCATCAAAACGTAGGGCCGACGTTCGGCGGCACGAAACGCAAGCACTGACGCGAGCGCCAAGAATACAGCCGCGCCAACGACCTGCCAAATCGGCAGGCTCGGCCCAGGATGTGGGTAGAACAACGCCAGATTATAGGGCCATACCATCTTTACAATGTAGCCGACATACGCGACAACGGCATTCGCCAGGCGAACGCCAATGGAATACCTCTGCAGGGTGGCAACCGCCCCCCAATCACACTGCGCCCGATAAGTGAGGAAGCACGACACTGCCGAGAGCGCCAGAAGCGGCGCCTTTTCCACAACCAGCCCCCAAGTGCTGCGGAGCCTGCCCATGCGACCCAGGGGCCAGAAGTCCAGCATCAGAAGCGCCAGAGGCAAACTAACCAGCATCGGCTTAGACATAAGCCCGAGGATAAACGCCGTCAATACGAGTATGTAGCGGCCGAACGAGGGCTTCCTTACATAGCGCACGTAGGCAAGCAGCGTGAGCATCCAGAAGAAGGTGCTTAGCACATCTTTGCGTTCGGCCACCCATGCCACCGATTCAACGTGCAGCGGATGGATCGCGAACAACAAGGCGACAACCGCGCTCCGCCAGGTGAAGCCGGTCATCCATCTGAGCGCATAAAACAGGAGCACGACACTCATCATGTGGAAGAGCAGGTTCACGAGATGGTGGCCCATCGGCTTCTGGCCGAACAACTGCCAGTCCAGCATGTGAGAAACCCAGGTCAGAGGATGCCAGTTGCTCTCATAGTAAGTTGTGAACGCCCATCGGACCGACTGAGGCGTGAGCCCTGATTGTATGTGGCGATTGAGGACCACGTAGTTTGGGTCATCGCTGTTGATAAAACTCGCATTCAAGACCGGCCAGTAGGCTATCGCCGTCACAGCGATCAGAAGCAGCGCTATCAGAGAATGATGCCGATCCAGCTTCGGCTTATCCACCGTGCGTTTGATTGTCTTTCTATTCGCCATCAGGATTATTCCTTCGTATCCTCATTCCCGACCCCCGGTATGCTCTTGTAAATACGGGTATTGTTGGGAGACAGTTCACCGCTCTTGATATGCAACTATGATACCTTAACCTATATACCGAACTGGCGGCTGACATTGAGGAAAAAACCACTGATGCGGTCGGTGTCATTTGAGTAGAGAAAAGCAGGGTTTACAACCGTCTTCTGGTCCTGCATCACGCAAAACTGCCCCCAGGCTCACCGCGTTTCCCTTTCCGCTGATCCAATCCGCCTGGATCAAGTCACTTCCGTTAAGCTGCAAGTCAGTCCCAAGAAAAGGTTGTGGAGTGTTCTGGCCGTCATACGTGACGCCGATGTGCGCCCTGCGGCCCAGCAACTTGCGGTTGCGACGGTGGTGAGCCTTGAACCGCTCCTCCTCCTGTTGAGTGTAGTTCAGCGTCTTGGACAGCGTAAGATAGTATCCCGCCCTCTGATGGCTCGCCAAGTTCCACGCTCCAAGCGCAACTCCCGGCCGAGTCTCATTCTCGTCGAAGACCAGGGTACTTTGCGTTAAGAACGGCTTCCTCGCGGTCCAGAGTTGCCGGTTGGATCCAGTCGGCCCCCGCCTCAACGCGCTGGCTGAGTCCGAACTGAGTTTGGAATATGGGAGAAGAAACCTGATAAAATGCCGGTGCGGACAGGCTGGAGTTGCCGTTCTGAATCTGAGCCACGCAGTTGTGCAACGGCACGATGTCTGTCGTCGGGATGGTATTCAGGCCGGTCGGAGCCGCCACCGCTGTCGAGCAGACGGCCATAATCACGTACAGTGTCCCGATGAGGCATGCGGATCGCAGTGTGTGTCTACCAAAGCACGTCATCATAAAGGCCTGTCATCAATCGCAGGACTGCAGTCTTCACCCGGCAGGCAAAAAACGCTCAATACATCGGTCAGCTTCTCCGCATCGGCGCGGAGATCAGCTATTTGCGCAGCGTTTAGAGAATCATTATCGAGCCCCTGTCGAATGGCTTGGGAGTGCTCACGCGCTTCCCTGATCCGGCATGCGAACGTATCTACCAAGCAGTCAGCGGCATCGGCAAGCTCGTGAAACTCGTCGCGGCGGCGGAAATGAATCTCGTGAGTCAGATTGCCGCCCCCGATCTCCTTCAAAAGTCGATGAAGCCTGTGCATAGGCCCTGCGATCCGGTGCGCGTCCATAAGAGACCAGACACCAAACAGCAGCACCGCGACAAACGTGACAATCCCGGCGACCTTCGCGCCATTCGTCAGGAGTTCCCGAGTTTCCTTGATGGAAATGTGCGCCGAGGTACAGTGAGTCACCAATCTCCCGGTTGCCGAGATAATAGAGAATGCCTATCGCTGCCAGAGCGGCAAAGAGCGCGAACACAACGTCATCCAGCACCAGGCGAAGTCGAACATCGTAGTTGACCAGGTGACCGCGCAGGCGCCTGCGATTTCGCTGCCTCGTCCCACCATCGTCGCGAGCACTTCGGCCGTTTGTCATCGTAGTTTTCCTCCAAGGGCGCAACATCTGAAACCGAGGCTCTGCCTGTAGGTTCAGCGAAGCTTTTACTCGATTCAATTATTACATTACAGGTCGTCGTGGCAACTAAGACACAAGCCGCCGTGGCGATTGCTCTTGCGCAGCAAACTGCCAAAACGATCCTGCTGGTCGTGACCGACGTGACACGTAATGCACGTGATCTTGCCGTCCGCTGAGAGCGGCAAGTCGTGTGCCTGCTTAAACTTGTTGGGCACGCCGACAGGATGTGTGATTGGACCATCGTAATGGCATCGCAGGCATTCGGTGTCGATATCAGTCTTCATCGCTCGCGACTGCGACGGATCAACGCGTTCGTTGGCGGACTTAATGGACGCGTGACAGCTCGCGCAGGGACGGTTGGACTGATGAGCATTTGAAATGGCGTGGGTCGCGTAGTGACAGTTGTCGCACAAGCCCTTCTGATCCCTCGCCAGAAAAGCTCCCGAACGCGCCTTGAAGCCACGCGTGTGACACGACCCACACGTTGTCTCCCCACGGTCATTGAGCACGACTGTGCCACGTCCGGCCCAATCCATTTTGACCAGTTCCGGGTGCGGCGCGGTGCAGCCGGACTGGTGGCAGCCCCTGCAGTAGGATACCTCACTAACGCTGGGCGGAACACGAACCGTCCCTGCGGCGTGAGGGTTCCGGTTTTCCGTCGATTGCCTGGCGGCGGTGGCAACCATACACGCCGCAGCAACTGCCTCTGCCACAAGTACCGCGTAGACGATTTTCTTAAAGTTACGCAATGGCCGCTCTTACACTCCTGATGCCTATCTCTTCTGCACGCTGAGTCATATTCCTTCTGTTTGTGCCTCACAAATCCCAGTTAACTGTATCGCCATTCGTCCGGCTGTTTTCTTGCACAAACTCCTCTGAAAATGCCGAAGGCATTTTCATCCCTTCGCGGTGAAGCCGACAGCGTTCTTCCGAAGGAAGAATGCGAGAGGCTTCATCCGCGATTCCTCTGAAAATAGCCGAAGGCTATTCTCATCCCTTCGCGGTGAAACCCCTCGGGGCGACAGTAGTATCGCCAGATACTGCGAAAGCCCGACAGTGACTCGCCGCAGGCGCAGTCGCGAAAGGTTTCATCCGCGATTCCTTAGCAAGCATTTGGGCCACGGCATACACCGTGGCCCAGTCCAAATTCCAACTTCGATCACGCATTTGCCATGGCCGAAGTTCAGGGATCATCACCAATTAACCGGTGACATCATTACCAAGC
>CAVZJH010000016.1:0-13951 GCA_963775535.1 uncultured bacterium | reverse complement strand
AGACTTTTCCGGTCTTGGGCCTCTCCTCTTCGATTCTACTACCAGACGACAGCCAACCCGTTGACTGCCATTCATTCCACTAATTGTTACCTTGAATACTGCGTATTATATCTTGTCTTTACAAAAATGACAATGCGAATTGTCACCCCTTAGACCACACCTGAGTGTGATTTCTCGAAAAACTCCTGGTTCAGTTAACAGCTCAACCACGACCCCAGGCAACGTCAATTGGACTCCGCCTGCTCATCATCGGGGGACAGGCTCCCCCGAAGTTTTTCCAGGCGCTGCTTAAACTTCGCCTCGTGCCCGCGTGACGTGGGCTCATAATAAGGACCGCTGCTCGCGCCCGGCGGCAAATACTCCTGTGAAACGTGTCCATCGGGATAAGAGTGGGGATAAACGTATCCTTTGCCGTGCCCCAGCGCCTTCGCTCCCGGATAACTCGCATCTCTAAGATGCATTGGAACCGGCGGACCAGTCCTGTCCGCCACGTCCTTATTCGCCCGGCTGATTGCTACGTAACTCGCATTGCTCTTGGGAGCACAGGCTAAGTATACGGTAGCTTGCGCCAGCGGAATCTGCCCTCCGGCATCCCACAAACTGCACAGCCTGGGCCGCTGCCGTGGCGACGACGAGCGCCATGGGATCAGCGTTACCTACATCCTCTGCCGCCTGGATCACCAACCGCCTCGCAATAAACTTGGGATCCTCGCCCGCCGCAAGCATACGCGCCAGCCAATACACCGCCGCGTCCGGGTCCGAGCCCCTCATCGATTTTATATACGCAGATATCGTATCGTAGTGGTTATCCCCATTCTTATCGTATTTCAACACCCGTTTTTGCACAGCTTGCTCAGCGATTTTTAGCGTGACCGTTTTTTTGCCGGTTTTGGCATCCGCGGTGGTCGCCTTGACCGCAAGCTCAAGCGCACTTAGAGCGCTGCGAGCGTCCCCCTGAGCCACATCCACTATATGGTCGAGCGCATCTTCATGCGCTTCCACATTCTCGGCACCTACTCCGCGATCTGTGTCGCAGATCGCGCGCGCGAGCAAAGCTCGAATATGATCGTCCGCAAGCGGCTCGAACCTGAATATCCTTGACCTGGAAATGAGCGGAGAGTTGACTTCGAAATACGGGTTTTCGGTTGTAGCGCCGATCAGCACCACGGTGCCGTCCTCGACGTGAGGCAGAAGTGCGTCCTGCTGAGCCTTGTTAAAACGGTGAATCTCGTCTACGAAGAGGATTGTCTTTCTGTTGTCCACCTTGCGCAGCTCACGCGCGCGCTGTATCACTTTGCGCATCTCCGGCACACCGGAAGTAACCGCGCTGAAGCTTTCGAAGCGGGCCTTGGTGGAATTGGCAATGACGGCGGCAAGGGTGCTCTTGCCGCAGCCGGGAGGTCCCCAAAAGATAAGCGAAGTAAGCTCATCCTTTTCGATGGCGGCGCGCAGAATGCTGTCCGGCCCAAGAATATGTTCCTGGCCGAGGAATTCGTCCAGCGTCCGCGGGCGCATTCGAGCAGCCAGCGGCTGCCCAGACAGATCATCGGGACCAGAGCCTACAAATAAATCCGACATAGTGCTTTTGACCCCACAAAAAACCGATCGCCAGGGGTGTATATCGGGGGTTTTGCCCCGAACCTCTACCAAGGGCGCTGCCCTTGGAACCTGCCAGGAGCCGAGTGGCCCCTGGACTCCCATAATGCGCTTCGCGTTTGTGCTCACCCCAAATGGTGAGCGCAGACGCTAAACGAGCAAGGGGTCTGGGGCCTTCGGCCCCAGCAAAGTCCGGAGGCGGAGCCTCTGGTGGGAGCCCGAGGGCAAAGCCCTTGGATAACGACCTGGCGTCCTGCCATTTTGATATCTACTTACTTGCAAGGGCAGGCAAATCCTTCTTACGAGCTTTGTGAGGAATGGGTTCCGGGGCGTCAGATAGTCGAGCGTCCGGCTCGTTATTTCTTGAACACCGACAGGTTGATCCGAGCCGCTTGCTGGTTGGGGTCGATGCGTATGGCTTCCTCAAAATGCGAGATGGCCTCCTGGACCCTCCCGACCTTTGCGAGAACCAGACCGTAGTTGTTCTGCGCCTCGTAGTCACCAGGATCAATGCGCAGGACTTCCTCGTAATTCTCCATCGCATCCTGCAATTTGCCCTCGGATGTCAGCGCTTCCGCCATACTGCAGCGAGCGCGGTAATGGTCCGGTTTCAGACGCAGAACTCTTTCAAAGCCTGCAACCGCTTCGGCATACTTTCCCTGGGCCGCAAGCGAGATTGCAATGTTGTTCTGAGCATCCACATAGTCCGGATCGATCTCAAGAGCCCGGCGGTATTCACTCTCAGCTTCTTCCTGTTTTCCGAGCCTGCTGTATGCGGAACCCAAATTGTTATGAGCGAGCGCGTGGTTGGGGTTGAGCGTCAGCTCCGCGCGATAATGATCCATCGCCTCAGCAATCATCCCCCTCGCCAGCAGAATGTTACCGAGATTGTTATTGGCATCGGGGAAGGTGGGCTCGATCTGGACGGCTTTCTCGTACTCCCTGACGGCGGCATCCATATCTCCCAGTCCGGCATACGCGATCCCCATATTGTAGTATCCCTGTCCGCTGTTTGGGCATACGATTGCCACCCTTCGCCAGAATGTGATGTCGTTCGCCCAATCGTGAAGGTAGGAATTGGTACGGATCGTCAGAGCCAGGAGCACCACAACCGCCGCGAAGGCCATCTGCCGCACCGACGTGTTTCCAGCTTTCCCGCTATTCCATCGGGCCAGCAGATCGGGAACTCCCCAGGCGATAATGATGAAGAGCCCTATGATCGGAATATAGGTATAGCGATCCGCCATAGCCTGCGAACCGACCTGCACAATCCCGATAACCGGCACGAGCGTTATTAGATACCACAGCCAACCGACGATGACGTAAGGCCGGCTGCGTGCCGTGCGCACGGCGAACAGCGTCATAGCAGCCAGGCAGAAACCCGACACTATAACCTGCCAGACAGGCAGTTTGAATATCGGATGGGGATAAAACGGCGCCAGGTTCTGTGGCCAAAACATCTTGCATATATAGACGACATAGGACACGAGCGCGTTCGACAGCCGCGCTCCCATTGGAATGGAAGCGAACGAGCTAACCGCCTTACCCTCTTGCTGCGCAAAATACGTGATCACACACGACGCGGCCACAAGCGCAAACATAGGAGCCTTTTCCCAGAGCAGTTTCTCAATCGGCGTATGGTTGGCTCTCGAGCCATCGTCCGCCGATCCAATCCGCCGCAGCGGCCAGTAGTCGAGAAGAAGCAGGACAAACGGCAGCGAAACGAGCATCGGCTTGGACATAAGGCCGCATATAAACGCCAGCGCCACGCACAGATACGCCGCAATCCCCGGGCGCTCCTTGTAACGCACGTAGGCGATCAGTGTGAGCATCCAGAACACCGCGCTCAGCACATCCTTGCGTTCGCTTATCCACGCCACCGATTCAACGTGCAGCGGATGCAGAGCAAACAGAGCTCCCACGAATACGCTTCGCCAGAACGACCCCGTCATGCGACTCAGCACCAGGATCAGCAAAAGGACACTTATGAGGTGAAAAAGTATGTTTGTAATATGGAATACTTGCGGATGCATGCCGCCGATTTGATAATCAGTCATCAGAGACAACCACGTGAGAGGGTGCCAGTTGCCGACACCTCTGCCGCTCAGGCTCCAAAGGACGCTGTCGTGCGTCAAACCGGCTGTGACGTGAGTGTTGGACGTAACGTAGAGCTTGTCGTCCATCCTGATGAACTCATACCCCGTGACCTGCCAGTAGACGGCGAGCGTCACAAGAATGATCAACGCACACACCATTAGGTAGTGCCACCGGTCTACGATACTCGTCTTTCGCAGCTTCGACTGTGTAGATTCTTTGCCTAGATCAACCTGACGCTTTGCGCGCTTGGCTTTGCCCATAACGTGAACACCTTCCGGAAAAACATCCTGACAGCTTCTAAAAGCCATAATATCATATCAGCCTCTACGGACGCAAAAAAGGATTTGATGAACAGGGGTTTGCCTACGGTTCCTCAACGCGAACGGGTTCGCTTGATAGTGCCCGCGAAAATATGCTATCCTTATCCAGTTGGAAATAAAGTGGCAATAAACGAGGTTCCATGGGACCTCCAGGTATTGCTGCGAATGAGGAGGGCGAAAAGACGTCGTGATAGTCGTCCAAAAATACGGTGGAAGCTCAGTCGCTACGACAGAAAAGATCGCCGCAGTGGCAAAGCGCGTCGCTGATCGCGCGAAAGAAGCCGAGGTAGTAGTGGTCGTCTCCGCAATGGGAGACACAACCGATGAGCTTATTAGTATGGCGAGGCAACTGTGCGCTATACCCGATGACCGGGAAATGGACAAGTTGCTCGCGACCGGAGAACAGATATCGAGTGCTATGCTTGCCATAGCACTGCACGAGCTGGGAGCGCCGTCGGTTTCATTGACCGGTGGGCAGGCTGGAATCATAACCGAGCGGATTGCGGGCAAGGCACGCATTCTCAAAATCGACAGCAAGCGTCTGAAGGACGAACTGAAGAAAGGCAACGTGGTGGTGGTCGCCGGCTTCCAAGGGATTACAGAGAACTCGAGCTGGGCTGATATAACCACGCTCGGGCGAGGTGGTTCGGACACTACCGCCGTTGCTCTCGCGGCCGCGTTGAAAGCCGATTCCTGCGAAATATACACTGACGTCGATGGGGTTTTTACCGCCGATCCAAGGATCGTTCCCGATGCCATAAAACTCGACGTAATCTCATATGAAGAAATGCTTGAAATGGCCGGTCAGGGAGCCCGCGTTATGCATTCACGGGCTGTGGAACTCGGGCAGCTATATGACGTCGAGATTTTGGTTGCCAATAGTTCCAGAGACGTTCCCGGCACGATCATAAAGAAGGAGGACCCAGAAATGGAAGTACGCAACCCCGTCCGAGGGATTGCTCATGATACGGACGTTACGCGTCTCACCGTAGTAGCTGTTCCCGACAGGCCGGGAATCGCTGCAAAGATATTCCATGCGCAGGCAGGCGCCAATATCAATGTCGATGTCATAGTGCAAAACGTCGGATCGGATGGAAAAGCGGATCTCTCTTTTACCATAGCCGACGCGGACCTCGAGAAAGCAAAAAAGGCGATGGAGCCGCTAATGGCCGATATGGGGGCCAAGGAACTCCTGACAGACCAGGATGTAGCCAAGATCTCGATAGTCGGAAGCGGGATGCGGAGCAATCCCGGCTACGCGGATAAAATGTTTGGAGCGCTCGCGGACGAAAGCATCAACATTCTCTCGATCACAACGAGCGAAATCCGTATTACTTGTCTCATCGAAAGAGACAAGGTCAAGTCAGCGGTGAGAGCGCTGCACAAGGCATTCGAGCTGGAAAAAGCTTAGAGGCTGCGTGTCATTGTTAGAACGAACAGGTGGGGTCGTCTCCGGCCCCACCTGTTTTGCGTGTAAAAAGTTACTTCATTCCCATCTTTGCGAAGTCTGACCGAATGGTAGCGTCGTCAATCTCCCCGGAGTATCTTTCTTTTACGGTCCCGCCTTTGTCCAAAACATAGACCGTAGGTATACCGGTGATTCCGTAAGTCGCGAGCACTCTCTGCGCCCTATCCGAGCCGGCGTATGCGTTCGGAAACGTGATGGCGTGGTTCTTCAGGAACCCTCCGGCATCCGCTGAAACCTGATCGACGCTCACACCGACCACGTTCACACCTTTGGGGCTGAGATCGTTGTAGATCTTCTGCAAAACCGGAAGCTCACGCTGGCAGTGCGGACACCAACTCGCCCAAAACACGAGGAGAGTCGGCTTGTCGGTGTAGCTGGACAGATCGACGGTAGACTTGCCGTCTACGCTGCCCAGTTTAAAACTCGGGGCTTTGTCGCCGACCGCGACCGCCGCCCAAAGCGGCGTCACCATGGCAACCGCGGTCAACACAAGCACAAATGCCAATGCAACTCTAGATCTGTCACCTGACATAATCGGTCTCCTTATACTCGCCATTTGCGACTAGCGCTGAAATAATGTTACCCAATTGCGAGCATAAGGAGACCGACGCTTCGTATCTTGTCTCTGAACACGATTCGAGGGATTTTGGGATGTGCGGGATGGGGTCACCGACTCACAAGCGAGGGCCGTGAGCCGAGCAGCAGGTTTGGACACGCGTCAAAGTGAGCCGAGCGCAAGAACGTCGAAAACCATGTTTCGATCAGACGTGCAACCGGGCTCAGTGAACCTGGGGCGCGCAGCCGACTGGGACCTACTCTTCACTGCGCATTAAGGCTGCAGCGATGATAGATTCCTGGCGGTTATGCGCTATTGATAATGCCGAGTTCTATAGCTCTTCTGAAAGCCTGGAATCGATTTGAAACCCCCAGTTTTACATAGGCCCTAGCGAGATGGAAATCCACCGTCCGTTTACTGACGCTGAGTGTATCCGCAACTTCGCTCGAGCACTTCCCGTCAAAAATGAGCTTGAGAATCTCACGTTCTCTTTCTGTGAGCCTGGCTAAAGCTTCGACGTCCCCTTGGCTCATCACTGCCTGCTCAATGCTCTCCATGCGTCCCATGCCTCCCTCTCAGGAATCGAAATAAGTCTCCAACCAGCTTCTGGTTACCGCCATTCGCAGTTTTCTCAGGGCCCTGGCTTCCAATTGCCGAACGCGTTCCCTGGTGATATGCAGTTGTTGACCTATTTCCTGCAGCGTAGAAGTCGTTCCGTCTGCCAGACCGAAGCGCTTCTCTATAATCATCTTCTCTTGTGGGCTGAGCCAACCCATCAGTTGGTTCAGTACCTGGATGCTCTCGCGCTGCAAGACATCGTCTTCGGGATTGACAACGCCAGTCTGGATCAGTTTATCCAGGAGCGATGGAGTCCCGTCTTCCTTCACACCTTCGTCCAACGATACGAGCGCTTCCGATGCCTCAAGCAAACGCATCACCCTCTCACGGGGTAATTGTGTCAGCTCACACAGATCATCCACGGTCGGTTCCTTGCCACGTTCATAAGCAAACGCGGAGGACACCTTGCTCAGTTTCCTTATCGATTGAACTACATAGCTCGGCACCCTTATCGCACGCCCCTGGCGCTCGATGGCTCGAGTTATTGCCTGTCTAACCCAGGCGACTGCGTAGGTGCTGAACCTGAATCCCTTCTCAGGATCGAAGGAATCCACGGCCTTAATCAGGCCAATATTACCTTCCTGGATCAAGTCCGGCAGTGGAAGCCCGGACCTGGAGTAGACCTTGGCGACACTCACCACAAGCCGCAGGTTCGATTTCAACCAGCTTGCGCTTGGCTTCTTCGTCTCCGGCTTTGGTTCGTCGTGCTAGGTCACGCTCTTTTTCGGCCTCCAGCAGAGGCCATCTGCCGATCCGATTGAGATACATATCCATCGAATCGCCAACATCAGAAGCTGCGGGCAGTGCTTCTTCTAAACCCGGCTCTGTCAACTCCAGCATTTCGCTGCTCATCGACAAGCCTCCTTCCTCCAACTACCTCAAGAACGAGAAAAGCTGACTGGTAACCCAGTCTTAACGTTCATGCTCGCCGATGCGTTCTGCCAGTAATGACGCATCCGGCTTTAGCGTGTCCTTGCCTGCCCCCTGCCCGACCTCGGCCTGGCTCGGCCGGTAAAACCTTCAGTAACTAGTCTGCCAATGCTAGCTCTTGTCAGTTTCGATAGGCACATGCCTATCGATTAAAGACTGGTTTTTCTATCCATCCCATTGCCTGGGATAAACTGTGTTCCTCCCTGAACGGCAGGTCGCACATCTCATAGTTCGACGAACGATTCGCTCGTCAGAACATAATAACATCCCATAGTTACATAACGTTACCAGAATATACGGCACCGATAGTGATACCGTACGGTTATGCTATCTGAGATACTTGCGGCGGCTTTCTTATTGCAGTAGAGCTGTTGCCGACCGAGTTCCATTTCAGTGGTAATCATTGCCGGCATCCTGACGTATACAACCCACCCTCTCTCCGGAAAACGCGCAGGGCTAATGCCGTCTGACCGAACTGTACACGCGAACAGCTTATTCACGCCAGTCATCTCCCTACTCGACCGACATAACCTGCCCGCGTAGATTAAGGGTCCACTTCAAACGTTTCGGCGGTTCCTCATACCTGCTTCATTCACATCAGCCATGTAGCTCCGCGTTCCGAAAAACCTCGGCCCCCCGGATCGTGAATAATGCAGGCCAAATGCACCTTGGAATTCGCGCTCTTACAGCGAGCATATGCCAGTTACAGGGTTATCGCTGACTCGCCTGCTGAGTGCTTCTCCCAGTAAGCCGCGCTCCACCAAGGCACCCTCTACCCTGTAACGTAGATAACGCTGCTAAACCACCGTCTGCTTTAAGCAATAGTTCTATGTATAAATACGACACTACCGCTGCGACTTCCTCTTTCGTCTTCGCAAAAAATAGCGCCAATGAGAATATCTAGCAAGAAACATGCCAATATAACGTTTGCGAGAGAAATGCCGCAGCTTGTCGCCGGTGGTTTGACCGCAGCCCAAGTTTGCCCTACAGCCAGCCTGCATCGGCACTGATTGGTATGTTCTTACCTCAACATTGAGCCATCTAAACCTGCAGAAGTATTATTTTGAATATCTTTTTCTCATGCCGTCACGAGCAATCCACCCTCTCTTGAAGGATTGAACGGCGGCGGGGTGGAAGAGTTCAGAATAACGCGAGCTCGGCGGGCTCGTTGCCCGACTTAACGGAGGCAGCATGAAAGATCGAATAGACGCTCTTCGCGAGCTGTTCATCAACCCCACCAATGATTACAGGCATCTAATGATAATACACGGGTATCACCCTCACCATCGCGCCGAGAAAGGCGAGGAGGTGGATTATCGGGATGAAGTGATCTCACGCATTTCGCAGATTGCATCCGCGGGTTTCGGCGGCATCGTCACCAACGTCGGCAACCGAAACTACCTCGAGGACGAAGAGGAATGGAAGATATTCCTCACCGTCGTCCGCGCTGCGAGAGAGATCGGAATGCGCGTGTGGATATACGACGAAGAAGGTTACCCCAGCGGCTCGGCCGGGGGCATAGTGATCCGGGATCATCCCGAGTACGAGGCGCAGGCGCTAACCCAAATGCGGGAGAGCTTCGAAGCCGGCGAGGTTGAGCTGCGGCCGCCTACAAGCTGGCTGTACGGGGTTCGCGCGGAAGCGCTCATTGAAGGCAGCGACAAACCTGTTGATGTCACTTCCGACACCGGAAGCGACGGGTGGCTGCGATTCCGGGCGCCCGCGCGATGCACGGTTACAAGGTTCGACGCGCGCCGGGCCTACGAAGGAACGCACTGCACGTGCAACGTCCACCGGTTCAGGCGAAACATCAATCTTCTGAGTGAAGACGCCGTAAAGTATTTCTTCAAGGTAACCGCCGAGCAATACCTGAAGCGGCTTGGAAATGATGCCCGCGCCATCGAAGCGGTGTTTACTGATGAGCCGTCATTCATGGCCACCTACTTTCCTGATGTATTGGACTGGTACACTCACCTGCCTCCCGTGGACGATCCGCTGGAAGAAAACTACGACAGGCTGCCGCAGATCCCGTGGGTGGAAGATATGCCCGCGAGGTTCCTTGGGCGCTGGAAATATGACCTGGCGGCGGAGTTAGGCAGATTGTATGAGGGAAACAGTCCCAGGGACATCCGGGTGCGGCACGACTTCTACCAACTCCAGTCTGAGATGTATGCGCAAATATACTACGCGTACCAGCAGGCCGAGCTGCAAAAGCACGGCATCGAGTTCAGCGGACACGTGCTTATTGAAGAATCGATAATACAGCATGTCGGCTCCGAAGCCAACGTGATGGCAGACCTCAAGCAAATGGGAATACCGGGTATTGACATGCTCACCTCTCAGGCTGAAAAAATCCTTGATTCAGCGTTCCTTATGACCTGCAAGTACGGCAGTTCCTCGGCCCACGTGATGGGTCGGGAGCAGGTAATGAGCGAGTCAAGCGACTTCGACAGAACGACCGCGGGCCGCGCGCCGGATCTCATTGAGCGCCGGGGCGGTGTGGCTGTCCAGATGGCGCTCGGTGTAACTACAATGACCAGCTACTTCGGCTGGGACAACGTGGATGCCGATGAGCGAAAGAAACTGCTCGACTTCTGGGCGAGGCTTGCTCCCGTTATCCGGCGGGGCACACATATCGCCGATTTCGCCGTGCTCTACCCGATTAGAACGGCGTGGTCATACTTCAAGCCGGTGGGCCGGCTCCTGACGCCGGACCTTGTCGACGAACCGCTGAGATCGATGGACGATCACGTTCAGAAGATCGGACGAAGTATTATCTCAGCCGGTCTGGATTTCGACTTCATCGATACAAGAGACCTGATTGGCGCCGGGATCTGCGGCGGAAAACTGAAAGTCGCGAATGAGTCTGGTACTCGATGCTGGTGATTCCGCCCGGCGCGGTGATGTGTTCCGGGGACTTGGAACAACTGGAAGCATTCGCAGCCGGCGGCGGACGCGTGCTCGCCTTTGAACCGATATCAGAGGTCGACCTTGGGAAGATCGATACGCCTCCCACAGGCGCGGACATCGGTCCCGGCCGAAGCCCGGCCGAAGTGATCTCAGAGCTCGCGATGGGGGCTCCGGAGCGCATAAAGCGAGTGCCGATCGACGCCGACTGGATGACATTTGCTCTGGCTGCTGCATCCGGAGACATTCACCTCGAGCCGAAAGGGGACCATTTAGTGGTCAGGCGGTCGGTCTATGAGAGCACGGATTTCGTGCTGATCGTGAACGCATCGAAAGAAGAAGCCGGGGCAAGTGTTGTCTTCGAGAACGACCGCGCAGTGCAGTTGTGGGACCCATGGTCCGGGAGTGTGAGCGAACTGGGCAGGGGACGCGTAAACGTTACAGTAGCGGGTTACGGGGCGATAGTGCTCGCTTCCGCACGGCCGCTATAGGCTCGGGGTTTTCCCTCATATTTGGCGCACAATATCTATCGCTCCACAATTGCTAAGCTGTGCTATAATGAAGAATGAATGCGCAGCAATATTGGAAGCCGGAGAAAAAAAGCATTATGCGAACTCGGTTTGTAGTCGTCTTGGTCATTGGCTTATTGGGACTGGCAGGTTGTGGTGGAGGAAGCAAAGGCATTACAACACCAGCAAGGCTGAGCGGATCGGCAGCGAGTCCTACATACTACATGGGTGGGTCCTGTCAACATTCAGGCGACCCTGACCAACGCAAACTTGGTTGCCAGCCTGATAGCCGTAGTTACGGCGCCCAACAAAACAACTCAGACAGTAAGTCTTACCCAAAACAGCAGCACCACGTATGTGGGAACATACGCCGCTCCCCTTAACACCGGGACCACCCCAGCACAGTATAGCGTTCAGGTGGGGGCGCAGGACCAGAGTGGCGCGATCATAACCTCAGTTCCAGTCACGTTCCAGGTGCCGGTGCAGCCCGGCAGTTGGACGACCACCGCTGACGGGCTGCAGTATGCTGACACAAAGGTGGGAACGGGCGCTGTTGCCGCATCGGGGAATACCGTAAACGTAACCTACACCGGCACACTGGACAACGGCACGGTCTTCGACTCTTCGCTCAACCCCGCGTCACCATTCCAGTTTACAATCGGCCAGGGACAGGTGATTGCAGGCTGGGACGAAGGTGTACAAGGTATGAAGGTCGGCGGCATTCGCGACCTCACCATCCCGCCGGCGTTGGGTTATGCGGGTCAAGTTCAGACATCATCATCAGGAGTATCGATACCGGCAAACTCGACATTGCATTTCGAAATAACATTGGTTTCGATAAGCAGTTAACGGCCTCCGCGCTTCGGCCTGAAATACCCAGGCCGAAGCGCCGGCTTGCCTTCGCCGGACGTCTGCCGGGAACCCTGCTGACGCTAGTCCTTAATCTCCACACCGTCCGCTAAACCCATCAAGTCCCCCTGTGGCTCGATCTCTTGGACAGGACAATGCGGACACCTCAGAGACCTCACCCATTTGATGATACAATCCAGGCTGACGATAAAAGCCAGTGCCATCATTATGGCCGTAAGCGCCGCGTTTGCATAGTCCGGCTTCGGCGCGGCCAGGGCCCGGGAGACGTTCATAACACCCGATGTGAGCACAGTCACGGCCATGTACGCAAACGGCATGAACGTGGTCAACGCGTAAACTCGCTTCGCGGAATGGTGGAGTATGTAGGTAGTTCCTATCGCCAGAGCGATAACGGCCAGGAGTTGGTTCGCCACGCCGAACATCGGCCAGATGGTCTGCACTGTGCCGCCCTTGAGCAGGTAGTACCAGGAGTAGGTCACAAGGAAACTGGTCCCAATCACCCCCGGCAGCCACGTCCCCCTACCGAGCGGCTTGTACACCCGCCCAAGCATCTCTTGCACTATAAAGCGCGCAACCCTGGTGCCGGCATCGACAGTCGTGAGGATAAAGAGCGCTTCGAACATGATTGCGAAGTGATACCAGTAGGACGTGAGGTCCTTCATCCCCGGCAGGTGCCTGAATATCTTCGCCATGCCGACGGCGAGAGTGACCGATCCGCCGGTGCGCCCTATCAGACTTTTTTCACCGACTTCCCTGGCCGTTGCCTGCATCTGGCTCATAACCTGCGCTGACACAGCAAAACCCTTGGCGTTTATTGCGAAGTAGTGATCTTGAGTGAGCGTGCACGCGGCAACCAGCGCAAGCATTCCGACAAAACCCTCGACAAGCATAGCACCGAAACCGATCGGGCGGATATCAGACTCATTGCTAATCATCTTAGGGGTTGTCCCCGACCCGATAAGCGCGTGGAAACCGGATATTGCCCCGCACGCAATCGTCAGACATACATACGGCCATACGGGGCCTGGAATCACCGGCCCGCCGCCGTGTATGTATTTGGTGGTGGCGGGAAACACCAACTGTGGATGCACAAAGAATATTCCGATCGCAAGCAGGCCAACAGTGCCCAGCTTCATATAGGTGCTGAGGTAATCTCTTGGACAAAGAAGCATCCAAACAGGCAGCACTGCAGCGACAAGGCCGTACATCGACAGCACCAGTTTGAGAGTATCTTCATTCAGATTTAGACAGTGAGCGAATCGGCTGTGGGAGACGGGACTTCCCGCGAGAACCGCGGTTAACAGGAGGACCACACCAATCACGGAGGCTTCGGTGATTTTTCCGGGGCGAATCCTATACATCCACTGCCCCATCAGGAACGCAATCGGTATGCTGCAGGCGATAGTGAACACACCCCAGACGCTCTGGGCGAGGGCATTTACAACCACCATCGCCAGACCGGCGAGGGCCACGATAATAATAAAGAGCACGGCAAATGCCGTACACCAGCCGGCGAGCGGACCCAGATAACGCTCCGCTATCTTTGAGATCGACTCACCCTTGTTGCGGACCGATGCATAGAGGACGATATAATCCTGGACGGCCCCTGCGAACACGGCTCCGATCAGTATCCACAGAGCACCTGGAAAGTAACCGTACTGAGCAGCAAGCACCGGCCCAACGAGCGGGCCGGCGCCTGCAATAGCGGCAAAATGATGCCCGAAAAGCACCCACTTATTCGTGGGCTCGTAGTCCTTGCCGTCTCTTTGCGCGTATGCCGGGGTGGCCCTTTTGGAATCGAGAACGGCGACTTTCGCCGCAAGAAACGCCCCGTAGTATCTATAGGCCAGCGCAAACACACACAGTGCAATGACGAGAAGAGTTAATGAGTTCATTATCCCACCTGGCAAGCTTATAAACCACCAAGATTATCTCGCCACTGCACAAATGTGTCAACGCCTGAACGGTGCGTGGAGTCCGGATGCCAACGACTCCACCCAAATTCAGTTCAGATATTAGGTTCACCGTCCAGCCCAACACTCAAAAACAGTATATGTGTTCGAATGCTGCCTGCGTCCTG
>CAVZJH010000015.1:0-64854 GCA_963775535.1 uncultured bacterium | reverse complement strand
GCGGGCTGTTGACTTATTGTCGTGTCAGGGTTGAGAATTCTGACATCATTTTTGGATCAGCCAGATCCTGGTATCCAACACTTCAGAGTCAGCAGGAGTAATACAAACATGTTCAAACGTCCTCGACTACTGCCGGCAATCCTGATGCTGGCACTTGCTTCGACGTGCTTTGCGGCCAAACCTTCGAAGACTGCCAATGAAGCGCAGCTTCACTTCGATAAAGCGATCAGCCTCCAGAAAGCAGGAAAGCTCGATGCGGCCATGAGCGAGTATAGGGCTGTGAACAAGCTCGCTCCCAAATTCACGCCTGCGCTGCTCAACATGGGCAGTATCTACATGCGCGAAAACCAACCGGCGAATGCGGAGAGCACGCTTAAGCGGGTCTTGGATATTGAACCCAAGAACACTATTGCTTTGCAGCAGCTCGCGATGATCTGTGCGAGTCGCGGCAGGAATCGGGATGCGCTGAAGTATGCTCAGGATCTGGTCAATCTGAAGCCGAAGGATTACGACGCAAGGTTCTTCTACGGTGTTCTCAGTCTGCAAATGAAGGACTACCAGGCGGCGATCGATGCGTTCCAGGCCGCCTCAGGCATCAGGCCGAAGGACACGGGGCGCCCTCTACAATGTCGGCTACACGTATCTTCAAATGAATCGGTATGAAAACGCCCTCTGCTATATGCAGAAGGTGATTGCCATCAATCCAAAGGACCCTCGTGCACGGCTTATGGCGGCTTTCGCTGCCGAGAAGACCGGAAACAAGACCGAGGCGATTAAGCAGCTCGAGGCTGCATCCACGCTGCCGGGAGCCTCGGCCCAGGCGCTTCAGAACCTCGCGCGATTATACACTATCTCCGGGAAGTCCGATAAGACAACGGACGTTCTTAAGCGTATTCTTAAGGTCGATAAAAACAACTTCAGAGCTAATCTCGCGCTGGGACAGTCGGAATATAACAAGAACCATCTGCAGGATGCCGAGCATTACCTCGCCGTAGCCAAGGGCGTGAGTCCGAATGACCACGACACCAATCTCTTGTTTGCGCTGACGGAAGCGCGCTTGGGCAAGCCGAAAGAGGCCGGCGCAAGCGCTCAGGTGGTGTTGAAGACAGACCCGAAGAATCGGACGGCACTGGAGGTGCGCGGGTATTCGCAGGAGTCTCAGCGCAAGACCGATGATGCAGTAGCGACCTACAGATTGTGGGAGAAGGATTATCCGAAGGATACCCTGCCTAACGAGAAGATCGCCAGGGTCTATATGTCTGAGAGCAAGAGCGATCTCGCATTTGCCGAATATGACAAGGCACTCAAGAAAGACCCGAAGAGCCTGCCTCTGATTAATGCCTATGCGGGAATCCTCGCGACCGCCGGTCAATGGCAGAAGGCTTTCGATCAGTACAATGCGGCGCTGAAGATCAAGCCCGGCGTCAGCGAGACGATGATAAGCGCGGCAAATTGCTTGAACCGGTTGTCGAAGTCGGATGACGCGATTGCCATGCTGAAGCAGGTTATTGCGGCCGCCCCTAAAAAGGAAGTCGGCTATTCGGCTCTTGCTTCACTTTACAGCGAACTCAACAAGCAGGATCTCGCGCTGGAGCAATACAAGAAAATCCTCGAGTTCTCGCCGAAGCATGTGCCGACGCTGATGGCTATGGCAAGAATCTACGAGATACAGAAGAACTACGAAGAGGAGATCAACACCTACCGCAAGCTCTCGGCTGCCGAGCCGAAGAACACTTCGTATACCTATGCAATACCAGGGATATACGACAGGTGGGGCAAGCTGGACCAGGCGATCGAGGAAGCCAGGAAACTCGTGGATGCCGAGCCGAAAAATGCGGCGCCGCGCACAACCCTTGCAGGACTGCTGGCCAGGAAGCCGGATTACGATGCCGCTCTCAAGGAATACGCCAAGATAACTGAGTTTGAGAACGGTTCGGCTAAGGCCGATGCATTCCAGCAGATGGGCGACATTCTGGAAAAGCAGAAGAAATCCGATGATGCCATAGTCTCGTCCAAGAAGGCCCTCGACGCGCAGGCAGGCTGCGGTCAGGCTCTTGTAGGTCTTCAACACATTTATACCGAGCAGAAGAAAGACGATGAGTTCCTGGCTTATGTGACAACGCTCGCGCAGCAGGGCAAAGAAGACTTCCCAGTACATGTTTACGCCCAGGTCGCCAAGAAAGCGGGCAAGACGAGCGATTCGCTCAAGGTATTGGAAGCCATCGAAGCGGCTAATCCTGAAAACCAAAGACTGTTGGATGCGCTCGGGCCGATCTACAAAGATGCAGGCCAGAACGACAAGGCTATTGCCTGTTACCAGAAAATCCTGAAGAAAAGACCGGATGATCCGTGGTCAAATCGAACCCTGGGCGACATTTACAAAGCCGCTGGTCGAGATCAGGAGGCGATTGGCCGGTATGAGGTAGCGGTAAAGATATTCGCGTATGATCGGTCGCTTATACGGGATCTGGGCGGCCTTTATGAGAAGACCGGGAAGAAGTCGGCGGCATTGAAGCTGTATAGAAACTATTTGAAACGGACCCGGCCAATGATGAAATAAAGAAGAGGATCGAAGCGCTGGAAGTCGTGAAGGTTGTGCCGAACCCTCCAAGCGCTCCAAGCATTCCAAATGCTGCTCCGGCTGAGGCCCAGAAGAAGCCCCAAGCGCCCGTGCAGCCTGCGCAGACTCAGGCTCCTGCCAACCCTGCCGCAGCACCGAGCCCAGGCGCAGCGCCCCAAACCAAATAGCTGATCTTACAATGCAGACGGCCCGGTCATTTGACCGGGCCGTCTTTTTGAGAGGTCGTAGAGAACCTGGAACTACTCCAGATAGTCTCTTAGTTTCTTGCTTCTGCTCGGATGCCGAAGTTTCTTGAGTGCCTTAGCTTCGATTTGCCGGATGCGCTCTCTCGTGACCTTGAAGTGTCTTCCGACTCCTCCAGCGTCCTTGAGTAGCCGTCATCGAGCCCAAAGCGCATCTTTAGCACGTCCCGCTCTCGTGGGGTCAGCTTATTGAGTGACTCCTCGACCTTTTCGCGCAGGATGAGGTTTGAAGCAGCCTCCGCGGGCGATATTGCCTCTTGATCTTCGATGAAGTCTGCCAGATGGCTGTCCTCTTCTTCTTCTCCGATAGGAGTCTCGAGAGACAGCGGCTCCGGGGCTATCCGATAGATCTCGCTGACGCGGTCCGGCGGAAGTCCCAGTTCTCTGGCCACCTCATCAAGTGTAGGCTCTCTTCCGAGATCCTGCAGCAACTGGCTCTGAGTCTTGATGAGCCTGTTTATGGTTCTACCATGTCCGCGGGATTCTTATGGTTCGTCCCTGGTCGGCTATGGCGCGAGTAATCGCCTGCCTGATCCACCACGTAGCGTAAGTGCTAAACTTGTTCCCTTCCGATAGTCGAATTCTCGACCGCACGGATCAGGCCGATATTGCCTTCCTGAATCAGGTCGGGAAAGCTTCATGCCGCGTCCCGAATAGCGCTTTGCAATGCTTACCACCAACCTCAAGTTGGCTTCGGTCAGAATCGCTTTCGCTTCATCGTCGCCGGCTTCTATTCTCTTCGCGAGGGAAATCTCTTCGGCCATGGTCAGCAGCGGGATCTTACCGATTTCCCGCAGCCACATACGAACAGAGTCGTCCAGAGGCAGACCTTCCATTTCCGCAAGGTCAACCTCAGCCGCTTCAGTTTCTTTTGTTCCAAGGTCATCCTCTTCGAAATCCTCGAAGCCCGGATGTTCCTTGATCCCTCTCAACTACACGAATACCTTCGTCCGCGAAGGTCTGTAAGATGTCATCGACCTGATCGGCGTTGAGATCCTCGTGGCTGAGTGTTTCATTGATCTGATCGTACGTCAGAACGCCGTTGCGCTTTCCCTCTTCAATTAGCTTCTGCAGCCGGTCGCTCCCTTTTAACTCGACAGCCACTTAACTCATCTCCCTTCAACGGCCGGAGCTCAAACAAAGTCCAATCTCCACAAGATTAGGATGTGGACTGCATAATCGCTCTTAACGCTATCGGCGCCATGGGTTCGATTTTTCTCGAACCAAGCGCCAGTATTCCTCGAACTCTTCGTCGCCCTTCTTAATAAGACCTTCAGAAATCTTCGGGGCCAAGGCGCGCATTCTCTGCCGTTGTTCATTCTTCTTATGATCTATGATTACCCGGACCAACTCGTCGGCTGACTGGCTCAACTCTGATTCACCCAGTCCCATCATCAGGTCCGTCATTAACTTCTCTGCGGGAGTATCGACGACTTCACTTCGAAGTCTCTCCCGATCTATTTTTCCCTGCTCGGCGTACTGTTTATTCACAGCCTCAGCGAGCGTTCTCATGTCTTCCCTGGTGAATTCCTTCGGCGGAACAGAGGCAAATACCTTGCTCGCATCGGCATTCCGAAAAATTATTATACCCAGAAGTAACTTTTGTGACCGCTCCACGAGTGTCAGTATTTCAGGCTTTACGGAAAGAGCGCCCGTTTCGGCGGTCGGACCCACCGGGTAGCGCTGCCCTCCGACGCGATTCCGGAACCTGCTCACCTCGGTACGCAAATGGTCCTCGGCAAGTGTCGTGCCGGTACTGAAGTTCGGATGATACTTCGCAAGGAGCCTGATCAGCCTCTCGCGTTCCACCACGCTGTCAATGTCGGCAAGGATAGCAGACGCTTCTCTAAGAGCGGCAGCTTTACCTTCGTCTGAGCGAATGTCATGCTTGGATAACGCCAACTTAATGCGGAAATCCGGTGTAGGCATCGCTCCTGCCACGAGCTCCGCGAAACGGGTCCTGTCGCCTTCTCTGAGCAGGCTGTCAGGGTCTTCACCCTTAGGCATACTCATTATACGCACCTCAAAGCCCGCGCGTTCAAAAATCGGCGAACTTCTCAGCGCAGCCGCCATTCCCGCGGAATCTGCGTCGAATGCGAGAGTTACGTTCTTGGTGAAACGCGCAATAATACTTACGTGTTCGTCGGTGAGGGCCGTTCCCATCGTCGCCACGGTGTTCTCAAAGCCGGCTTCCTGCGCGGCGATGACGTCCATATATCCTTCCACAACAAGCAATCGATCCTGCGATCCAATTGCGCGCCTGGCGATATTAAGCCCATACAACGTTTTATTCTTCAGAAACAGCGGTGTTTTGGGCGAGTTCAAATACTTCGCCGGGGTCATCGTTGCCCAACGCTCTGCCACCGAAAGCGATGATCCTTTCCGACGTATCCAATATCGGGAACATCAGCCGATCCCTGAACCGGTCATAGAATCCGGGAGAGTTCCTCTCGCTATGATAAGTCCCGCTTTCACCGCGTCGGCAGGGCTTATCCGTTCCCTGGTGAGATAGTTGACGTAATCGTCCCAGTTTCCGGGCGCGTAACCGAGCCTGTACTTCTCAACGGCCTCTCCGGTCAGTTCCCGCCTGGCGAGGTATTCGTTGGCATGCTCTGATTTCTTGAGCGCGCCCCTGAAGAACTCGCACGCGGCGTTGTTTGCTCTGAGTATTCGCTCCCGCTCACTCAGTTCCCTGGCAGCCTTTTCGGAGCGTTCGATCTGTACGCCGGCCTTTTTCGCCAACTGCTCGACGGCTTCCGGAAAAGTCAGGTTATCGATTTTCTGGACAAAAGAAAAGACGTCTCCACCTTCACCGCATCCGAAACACTTCCAAGCCTGGCGTTCCGGATTCGACATGAAAGGACGGCGTCTTCTCATTGTGAAAGGGACAAAGTCCCAGTAGTGTTCTGCCGCTCTTGCGCAATGCGACGTGCGCGGATACAATCTCCACCAAATCGCATCGGTCACGGATTTCGTCCACGGGGTAGCGGAAAGAGCTCACTTCTTCCACCTGCCGCTGTCTTTCTTATACATCAGAGTTGAGTCATCCGAGAATGGCCGGTCCGCCAGCGCTGAGCAGGCCCAGCAGAACAGGACTAGCGGGACGAATTCCGAAATACTGAACTCATTCTTTTGTGGTTGTATTGCAGCCTGCCGAAAGTCAACATTCAGCACGTTCGTCTTGCCAACGAACAATTAATCTCCAGCGATCTCTTCCTGAACGAGCGCGATGGTGACACCTACCAGCTTTCTGTTCAGGAAAGTATACAGAGCACGGTTCTTTTCTACATAACTGGCTCTCAGGAAGCGGCCTGCATAGGTTTGCTTCTCCGGATAACCGCACACCCAGAGGACCAGTTTGTAAGAGTCGCCGAGCTGTAGCCCGTTTCGAGTCTTCGAAAGTCCCCACGGGCCGTTTCCACCGACGGTGATCTGGGTTATCTGGCCATCCGTAATAATGAACTCGAGCGTAATTCCGCCCGCGAGGTCATATGTCCAGGTCACTTCTTCCTGAGTAAGAACAGGTGTCCCGCTGCCGGCGTTGGGCTGCTGACTGGGCCCCGGAGCAGGCATACCCGGCGCCCCAAGTCCCGGCATGGGAGGCAGCCCCGGGCCGCCTAACATGCCCGCCAGCGAGGCGTAGGGATTGGGCGACGGAGGTATATATGCCGGTCCGGTTGGCTGCGCGCTCGTAGGCCCTTCTGCTGTCGCGGTGCCAATTGTTATTCTGCTGGGGTTTCCCCACTTGGCAAGTATCTCGTTGGCTTGTCTACCAAGCCGGATTCCGGCTAGCGTGTTCTCGGGAATTTCCGTCTTGTAGAACGCTCGTCCGGTGGTTACGGCAGATCCCTTCAATATAGTGGCAGGGACGCTGATCTTGCCTTTGCCGGCGTTTGCCTTTTTGGCAACCTTTATGCTTACTTTAGCCTTTGCCTTAGCCCTGTGCCTGTGATGCTTTGCGGCATAACTTACGCCACCTGCTACAGTGGCAAATAACAATGTCGTCGCTGTCAGAACAGCAAACGCCCTTCGAAACAAGAACATTGAACTTGACTCCTCCGCGTATGAAGCGACTTTCAGTCCATATGGATTTAGACTTCGCTGCACAGTAATCCTCCCCGTCCGGGCCATTATTTTTCGAGCGGTCAGTGGTTTTCATTCGATGCGGGCGAATATCTCACTGTACGTAATCGCCCGCTTTCGTCAACTCAGACAACGTCACGAAGCTGTAGCCCCTGGTTTTGAGCGCGTTAATAATAGCCGGAAGCGCGCTCAGCGTTACCCTGTCCACATTGTGCATCAGGACAATGCTCCCGGGCTTGGCCGTTCGAAGCACATACCGGATCATCTTCTCCTTCGAGGTGCCTTCGACCGGCGAGCACAAGGTTGTCCAGAAAGTTGTGTTTATCCCGAATTTCGTCAGCGCGAGTTGAACCTGATCACCGTAGCGACCTCCGGGCGGCCGGACCCAATGCGTTCGCACGCCGGCTGCCAGGCGCACTGCCGCAACGGTCTTGAAGACCTCCTGCAGGATTTCTCTTCGCGACAAATACTGCAGTGCTCGATGGTTATACGTGTGGTTTTCTATTTCGTGCCCGCAGCCGGCGATCTTTCCCGTTATCTCCGGGTAGAGCTCGACCTGCTTGCCTACCACGAAGAACGTCGCTTTCACGGACTGCTGGTTGAGTACATCCAGCAACTGCGGCGTCTCCGGCTTCGGCCCGTCATCAAAAGTCAAAGCGATTATCTTCGCGTTTGTCTTAACCCCGCGCAGTTTTATGAACTTGCCGTCAGGGTGATACAGATTGCTAAGGCGCTGGGCTGCGTCGGCATAATCCGGATCATCGGCCATCACGCGCTCCAGCGCTGCTTCGGCTGTGTCGGTGTGACCGCTCTTCAGTGCGCACAGCGCCAGATTATAGTTGACCAGTGCTACAGACGGCTTCAGAGCCAGCAGACTTCGCAGATGCTGCCAGGCGCCGTCCGCGTCGCTCCCCTTTACTGCCTGCAGGACCGGTTTATAGCCCGCATTCAGGACCATCACGTGCGTCGATTTTCGGCTGACGACGAAGGCATCGGCGTTGCTGCCCTCGATTTTTAGCACGTGGGTTCCGTTTGACACCCGGGTGGTGTCCCATTCATAGTCGAACGGAATATGGTTGGTCATTCCCACGAGATGATCGTCGACGAAGAATGCCACAATGCTTATGTCCCTGGTCAGGCTCAGATCGGCCTTCAAGGTCACGGTGCCCGACACGGGCCCAGACTTCTTCTTTGAGAGGCCCGACGAACCTTCCGGCTTGAGTGTCCAGCCGGTTATCATGACGGGGGCTTTCGCAGCGAACGTCATCGCGCATCCTATGCGCTCGCCGAATCCGTGCCTGATTCCCTTTTGTGCAAGGGCGCTCCAGAGGGCTTGGGCCTCAGCATACTTGCGTTCATTCATTAGTGCGAGCGCCTGCATTGCTTCAGCAGCTTCATCCGCAGAGTCGCTTGCGAGTTTTTCCGGCTGAGCGCCGGAGAGCATTCGGATGTATTGGATCGCGCCGTTTGCGCCAAGGTCCGGTTTCGCGGAGAGCGCCTTTGTGAAGTGAGTCAGCGCGGCGTTGAGTTGGTTCTTGGTCAGACAAACCAGCCCCTGGCCGTACATCGCCTCGCCGCAGCCGGGGTCCAGGTCCAGTGCGGCGCTGAATTCCGACATCGCACTGTCCACTTGACCTCCAGTGAGCAGGGTCAACCCCATGGCGGTGTGGGCCAATGGATCGTTCGAATTGCACGAGAGCGCCTGCCTGAGGCTCTCAGAGCTGTCGCGAGTCTGCCCGCTTTCCAGCGCAACTAATGCGTCGGAGACGCAATCGACGTACCCTTTGGGTGCGCAATAAGCCGCACTTCCCGCTATTGCTACACAAAGCGCCGCCGCGCATACGGCATGCCACAGACTTATTTTGTTTTTATAATTAATGCTTGCTTTGCTCAATATCCTTGGCAACCAGAGCTTATTACTGTTAGTATATGTAGTATGACGACAACAGCGGCGGAATAGTTCTGTCGATACGAAACGCTTAAACCACATGAAACAATCGGGAAACAATTCCGAGAGATAATGGTCTCGGAACTGAACCGTCCGGCGTTGTGGTGCGTAAGTCGGCCTGCCGCGGTGAAGCGAAACAAACGTGCCTGTTGATTTTACTGACAATGGACACGAACCAGCGAGAGAGGAACATAGGCATGAGCAACGGAAAAGACTCGGTGACCGCCATATTTGGTTCTAGCGTATTCAGCGAATCGGTAATGCGCGAGCGTTTGCCGAAGGATGTCTACAAGTCGATCAAGCGCACTATCGATGATGGTGAGCCGCTGGACAGGTCGATAGCGAACGTTGTCGCGAACACGATGAAGGATTGGGCGCTCGAGAAGGGCGCGACTCACTTCTGCCATTGGTTCCAGCCGATGACGGGAGTGACTGCCGAGAAGCACGACTCCTTTATCTCTCCGACAGCCGACGGACGCACGATTATGGAGTTCAGCGGTAAGGAATTGATTCAGGGTGAGCCGGACGCTTCTTCATTCCCGTCCGGCGGACTGCGCTCCACGTTCGAGGCGCGTGGTTATACTGCGTGGGACTGCACTTCGCCCGTTTTTGTCAAGGACAACGGAGGCACCTACACACTTTACATTCCGAGCGCGTTCTGCTCTTACACAAGCGAAGCACTGGACAAGAAGACCCCGCTCCTGCGCTCCATGGATGCGCTGAGCAAGCAGGCTGTGCGCGTTATGCGGGCCGTCGGCAATAACACCTCCAAGAGAGCTATTTCTACGCTTGGCCCCGAGCAGGAGTATTTCCTGGTTGACAAGAAGTTCGTCGAAAAGAGAATGGACCTCGTGCTGACGGGCCGAACCCTCTTCGGCGCCGCTGCGCCAAAGGGGCAGGAGTTGGAGGATCATTACTTCGGAACTCTTCACGAGCGCATCGCTGCATTCATGGGCGAACTCAATGTCGAACTGTGGAAACTGGGAGTCTCGGCGAAGACGCAGCACAACGAGGTTTCTCCGGCCCAGTACGAACTCGCGCCGGTATTCGCCACCGTGAATGTGGGGACCGATCACAATCAGTTGACCATGGAGATAATGCAGAAGGTCGCGCTGCATTACGATCTCGTTTGCCTGCTGCACGAGAAGCCGTTTGCCGGTGTGAACGGCTCGGGCAAGCACAACAACTGGAGCTTGGTAACCGACGACGGAGTTAATCTGCTTGATCCCGGGACGACCCCGCACGATAACGAGCAGTTCCTTATCTTCCTTTGTGCCGTGATTCGAGCGGTGGATAAGTATTCTCAACTGCTAAGAGCCAGTGTGGCTACTGCGGGCAACGACCACAGACTGGGTGCAAACGAAGCGCCCCCGGCCATCGTTTCCATATTCCTTGGCGATCAGCTTACGGACATCTTCGAGCAACTCGCGCAGGGCGGAGCTAAGACGTCGAAGAAGGGTGGAGAGCTGAAACTCGGCGTAACCACTCTGCCGCAACTGCCGAAGGACTGCACCGATCGCAACCGCACCTCGCCATTCGCGTTCACCGGCAATAAGTTCGAGTTCAGGATGGTTGGCTCTGCGCAGTCAGTCGCCGGTTCGAACTTCGTCCTGAACACGATAGTGGCCGATATTCTGTGCGAGATAGCCGACGAGTTGGAGAAGGCTTCGGACGTCCACGCGGCGGCTCAGAAGATTCTTCAGAAGATTGCCACTCAGCACAAGAACATCATATACAACGGCGACAACTATTGCGAAGAGTGGGTGAAGGAAGCCGAGAAGCGCGGTCTGCCCAATGTCCGCAACGCTGTGGACAGCCTTCGCACAATGCTGGAGCCGGCTGTTGAGGCGGTCTTCGAGAAGTATAAGGTTCTCTCGAAGCACGAGCTTCATGCCAGATACGAGGTCCTTGTGGAGAGATACTGCAAGGAAGTCAATATCGAGGCTCTCACTGCTCTGGCGATTGCCAAGCGCCAGATAATGCCGGCGGCTGTCAAGTATTCCGGCATTGTTGCCAAAGCTGCGAATGCCATTAAGGCTGTCGGAGCGAGTCCGAAGGCGCATGCAAAAATGCTGGATGACCTGTGTTCGCTCACGGCATCGCTGCAGGTCAACATAGTTACTCTGGAGCAGGCCGTCGAGAAAGCCAGCGGTATAGTCAATGCCGCGAAGCAGGCCGAGGCTTATCGGGATGTCGTCATACCGGCAATGCTTGAGACTCGCACGACCGTTGATCAGCTGGAGATGACAGTGGACGCGGAGATATGGCCTCTGCCGACCTATGCCGAGATGCTGTTCCTGCGGTAATTAAGCGTAGAATAAACTGAGTTTCCACGAAAGTGACGGGACGGTAGTCGCCCATTCGGGTGATTACCGTCCCGCTTGTCATTTGACTTACCTGTTTTTTGCGACCCAGCAACATTTCGCGAAAAACCATGCTATAATGCAAGCAGACACATATCACAATCTGAGCTGTTCCGGCGCAAATTCACGGCGCATGGTTGAGCTGGTGTTGCGCGAGCAGCGATTGTGTGCCAATGGTGTTAAGGGGGGTGCCGGAGGGGCGAAGCCACGTTTTCCCGTGCCGCGAAACAAACGGTAATATCACGGCTGTTTGCAGTATATTGCCGAGCGTAACAGCGGCCGCCACGCAGGTTCCACTACGTCAGCGTGCATCTGAGTGCTTGATGCATTTGGGGCGGTAGACCAGAGATCTCCGTCATGAATAGTAACGAGTAGAGGGGCAAGTTATGAAGATGAACAAAATCATTGCTGTTTGTTTGGCGCTCACGGCGCTGGCTGCTGTATCTGCCAGTGCCGCTTCTCTCAGCACCGACAGACTTGGGACAGTGCTTGCCGGTGCGGAGAATACGTATTGGACTATCACCCAGCCCAAGGTCGTCACCACGGCGTCCAGCACTCTTGACAACAGCTTTTACGTGGAGGATGTGGGCCGAAGCGCGGCTATAAAGGTTTTTCCGGTGTCGGTGACGCTTAAGGTTGTCCCGGGAGATCGCGTGAACCTTGCTGGTCCGGTCTTTGCGGATTCGAACGGCAACATGTGTTTTAGAGGTGTTACAGTCACCAAGACCTCAGGATCGGCAGTCGGTCCGCTGGGGGTTACCAACAGCAGGCTTTACGTAGCGAGTCCCGTTACGAAACGCCTGTTTGTGAGAACCTGGGGTAAAGTCGGTTTTATTGCCGGCGATGGAGACTACTTCTACATCAACGATGGGACTACCGAGCTTGGCGTTCGGGTTGTGCTTCAGAGCTCAATTGGTTCTGTTGCTCAGACGGCTATTCGCGGCCAGTATGTGTCCGTATGCGGGCTCGTCGACTCCGTGGCGGACCTCACAACTCCCGATGACGAGATTTGTCCCGTCATCAATGTGAGAAGCGCCGCGGATATTACTGTGATCTCCAGTGCGCCCTCGCAACCATATCCTCTCGGGCTGACCGTGAATAACGGCGTCCTGGTGAGAAATGGCGCGCCGTTCCGCGGTGTCGGCGTGGATTTCATCGATCCGTTCATTAGCGCTGTAGATGGCATGAGCGCCACGGGTAATGGGACCCACACGATGACCTACCGCGAAAGCTTCCAAACGCTGAACCAGCTCAATATCAAGTTCTGCCGCATCTCAGCGTGGGATTTTTGGCCGAAGACACCGACCGGCCCGGGCAACTCGCTGTATATTACAGACAAGGATTCATTCTTCCACGAACTGGACGACGTCTTTAGAGCGGCCGAGGACAACGGCATCGGGATGATACCGAGCGTGTTTTTCTCGGAGTCCAACGTGGTGGATTTGGTGACATTGTTCAATCCACCGGGGACGCCTCAGGAGTCGATGGACCAGTGGGGCAACGTTAACAGCGGGACCATCGCATTAATGAAGCAGTTTGTCCAGGATTACATCGGACATTATCAGAGCTCTCCTTCGCTGTGGGGATATGAGTTCGCTAACGAGTTTAACCTCTCGGAGGACATTCACGGCTCGCAGTTCTGGCCTTCTACGTGGACCGACCTGGGCGAACCGGCGACGCGCAGTTCTGCCGATGAACTCACGGGCGCCCAGTGCCGAACGGCTTTCGCGCAGTTCGGAGCCGCCGTGCGCCTGTATGATACAAACCGCATTATCGTTTCAGGGAACGGTGAGCCACGTCCGTCTGAATACAATCTGAATATATCAGGGGGCACGAGTTGGACGGAGGATACACTGGCCCAGATGGATTCAGTCTTGCTTGCCGATAACCCCGATCCGATCAACACGATCTCTCTGCACACCTACGATGCGGTGCAGTCGCGTTTCAATACCAGCGTGCCCGTAGCTAATTGGATAGCCGATTGTAAGGCCGAAGGTGACAGCGTAAAGAAGCCGATCTATGTCGGCGAGTTCGGCCAGGAAAGCATCCAAAACGCGACTCCCGCTCAAGACTGGACGACTTCATCCAACTTCTACGCGATCCTGGATGCGATACAAAGTCAGGGCGCCTCGATTGCGGCAGTGTGGTGCTACGATTTTCCGCAGTACGGCACCTATGACGGCTGGAATGTCGTGCCGACCAATTCTCGTTCGTGGATGCTCAGTGCCATTCAAGCAGTGAACGCACAGATTTAACCAAATGATTGACGGAGGGCAAGGAATTAAGATGAACAGAATCATTGTTATTTGTTGGGCGCTCACGGCCCTGGCTGCTGTAGCCGCCGGTGCCACTTCTCTCAGCACCGGCAGACTTGGGACAGTGCTTGCCGGTGCGGAAAATACGTATTGGACTATCACCCAGCCCAAGGTCGTCACCACGGCGTCCAGCACTCTGGACAACAGCTTTTACGTGGAGGATGTGGACCGAAGCGCGGCTATAAAGGTTTGTCCAGTGTCGGTGTCGCTTAAGGTTGTCCCGGGAGACCGCGTGAACCTTGCTGGTCCGGTCTTTGCGGATACGAACGGCAACATGTGTTTTAGAGGTGTTACAGTCACCGTGACCTCAGGATCGCAAGTCGGTCCGCTGGGGGTTACCAACAGCAGGCTTTACGTAGCGAGTCCCGTTACGAAACGCCTGTTTGTGAGAACCTGGGGTAAAGTCGGCTTTATTGCCGGCGAGGGAGACTACTTCTACATTAACGATGGCACTACCGAGCTTGGCGTTCGGGTTGTGCTTCAGAGCTCAATTGGTTCTGTTGCTCAGACGGCTATTCGCGGCCAGTATGTGTCCGTGTGCGGGCTTGTAGACTCCGTGGCGGACCTCACCACGCCGGACGACGAGATTTGTCCCGTCATCAATGTGAGAAGCGCCGCGGATATCACGGTGATCTCCAGTGCGCCCTCGCAACCATATCCTCTCGGGCTGACGGTGACGAATAACGTCCTGATGAGAAACGGAGCGCCTTACCGGGGCATCGGCGTGGATTTCATCGACCCGTTCCTGAATGCTGTAGAGGGCCTGAGTGCTACGGGAAATGGGGCTAACGCGATGACCTACCGCGAAAGCTTCGGGGTTCTGAACCAGCTTGGTATTAAATTCGTGTGTATCATGGGGTGGGATTACAGTCCTAAGACAGCGACCGGTCCGGGCAATGAGCTCTATCAATCAAACAAGGTTGCCTACTTCCACGAGTTGGACGACATCTATAGAGCAGCCGAAGACAATGGGATTGGGATGATCCCGACGTTCTTCTGGTCATACTGGTGCGTGCCTGATATGGTCGGGGAACCGTGTGGCCAATGGGGCAACATGAGCAGCCAGACCATCGCGTTTATGAAGCAATATGTCCAGGACTATATCGGATGCTACAAGAACTCGCCTTCTCTGTGGGGCTATGAATTCATGAACGAATTTAACCTTGAGGTCGATCAGGCCACCAGGTATACCGGGTATCCTACGTGGACGGATCTGGGTGAGCCGGCTACTCGCAGTGCCGCTGACAACTCTACGTCTACGGGGGAACATGCAGCGGATGTTGAGTGGGCAAACACCGTGCGCTTGTATGATACGACCCGCATCATCGAAACCGGCAACGCCGAGCCGCTTTACTGCGCTTGGCATCTCTTGAATCAAAACAACTGGAACAATGACACTCAGAGTGAGTTCCAGAGCATGCTGCTCTCGGACATCCCGGACCCGATCAATGTGGTTAGTCTGCACTGCTACGATGCGGTCGAGTCGCGCTGGGCCAGCGGACCGATCGCTAGTTTCCTTTCCATCGTCAAGGGCTACACGCCGAAACCGATATTTGTGGGAGAGTTCGGCGCGGAAAGCACGCAGAATGCGACGCCTGCTCAAGACGCCACGACTTCATCCAACTTCTACGCGATCCTGGATGCGATACAAAGTCAGGGCATTCCGTTTGCCTCAGTGTGGGCCTATGACGATGGGCAGTACGGGTCGTATGACGGCTGGAATATCCTGCCGACCAACTCTCGTTCGTATATGCTCAGTGCGATTCAATCAGTGAACGCACAGATTCAACCATAGTTCCATGGATCAGGTTACAACTCCCTCCGGGTTTCGATTCGAGGCGCATCGCCTGCACACTGTGCAAATGGTATGTGACGTTTATAGACTCAGTGACGTCCCACCTGCACAGGGTTTAGAGGTTATGTGACACGGGAAACTTAAGAATGTGAGTATGGATTCCAGGCTCGCATGGAGTTCATGGAGTCATCTGACTCGATCGAGGAGGGATAAAAATGGATGACCGAGAGCGCAGACGCGAAGAGGAACTGCAGGGCATAAAAGGCGGATCCGCTGAAGCTTATGCAGGGCGCATGTTCTACGAGCCCACGGTCACCGCTGTCACCGACATGATTGTCCCGGCTACCAGGATTCAATGGGGTCCCGTTTTTGCCGGATTACTTATAGCGTTGTCAATTACATTCCTCTTTACAGCACTGGGGATTGCAACTGGCCTCGGTATAAAGGGGCTCGGCTATTGGATCGTAGGGTTTGGCGCGTTGGGTCTGTTCCTCGGCAGCTTAATGGCAGCTAGAACAGCCAGGGCCGAGTTGATTCCTGCGATCCTGCATGGCGCGATACTCTGGACACTGGTAATGATGGTGCATGTTTTCGCTTTTGGCGGCGGTGGTCTGTTAGTTGCGACGATGGGCGCTTCCCCTGGAGCGGCGGTTCCGGCGGCGAGCGTGACAGGTTTTGGTTGGTGGTTTTTCTTGGGGTTCCTGATTCTGCTTGCGGCTTCGATAATCGGCGGAATTGTTGGAGTGAATCCTCCCGAGCACCACGAAGAACCGGTGGCGCCGCAGCCTTAGTAGAAGGCGCAGCGAATATCGCGGCCAGCCGCTATGTACAGCTTTTGTGCCGGAAGAGCTTTGTCCCTTCCGGTTTTTTTGTGTGTCAACGCACGTGACTATAGCAGCCCGCATTATTGCTAGTGGTAATACCTGCTTTGCGGATCACTGGGGAGTTCATCCAGGTCTATTTGCCTGAGCAGTGAAATGCCGGTGGGGCTGAGCATGAAGCCGCGCTCTTGCAGAGCCGACCCAGCATCAAGCGTGATCTTTGTCTTAAAGACCGCATCTTCCACCGCTATGGTGAGAATCTGGCGAAGCTGGAAGCTGTCGAGAGCGGCAATGGCCTCACGGGCATCATTTGCCATTTCTCCTTCAGGGTCCATCTCCAGAACCCTGATGAACCCCACCATCGCCTGCGCCACATCTCCTTTTTGCTGCAGGAGAACTGCCTTCTTGAAGTAGTGTGTGGAGTCGGTCGGGTCGATTCGGATCAGTTCATCGGTAACATTCAGAGCCTTATCGAGCATCCCTTGTTGGAGGTAAGCGATTCCGAGTATATCGCGTGCCAGCAGGTTCTTTGGCGAGCATTCGATAAGCCTGCGGCTGGCGCTTATCGCCTCGTCGTAGCGTCCAAGATCGAGCAGCGTCTTCAGGAGTTGCTCGTGGACGGCGGAGTTCAACGGATCGAGTTCCATTGCTCTTTTCATAGCCTCTACGGCAGGTCCGATTCTATGCTGGGCTCTGTATATGTCGGCAAGTTGCAGGCTGCACTTCGGGTCCTGGGGACGCAACGCCATTGCTTTCTCTATGTTAGCTATGGCTTCGTCGTACATACCTTGCTGGACAAGCGAGTTCGCGCGCTTCATCAGGTTCGCGTGTCGCGCTGCGCTGCTTCTGCTTTTTCCTTGTTCGTCTGTATAGTCGGTTCGGCTCATATATTAACCACCACTTGCCGGTCAACAACGCTAATCCGGACAATTCACACAATCGGGCGCGTGACGCCCGCTGAATCACTCAATCGGCAATTTTACGGGCAGTCCCGTCCGTGCAGACTTGTATATTGCTGTGATGACTTCTACAGCCTTCTTTGCTTCCCTGCCGGTGACCATCGGTTCCCGGTCCTCCCTGATCGCATAACACAAATCCCTGATCTGGAGGCGATGTCCCTGGGTCGATGCGTCTGTGGGAGGTGTGGCTGAAGTGCCGATTTTGACATCTACGCCACCGTTGCCGTTCCCATCGACGCTGCCCTCCGCGTCACCCAACACGTCCCATTTTGTAATCGTTTCGCCCTCACCAGGATCGTGCCCTTTTCGCCGTGGAACTCCATCCTGTGGTCCATTCCCGGATACACGGATGTTGTGCCCTCAATGATCCCGAATGCTCCGCTTGCAAACTTAAGAACGGCACATGCGGTATCCTCTACTTCAATGTCACGCACGAGGTTCCGGGCCTGTGCATAAACCGTATCAACGGGTCCCATGACCCACCGAATGAGGTCGGATCATGTGCACACCCTGGTTCATCAGCGCTCCGCCGCCGTCGAGCTCCCACGTGCCGCGCCAGTCGCCGCTATCGTAGTAGTCCTGCCCTCTGTAGTACTTGAGGTAGGCGTCACCCAGCACCATCTTGCCGAGCTTTCCGCTTTCTACGGCGTTTTTGATCCGGTGCCAGAGAGGGGACGTCCTCCTCTGGAATATAACGCCTAGCTTTACGCCGGCATCTCCGCATGCCCGGATCATCTCGTCGATCCTGGGCAGAGTTATCTCGACCGGCTTCTCGCACATGATATGTTTACCCGCTTCGGCGGCATCGATTGCAATTGCTCCGTGCAGGCCGCTCGGTACGCAGATGGATACAGCGTCGATATCACCGCTCTTGAGAAGCTCGCGGTGGTCCGTGTAGACTGCAGCGCCTCCATGCTCGGCCGCGACTTTCGTTGCTCTCTGGGGAATGATGTCGCAGCACGCGACCAGTTCCGCTTCGTCGGTGTCAGTGATTGCTTTTGCGTGCCACGGGCCGATGGCGCCACAGCCAATCACGCCGAATCTGACTCTGTCCAAATGTAAAACTCCAGTTTATGGAAGCACGGCACAAAGTAGCCGCGCATCCGCACTACCAATTTCTGGTTAGCCGGGAGATGCGGATTTCCTGCCTCGACGGGATAAAACTGGTAGTTTTACCAAACAAATTCGTTACATGCCCGTACAAAACTGCGCGAGCGCCATCCGCCCATACAGACGTCGGGACGACGCTCGCTAGTGTTATTATCTTTCGCCATTGGCTAGCCTTCTACGGCGCTTATGCAGGTAATTCGGTCCAGGCAAACATCTTCGATGTCGCCGATAAGGTAAGCCCCATACAGCGGCACGAACGCGACGTCGTGGATGTGCAGGTCTCTAGTTATGGAATCACCGTGCCTGTCGAGAAAAGTGACTGAACAATTCTTGCCCATAAACTGCTTTGCTTCAGGAATTTTCACTGCTGATCCCCTCCATGATTGAAATCTCACCACCCGAGCAATAGGTGCAGGTATGCATGGGCCGGATCGCCGGAGGAGAATTAGCATTGATCAAAACCCGCGCGGCGCACGCTGGGACCATCGGTGTCACCGTGAGGACCCGTTGCGCATGAATCGCAGTCTTTGATCACTGACAACTCAACACTTCAGCGACCCGGCACGTCTTGAAATTCCTTTCTCCAATACCGGACACTCTATTTGCTGTCAGAGTAGTTATGCCGTGCGAATGAGGGGCAGGGTGCTGTGTGGATTACCAGTTTGTCCAGCCGCCCTGCGCTTTTTAGTCCGACGGTTTCCCTCTCAGGCGCCCAAGTCAGGAGGTGGTCCTGCACTTAGTGTCTAAGCCTAAGAATGATAATAATGCGGGCCGGCAAAGGTGAGTGGTGGTTAGGGAATCCCGAGTCGAGCAATCGATGAGATGGTCAGTGGATGGGTTCGTGAGCAGATGCATTCGTGCTCTCGATACCGCCTACGAGCTCGCTGCAAATGAACTGCCGGGCGCTGAGAGTCGGACGTTATATGCCGGGTCTATCGCGATAGTTGTAAGGCTGGTCGCATGTCTCATTGCCGGGGAGCAAATTCCTTCGCCCAGAGCGCCGGCCGATGCCCTTCACAGCGCGGTGCAAGCAATTCTGGCCGCTGTGGACGATCCCGGCGCGGGTGGGCGGAAAGCTTACGAGGAGTCTATGGACGCCGCCTTCGCCGCGAGTGGCTATGGCGTGTTTTCTTCCCGCGAGCAATTCTCACTTTCCGATTCATCATTTGCCGATGTTGCCGGAATCATTCTTCGGCCCGGACCCGACACCGTGGTGAGCGGTGTGTTCTTCCAGAGCATGCCTCTTTCGTGGCTTGGAAGCGTGTATCAGGGGCTGCTGACAAGGCGCCCTTCAACTTCGGGACGTGTGCTTGAACCGAGTCGCTTTGGGCGCAAGGACCGAGGCGTATATTTTACCCCTGGGTGGCTGATCGATTATATAATCGAGAGCGTCATCGATCCATCGAGCGACAGCCTACCCGGGCTAAGAGTGCTGGACCCGGCGATGGGCGGCGGAGACTTTCTTCATCACGCGATAGAGTTTCTTTGCAGGAATGCTCAAGGTAACCCGGCGGATAAGGCCGAAGTGGCTGCTCGGTGTGTCTATGGCGTCGATATCGATTCCACGGCGGTCGAAATCGCGAGGTTCAACGTGTGGGCTGCATCCGGGTATGCCGATGGCATTGCGGATTCGATCCATTCCCACCTGATATGCGCGAACGCGCTCGAAACACCTGATGAGATGTATCGCTCGTTCGCCTGGAAAGAGGCCTTTCCCGAGGTGTTCAATGGCGCCGATGAGCAAGGCTTCGATGCCGTCGTGGGAAATCCGCCGTATGTCGCATCCAAGAACGGATGGGCTCCTGGTGGCGCTGGCGCTTCAAGCCGGGGGCAATCGGACTCTTACCTGCCATGTTTCTTTCGGCGACAATGGACAGCGGCCTGGTGAAGCCGGGGGGAATGCTTTCAATGGTGCTGCCGGACCCGATGCTGGTGCGCGAAGAATGCCGCCAGGTCCGGCGCAAGCTGATGTCCCGACTGGACAATCGTTTCGCTGCTTCACATTTTTGGAGCGTTCGCGGAAGCGAGTGTCGCAAATATAGTGCCTGTTTTGAGGAACACCGTTGACCAGGCCGCGGATTTCCTGGTCTCGCGAATTGAAAGTGCCGCCGATCGCCGCAGCTTTGCCGCTGGCCCGTAGAGACTGCTTCGCAGTTGGCGCAGCCCGTCAGCAGGCAGACGGTTGCCGCGCAGAAAAGATTGAGATCCTGTACCTGCTCGAGCGAGGGTCTTTCGGAGAAGTCGTGCGGCGCATTCACGGTGAGACTTTATGCCTTTCACGCTGCCAACCGCCATTCGCGCCGCTTCGAGAGCTCAACGTAGAGTCGATCTTCCGAGGCGAAGAAGTCGGGAAGGCCGTGATCAAGTCAGAAACCGGAGAGCTGCCGATCCTCCTTGGGAGGACAGAGCATCCAGCCGTATCGGATCATTTGGGAAGGATGTACAATTCGCCGTTCCAGAGTCAGGAAGCCCCTGGAACGGTACCTTCGCACGAAGATATTTTGATCCAGAAGAGTTCAGCGCGCATAGTTGCCGCTATCGATGAGGCCGGGTCCGAGCATGCCGGTTACGTGTTTCCGCAATCTGTATATGCGGTGGAGGTGAGCAAGCCGGAAGTGGACCCTCTTACCTGCTCTGCATCCTGAACTCGCAGGTAATGAATGAATACATCTGGCGGACGGCCACGGGCTACAAGTTCCTCCAGCCTCAGATTGAACTGGAGGATGTTAGAGCGCTGCCGATTCGACGCATCAACTTCACGACGTCCGTCCAAAAGCGAAAAGCCGAACTTGCCGAGGCAGAGGCAATATTCGAGGCCGAGTCCCTTCGGTCAAGTGACGGCGCATTTCCTGAGTTGTCCAACTTTGTTGCGTCGTGCTTGACGGGTGTGCCGGAGAGATCACGTGGTGCACGATTTGCTGGTGCATTTCGGCAGGCTGGTGGTCGATCTCACCGAATGCAGCCATAGTTCGCCCAGTTCGGGGACGACCCAACGGCTGGGCTGTGCGAGGGCGGCGATTGAAAGTGCCGTCTGGAGGCTATACTCAAGCCAGCCGGCGCAGTTGGAGCTGACCTGGTGATTCGATTGGAGAGTTTATGAGACTTGTTAATATGACACATTCGACGACGCGTAAGTCCGCGGTGGGAAACGCAATACCGGTAGTGGTGAGGTCGGTCAGATGTACCCATTCATCTTGTGCCGCTGGATAGCCTCGTCACGCAGGCTACCGTGGTCGATTTGCGCTCGCACTCAATTGGAGGAACTATACTGCGGTCGGATATTTCGAGAACCGGCGTCGCCGACATCGGCGGGTGCATTCTCGTACTGACTGGTGCGACAGATACATTTCCGGTGACCGCACTGATGCGCCCGTGCTGACCGTGGATGCAGCGGCATACCTGCTCGAGGGCGGGGTGGGGACTATCGCCTCGGACTTTCCGATGACACCCGATGCGGCGGACATGCTGCTTCACAACAACTGTGTTCTCGTTCACTGCGTGAGCAACACAGCGGCGCTGGCGAAACCGATCGTGAGGCTGGTTGCGCTGCCGCTGAAGTTCGAGGATACATTCAGTGCCGAGGCGCGCGTGATCGCCATCGAAGAATAGGGAGCGAGGAATGAAAGTTATCAGTTATCGCCGTGAGGATGGGACTGAGTCGGTCGGTTTCTGGAGAAATGAGCTTAACGGACCTTACGACCTGTTGCGAGCCATCGAGCTGTCCTCGGTCGCGATGGACGAGTGTCCACCGCTGCTGAGCAATATGCTGGATTTGCTGGACGCCGGTTTTTTGGACGTGGATGTGCTCGCAGAAGTTGATGATTTCGTTGAAGAGCACAATCTTGTTTACGACCTGAGCGACGCGGACGACTTCAAGATTCTTGCACCGATAGCCCGTCCGCGGACTATTTACGCGCTTGGCCGCAACTACCCAGCCATGCCCGGGAACACGGCCCGGGTGTGCCGAGTGAGCCAGATAGTGTTTGCGAAGGCATCCACCGCCGTGATTGGGCCCCAGGAAAAGGTCATTTACAAGAAATGGCTCACCAGGATCGATCCGGAGGCCGAGCTGGCGGTTATTATCGGGATGGAAGGTTCGAACATTCCGGAGGAAGAGGCGCGCTCGTATATTGCGGGCTACACCATCGTGAACGACGTAACCGCGCGTGACTTGCAAAGCGCCGACATAGAAAAATCCGCCCCTGGTTCCGCAGCAAGGGAATCGACACGTTCTGTCCGATGGGCCCGAACATCACGCTTCCGGATGAAATCGCTCTTCCCCTTGAATTGGATGTCGAGATGCGCGTGAATGGTGAGCTGAGGCAGAAAGACAATACTCGCAGCCTCACATTTAGCGTGCCTTACCTGATTAGCTGGATTTCCCGTTATCATACGCTTTATCCCGGTGATGTGATCTCGACGGGCACTCCGGAGGGAATGAAACCCGTCGCTGTCGGGGATGTGATGGAAGCCAGCGTGGAGAAAATCGGCGTTCTCAGGAATCCGGTAGTTGCCGAGTAATCCCAAAAACTCATCCACGCGTTGTATAATATAGGAAATAAAGCTTATCCGAAGGCAGTTCCAAATGCAGAGACCGACATACGCCGAGGTTAACCTCTCGGCCATAAAAGACAATATCGCCGCGATACGAAAGAGAGTCGGATCGGCATAAAGATCATGCCTGCGGTCAAAGCGCAGGGCTACGGTCACGGCGCTTTGCAAACGAGCAGAGCCTGTCTGGAAGCCGGAGCCGACGAGTTGTGCGTGGCCTGTGTGGAAGAGGGAATCGAGCTTCGAGAAGCGGGAATCACCTCGCCAATACTTGTTTTGGGCTGCTCTGAAGCGTCTTCCGCCGATTATCTGGTTCATTACGCTCTTGCGGCAACCCTCTGCGATATGAACTTTGCCCGCGCCCTGTCATCTTCATCGGAAAAGCTCGGAACAGCGGCTTCGGTCCACATAAAAGTCGATACGGGGATGGGTAGAATCGGGGTCGCTCCGGAGGAAGCCCTGGGCTTTGCGAAAGGCCTTATGGCGCTGGCGGGGCTGAATGTAAACGGCGTATTTACACATTTTCCGACGTCGGATGAGTCGGATCGGTCGTTTACGCTCTCCAGATCGGCACGTTCAAAAAAGTTGTAATGGGCGTTCGATCCCTCGGCATTCCCGGGCTTACGGCCCATGCTTCCAACAGTGGCGGGGTCCTTGCGTTTCCGGAAGCTGATTTCGACGGAGTGCGGCCCGGCATTATGATCTACGGGCATTATCCGTCCGCCCAGACGCCAAAGAACATCGCAATACGTGAAGCCCTGACCCTCAAGACGCGGATCATTTTTATGAAAGAGGCCACCGCCGGCACGACCATCAGCTACGGGCGAACGCATACACTGAAGCGTTTGTCAAAAGTTGCGACTCTGCCAATCGGCTACGCGGACGGTTATTCCCGATTGCTCTCCGGCCAGGGCGAAGCTGCGGTGCGCGGTGTTCGGGTGCCGGTAATTGGGCGTGTGTGCATGGATCAGTGTATGATAGATGTTACGGATGTGCAGGGAGTTAGTGTGGGTGACGAAGTGGTCCTGTATGGCGGCGGATACGATTATCTCAGCGTTACGGCAATCGCGGAGAAGATCGGGACCATATCTTACGAGGTTCTATGTAACATCGGGCAGCGGGTTCCCCGTATTTATGTTAACGAGTGAAGGAAGCTATCCACGCATGAGTATAGTAGTATTGGGATCAGGAAGCTGGGGGACGGCTTTGGCCGTTTTGCTGGGAAAGAAGGGTTACGAGGTGAACCTCTGGGGCAGGCGCGATGACCTGGCGCGTGCAATAGAGCGTGACAGGGAGAACCTGCAGTATCTGCCGGGTGTCAGGCTTCCCGATACCGTCAGGGGCACTTCGGATTTGGGTAAGGCAATTGTTGATTGCGAGGCAATTGTGCTTGCCATTCCAAGCACCGGGGTCAGAGAAGTAGCCAGGGCCGCGAGCGGTATGATCAAGGAGGAGGCCCTGCTCATTCACGCCGGCAAGGGATTGGAAAGCGAGACCGGACTTCGCGGCTCTGAAGTCATCGCCCAGGAGTTGGGCGAAGCCATCGGCCGCGGCTGCGTTGCATTGTCCGGCCCGAACCTGGCTGTGGAATTGGCGGGAGATATTCCGAGCGCCACTGTGGTCGCATGCGCGGATCCCCAGCGCGCCGTATCGGCCCAGCAGTTATTCTCGTCTCCGAGTCTGAGAGTGTATCGCAACCCGGACATAGCGGGCGTTGAACTCGGCGGCGCGCTAAAGAATGTGATCGCCATAGGAGCCGGAATATCCGACGGCCTGGGATATGGCGATAACACCAAGGCAACCGTAGTGACGCGCGGGCTAAGGGAGATGACCAGGCTGGGAGTCGCCCTGGGCGCTGACCCGGGAACGTTTACCGGCTTATCCGGCTTCGGCGATCTCATGGCAACTTGCGCCAGCCGGCTGTCCCGTAACCTCAGGCTGGGTTTGATGGTGGGGCAGGGGGCGGGTCTGGAAGAAAGCCTTAAAGCGCTGGGACAGGTAGCGGAGGGAATGCATACCTGCGAGGCCGCGTATCTTCTTAGCCGCAAGCACAGCATCTATATGCCAATCACCGAACAGATCCACAGCGTCCTCTTCGACGGCATCGCTCCCCAGCGAGCCGTTGCCGATCTTATGGCCAGGGACCACAAGGAAGAAATCTGCTGATCCGCGCCCCCTTTCCGGCCCTTTATTGCCTGATTTGACCCCTTTTTAAGCTTCCCCGTACAAATACCGGAACACTGAAAATCGCCATATCGTATATTAATCGGGTTGCGGTATGGGGTATATAGACAATGGATGTGCTTGCAACCGAGCTCGCAATAGCACTTGGAGTAAACAACAAAAAAGCGACTTGAACTGCAGCGGGCGGCCTTGCGCCGTCATTGGTTCATTGAAACTGCCAAGGCAGTAGAAAGAGGCAAAAGCAATGCGTTGCAGATGTGGAAATGAGATAAAGCACGTGCCTGAGCACTTGCGTGATCTTGCTGACTGGGTTTGCCAGCAGTGTACCAATACCGCCCCTCGGAACAGCACCGTGGGGATGTCCGGTGAAGAACCCGTGCGTAGGACCAGCACGTTCGGACGCAAGAAGAAAGCAGCTTAACGACAAACTTGACTAGTCAATCACAGGGCCCGCCGCCGAGGCGGGCCTTTAGTGTGTACGGCGGATTTGTGGATTATCCGAGGGTTTATACGTCTAATCGATGAGGCAAGACTGACGCTCACGGGTATCATGGTCAAAACTCGAGAGGATGGTGGGATGATGGAGGAGATAAGCTGGCGTCAGTGGGGCGATGCTGCTTTTGAAGAATCCAGGCGCTCCGGAAAGCCCGTGCTGCTGGCTATCGGCGCCGTGTGGTGCCACTGGTGCCACGTGATGGACCACACGACCTACGCCGAGCAGAAGGTGATCGGCTTGATAAACGAGGGCTTTGTTCCGGTCCGGGTTGATAACGACCGCAGCCCGGACATCAACGCGCGATACAATATGGGAGGCTGGCCGTCCACTGTTTTCCTGACCCATAACCGAGATGTGATTACGGGAGCGACATATATTCCACCCGATCAAATGGTCTCGACACTGGAACAAATAAGCACTGCCTATGCGACCCAGCGGGAGACGCTGATCGGGAGAGCACGCGAGGCCCAGTCACAGCACGAGGCCGAAATCGTGTCTTCGCGCGCGAGTAACGCCGGGCTGAGCGATGTCGAAATGGTTCTGAACTCGGTGAGATCCGCGTTCGATGAGGAGTTCGGCGGCTTCGGGTTCGGACAGAAGTTTCCGTTTGCGGGCGCTATTCGACTGCTGTTGACCGACTATGAGCATACTGGAAATGACCGGGATCTGGAGATTGTAGTCAAGTCGCTGGATGGGATGCTTGGCGGTGAGTTGTTTGACCGGGTCGAGGGCGGAATGTTCAGATACGCGACTCAGCGGGACTGGAGCGTGCCTCACTACGAGAAACTGCTGAGCGATAATGCGGAAATTGCAGCCGTGCTTCTTGACGCGTACCGGCTGGCGGGACGTGATGACTTACTTGCAACCGCCGGCAAGATATTCTCTTATGCGGAGGCTGTGCTCATCGACCCAGACGCGGGGGTGTTTTACGGAAGCCAGGACGCGGATGAAGACTACTACACCCGCGACGCATCGGAGAGGAAGCGGATGATGTCCCCTCGCGTCGATACGGCTGTTTACACCGATTCCAATGCGATGTTTGCAATCTCTTATCTCAAATATTGGGCGGTCGGGGATAATCTGGCGGCCAGGACAAGTGCAAGGGAGATTGTTCGGTTCCTCAGCGAGCAGCCGCGCGCCGCTGACGGCACAGTGTGCCACTATTTTGAGAGCGGCGAAGCAAGAGAGTTCGGGAATCTGTCGGACCAGGTTTATCTCACCCTCGCAAATGTGATGTGTTATGAGGCCACCGGGGCGGATTTCTACCTTGACTCGGCGCTCGGCCTGGTAGAGCCGATGCATGAGTTCAGGTCGGGCACGGGCGCGTTTTATGATATTAGTGAAACGCGGGCCAAAGAACGATCTCTGAGCCGCGTTAGTACTCCCCTTGACCAGAATGCCGCGTTGGCCGTTTGCTTGATTAAGCTCACCGACCTCACGGGCGATTCATCATACAGGGGAGCTGCCGCAGAGATCGTTGACGCGCTCGCCGGTCAGTATCGAGAGCTCGGCCTGATGGCGGCGGACTATGCCATCGCAGTTGCCGCATTGTGCCGGCAGCCTGTGGTGGTACCATTAACGGGGCGGGGGACGATGTAAAGCTCGACAAGTTCATCCAGGCGGCGATGGCGTCTTGCAACTCGAGCTGCAGCATAAAAGCGGTAATGGACGGTGATGAAGAACCGGGGGCGCTGGTGTGCGTCGGGCCCGCGTGTCGCAGCAGAGTGGAGGACCCGGAGGAATTGTCTCAGGAACTGCCAAAGGTAATACTGAGCCATTGATGATCCGCGGACCCCAGACACCTGAAGAGCATAATGGGGGTCCAGGGCCACTCGGCTCCTGGCGGGTTCCAAGGGCAGCGCCCTTGGTGGGGGTTCGGGGGCAAAGCCCCTGACTTGGAGCGCGCGGCTTGAAGAGCACATCAAAGTGGAGAGACGGCGTAACGCTGAGGGCGATTCTACTCGCGCTCGCGTTGATTCCGATCGACAACTACTGGATAACCGTCGTCGAAGTACGGTGGTATTCGCTCGACAGCACCTGCCTTCCGCTGTTTATCACTCCGATATTCATCCTGTTTCTTCTTGGGTTGACCAACCTCTGGTTGCGCAGTCGCTGGCCGCGCGTTGCCCTCGGCGCTGGTGAACTGCGCACGATCTACATAATGACGGCGATGGGTGCAACGCTTGCTTCTCACGATCTCATACAGAACCTCATCGGCACCATAGGTCATCCCTACTATATGGCGAACGACGCCAACCGATACAAAGAGCTTTTCTTTGATTATCTTCCCGCTCACATTCTGGTAAGTAACCGGCAGGCGCTCAACGGCCTCTACCAGGGACATGTCGATCCCTGGAGATGGGAGATTATCAGGTTCTGGCTGGCGCCGCTGGCTGCCTGGGGTTTTCTTCTCATTGTGATGACGAGCATGATGATGTGCGTGAACATTATCATCAGGAAGCGCTGGACCGAGCAGGAGAAGCTCACTTTCCCGCTCATTCAGCTTCCGATGCAGATGACCGGGGAGGACTGCGGCAGGCGGTTTTACGCGAACCCGATGATGTGGGCGGGTTTCAGCATTCCGTTTGCCATAGGTCTGGTAAACGGGCTTCACGTGATCTACCCTTCCGTGCCTTACCTTGGGTGGGTTAAACATTATGACATCGGCCAGTTCCTGACGGCAAGGCCCTGGAGCGCGCTGGCATCGGGCGGCAATGGCTTTAAGACAAGCGCCTATCCCTTTGCAATCGGGCTTACGTATTTTCATGCCCTCGGACCTGTCGTTTTCCTGCTGGTTCTTCTATGTCGCCAGGAAACTGTGGCAGGTGTTTGGGGCGGCTCGAGGCTGGGACAGCAACTCCAGCGGCAATTCGGGCTTTCCCTACTACGAGTCTCAATCCGCGGGAGCGTGGCTTGCCCTGTGCGCGGTAGTTCTGATGGGCACCGGACCGTCCCCTTAAATCCGTGTGGCGACAGGCCTGGCGGACACAGGGAAATGAGGAAGAGATGGCCGAGGCGAGGCTTTATCGCACGGCGTTTGCGGGCTTGTTTGCCGGTGGATTTCTTCTGCTTCTTTTCAGCAGATTGACGGGAATGGCCGCGTGGGCCGGGCTGGTCTTCTTCGCGATATACTTTGCCCTGGCAATTGCCATCACTCGGGTTCGCGCGGAGTTGGGCACCCCCCACGAGATATACTTCGTTAACCCTCAAAAGATAATGATGAGCGTTTTCGGCTACCAGTTGCTCGGACCCGTGAATCTTGCAGTGATCTCGTCGATGTACTGGTTCAACCGCGGATACCGCAGTCATCCGATGCCAAACCAACTGGAGGCTTTCAAGATGGCTGAGGGGACCCAAATAAGGATCAAGCCCCTGGCGCTGGCGATGATGCTCGCGGTGATCATCGGTCTGCTAAGCGCATACTTTGCGAACCTCAACGTTACATACAGCGCGGGAGGGCAGGCGAAGGCCGTAGGTTTCAAGTGGTGGCCCGGGGCGGAGACATACGATCGCCTGGCGCAGGCTATGAGCAACAAGCCCGGGCCCGAGTGGATAAGCATCGGCTATATGCTGGTAGGGGCTGCAATAGTGTTCGTTCTGGGGTCGATGAGGGCCGCTTTCGTTTCCTGGCCTTTCCATCCCGCCGGCTATGCGCTGGCTGTCAGCTACGCTATGGACGACTTCTGGTTCCCTGTGTTCCTGAGCTGGCTTATCAAACTTGTGATTATCCGTTACGGGGGCATGAAACTGCACAACAGGTTCGTGCCGTTCTTCCTCGGTCTCATCCTCGGGGATTTCTTCATCGGCTCGCTGTGGGCGATAATCGGATCAGTCGCAGGCACGCCGATGTATCAGGTGTTCTTCTAGTTCATCCGAGGGTTTGCCAAGGGCACGGCTGAATTTTGGGTGAGGATTCGGAAATCCTCACCCGGGAACGAGTTGGGCTGCTATCTCTTCAGAAGAAACGCCGCAGCCAGAAGTCCTGCGAAAACGAACCGCCATATGACGAACGCTGTGAGTGTTCTGGTTCGGAGGTAGTTCATCAGGAATCGGATCGTGAAGTAACCGACTACCGCTGCGGCCAGGAAACCGGCAGCGAGCGGCAGCTTTTCGCCGGGCATAAGTCCTCCGGCCTTAGAAAGATCGTGCATCTTCTTGAGGCCCGCGCCCAGTATGATCGGCATCGAGAGAAGAAAGCTGAACCTCGCGGCGGTAGTGCGGTCCAGGTTTCTGAACAGGCCCGCGGTGATCGTGATTCCGGACCTCGAAACGCCCGGAAACAGCGCCAGCGCCTGAGCGCATCCGATGACGATGTAGTCGACGTAGTTCATTTTTTCGAGATCGCGCCGTTTCTTGCCGACATGCTCCGCCAGGAGCATTATGAGCCCGAAAACAACCAACCCGGTCGCAATCGTGTACCGCTGGCTAATGTGTTCCTCAAAGAAGCTGTCCCATTTCCAGCCAACGATGCCGGCGGGAATACAGGCAACTGCAATCGGGACCAGCAGCTTTCCGGAGGCATTGGTCACAGAGGTCTTGCCATAGGCAACGCGCTTAAATGTGTGAGCAAAGAAGCCTCCGATGATATTGGCCCAGTCCCGCCCATAATAGGCCAGGAGCGCGACGAGTGTGCCCAGGTGAAGAGCGACGTCAAATGTTTTATCAAAAAACGGCTCATTCCAGCCGAATAAATACCGGACCCCGATGAGGTGGCCGGAACTGCTTACAGGGATGAATTCGGTTAGACCCTGAACGATCCCGAGTATGATTGCCTTAAATACCATTGGACTGTAATAACCTCTTATGTGTTGGTCTAGGGTAAAGGTTCGACCTCTGATACAGATTTGGCGTTTTCGAGCTCACGTTTTTCGGCCCGCTCGGCAGGATGGATATAATACAACCGAAACGCTTCTCGAACGATTGCCGCCGCGGGCGCGGCGAGGAACATTCCTACGAGTCCGAAGAACTGTGCTCCTATCAGCAAAACGATAATGACGACGGCGGGATGCAGGTGCAGCCGCTCACCTATAAGTTGTGGCATGATGAACTTGCTTTCCACAAAATGCATCACGATTATAAAGATCAACAGCGTCACTGGAACGGTCAATTTCCCCGGCGCGTTCAGCATGCCCACCAGCACGATGGGAATGCCGCTCGCAACAGGCCCGATCACAGGAATTGCGCGAGTCAAGCCGGCGAAAAGGGCCAGCACTACAACGTAGGGCACATGCATAAAACCGAGGAATATCCCGGTCAGTACCCCGGCGATTACGCACAGGATTAGCTGCCCAAAAATATAGCTTTGCAGGACCTGACCTATTTGCCGACCGATCCTGACCGCGTCCCGGCGTTTGTTCCGGGGCACGAAACCGTACAGCTCGCGGGTTACCGTCTTGTGATCCAGCAGGAAGTAAAAAGTCAGAACGGGGATTAGCAGCACCTCAAAAGCAAAGGCAATGGAGCGCGTCGCAAATAAGACTATCCCTTGCATACTGTCCGATAGCAGGCTGGTCAACTTGGAGTAATCCAGCTTTGCCAGCGCAGTTTTCATATCTGCCGGAACAGCTTCTGTCAATCTGTTGTATATCATATTGAACAGGTCTTCTCGTCTCATTTGCACGAAGAAATGCTTCACACTCGAGGAGAATTGCTTGGTCTCGTGCGTAACCGGCCGCATGAAAAGAGTTATGCCAAGAGCGACCAGCGCAATGAACACGAACATAACCAGTATCGTCGCCAGCAATCTCTGCGTTCGCGGCTGCATTCGACGGCTCCGCCTCCGGCAAAGATTATCTACACTGGGCAGCAAACAATAAGTCAACAACACCGCCGCAAGCACCGACAACGTAACCGCCCGCAAACCCGAAAGTATCTGCGGCCCGTAGCGAAATGCCGCGTACACCCCGACTACCGCCAGGACGAGGACCCAGATGAGGCGCTTCAGCAATTGCCACGTTGCATTCATCGTGTTCTCAATGTCGTTTGTCATAAGTGTAGATACCGTGAGCGTATGGCATTCCAGATCGATTGGGCCGCTCGGCCATCGCCATACGGATTGCGCGCCTTAGCCATCCGATCGTATACTGAACTATCACCAAGAAGCTTCTCAACTTCTGACACAATCACATCCTTATCAGTGCCGATCAATGCGGCGTTTCCAGCTTCGACGCCTTCCGGCCGCTCAGTAGTCTTACGGAGCACCAGAACGGGTTTCCCCAGCGACGGCGCCTCCTCCTGGACTCCACCGGAATCGGTAAGGATGAGATATGCCGACTTCATCAAATGAATGAACGGCTCGTAGTCAGGCGGTTCAATCAGTATTACGCGCTGAGCTTCTTTAAGTTCCGGAAAAACCACTTCCCGCACAGCCGGGTTTTTGTGCACCGGGAAAACTACGCTTACATTCGGGTTGTGGGCGATGATTTCCTTTACCGCCCGGCATATATCTCGCATCGGTTCGCCCCAGTTTTCGCGACGGTGCGCCGTCAGCAGGACAATCATTCCTGCTTGAGCCGCCTCGGCGATGCGGGGATCTTCAAATTCGTGATCCTTACCGGCAACACTGAGCAGCGCGTCTATGCCTGTATTCCCGGTGACGAAGACATCGTTTTCGTTGATGCCTTCGCCGAGCAGGTTTTTTCTGGATAGCTCGGTAGGCGCGAAATGAAGATCGGCAATCACCGCGCAGAGGCGGCGATTCATCTCTTCCGGAAAAGGGTCATAGATATTATCGGTTCGCAGCCCGGCCTCAACATGTCCGAACGGCGCCTTGTTATAAAAAGCAGCGAGGCTTGCCGCAAAAGTGGTCGTTGTGTCACCCTGGGCAAGCACCAGGCCCGGTGATGTTTCCCGGATCACATTGTCCAGACCTTCGAGCGCTCTTGTAGTGATTTGAGCGAGCGTCTGGCGCGCGGACATGATATTGAGATCAAAGTCGGGGGTGAGGCCGAACGTATGCAATACCTGCTCCAGCATTTCACGATGCTGGCCCGTGACCGCCAGCACCAGTTCGACTTCTTTCGGATGCCGCTTGAGTTCAATGATAACCGGCGCCATTTTGACGGTGTCCGGACGCGTGCCGCAGACAGCGAGGACTTTCAGTGTGGTTGGATGCTGGATCAATTCGTTTTCCTTCGCGTGTGATTATTTCACGTAGCTAAAGAGCGCGAACGCCGCGGCGCAGAATGCGAACGTGAGCGCATATATGAACCAGATTACTTGCCTGTGCGTGAGTCCCTTGTCCAGCAGGCGATGGTGCAGATGGCTGGTGTCGGCCTCGTGAACTTTCTTACCCGTGAGCACTCGCCTGATCACGACGAATGTGGTATCGAAGAGCGGCACCGATAGAACCAGTATGGGAACCGCGACCGCGAGCATCGTGGGCATTTTGAATGCGCCCATGACGGAAATCCCCGCCAACACGAACCCCAGGAACTGCGCTCCGACCGTGCCCATAAATATTTTCGCGGGAGGGTAATTGAAGCGCAAAAAACCGAGCGTTGCTCCCAGAAGCGCAGCCGCCGAAATCGCGGAAATCTGGTATTTGGCTCCGGCGCTCATTGCCATCAGCATCAGCGTGCCCGCGGCTATCGCGGATATGCCGGCCGCTAGACCATCGAGACCATCCATGCAATCGACAGCCTTCGTCACCATCAGCATCCAGACCAGGGTCACGGGTATGCCCAGTCGCCCGAGCCACTGAAGATGCCCGCCGTGGAACGGATTAGTGACATGTCTTATCTCGACGCCAAACAGGACCAGAATGAAGCCGCCGATCAGTATAGTCGCAGCCTGCACCCAGCCCGGAAGCTCGAACTTGTCGTCGAGAACCCCGACAATCGCGACAAACGTTCCGGCAACAAGCAGCCCGATGATCTGGCGGCCTAATATCCAGTGATGAGCGAGCCCAACCGAAACCACGACCGCGATAATAAATCCCGTATACATCGCCACGCCGCCCATCAGCGGGGTAGTTCTGGTATGTACGCGGCGTCCTCCGGGGTGAGCGACTACTCGCAGCCGGGCTGCCAGAATCCGCACCAACGGAGTCAGAGCGTAGGTCGCGGCAAGGCTGATTGCCGCAGCCAGCAAGACATATTTCATAGAGTTCGCCTATAGTCCATCCTTGCACTTTGGAGCATCCGCGAGGCCTAGGTACACAGGGAATGCGCTGGTGAGAGTTCTTACTTCCTTGGCAATGTTGTGCCGTGCCTCGACATCTTCAGGCGAGTCTTGCAGATGCTTCAGGCACCCGACAATGAGTTGGGCTATTGTGTCCATCTCCCGCTCTTTCATACCACGCGTAGTGACGCACGGGGTTCCGATGCGGATGCCACTTGTGACGGTGGGTTTTTCCTTGTCGAACGGGATCATGTTCTTGTTCAGCACAATTCCGGTATCGTCGAGCGCTTCCTGGGCGGCCTTGCCCGTAATGCCCATTGGCGATAGATCCGCGAGCATAAGGTGGTTGTCGGTGCCACCGCTGACCAGGCGCACTCCTCTTTTCTCAAGTCCATTTGCTAACGCAGCCGCATTAAGCCTGATCTGCTTCTGGTAGTCCTTGAACGAAGGCTGGAGAGCTTCCTTCAGCGCCACCGCCTTGGCTGCAATCACGTGTTCAAGCGGCCCACCCTGCAGACCCGGGAAGACGGACCGATCTATTGCCCGGCCAAATTCTTCTTCACATAGGATCATACCGGCGCGTGGACCCCGCAGGGTCTTGTGAGTGGTAAATGTAACAACCTGGCAGTGCGGCACCGGCGACGGATGTTCGCCTGCCGCAACCAGGCCGGCGATGTGAGCGATGTCCGCCATCAGAATGGCGCCAACTGAATCGGCAATTCTGCGGAACCGTTCGAAATCTATATATCTGGGATAAACCGTCGCGCCGGTCACGATGAGCTTAGGTTGACACTCCTTAGCCAGTTTCTCGATGGCATCGTAGTCGAACGTCTCTGTTTCGCGATCGACGCCGTAGTAGCAGGGGTTATAGAGAATCCCCGAAAAGTTGACGTGGCTGCCGTGGGTGAGGTGACCGCCGTGGGAGAGTTCCATTGCCATGAACTTGTCTCCGGCGTTCAGGAATGTGAAGTACCGCTGCCTGGTTAGCCTGAGAGCCGGAGTGCGGCTGAACATTTGCATGTTCCGCTCCAAAAAGCTCTTTCGCCCTTTCGATTGCGATATTCTCAATTCGGTCTACGTTTTCGCATCCACCATAATAGCGCTTGCCGGGGTAGCCTTCCGCGTATTTGTTGGTAAGGACCGATCCCTGGGCCTCCATCACAGCTCTGCTGACATAATTCTCCGACGCTATGAGCAGGATTTTGTTGTTCTGGCGATCTATATCCTGGTTAATAGCCTCGGCAATCTCCGGATCAACCTGATCCAGCGGAGCGTTCATATTGCTCATTGGTTTGCTGTTGATTTCCGTTGCTCCCAAGGGTTGCCCTCCTCTGAAAATGGCCGAAGGTCATTTTCTTCTTTTCGCGGTGAAACCGATAGTGACTCGCCGCAGGCGCAGTCGCGAAAGGTTTCATCCGCGGTTCCTCTGAAAATGCCGAAGGTCATTTTCTTTCCTTCGCGGTGAAGCCGCGATTCCTAATTATCCATCGCGTTGATTTTCTCAACGCGTCTTTCGTGACGCCCGCCTTCAAACTCTGTTTCCAGAAACGCCTTAACAATATCGAGCGCGAGTCCCTGACCGACCACGCGCCCGCCGAGAGCGATTATGTTCGCGTTGTTGTGGGCGCGCGACATTCGCGCTGAGTATGGCTCCGAACAGGCCGCGGCGCGGATTCCCTTGACCTTGTTCGCGGCAATTGACATGCCCACGCCTGTCCCACAGATGAGTATGCCCTTCTCGAAGCGGCCCGCGACAATCGCCGAGGCTACTTCCTTGGCAATGTCGGGATAATCCACCGAATCCGGAGAATATGCCCCGAAATCGTGCACGTCGCAGCCCTGGGCTCTCAGTGCCTGCAAAAGCGCTTCTTTGAGAGGATAACCGGCGTGGTCCGATCCGATTGCGACGGGCAGCTTACCTGCCTCAATACTTTGGTCCATGCTCAAATCCTCCCACGGCATATTATAAACCCGCTAGGGAGCCTTGTAAAGCTGCGGTTGTGGCACGGGATCTATCAACCTCGGCCGTATGGAAGTGTGGTGTTATAATATATGCGAAACTATTAGTGAGGGCGCCATTGGCTGATTATAACAAAGTTGGGCTTATTATTATTCGGGAGAACCAACTCCTTCTTTGCCGAAAGAACCATTCGACCTCCAAGCTGATCCTGCCGGGCGGATGCATCGAGCCCGGAGAAAGCGTGCGGGAATGTCTCGAACGCGAGATCCGGGAGGAACTGGGGGACGTTGAGGTGCAGAAAGTTGAATACCTCGGAACATACGTCGACGCAGCCGCATCGGATGACCCGAACGTGCACAAGACAGTGGAGATCCAACTGCAGAGGGGCGACATAATCGGCGAGCCCGTCGCGTCTTCAGAGATAGTCGAACTGGTATGGTTCGGACCTGATTCGGATGCTAACGAAATGTCGTCCATCCTCATAAACAAGATCGTCCCCGACCTCACCCGACGAGGAATTCTGCCCTGGAGCATCTGATGACTCCCATCGAGCTATTGGCCCCGGCGAAGGATTTGGAATGCGGCGTGGCTGCCATCGACTGCGGCGCTGACGCTGTTTATATAGGCGCATCTGCTTTTGGGGCGCGCAGCGCCGCCGGAAATGCGCTCGACGACATTGCCGAGTTGGTCCGCTACGCTCACAAGTATTGGGCAAAGATATACGTTACCGTCAACACCCTCCTTCGCGATGACGAAGTTCCACAAGCATTGAGCCTGATCTCCCGGTTATACGATATTGCCGTTGATGGACTTATTATTCAGGACGTCGGGCTTTTGGAGTGTGACCTTCCGCCGCTGCCGCTCATCGCGAGCACCCAGATGCATAACAATACTCCGGAGAAAGTGGCGTTTCTAGAGCAGGTTGGAATTAGGAGGGCGATCCTTGCACGGGAACTCGACATCGATCGGATTAGAGCGATCCGCCGGAGCACGGGTATGGAACTGGAGTGTTTCGTGCACGGCGCTCTGTGCGTTTGCTACAGCGGACAGTGTTATCTCAGCTACGCGCTCGGTGGGCGAAGTGGTAATCGCGGGCAGTGCGCTCAGCCGTGCCGGAAAATGTACAACCTCTTCGACAGCGCCGGCAATACGGTGGTTAGCAACAAGCATCTGCTTTCTCTAAAGGACCTGAATCTCTCGGAGCACTTGCGGGAATTGATAGACGCGGGAGTCTGCTCGTTCAAGATAGAGGGCCGGCTGAAAGACAGGGAATACGTGTCCAACGTTGTATCAGTTTATCGGAAAAACTTGGACATCGTACTGGTGGATATGGGACTGAAGAAGAGCTCTTCGGGCTCCTGCAGCGTCGACTTCGCGCCGGATCTGGACAAGACATTTAACCGGGGTTATACCACCTACTTCCTGAATGGCAGGACTGAACTGGTGGGTTCGATCGACACCCCGAAGACGATCGGAGAACTTGCCGGCAGGGTCGTCTCGCTCGGCAGTCACATGATGCTGCTCGATTCACGCCTGCAGTTGCACCCGGGCGACGGCATCTGTTTCTTCAATAGAAATGGTGAGCTTGCCGGAACGTCCATAAACAGCGCGAATGGTCCGTCCGTCACCCCCGACAAAATGAATGGAATCGAAAAAGGCACGCTCATCTACCGTAACCACGACCATCAGTACCTTACCAGACTGAGCAAGGCGAGTGCCGAGAGGAGGATCGCCGTCCATCTCATACTGCGCGAAACCGGCGACGGCCTGGAACTCACGGGACGGGATGAGGACGGCAACTGCGCATCATTCTTGCTACCTTGTGAGAGAGTTCGTGCGGACAAGCCCGAGCAGGCGCTGGAAAACATCAGGAAGCAGTTAACGAAGTCCGGCGGCACGGAGTTTATGCCGGTGAGTGTCGATGTGGATCTGGCCGCGGTCTGTTTTCTGCCCATCGGATTGCTAAACGCGCTTCGGCGCGGCGTGCTTGAAAACCTCTCCGGAATCAGGTTGGACAACAGGCCGTCGCGACGCGGCGGGGCAGTGCAAAATGACGCGGCTTATCCCGAACGTGTGCTTTCCTATCTCGGAAATGTCCTGAACAGCCGGGCGGAGGCATTCTATCAGCGCCGCGGTGTGACGTCAATCGAGCCCGCCGCGGAGTCGGGGCTCGATATGCGCGGGCGAAAGGTGATGACAACTCGGTATTGTTTGAAGCATCAGCTTGGTCTTTGCCCACAGCAGGGTAAATCCTCTCGCATTCCGGAACCGCTTTTTCTGGAGGATGCGGAGGGCCACAAACTGGAAGTTCGCTTCGATTGTGCCAGGTGCGAGATGGAGTTGTACCTGATAGACAGGTAGTGCCGCTGCGATGTAGATTTTTTCAGTTTCGGTTCAATCATCGGCATACGTTCGGCAATCCGAGGCCAAAGCTACATTAATCCTCCTCGTTTGGGTAGAACCTTGTTGATATCATTACGCAGTTTCATCCCGCGCGAGCCGAATGAAGCGGGCGAGTGCGGCGAGGTGATGCCAATGCCTTATGTTACAGGTAGAAACGTTGTCGAGCGCTGGCAGGGTAACCCGATCCTGACACTGGAGGGGCTGCCTTTTCCATGCAATACGGTTTTCAATTGCGCTGCCGCCAAGTACGGCGATGAATACGTTCTGCTGCTGCGCATCGAGAACCTGGCCGGGCGTTCCGTCTTCGCGCTGGCCAGGAGTTTTGACGGATATTCTTTTACAGTAGAGCCGGACTTTGTGATGACTCCGTCGATGTGGAGCCGTTCAAGACGTACGAGGAGCTTGGAATAGAGGACCCGCGCATTACGGAGATGGACGGCGTCTACTACATAATGTACACCGCCTACTCCCAGCACGGTGCACGGCTGGCTTTGGCTAAAACGGTCGACTTCCGGCATTATGAAAGGATAGCGCTGATCTCCGAGCCCAACAACAAGAACGGCACTCTCTTTTCACGAAAGATCAACGGCAGATATGCCCGCCTGGACAGGCCGTTCAGCGGCGCGTATGGGTCCGTGTGGATATCGTATTCCGAGGATCTTATCGCGTGGTATGATTCGGAAGTAGTAATGGCGCCGAGGTCGGGCTTTTGGGACACTGACCGGATCGGCGCGGGTGTGCCTCCCATAGAGCTGGACTATGGTTGGTTGGAGATCTATCACGGGGTCAAGAACACCGGTTTCGGGCCGATCTACCGCATGGGGGCAGTCATTCTGGACCTGGAAAACCCTGCTGTTGTGCTCGCGCGCAGCGCGGTGCCCATTTTGAGCCCCCGAGAAATGTACGAGAGGGTGGGGGATGTAGGCAACGTCGTATTTGCCTGTGGGGCGGTTCTCGAGGATGACGGAACTCTGAAACTATACTATGGCGCTTCGGACACTCACATTTGTGTCGGCACGGCGAAGGTTACCGACATAATCGACAGGTGTTTGTTCGACCGGGAGATTCGATAATCCCAACGGCGATGTCGTCTAGCCCAGCGATGCTAAAGCAGTTTCTCTGTTTTCAAGCACCTGGAATAATCTATGCATTCTGACTAGTTCGAAGAGCGTCTTCACTTCCTTGTTCAGTCCATATATCCTGAACTGCCCGCCTTCGGCCCGTATCTTCTTGAAAGCGGAGAGCATGGCGCCCAGACCCGCGCTGTCCATGAAACCGACGTTCTTCATGTCCATAACGACCTTCGTGTACCCGCCTATCGTCGATACGATATCTCTTTTGAACTCATCAGCATTGCTTGCGTCCAGATCGATCTCCGGCGGAGACACGATCAGAGTGTTATCCACAGTCTCAGTCTCGAACCGCATTAGTCCTGTCCTCCCGGATTTCCTAACCTCTTCGTAAGCTCGATATACTGCCGGTCCATTTGGTCGACACCATACACTATCTCATCCACTACATGATTTATGATGAACAATCCGAAGCCACCCTCTCGAGTGCCATCAAACGTCGGGGCCGGAATCTGACCCATATCGACGAATGGCTCGCCGGTGTGGGAAAGCCTGATCCTGAGAGCGCTTGCAGTTAGATCGATGCTGATCCAAACGCTTTTGCCTGCCTTACCGCGGTACGCGTGCCGTATAATATTGCTTGCTACTTCGGTAACCGCCAGTTCCATCAGCCTGAGATTCCGCTGGTCGAGTCCGCAGCCGTTGCGCCTGTCGCAAAAGCTTCTAAAGAAGTCGCGAATGGTGGACAGCTCATCAAGACTGCTGGTCACCTGTATTTCCGCGCTGCCGGGCGGCGGGCCGATTTCGGCTGCCGGGACAACTTTGATTACGACGCAGGTAAAGTCATCGGTCAGCGCAGCGGAACCGACAAACTCGGTTAGCTTCTGCTTGATCGTTTCCACCAATTCCTGTGGCGTGAACCCCCGTCCTTCGGATACCAGCTTGCTCAATCGTTCGACTCCGAACATTTCTCCCGCCGCGCTGCGAGCCTCGGTAGCGCCATCGCTGTAGAGGACAAACACGTCGCCTTCCTTATAGTCGAATTCAGCTTGCGAGTAAACTTCAGAAGTGTTGAACCCCAGCGGCGTGTTAAAGCCGGAGAGATACTCGATGGCTCCGTCGTGACTCGAGCAGCGAATCAACCGCGTGTTCCCGCAGTCCACCAGAGTCGTTTTTCTCGTTTCGGGATCGAAGCGAACATACGAAAGTGTGGCGAAGCTGTCCAGGCTCATAAGCTGTGGAGTCAGCACATTGTGCACTCTGTTCACGATTCTCTGCGGCTGTGGCAGCGTGCCGCGAGGGGAGATTGCCAGAAGGTGCGAAAGACTGCGGAGGAACTCTGTCTTGCATCCCGCTGCCAGCAGTGCGGCCGGTACGCCCTTTCCCATCACGTCACCGAATATGATATCCATCGACCGGTTAGGATGCAGCAGGAAATCGTAGAAATCGCCGTCGACCCTTTTTTGAAGGGATGCTCAGCGCCGCAAGTTGAAGATCCGCAAACATTGCCGGAGGCTCGCTGAGCAGCAGAGACTGCTGAATTCTCGAGCCGATCTGCACTTCCTGTTCACGTGCGGTCTCAAGCTTTTGCAGGGCGTCTCGCCGGGCCATCGCGCTGGCGAACACGTTTCCGATCAGATACAGCAGGTCAATTGTTTCCTCCGGCCACGGTTTCTTTTCCTTGACAGACTCCACGCCGATAAAACCGAGAACCTTGTCTTCCTGTGACATCGGGACAGCCACGAGTGTCTTTACCTGCCGTTGCTCCCATAGGTCTCTTTCCTCGACGGCTTCCGGTGGGATCTGGTCCGGACTTGTAATCTACACATGCTGACGCGCCTGAATCATCCTGGTCCAGTGTGGAGCGCTGGAAGTCGGGCTCGTCGACTCGAAGTGACGCCACAATGCCCTCCGCACACCATTCGTGAGCAAAAGTCTGCGTCAAAGCGTCGTCGTTATAAAGGACGACATGGCTCCTGTCTGCCTGCAAAAACCGACCGATCTCCCTCAGGGCGGCATTGATCTGATAGTCTACGCTGGTAACCGGGGAGGTGACAAAAGCGGTAGAAATCCTTGCCGCCATTCGGTCCAGTTTAGACCTGTTATTTCTATCACCTCTTCAGCCTTTTTCTTTTCGGTGATATCGCGAAACACCAGCACCGCGCCGAGCACATTACCGTCCATATCGACTATAGGAGCCGCGCTGTCATCTACCGGTACTCGCTGCTGTCTTTCCTTACAAGGACTGCATCCGTCGGCAGGACAACTTTGTTAACCTTTCGGGTTGCTTCCTGCACTGTGCTTGGAATGCTTGCCCTCGTTGCGGCATCGATGATCTTGAAGACGCGTTCAACGTCCAGGCCCACAGCTTCTTCGAGCGCCCAGCCGGTGAGTTTTTCCGCCACAGGGTTCAGGAATGTGACCGTTCCGTCTCCGTCGGTGGTAATTACCGCGTCTCCGATACTTGCCAGGGTGACGAACAACTGCATACTGCGGCTTTGCAGGTCCCCAGTTACACGGTCGCGGTTTACTGTACAGTCTGGGCATTTCCGGCGCCTTTTGCCTCATTGCACTACCATTTCCGATATCGCGCGTGATAAGCTAACCCGCTTTATTCGCCAGTGCTGCGGCAGGCTTCTGTGCCACGAAACCCACCCAGTCATGAACAGTGCGGGCTAACCACTACTAGTCTACCCCTCGCGCCCGCGGACTAAGAGCGGTTGTTTCTTCTGAACTCAGATGCGGGCATGCAATTGTTCAGCCATGCAACCGGGCGTGATATAATGGTCCTAGACAAGCAATATGCATAAGGTGAGCACAGCAATGCAACTTGGTGACACGCTGGGACTATTCGACCTGCCGCTTACGGATCTCGCGGCAATGGCGGATAAGGTCCGCAGAGAAACATGCAGGACCTCTTCGAAACCTGCACTATATGCAACGCCAAGTGCGGCAAATGCAGTGAAGACTGCAAGTACTGTTCGCAGTCGGCGCATCACTCCGCTTGTATCGATGAGTATCCGCTTATCTCACGGGAAGAGATGCTGCGTGCCGCGGGTGAGGCCGCCGCCATCGGGAGCAACAGGTATGGCATAGTTACGAGCGGCAGAGGTCTTGACGATGCGGAAGTGAGCGAGGTCGCCGCCGCGATCTCCGGCGTTGCGCGCCGGGGGATATCATGCCGTGCGCCTCGCTTGGGATTCTGGGCCTCGACGCTTTCAAACGCCTCAAAGATGCCGGCCTCGACCGCTATCATCACAACATAGAAACGGCGAGTTCCTATTTTCCAAAGATAGCATCCACTCACAGTTTTGAGGACCGCCTACGAACAATCGAGCTTGCGCGCGAAGCGGGACTCTCGATCTGCTGCGGCGGCATAATCGGTATGGGTGAAAGCCGGGTGGGAAAGGGCGCGAATGGCGCTGGAGATCAGTCAGATAGGGCCCGAGTCGATACCGGTCAATGTGCTGATGCCTATACCCGGAACGCCTCTGGAGAACTGCGCGAAAATCAGCGTGGGCGAGGTAATTAAGACCATTGCCGTTTTCCGAATCACCAATCCCAACTCGGTGATACGCCTGGCAGCCGGGCGGGAGACGATCATAAAGGATTTTATGGGCATGGCGTTTCTTGCCGGAGCTAACGCGATGATGGTCGGGGGTTACCTTACGCAGCGCGGACGATCCGTCGAAGAAGATCACGCGCTCGCCGGGGAGGTGCTCGCCGCATGGAGCGCATAGAGTCGTATCTCTCCGGGCGGGCTGAGAGCGGTACGCTGAGAAACCTCTGCGAGCTTGACGCAAGGCGGCCGGCAAGAGTCAGTGTGTCCGGTCGTGAGTTGATAGACTTCTCCTCAAATGACTATCTCGGTCTTTCAAACGACGCTCGCCTCCTCGATGCTGCAAGCGAAGCGTTGAGAGTCTGGGGAGTCGGCAGCGGAGCGTCGAGGTTGATGAGCGGCAGCCTGGCCCCGCATCACGAACTGGAGGCGGAAGTAGCCCGCTTTGAACGCAAACCTGACGCGCTGGTCTTTAATTCCGGCTATCAGGCGAATACCAGCCTGATTCCCGCGCTGGTCGGCCGGGGCGACGCCGTGTTTGCGGATCGTCTGTGGCATGCCAGTCAACTCGATGGGGCGATTCTCTCGAGGGCAAAGCTCTTTCGTTACGACCATAACTGCGCGGAGAGCCTCGGGACTGTGCTCGAAAAGGAGCGGGCCAACTATCGCGAAGCCCTGGTGCTTACCGAATCTGTTTTCGGCATGGACGGCGACATCGCGCCGCTTGCTCAGATTGTCGAGATCAAAGACCGCTTCGGCTGCAAGCTGCTTTTGGACGAGGCGCATGGCTCAGGCGCGTTTGGCAGAGGCATTGCGGACAAGCTTGGGCTGACTGCCGGAGTGGACATCATTATGGGCACGTTCAGCAAGGCCTTCGGCAGTTTTGGCGCGTATGCCGCGTGCTCAACGGTGATGAAGCAATATTTGGTGAACAGCGCTCGCGGCTTTATATACTCGACGTCGCTGCCTGCAAGTATCGTCTGTGCGAGTATCGCCGCGCTGAAGATTGTTGGCGATCATCCCGAGATGTCCCGGGAACTGCAGGAAATGTCCGCGTATTTCCGCGATCAGCTTCGCAGCCAGGGCTGGGAGGCAGGTGGCGCGAGTCAGATCGTGCCGGTGATAATAGGCGATAGCGAGTCCGCGGTTAAGTTCGCCGGAAAGCTGGAAGAAGCGGGGATCAGGGCGCTGGCTATTCGACCGCCGACGGTTCCGGAAGGCTCTGCAAGGCTGCGTTTCAGCGTTTGCCTGGCGCATTCGAGGTGTGACATGAGACCATGCAATGAGGGTAATGGATGGACTCCGGCAGTTTTCTCCTTGATCAGCGGTCACCTGATCCGGCGTATGTTGTGTGCCTGCAGGGCTGGGCGCACGATTGGCGGATTATGAGCCTCTTCGGGGCGAATGTGAACCGGGTATACGTGCGCGAATGCATCAAGCCCTGTGTTTTGTCCAGGCTGGCTGGTTTTTTGAAGCGCTCCTGCGCGGCGCCTGTTTCAATTCTGGGCTGGTCGCTGGGTGGTTTTGCGGCGGTGGACTTCGCGCGCGCGTATCCCGATTGGTCAGCTCGCTTGTGCTTGTCGGAATAAGAAGTCATTACAGCTCGGCGGAGATACTATCGACAAAAGATGAGCTCGTTCGTGACCGCACGAGGTTCCTTGAAGGTTTTTACAGGCGGAACTTTCTGCCTGCCCAGAGACGCGAGTGGGCCGCATTCAAGGCCGATCTGCTGGAGAGTTGCCTGAAGGAGATGGACACAAATGAACTTATTGGGGGGTTGGACTACCTGTCCTCGGCTCGTATAGATGAAGGTTCGCTCTCTATCTGCCGGACTATCATAGTCCACGGCGAAAAGGATGTAATCGCGCCGGTGGAGGATGCGCGCCAATTGGCTCAAAGGGAAGGCGTGCCTTTTCATGTGATTCAGGATGCCTCGCACGCGGCGTTTTTGCACGCTGGTTTCCCCGGACTTCTCGAAGATTGGCCCAGGTGAATATGTACCGCGCGTTTTCCAAAGCTTCCTCAAGCTACGATGAAAACGCTTTCATTCAACGTGAATGCGCGCGCGACCTGATAGAGATGATGGACGTTCGTTCTCCTCGCGTTGTGCTTGATGTAGGCTGCGGAACCGGGTTGTTCACCCGCATGTTTGCCGAGAGATTTCCGGATGCGCGGATACTGGCGTGTGATCCGTCCCATCCATGCTGGAAGAGGCCGAGCGCAGGAATACATTCGACCGCGTGGCGTTCACGTGCCGCGGAACGGATAGCTTGCCGGAAGGCTGCTGCGATTGATAACCTCAAACGCCGCATTGCATTGGGCAGGTGATCTCGCGTGCATTCTGGACTCTCTAAAAGACCACCTGGTTCCGGATGGAGCTCTGGCTTTCAGCTATTTTACGCGAAATACATACGCGGAACTTGCCCAGGCGGTTTCGCGGGCTGCAGGCTTGGAGGTGGCGCTTGCCTGCGGAAGGTTCGCGTCGGCTGATGAAGTGGAAGAAACGCTCTCGAGGCATTTTGCGGAAGTTCGAGTGGAGCGCAGGGTATACGCCCAGGACTTCGCCGGTATCCGAGAACTGATGGAGCACATAAAGATGACAGGCACACGCGGGACGGGCTCACAACCGGGATTGCGCTGGACGCGAAAGCTGCTTGAAGCGACGCAGAAAAGAGTATCTGTGTTGTTTCGGACGCATCTGCGCGAGCTACGAGGTAGCATTATGCACGGCAAGACAAACGCACTCTTCATAACGGGAACGGATACAGATGCGGGCAAAACAGTCTTTTGCGCGCAGTTGCTCTCGTTCCTGAGAAGGCGGGGAGTGGACGCGATTAGCCAAAAGTGGGTGCAGACCGACTGTGGCGAGTCTGACGACGCGGCATTTCACGCGAGAGTCGCCGGGATTGCGCCGGCCGAAGAGCTGGATCTTATTGTTCATGCGTTTTCGATTCCCGGCGTCTCCGCATATTGCATCGAAACTGGAGTGCAGAGAAGTGGATACGGATGCGATCAGGTTCGCGATTGGAGAGCTCTCGCGGCGATATGCGATAGTGCTGTGCGAGGGTTCAGGCGGAGCGCTTGTACCGCTTTCAAATACCTTATTGATCTCCGATTTCGCCGCGAGCATAGAATCTACCCGCCATTATCGTCACCGCGAACAGACTCGGCTGCATCAACCACGCCCTGATGACGGTGGAGGCGCTCAGGTCCAGGCATTCCCATTCTGGGGATAGCGTTTACACGCGTCTCGCCCAACATCGACGAAGTCATTGCCTGCGATAACATCGAGACCGTCCGGGCATTTTCAGGTGAGACCGTGCTCGGGGAGATAAAATGGCTCGAGAACCCGGATCAGTACCAGCCCGGATTTCGACGGGCTGGGCGAATGTTTTCTCAGCAGATGGAGCGAGTATTGTGGACGAACGCATTAGGATAGACCTTGCCCACAACTGGCATCCGTTTACGCAGGTTCAGCAGTTGAGGTAGAGGCCGCCTCTGCTCGTCGAGCGCGCCGAAGGCGTGAAGCTTTATGCTTCCGACGGCGCGTTCTATTATGATACGATTGCCAGTTGGTGGTGCAACATACACGGCCACTGTCGAAAAGAAATCAGCGACGCCATCGCCAAGCAGGCCGCCACACTCGATCACACCCTCTTCGCCGGCATCACTCACGAGCCCGCCGTATTGCTCGCCAAGAAGCTGACTGATATAGCTCCTGACGGACTCAACCGCGTGTTTTACTCCGACAACGGATCGTGTTCGGTAGAGATTGCGCTGAAAATGAGTACACGAGTACCGGCAGAACCTTGGAAAAACGAGCAAGCGCCGCTTTGTCTGCTTTGACCGGGGTTATCACGGCGATACTGTGGGCGCGATGAGCGTGGGGGGCGTGGACCTTTACACTTCCCACTTCAAACACCTGATGTATGACTCTATCCGGATCCCGACACCTTACTGCTATCGTTGTCCGCTGGACCTTGAAATGCCGGCTTGCGACTGTGCTTGCACCAAGTATCTCGAGGAAGCCCTGGATGAGAATGCCGGGGCAGTGGCAGCGGTGGTGATCGAGCCAATGCTGTTGGGGGCCGGCGGAATGATCACCTATCCCGCCGAATACCTCAGGCGCGGCAGGCAGGTGACATCCGAGCGCGGCGTGCATCTCATTCTCGATGAGGTTGCAACCGGCTTTGGGCGCACCGCCAAAATGTTTGCGGCAGACCATGCCGGGCATATCACCAGACCTTATGTGCCTCTCCAAGGGCTTGACCGGCGGAACACTGCCGCTTGCGGCGACTCTGGTGACCGACGACATATTCGATGCGTTTGCAGGCCCGGTGGGAAGCACGATGACTTTTAACCACGGCCACACCTTTACCGCAAACCCCATAGCCTGCGCGGCCGCAAATGCCAGCATCGCCCTATTCGAGGCCGAGGATACGCTTGCAAAAGCCGCACATCTGCAGAAGCGGCTGGCTGAAGACTTCGCGTCATATGCCGCGCATCCGCTGGTTGGCGATATCAGAATACTGGGCTGCTGCGGGGCTCTGGAACTGGTGAAAGACAAACAAACCAAAGAACCGCTTTCTCCAACAGACATGGCCGAGATCGACTTCTATTCCCGAGGGTTCGACGCGCGCATTATCTTGAGGCCGGTATCTAACGTCGTCTATCTATTTCTGCCATTGGCCACCGGCGAAACAGACTTGGGAGAGATGCTCAGTCGCTTTAGAGAAACTATCGAAACGATAGATCATCGGCCAACCATCTTTTTGCAGGGGTAGACGTATCGGATATGCGCGTTGAAGAATTTGCCGTGTGACTGTGCGGCCATCAGGTCTTTGTAGACGTGTTCGGGTAAATCCGTGTATTGGCAGACCTTGCCTGACAGGAACTCAGCCTCAAGAACGTTGGAGGCAGTGTCGTATCCTATTGAGTGTAGATCAGTAGAGAATATGCGGGTTCTGTCCACGATCTTCACCTCATGCAGTTATATTAAGCTCTTATTAGTCGCAGATGTGGCGATATCCTGCCTGATTGCGCGGCTTGTAACCTTATGCACGCTTGATAATGAAATTGAATACTTCGTGATCCCTGCCTTTAGCCGAGTCAGCCAGCCTATTCTATTTGAGAAACTTGGAGACGAAAGGAGATGTGTCGCCACGACGCATGAAGTGGCCTGACGGTCCTTCGCCTAGGAATTCAGAGAACCAGGACTCGTGCTCTATCTCCTCGTTGAGTATGGCCAGCGACAGATCATAGGTTCGATGGTCCTTGCCGGCAGTCAGGTTGCATATTGCTGTGTATCCCCGCACCGCGCATCGTTCCGCTTCCACCAGGACTGTCAGCATAGCACTCGCGTCCGTTGGGTCTGCCGGAAGACCGGCTGGGGGGCAGGCGGACATGTCATGAAAGTCCTTCATGTTCCCGGGCAGACTGCCTCCAAGTTCGTAGATGCGTGGAACCAGAGCCTCGAAGTGGTTGCGGTCTTCAATTCGTGCCACTTCAGCGATTTCCTTTATCCCTTCGCCGTCCAGGCCAATCAGATTGACACGCAGAATTGTGTAATAGTAGAACGTTGTAAGTTCCGCCGCTGCATTTGTTACGAGAAGGTCCAGAAGCTGGTCCACGTCGACTCCGGCGTTTACCACCATCTCACGTGCTACTCTAGCCATCATTACGCTCCTTCTTCCGTCAGCCTGGCTATCTGACCAGTGCCGCGGATTTTCTGTGTTCACTTCCGGCGTGATCAGAGATAAGTACCACATTGCAGATTAAGTGAAACAGCACGTATTGTTTGGTATCCGAGGCTGCATTATGTGTGGCGACCAACGCCGGGGCGCGCTGCTGCCCGGCGAAAAGTGCGGATGGCTACGATTCGGAAACGTCACTTTTTTATCGAAAGGCCCATGCCAAAGACATCTTCAAACAGGCTCTTGCGGCTTTCCAGAGCCCACATTTCCAGCGGGCAATCTTCTTTCGCGTAGACTTCCAATGTGAGGTGCGTGTTGTTCGGAGCGCGCCGCAGTATCACAGCGTTCACCAGCCCAAGTTGACTTCTATCCAGCGCATCGGCTACGCGCAGGACCGATGCCATAACGTCGAGCATCTTTCTGGTGGGCACGCTTAGCCCGCGCGCCGCCTTGCTCGGTGGCTGTTTGCGATGGCAGAGCGCGGTCGTCGCGATGATATCTATCTCGCGGTCATCAAAGCCGAGCAGATTCCAGTTTCTCGTGAGGTAATAAGAATGCTTGTGGTGATTGGAATGAGATATAAAAGCGCCGATATCGTGGACCATCGCCGCGTAACCAAGCAGCTCAGCCTCGATTTCATCGTATGGATGCAGCCCCAGCTCTTTAAGCTGATGGAACATCGAGTCCGCCAGTGCTCTGACTCTGGTGGCATGGCCTTCGTCGAACTTGCATGACTGGCACAAGTGGAGAACACTGCGCTGCCTGGCGGATGTTGCAAGGTATTCTTCCTTGGCGTGATCCACCATAAACAGGTGGTCCACCAGTACGCCTTCCCTGAGCGCCCTGTCGCTGATCCTGATCGAGTCTGCGCCTGTCCCTGCCATTACTGCGTCCAGAATTGCGGCTCCGCTCACGATGATGTCGGCTCGCTCGGGATTGATTCCCGGCACATTCCTGCGTCGCTCGAGATCCAGGGAACACAGAATCGAGATGGTTTCGCAGAGGTCCGGATACGTGAGGCAGTAGTTGCGAAGGCTGGTGACGCCTCCGAGGCGGCGCGCGGTGATTTCCGCCAGGTTCATGATGGTTCCGGAGCTGCCGTACGCTAGGTCGAAGTGGTGCTCGCGAATCTTCCTGAAAGTGTTGCTTGCGCCTCCGCGGATGTAGTTCTGGATGTATTCGTATTTCTTCCTGCTCACTACCCCGGTGTCACGGGAAAGGAATAGATCAGCCAGGCGAATCGCTCCGAACTTGAGACCTTCGAGGATCGCGTAGTCGTGCGAGTCCCCAACTATCAACTCCGTCGTGCCGCCTCCGATGTCTACGAACAGAGCGCTGCTGCTGTTCATTTCGATGCCGCTGACGACGCCCAAATATATAAGCCGAGCCTCTTCCAACCCGGAGATGACTCGCACGTCGACCCCGGCCTCTGTGCGAGCGCGCTCGACAAATTCCGCTCTATTTTGCGCCTCCCGAACTGCGGCCGTCGCGACCGCTACCAGTTCGGACACGTCATTCTTTCGCGCAATATCGGCAAATCGCTTCAGCACCAGGAGCCCGCGTTCCATAGCGGGCAGGGTTATTTTATTGTGAACAAACTCATCTTCGCCGAGTCTCACAGCCTCCTTGTGCACCGTGAGAGTGTGGAAGTTGTGATTGGTGTCTATCCTGGAGATAGCCAGCCGAATGGAATTGGTACCGATATCGATTACTCCGATAGTTTTCAAAGGCGCATCCTACCCCGATTTATTCAGCGGGCCACGTGTTTGTATATTTTGCGGCTAAAGACAAATTCAGTTCAGGCAATCAAAGCTTTGCCGAATCGGACAGTTTCTTTAGAGCATTCTTGACCTGATCTCGCAGCTTTCGGCACTTCTTGTCCGACGCGCCGTCGCTTCCCACTGTGCTGTTGAGAACCTCTTGCAGATCGGTCAATCGCTCTCTTGTCTTCAACGCCTGCTTGGACTTCATCTTACCCATTCGCTTCGGCAGCTTATCAAGCACATCTTCCAGCTTTTCCAACTGCTTCGCTAACTTAGGCAGGTCCGCCTTCGCCGGCTCAATTTGCGCAACCGCCTTTGCGAGTGACTCTCTGGCGCCCATTAGCGCCAGGGGAAGCTCAGGTTTTTGTTTCGGCGGAGTCTGCGACGCTAAAAACCTGCCGCGCTCGTCACGAGGCCGCGCATTGCCGGTGAGGGCTTTTTGCGATTGTTGGGCGATTTCGGTTTCTTCCACTTGGACGAGAGGATCCTGCGAGGACCCCGACTCGACTGTCGCCGCATCTGCGGGCTCATCCACATCTGCCATTTTTGTGGTGGATTTCATTGTTCTCACTCCTTTCTTCTTCGTTTGAGACAACATTCCTTCGATAAAACGCTCACGCATCATCTGTCGCCAGTGTTTCAGCGAGCTGTGGTACATCACAGCCCTGTGGTCTTGGCGATCTGCTATCAGTTCACGCAGGACCTCGGCGCGAGTCTTTGTCAGCTGGGGACCGCTGCTGAAGCGTTCCATGTCCTGGACCCACACGTCACAATCGTGAACCTGCCCCAGGAGTTCTTGCAGAAGCCGGACTTTCGAGATGGACTCCTCGAACTCCGGAGCGAAGCACGGTGCGAATATCTCCATCGTGTAACGCAGCCTCTTGGCGGCTATGCGAGTCTGGTGAAGCTCGGTCACATTCGCGGGATCCTCTATCGCATCGGAATACCTGCCGAGTTCGCGGCAGCGCTTCTTCAAGTGAGGTCCGGCATAAGACACAAGAGCGCCATCACGCTTGGGCTCGGGCGCACTAATGCAGTCGGCCAGCTTATCAATCTTCCTGAATGCGCTGCGCTGTTCCATCTCGTGCAGCGAGTCGAGCATACGCAGCCGTGCTCCATCTCGTATGTGCATCTGGAGTTCGATGAGCCAGTCGATCTCGCACTCGGGGTGCTTCGCGGCGTATTCCTGCAGGAACGCTATGAACACATCCCGGTCTCGTCCTTGTCCGAGTACTCGCGTAATAAGTCTGATGTCCGCTGCGGCTGGTCCTAAGACCTCGGCCGGAAAGTAACTTGCTGAAGACGCGAAAGACGGCCCGCAGCCTCCTCGAAGAAACCCGTATGTCGTGGACCGCCTCGATGTCGTCTCCAGCCAGCGCGCCAGGAACGTTTGCGGCTATCGTGGCGTTGAGCTTTTGGATCATCACTGCGGCGGCGGCAGCTGGTGAATTGCCGCGGTTGATTCCGGCACTCATCGTGCCGGCTCCCACGGCCTGCTCAATACAGGCGTGATAGCTTTTTTTATATCTTTGAATATAGCGTCGGGGTCTCGGGATGCATCTATGGTCACGAAGCGGTAATGCTCTGCCATTTTGTCGAGTTCGGCGATGACGCGGCTTTGGTAAACGCAGAAGCTATCGAAGAGGTTGTCTCCCAACGCGAGATCCATGCCGGATTCCCAATAGTTAAAGCCTTTGCCGTGCAGCGCCCGAGGGACCAGGTCAGGGACTTCAACGCGAAGGTAAAGTGTTATGTCTGGCACCAGCGCGAACCCATAGATCTCTTCGAGCCAGTTCGGGTCCGCGCCTCTCGTGATATCTCTCGCGCGCATGGAGTAGTAGTACCGGTCGGAAACCACGTAATAACCTGCTCTCAGCGCAGGCACAATCTGGTTTTCGAGGCGATCCGCGAAGTCGGTCGCGTAGAAAAGACTCATTGTTTTGCGTCCGAGCACATGGCCTTGCTTTGCCGCATCCAGTCCTTCCTGGGTCAGCTCAGATCGCGTAAGCCCGGTGTCGGTAGTAGCGTGCCCTTTGCTTTCGAGCCAATCGCGAAGAAGGCTGACCTGCGTGCTGCGCCCTACCGAATCGGGTCCTTCGAGAACGATCAGTCTTCCACTGAGGGAGGCAAGGTCCACACCCGGGAGACCTTCACCGTAGAACTGGAATCTGGACAACTTGCTCCAACCTCCGCTCTCCCAATATCTCAGCATAGTTTTTGAACCGGTCCAACACGATCTGCCTCACCTGAGCCTGCTGCTCCTCGATAGGGAGCGTTCCGTCAATTACCGTTAGACCATACTCATCCACCATAGCGTCGTATTCCTGCAGTATCCGCTCCTGGAACAGCTTAAAGCTCTCGTTAATATCTCTGGACAGGCCGATGTCCATGCCCGCTTCGTAGTATTTCAGTCCTGCTCGACCGGTGAGGATGCGCTCCAGCGATACTTCAAGTGGCACACGGAAATAAAACGCAAGGTCGGGCTTTACCGTGAACTCATAAAGCTTTCTCACCCAGGCCCGTGGCACACCTCTGGCAACATCTCGCGCGAACGCCGTATACATTTACCGATCAGCCAGAACAATTGCTCCGGCCTTGATCGCAGGGACAATCTCTCTTTCGGTTCGGTCGGCGAAGTCGGTGGCGTGTATGAGGCTGAATGTGGTCGGCGTAAGAAGTTTTCTCTTCTTGCCGAGCTTGGTCGTGCCTTTCACAAGCGGAGAAGAATTCCATTCGCTAAAGAAGACGCCGTAGCCGACGCTCTCAAGCCATTTGTGCAGAAGGTGAATCTGTGTGCTTTTGCCGGAACCGTCTATCCCTTCCACAACTATCATCATGCCGGGTCCGCCGTCCAGTTGTCTTACGTAGTAATTCAAGCCTCGCCACCTCTTCGATTGCCGTAACCAGCAATACTACCTCAACAGTAATGATACACGCTTAACCTTACACGACGTGTACACCTGGCTTACATCTTGCTTGTCTTGATTGCGTTTTCCTAACAACCGTGTAAGGATATGTAAGACTTCAGGCCGGCAGTTGCGCGCGCGTCAGTGCCTGAACTCTGTTAGACACATCGAGCTTCGTGTATATCCTGCCCAGGTGGAAGTCGACCGTCCTCTTGCTGCAGTAAAGCTCTTTTGCGACTTCCTTGGACGATTTTCCCTTGGCAATAAGCCTCAGCACTTCACATTCCCTGGCGCTGAGGATGTTCGCTGCAATTGGTCTTGAATGCACTGAAATAGACATAGTTCTCTCCTGCATGTCGGTCGCCTGTGGGACCGGTTTCCTGACTGCACACAGAGTAACAGCTTAAGTTTGCTGCTGGCTTACGCGCGTACCATTGCTGCGTTACAGCGCGAGATAATTCGCGCATCCCGGCCAGGCGATTTAAATGATAGAGAGTTCGGCGGCATCCTGGCTGCAATTCATTGATATAGGGCGGTAATGACTCATGTGACCAGGTCGGAAAAGCAAAGAACCATGTGACCAATTGGTTTTTCAACCAGATCACATGGTTCCAAAGAGGCTTTATTTTGAGTTCAATGGTGCCGAAGAGAAGAGTCGAACTTCCACCCCCTTGCGAGGACATGGTCCTGAACAGTGGAAACAGGCTAATGAGTGCCAGTTCACGAGTGCTTCATCACATTTGAGCGTGAATCACCCGCTCTGACTCTAATTGTGAACGAGCAAATGCTTGCCAGTTTGCATGGTTTGTCAGTTCACAGAATGTTAATTATGCTCGCTTCGCACCTCGCTGGTAGCCAACAACACGAGGATACCAGATGCGTAAATCCATTCAGAAAGAGGTTCCTCAAGTCTGAAAATGCCGAAGGCATTTTCTTCCCTTCGCGGTGAAACCGACAGCGTTCTTCCGCAGGAAGAATGCGAGAGGGTTCATCCGCGATTCCTTCGTTTTTCAGCTTTTTTTGCCTCCACGACTTTCACCACATTTGACAAGCACCCGCCCCTGAATGAAGCAATATGATATACTGGCGTGGTGTGAGATAATGGATCTCGACCGAAAACGCGCAAAAGGGTTATATAGAATGATAATCACCGGCGAGAGTCTGGTTCTTGCGGAGCAAATACCAGGCAGGTTGTGCTTCGGCAGCGTGGTATCCGGGTACCGTTGAGGTGCGCAGCACCTATCAGCCGAACCAGGACGATACCGCCATATACGAGCGGGATCTGGATTATGCAGTGGATCACGAGGCTGGGACAATCGTGCGTTCGCCCGGGTCACGCATTCCCGACTTCAGCGCCAACGTGCTCTATTGCAAGAAAAACTTCGATCATGTTCAATTTCCCGACTGTGGGAATCACGCGTTCTTTGTGTGGGTGGATTACGAAACGAAAAGCGGCCGGCCATTCGCTGAAGGAACAGACCAATCGGCTCTGCTTCCAGGGACCGCGGCGAAGCTGCGCGCAGGCGGAGGGTTCAAGATCATAGCCTACGGCGACAGCATTACTGAGGGCGGGGAAGCTTCCACCGAGGCCCTGCGTTTTCCGAACCGCTACGCTCTGGCGCTGCAAGAGCGCTTTCCCGGAGCCGATATAGATCTGGAAAACACGGCGACGGGCGGGGACACTTCTACGCAGGGTGTGGCGAGATTGCAGGAGAATGTCCTCTCTCGCGACCCGGACCTGGTGCTGGTCTCGTTTGGGATGAACGATCACAACATCGCTCCATACGGCAACAGTGTGGATGCCTTTGAGCGTAACCTTGCGAATATCGTCAACGCAATTCGCGAGCGAACCGACGCGGAGATCATTTTGATTTCAGCGTTTCCACCTAATCCGGAGTGGATGTATGGCTCGCATCAGATGGAGAAATATGCGCAGGCCACGGAAAGAACTGCGTTCACCCTTAAGTGCGCTTATGCCGATGTCTACTCCGTCTGGACAAAGGTTCTGGAGCGTAAGGACGCTATGAGTATGCTCGGCAATAACATAAACCACCCCAATGATTTTGGGCACTGGCTTTATGTTGAGGCTCTGGGAGCTGTCGAGTTCTAATGCCGGTTTGCTTTGCGTTCCATTGCCGCCGCCACCAGCGCGAGGTTATTAAACGAATTTGGGTTGTCCGGGTTGAGCCGCAGAGCCGCCCGGTAGTGTAATGCGGCTTCCTCATACTTCTGAAGCTGGGCAAGACAGTTTCCCCAATTGTTCTGAGATTTATCGTCGTTTGGGTAGATTCGCAGGGCCTCGCGGTAGTGACTTATAGCTCCTTCGTAGTCTCCACGCCCTGCAAGACAGCCTCCCCAGGTGTATTGATACCGGTAGTCGTCCGGAAAGATACGCACGGCTGCAGACAGATCGGCAATGGCATCATCGATTCTGCCCTGTGCCAGGCAGGCATTGATCAGGTTGTTGTGAGCTCGGGTAAACCGGGGGCGAATACGGACTGCGGTTTGATATTCCTCGATCGCTGCATCCAGGTCATGGCGGTCTTCATAGGCGATGCCCAGGGAAAAATGCGCGACAGCATTCTCAGTGGTTACAGAGATTGCCCGGCTGAACAGCGCGACACTGTCTCTCCAGTAGCCGACCTGCACACTTGCCAGGACCGCTAGAACAATTAAGACTGCGACAGATGTTCCCGCGAGGAGCGGCTTCGGCGGCAGACTTGCTCTGGGTGCAAGGAGATCGGGAACGCCCCAGGCGATGATAACGAAAAGCCCGATCAGCGGAATGTAGGTGTAGCGATCCGCCATCGCCTGCTCTCCCACTTGCACAAGCCCGATAACCGGCACAAGCGTGACAACATACCATAACCAGCCCACCAGAACGTATGGCCGGCTGCGGGCCATCCGTATCGCTGCCACAGTCACGCAAACCAGGAATACGCCCGAGCCTACGACCTGCCAGACAGGCAAATGGTTCAGCGGATGCGGATAAAAAGCGGCAAGGTTGTGCGGGTAGAACGTTTGGTAGACGTATGCGACGTAAGCGACTAATGCATTTGCGATCCGAACACCAAGGGGCTTTGCCGCCAAAGGAGACAAAGCATTTCGTTGAGATATGACTGTAATAACACACGATGCCGCGGCCAGCGCCAGGAGCGGTATCTTCTCGTAAATGAGGCGCCGCGTTTTCTTTTCGCATGAAGCTTGCAACGGCCAATAGTCAAGGAAAAGCAGCACGAGAGGCAGGGAAACCAGCATCGGTTTCGACATCAGCCCACCAATAAATGCAAGCACCACCAAAGCGTAGTTTATCGGTCCCGAACGCTGCCTGTAGCGAACATACGCAAGCATTGTCAGCATCCAGAATAACGTACTTAGAACGTCTTTGCGCTCTGCGATCCACGCCACCGATTCCACGTGTAGCGGATGGATGGCAAACAATGCCGCGACAAACGCAGCGCGCCACGTGGACTTCGTTAACCTGGTAAGAAGCAAAAACAGGAGCAGCACGTTAGCAAGGTGCAGGGCCAGGTTGGTGAGGTGATACACCATGGGATTGAGCTGGCCCACCTGGTGGTCCGCCATGTAAGATAACCATACCAGCGGCATCCAGTTGCCCTCGTGTGCTGTGGTGAACGCCCATCGGGCGGACGCAGGGGTCAGCCCGGCGAGAACTTGCTGATTGTTCGTGACAAAGGGTTTGTCGTCGCAGTTGACGAAGTCGAACCCCGCTACTTGCCAAAAGACAGCGATCGTTACCGCCGTAAGCAGAGCGTAAATCAGGTAATTTCGTGAAGCTCCCCTTGGTTTTGTCACGTTTGGATGTCCTCTTGTGGATTAACTAACAGATCATATAATACCACAACATTGGCCGCGGACAATAACCTTTATGGCGGTAGTGGTTTTTGCAGGACAAATCTCGTTGACAGTCTGCCAAACCGGGGATATACTGCGTACAGGCTCTTGGCTGCCTGGGGCTCGTGCGGGTATGTACAGAACAACATGATCGTTAAATCGATCACTTGTTGGTTGGTGTCCAGTGCTGCCAGAGGTCTGATTGCTGAGGTGAGTGATGTTCGGATTACAGTGTAAATTGTCCCGTCGGGCTCGTGGAAGATTGTTAGGGAAGGCGCTGGTGATGGCAGGCATGTGCCTTTTCTTCCGAGTAAGTGCGTTTGCATCTTCAGCCCGTGGTGGGACTGCCTTCCCAGGTTTGTGAGCACTTCTTACCTTCAGACTGCAATCAACTACCACGCGAATCTGGCGATGAATGGCATAGCGAACGACCCAGGGTGGGGGCCGTGGTTTACATGGGCCGCGTCCGATGGTTTCAGTGGCTCAGTCGCAACCCGCCAATCATACGATGCCGCCGGAATCAAGAGCATTAGCTACACAAAGTGTTTCGGCAGCGCAACTGCCCCGATTGTATCTCTCGGAACAGGCACTCCGACGCCGATGACTTACGATCACTGGACGTGGCAGTATTACAACGGCACTGACCCAATCGAGTGGTCCGGGTGCTGGACTTGGTTCGACGATGCCGCGTGGGCTCGTCCCTACACCCGGACAGGTCCAACTTGCTCCGGTTCACCTATGACCTATCCGGACGGGACGATTGCTACCGGATTCTTAAACAACAATTCGACCGATCCCAGGAACAGCCTGGTCTATGACGCGGGATGCTCTGCCGATATCTTTGGCAATATAGGGATCTCGGCCTACAACTACAACAGTGCGTGCAGCGGACCCGGCGGGGTACACAACGGATTGATCTATGTTCCATCAACAGGCCTGTATTGCAGCGACATTGATTTCAAAAAGGACCCTGCTTGTCCGTGTTGGGCTGATTATGGCCGTGCACTGACATACTTCGGCGCAAGCCAGTTTGGTAATGAGGGAACTTGGTGCGACAACTTCACCGGCTATGATGGGTTCGCGTGCGCACCGCTTGTTGCCAGTTTCGGAAAGTGGCCTGTCGCCGGCTTCCCAACCTACCTGCAGAACAACTTTACCGTTTCGCAACTCATAAGTATGGGTGTGCTCACCTCCGGCCAGACCTATGCGAACCTGCCGACCTTCGACATCCGGACGTATTTGAAGAACAAGGCCAGCAGCGTGTATGGCTGGAATGGGACTGACCTCAGTTCTTCCGCCTGGAGCAGCACCGGCTGGCTCAACGATTCTGTGTGGAACGCTTACAAGATCTATAAGCGGCAGAGCGGCACCACCGGTATTACGAATTCTACAATTCCATAAAGGCTGGAGCAGCGGCCGCGGGACAACCCGATTATCTTGTATTGGGCAACGACGTTTCGCCCTATATGCTTGGTTGGCTGCGTGGCAGCCTGGACATAGCCAGCAGCGAGCTCAGCCTTGACTGGAACCTTGCGGCAGGCTCCAGAGGCATATGCATTCCGCCGTTTGGCCGCGTTGCTCCGTTCTATAAGGCGGCAAGGGAAATGGCGCAGAGCAGGTTTGTCGCCGTGTGGCTATATAACGATGGCTTTACTGCCCAGTGCGCGCTCACGCCAGTGGTGAACGCGCTTTACTACGAGATGCTGGCAACGCATACGACTCAGAAGCCGGAACCGGACAATTCGCCCACAGAAATGGTGGGTAATCCAACGGCTGATCAGGCGTTTTTCGCGTTTGTTGCGGATAAGGTCAGTCCGGAGATCGGTGCACGCACTCCGATTGAGGATGTGGGCATCTACTGTTCCACATCCTCCATTCTCTCGATCTGGCCTCCCTCGGGTCTTCCCAGCATCGACAACCAGCCTCATCTGTTGGCTATCTGGGGCTGGGCGACGGCGCTTGACGAGCTGCAGTACCGGTACAGGATCATCCCGGAGTGGAAGCTTACTTCCGATACTCTCAGCACTCTTAAGGTGCTCATCATTCCTAATTCAGTAGTCTTCAATGCATCGGATGTAACCACGCTTACCACGTGGGTAAATGCCGGCGGAATGCTCATCGTTACCGGTAACAGCGGTTCCCAGCAGGGAGAGAGCGGCAACTTCGCCAACAACTCTACCCTCGCGCTCAGTTCCCTTACGGGGGTGACCAGCATGACCGGCGCTCCCACCACCAAGACCCAGAGGATCGGCAGTGGTTACGTCAGGTTCATCAACTCCAACTACGGGTTAACGCTTCTGGACCGACAGTACAACCACCCTGAGAAGCGGCATCCTCAATCAAGATTTCGGCACCGAGATGTCGACTGCGCTCTCAACAACAGGCCAGCACGTCGCCCTTACTTCCAACGCCCCAACCACTGCCGGGCTGACGCTTTATCAGGACACACAGGCGATGAAGCTGTTCCTGGACGTCAACAATGAAAACGTTTCTATCGCTGGGGACTATTCTTCGGCTACAGTGACCCCTACTCCGAGCATCAACGTGACAATCTACAAGCCGAGCTGGTGGAACACATACGGGGACAAGGGGCTTGTCGCCTATGCTTTCTCTCCCGATGCAACGGTGACGCTGCCGGCTCCCACTGTCTACTCGGACCATATCAACGTTACCGTCCCTCCGACCAACTACTACACCTGCGTAGTATTGACTCCCGCCATAACTACGGGCACCGCCAAGACCATAGCCGATAATGGGGCGGTGCTTCTCAACTCCGAGATAGTAAGCGCGGTCTATAGCGGCTTCTTCTATGTTGAGGATGCCAACCGCACCAAGGGAATGCGAGTGACGTGGACGGGCAGCACTGTTCAAGCAGGAGATGCGGTATCTATCGCCGGCACGATGAGCACGACCGCCGATGGAGAACGCAATATCACCGCGAGCAGTGTCGAAGACTACGGAACCTACGGTGGCGGGAACATCACTGCGTTGAATATGACGGGCGGAGCCCTTGGCGGGGTGGATCTCAAGACCAACGGCGTTGTTTCACAGATGGGCGTGACCCAGGGTGTGGGGCCGAACAACGTTGGGCTTCTGGTGAAGATATCCGGCAATGTCAGTGGAGACGGTTCCGGCTACTGCGTCCTTGATGACGGCGATCTGATCAACGATGCCTCGGGTGCACAGGGGGTAAGGGTGCTGTTGAACGGTCTCACTGACCCCGGCTATGGCACATTCGTCACCGTCACGGGAGTAAGCACTCTTACGACTGTCAACGGCGTCACTTACCGCTGCATCATGCCCAGAACTCAGGCCGATCTCCAGGTCACGTCCCGCGGGACTCTTATCGGCGACTGGAACTTTGCCGCTGCCAGCCCTCTCACCAACCAGGCTCCCGGATATAACTGGAGCACAATGACTGTGACGGGTGGGGCTGTTTCAAATGGAACGCTTCTTCTCAGACGTTACTCCGCCGGCGGCTGGGTACAGGGGAGCGCAACGGCGATGCTTCAGAGCGACCTCGGTCCCAGCGGCTACTTCAAGGAGATGACACAGGTAGCCTGGGTCTGGTGGCCCAACTTCTCCTCCACCCACAATGGGAGGATAATGGGTCTCTTCAAGTTCAATACCTCCAACTACAGTGCGGCCAATGCCCTTGCGGGCGTGGCGCTGACCTACAGCGGTTCGAGCACGAAGTGGCAGAGCTACGACGCCTGGGAGTACCTCTCCGGCAGTTCAGTTGAGTCGTCGAACCAGTACTTCAGCTTTGCTCCGACTTCCGATCCTCCGACCACGGGCTACGTCAAGATAGCCCAGGTGCTGAAGGATGTGGGTGCAGGCAGCTATCAGGCTACCATGTATTGGGACACAGGAAGCGGGCTGGTGCAGTTGGGCAACAGTGCAACGATTCCTGAGTCCCAGGTAAGCTCCTTCGGCCAGTACAACACCAATGACCTGGTGAATGCTCCTGCCGGCAAGCGCTATGACGGCTTCGGTCTGATGGATCTCACCAGCACTGTTCCTACTTCGATGGGCAGCATCTACTTTGAAGAGGTGAGGCTGTATGCGGGAGCCATGGGCATGGGTGAGATAAACGCTCTGGTTCCCACAGGACCATAGCCTGGGGAACGCCTTGCTGGGCCTGATATAGCGTTCTGATGTAAAGAGGGGTGGAAAATGAATCGGATCCAGTGCTTGTTGGGTCGGATCGCCTATTGTTCAATTTGTGCTGTACCAGTGGCAATCGTTGCAATCTGCTTTTTCTGTGCAGCAGGAGCTATTGCGGCTCCAAACCCGTGGTGGGACTGTGTTCCCCGATTCGTAGCTACCACCGATCTCCAGACTGCGGTGGATTACCACGCAAATATGGCCCTGAACGGCGTGGGCAGTGATCCAGGCTGGGGACCGTGGTTCACGTGGACCTCGCCCGGCAATCTCGGTAATATGGCTTCCTACAGACAGTCTTTCGATGCCGCCGGGATCCACAGTATGGCCTACACGAATACTTTCGGCTCCCAGACTCCGATCGTCTCAACAGGCGCGGGCACTCCTGCACTCATAACTTACACCGCGTACGATTGGCAACTGTACAATGGCGTTGACCCCATTGTATGGGCGGGATGCTGGACGTGGTTTGACGATGCCGATTTTGCTCGACCCTACACCCGAACCGGCCCCAACTGCCCCGGCTCGCCTGCAACCTATCCCGACGGCACCGTGGCGACCGGCTTCATCAATAATGATATGACTGACCCCAGAAACAGCCGGGTCTACGACGCGTGCGCGAGCAATGACATCTTCGGCAATGTTACCGTCTCATCATGGGACTCGAATCCTGCGTGCAATGGTGCAAATGGTCAGCACGCAGGGCTGATATATTACGACGGCATCTATGCGGCGGCTCTGGGTATCGCCGATGACTCAGCTTGCCCAATGTGGGGCAATTACCATCAGGCATTAACTCAGTTTGGGACCTCGATGGAAGGTAACACTGGAACGTGGTGCGACAGCATGAGTGCCTGGAATCCATTCCTCGCAGGCAACGGACCGGTTCAGCAAGGGTTCGGCAAGTGGTCCGTTGCGCTCTTCCGAGCATATTTACAGAACACTTTTTCAGTATCGCAGCTAATAAGTATGGGCGTGCTCACGTCCGGTCAGACCTACGCGAACCTGTCGACCTTTGATATCACGACGTATTTGAAGAACAAGGCCAGCAGCGCGTACGGTTGGGACGGTGTCAGCATTCCCCACAACGCCTGGATCAATTCCGGCTGGATAAACGATCCGGTGTGGAGCGCTTACAAGATCTACAAGCGGCAGACCGGGACGGAGGGCATAGCCGGTGTGTGCAATGGCGACAAGGCCGGAGCCGCGGCGGGAGGGCAGCCTGATTACCTCGTTCAGGGCAATGATATTGCTCCGTGCATGTCGGGATGGAACCGCGGCTGTGTGGACATGGCCAGCACCGAACTCAGCCTTAGCTGGAACCTCTCGTCGGGTTCCAGAGGTATTACTCTGCCCCCATTTGGCCGGGTTGCTCCATTCTATAAGGCTGCAAGGGAACACGCGCAGAGCCGCTACGTCATAGTGTGGCTCTATAACGACGGGTACACCGCTCAGCTCGCTCTCACCCCTGTTGTTAACGCGCTCTACTATGAGATGCTGGCGACGAACACATCTCAGAAGCTGGAGCCGACCAATACGGAAATGGTGGGCAATCCTGACGCTGACAAAGCCTTCTTCGGCTTCATCGCGGACAAGGCGGATCCCGAGTTCGGGCTCGCACTCCCATAGAGGATGTGGGCATTTACCTGTCCACTTCTTCCATCAACTGGCAGTGGACGCCCGGGGGCGTCCTGAACTCCGACGCCCAGCCGCATCACTTTGCGGTCTGGGGCTGGGCGACTGCTCTGGACGAACTCCACTATCAGTATCGAATCATTCCGGAGTGGAAGCTGAACTCCACGGCTCTAAGTACGCTCAAGGTGCTGATCGTTCCCAATTCGGAGTGCTTCGACGCCGCGGATGTGACTACCCTTACCACCTGGGTAAATGGGGGCGGAATACTCATCGTTACCGGTGACAGTGGTTCCGTTCAGGGAGAGATCGGCAACTTTGCCGGAAACTCGACCCTGGCGCTCGGCCCCCTTACAGGAGTGAACAACTGGACGCTCGCTCCGAGTTCGAGCACACGAATCGTCGGCAGTGGTTATGTCCGGTTCATTCAGAGCAACTACGGGTTGACCTTCTGGACGGACAGCACAACCACCCTGAGAAGCGGCATCCTCAATCAAGATTTCGGCACCGAGATGTCGACTGCGCTCTCAACAACAGGCCAGCACGTCGCCCTTACTTCCAACGCCCCAACCACTGCCGGGCTGACGCTATATCAGGACACGCAGGCGATGAAGCTCTTCCTGGACGTCAACAATGAAAACGTTTCTATCGCTGGGGACTATTCTTCGGCTACAGTGACCCCTACTCCGAGCATCAACGTGACAATCTACAAGCCGAGCTGGTGGAACACATACGGGGACAAGGGGCTTGTCGCCTATGCTTTTTCTCCCGATGCAACGGTCACGCTGCCGGCTCCGACCATCTATTCCGATCACATAACCCTTACCGTCCCTCCGACCAACTACTACACCTGCGTGGTTCTGACTCCCGCCATAACCACGGGCACCGCCAAGACCATAGCCGATAATGGGGCGGTGCTTCTCAACTCCGAGATAGTAAGCGCGGTCTATAGCGGCTTCTTCTACATCGAGGATGCCAACCGCACCAAGGGAATCCGAGTGTCCTGGACGGGCAGCACTGTTCAAGCAGGAGATGCGGTAGCTATCGCGGGCACGATGAGCACGACCGCCGATGGAGAACGCAATATCACCGCGAGCAGTGTCGAAGACTACGGAACCTACGGTGGCGGGAACATAACTGCGTTGAATATGACAGGCAGAGCCCTTGGCGGGGTGGATCTCAAGACCAACGGAACGGTCTCTCAGATGGGCGTGACCCAGGGTGTGGGACCAAACAACGTTGGGCTTCTGGTGAAGATATCCGGCAATGTCAGTGGAGACGGTTCCGGCTACTGCGTCCTTGATGATGGCGATCTGATCAACGATGCCTCAGGCGCACAGGGGGTGAGGGTGCTGTTGAACGGTCTCACTGACCCCGGCTACGGCACATTCGTCACCGTGACCGGAGTAAGCACTCTTACGACTGTCAACGGCGTCACCTACCGCTGCATCATGCCCAGAACTCAGGCCGATCTCCAGGTCACGTCCCGCGGGACTCTTATCGGCGACTGGAACTTTGCCGCTGCCAGCCCTCTCACCAACCAGGCTCCCGGATATAACTGGAGCACAATGACTGTGACGGGTGGGGCTGTTTCAAATGGAACGCTTCTTCTCAGACGTTACTCCGCCGGCGGCTGGGTACAGGGGAGCGCAACGGCGATGCTTCAGAGCGACCTCGGTCCCAGCGGCTACTTCAAGGAGATGACACAGGTAGCCTGGGTCTGGTGGCCCAACTTCTCCTCCACCCACAATGGGAGGATAATGGGTCTCTTCAAGTTCAATACCTCCAACTACAGTGCGGCCAATGCCCTTGCGGGCGTGGCGCTGACCTACAGCGGTTCGAGCACGAAGTGGCAGAGCTACGACGCCTGGGAGTACCTCTCCGGCAGTTCAGTTGAGTCGTCGAACCAGTACTTCAGCTTTGCTCCGACATCCGATCCTCCGACCACGGGCTACATCAAGATAGCCCAGGTGCTGAAGGATGTGGGTGCAGGCAGCTATCAGGCTACGATGTATTGGGACACGGGAAGCGGCCTGGTGCAGTTAGGAAACAGCGTAACGATTCCTGAGTCCCAGGTGAGCTCCTTCGGCCAGTATAACACCAATGACTTGGTGAATGCTTCTGCCGGCAAGCGCTACGACGGCTTCGGTCTGATGGATCTCACCAGCACTGTTCCTACTTCGATGGGCAGCATCTACTTTGAAGAGGTGAGGCTGTATGCGGGAGCCATGGGCATGGGTGAGATAAACGCTCTGGCCCCTACAGGACCATAGCCTGGGG
>CAVZJH010000014.1:0-72286 GCA_963775535.1 uncultured bacterium | reverse complement strand
AGCCAGGCTGGTTTTCCCTACGCCGCCTTTGCCACTGGTAACGGCGATCGTGTAAATCCTGGGAGGGCGACTGACCGGCCCACAGCACATAATCCTGTCTCGAACCAGCAATCGCAGGGCCTCGGCCTGGTCAAGCATCAGGCCACCTCCAGCACAAGCCGGGCGATACTTGCCTGCTTCGGCAAAATCCAGGTCCTGCGGCACGTTCTGGCCCGCGGTCATCGAAGAGATCCCCAGCCCCGTGTGCAGCGGCAGGTTTACCAGGCAGCCGCGGTTCGGGCACTCATCGAGCTTTGTCACAACCAACCGCGTAGGCGAGAAGATGGAGAACTTGTCAACAACCTCTCTCTGAATTCCGGAGCTGAGCGACGCCGCGACAACCAGATGCGTTTCGGTTGCGCCTGCAGCATCTACGAATGACTTCAACTCCGCAAGGTGTTCACTGCTGCGCTGACTGCGTCCACGGTATCCACCAGGACCACATCCTTATCGGCGTGTTTCTGAACACCCGCCGCTACCTCGTCGGGAGAAAGGGCAATCTCGAGAGGAACACCCATTATCCGGGCATAAGTCCTCAACTGCTCAACCGCGCCTATCCTGAAAGTGTCGGCTGTCACCAATGCGACCTTTTTCCCCTGTTCCAGAGAGTATTTTGCGGCCAGCTTTGCGAGTGTGGTGGTCTTCCCCACCCCGGTGGGGCCGACTAAAACCAGCACCTGCCTGGTGTCCAATCTGGTCGGAAGCGCGAATCCCTGCATCTTCGCGGCCAAAGCCGAAGCAATGCACATCGGATCGTCCATCGCCAGCAGCTCAGCCATCACACTGCGGGCGAGATCCTCGTCAACGCCGGCTCTGAGCAGCATCGGTTTATCGAGTCTGACCGGAGCTTGGACGGGTCGCGCGGAAACCAACCCTGGACCAGCGCATTCAACTCTCTGAGCTCCGTTCTAAGCTGTTTCACCTCGCTAAAATCCGACTGCCCGGCATCGACGGGAGCGGAGGCGCCTGAATAAAGGCGAGAGGCAAGAGGACTCTGAGGTGGGGCGAATCTGTCCACTGCGATGGGGCGCTCCTCCACGGCAACCACGGTATTGGTAACGGATGCGCCTGCCATCAGGGGCGAAGCGGGAACCGAAGGCACGGCGGGCGCATCATCAATAGCCGCCATGAGTTCCACTTTGTTCGAGCCGCGAAGGCCCAGGAGTCCACCCGACTTTACCTGCTTCGTATTCAACACCACAGCTTCGTCGCCAAGTTCCATCCTTGCGAGAATGAGTGCTTCCTGCATCGTGGGAGCTTCGAAGGTCTTAATTCGCATTGTTGAGATTCACCATTCCTATAGACTCTACGTTGATCTCGGGCGCGATCTCGGCATACGAGAGAACGGTCAGCATAGAGAACGACTGTTCCACCAGCCTGTGCACGTGCAGCCTTATCCTTGGCGAACACAGCGTAATCGGAGAGAAACCGCGCTCAGTGAGATTCTCGATTTGCTTTCTAAATGCCTTTAGCAATTCCTGTACCAGCCCTGGGTCCAGGATCAGCCTCGCGCCCATCTCGGTCTGACGAATGTTGTCCACTACGATCTGCTCCACCGCCGGGTGAAGCGCAAACACCGTCAACTTGCCGTCGTTCCCCTGGTGCTGCCTGCATATTCCCAGGCTGAGCCGCTGCCGCACATATTCCGTGAGGACGTCGGTGTCCTTTGTCGAAACGGCGTAATCGGCGAGCGCTTCCAGGATAGCGATAATGTCTTTGATCGACACCCGCTCCGAAAGCAGGTTCTGCAGAACCTTTTGCACGTCGCCGACTCCCATAATATCCGGGATCAGCTCGGCTACAACCGTTGGGGCTTCTTGCTTGGCAGCGTCAATCAGTTCCGTGTGTTTCTTGCCTGGTAAGCAGCTCGGCGGAATGCCTGCGCACGATTTCGGTAAGGTGCGTGATGAGCACGGTGGTAGGATCCACCACGGTGTAACCGGCAATCTCCGCGAACATTCTCTGAGACTCGGCAATCCAGGTCGCCGGCAGACCAAAAGCCGGCTCCGTGGTGGGTATGCCGGTGAGTTTTTCGGTTATTCCGCCGGGGTTCATTGCCAAATACTGGTCCACGAACGCCTCGCCCTTGCCACTTCTATGCCGCGCAGCTTGACCATGTACTCGTTTGCGGAAAGCTGGACATTGTCGCGCACCCGTATCGCCGGCACGAGGATACCCATGTCCATTGCGGACTGCCTGCGGAGCATTGTGATCCGGTCGAGGAGCTCGCCTCCCTGCTTAGGATCGGCGACGGTAATCGAGCCCATAGCCGATCTCCAGGGAAAGCGGGTCGACGCCGATGAGGTCCGTCATCGATTGCGGAGCCTTGGGCGCCGCCTTCTCCTGCTGCTGAACTTTTGCCTTTTCCTTGACCGCTGCCTGTTTCTCAGTGTTTGCCAGGACATACGACATACCTGCGGCGATAGAGCAGGCAAGCAGAAGAAGTACTTTCGGCATGCCGGGCACAATCAGCAGAATCCCGAATACGGCGGCGGTGATGCCGATTGCCTTGGGCTTTGCGAGCACCTGGGTCATAAGTTCCCAGCCAAGGTTCTTCTCGCTGCCGTTCTTGGTGACCATAAGGCCGGTAGCAGTGGATATAAGCAAAGCCGGAATCTGTGTAACCAGCCCCTCACCAACGGTGAGAAGGGTGTAAGTCTGCAGGGCCTGGACTATGTCCATCCCGCGCTGCGCAATCCCAACCGCAAACCCGCCGAGGATGTTCACGATGATCATTATGATAGCGGCGATTGCGTCGCCGCGAACAAACTTGGTAGCACCGTCCATGGCCCCGTAGAAGTCGGCTTCCTGCGCGACCTCCTTGCGACGACGCTGCGCTTCCCTCTCATCGATGATCCCGGCGTTGAGGTCGGCGTCGATAGCCATCTGCTTACCGGGCATGGCGTCCAGGGTAAACCTTGCCGCAACTTCGGCGACTCTGCCGGCGCCGTTGGTGATAACCACGAACTGGATGATGACGAGGATGATAAAGACTACAATTCCAACAACGTAGTTACCGCCAACCACGACCTGACCGAACGCGGATATAACCTGTCCGGCGTCTGCATGCAGAAGAATGAGCCTTGTGGCGGAAATATTCAGAGCGCCAGCCGGAAGAGAGTAGCCATCAGCAGCAGAGATGGAAACGAGCTGAACTCCAGCGGCTTGGAGGTATACATCGTAACAAGGAGGATCGAGAGCGCAAGGGCTATATTCCCGCACAAAAGCAGAATCCAATAGCCAATGCGGCAGCGGCAAGATCATCATGCCGACGATCATCACTGCCACTGCGGCAATAAATTATCGCTGTATCGAGTCAACGCGCCAAGCGCCAAACCCGACTTTTCTTTTTGCAAAACGACTGACATTTATTCTAACACCGTCTTTGCGCCCCCGAGCCTCCATCTCCGGAGGACGACTCCGACTCGGTTAGGCGGCTAATCTCTTGTGCGCCGATAAACGTAGGCCAGGATTTCCGCAACAGCCTGGTAGAGCTCTGACGGGATCTGGCAGCCCACTTCCACCGACGCGTATAACGTTCTCGCCAATGGAACGTTCTCAACTATCGGAATGTTATTCTCTTCGGCGATCTGCCGGATCTTGAGCGCGATAAGCTTCTGGCCTTTTGCTACGACTACCGGCGCAGCGCTCTCCTCCGGATCGTACTTGAGCGCCACAGCAAAGTGTATCGGGTTTACCACGACCACATCCGCCTTCGGCACTTCCTGCATCATCCGCCTCTGGGCTATCGCCCTCTGGCGCTGGCGAATCTTTGACTTGATCAAAGGGTCGCCGTCCGTGCGCTTGGCGTCATCCTTGACTTCCTGCTTAGTCATCTTGAGCTGCTTTTCCATCTGCATCCGCTGATACATATAGTCGAGCGCGGCAATGACAAACAGCGCAACGGTCGCTCTCAACAGGAGCTCCGACGTAAGCCGGCCGATTGTAGAGCAGGTGGTGAAATAGTTTCCACCTGCCAGGGTCGCGATCTCGGAGTATCTGGACCGTATGAACGAGAAACGATATATCCGATAACGGAGACCTTGGCCAGCGCTTTCGCGAGCTCGACCACTGAGCGCCGGGAGAACATCCTCGCAAAGCCCGCGATCGGGTTCAGCCTCCGCCTTTGACCTGCAGCGCCTTCCCGGAAAACACCAGCCCTACCTGCATCGCACTGCCGATAAAGCCGACTACCGCAACCCCAAGAACCAGGGGTGCGAACGCCACGCCCACATCTAGCAATATCCGTACCAGCCGGGACGACACGTCGCCGATAACAAGATCGTGTTTGGGGAAATGCGTAAATGACTCGATCATGACCCCCTTGAGCTTCGAGGCGAGAGAGGGTCCTATCGCTCTGACGATCATTAGTGCGGAAAGCAAAACAAACGCGGAGGTCAGCTCCATGCTTCGGGCCACCTGGCCTTCCTCACGGGCTTCCTGCCGCCTGCGGGGGGTTACGGTCTCTGTTTTGTCCTCAAGTCCCATCCCAGCGCCTCAGACTGCCAATTGCCTAAGCAGTGACATAATATCGCCGTAGAGCCCGGAGAAAAGACCCGTCATTACGCCAAAGGCAACAGGCAGCACGGCAATCACAATGACAAGCGCCACAGCCATTTTCGCGGGGAAACCGATAACGAACACGTTCAACTGCGGCACGGTGCGGGCGAGAATACCCAAAGACAAGTCGGTGAGGAAAATCGCCCCCACTATCGGGGCGCCGATCTTCAACGCGGCCATAAATATGGAAGCAAACGCGCTTATCATCGTGCCCGAGGATTCCGGAGATAACTGCATCTGACCTAGCGGCAGCACAGTGAAGCTGTCCGCAAGGCCCCGGATCATGTATGATGCCCGTTCATTGCCAGGAAAAGAAGAGTAGCGGCCATGTTCGTACAACTGGCCGAGGACCGCGTTTTGCTGTTTGCTCATAGGGTCTACAACCGCGGCAAATCCGAAGCCGACCTGCAGGTCGATGTACACTCCCGCCATCTGGATCGCGGTGAACATCAGAGATGCGAGAAAGCCCATCAGCACGCCCACCAGCGTCTCCTTTATTACCACCAGCACAAACGGCAGGTAGTCGAGATGAGACGCATCATAGTGAGCCATCGGCAGAAAGACCAGGGCCAGGCATACGGCAATTGTCACGCGCACCGGCATCGTAACATTCGTGTTGCCGAAAACCGGACCCGCGGTAAATATCCCGCCCACCCGCGCAAGCACGAGCAAGAAAGTGACTATTTTAGTTATGCCGAAATTGAATACATCCATGGTTAGGGCACACAGTGCTCGGGACAATCGCAGTCGGTACGTTTGGCAGTGATCCTGTGCAATCTCCCGTGTTTTGACGCTTTGACCTTTAGACTTCTAGCGCACCAGACTGGGAATGCTGATCAGCAGCTTTGTAGTGAATGTGACGAGGCTTTTCAGCATCCATGGGCCGAAAACGACCAGGGTAGCGGCCATGGCGATTATCTTCGGAACGAAAGAGAGCGTCATTTCCTGGATCTGAGTGGCAGCCTGAAATACGCTCACTGTAAGTCCTACGATCACCCCAAGCCCGAGCACGGGCGCACATATCATCAACGCCAGCGCAAGCGAGCGCTGCGCCAACTCCAAAACTCCACCATCTGTCATGTAATCCTCCCACCTTCTAGTGAAAACTCAGCGCGAGTGACCGCGCAACCAGATGCCATCCGTCAACCAGCACGAACAACAGGATCTTGAACGGAAGCGATATCATAACCGGCGGAAGCATCATCATACCCATCGACATCAGCGTCACCGATACGACCATGTCCACTATCAGAAACGGCACGAATATCACGAACCCTATGGTGAACGCGGTCTTCAGCTCGCTGATAAGAAACGCCGGGATCAGCGCCTGCATCGCCAAGTCGTCCTTTGTCCTGGGCCGCGGGCCTTTGGACAGGGATATGAACAGCTCTATGTCCTTGGGGCGGGTCTGCTTGAGCATGAAATCCTTGAGCGGACCGGTGGCGTTGTCTGTCGCCTGCTGGAACGAAATCTGGTGCGCCATGTAAGGCTGCAGCGCATTCTGGTTGATCTGCTGCCATATCGGCGACATAGTGAAAAACGTCAGAAAGAGCGCCAGACCGACGAGCACCGTGTTCGGCGGCACCTGCGGAGAGCCGAGGGCGCTGCGGGTAAACGAGAGCACAATGATAATCCGCGTGAATGATGTCAACATTATCAACAGCGCGGGCGCCAACGAAAGGATCGTCAGTAAGAATAATATCTGGAGACTGCTGGACACATCCTCGGGGCTTCCCGATCGACCGACACCGATGTTGATCTTCGGGATCACGACTCCGCTCTGCGCCAGGCATGGAAGGCACGTGGCAACGACAACCCCTGCACACACCGCAACCGATATGACCGTGCTTCGCGTGCACCGCACCGTGGCGTATGTTCGCAGTAAGGAGCGCACCGCAGCTTTTATTTTTATGGCTTTATCCATCCGTGGTTTCCCTGAACTTCTTTCTAAGCTCGCCCACATCCCGTGTCTTGCCCTGGAAGAATGATGTCGATTCCCTCAGCATCTGAGCTACCTTCTTGGCCGCCTCGCCTGAGCCAGGCTTTGTCCCGAGGAACCCTGCAAGCTGTTCCTTGAAACCCTTGGCCTGCTCGACGCAATCCGTGCTGCTGGGCACGTCCTCAGCCGCAAGCTCTGTTATCAACGTGATTTGACTCGGTGTAGAAGCCACAAGGAGCTTCTTCGAACCCACCTCCACCAGATGCAGAGTGCGGTTCGCGCCAAGCGATGAGTTTTCGACCACCCGTATGCACGAATGCGACGCGCCTGCGGCGCTCTTCATCCCCGTGACCTTCTTCAGTCCCAGTATGGTGACATAAGCCAGACCCAGGACCAGTATCAACTTGGAAATGAAACTCAGCGCCGTCACAATCGGTGACTCTTCCCTGGACTCGACCGGTCTCTTCTCGGCGTCGGTGTTCAGCGAAGCAAGGAAGTTATCCCCACCCTTGTCCGCCTTAGGCCCTGCGGATGCGGCTTTTGTGGACGGCGCGTCTTTCCTGGCATCCAAGCCTACGGAATACGCTCCGCCGCAAAGTCCGAGCAGCAGCACAGCCGTGATAAGCAGCAACAGCCCTGTTTTAAGCTGCCTTGGCACGCGTCTCCCTCTCTTTCGAATCGACGATCTCGGTTATTCTCACGCCGAAGTTCTCGTCGATAACAACCACTTCACCACGGGCGACCGTTTTATTGTTGACAACCACCTCAACCGGCTCGCCGGCGTGCTTGTCCAGTTCGACAACCGAGCCAGGTCCAAGACCGAGCACGTCTCTCACCTGCAGAATCGCGCGGCCCAGCTCTACCCTTACCTGGAGTTGAACATCCATGATAAGGTCGACTCCGCTTCTCCCGCCCTTGTCAATAGACGGGGTAACCGGATTAAACTTAACCGGCCTCACGACCGGCTCCGTTTGTTGAGCCGCTTCCACCACGTCAACCACTGTGTCCGAAGCCATCTCCTGCACATCGCCGGCAGCCTTAGAATCGTTCCCAGATGCCGCGTCACCTTGCCCAGCTTGGGCAATCAGACTTTCAATCTCATCTTGCGAGAGTATTTCGTCGCCCATGATTATCCTCCAACCCTAAGATCACTGCATAGCGAATTCGTTAAAGTAGACATCGACAGCCTTGCTGCCCTTCCTCCAAGCGCTTATTCACGGCGACAAGGATGTCTTTCTTCAGGACTTCTTTGCCGTTTGGCGCAACCATGTCGGCAAAGCGCTTGCTGCTCAGCACCCCGATGACAGCATCCCGTATTTTGGGGTCCGGTCCACTTTCACCACCTTCGCCGCTCTTGGGGACCGGGCCGGTCACATCCAAAGCTATGCTGGCTTTGAGGTATCTGATCTGATCCGTGTCAGCCAGGTTAACCACAAACTCGCCCAAAGCAACCGAAGTGGTTGGCAGCTTCTCCGCTTGGACGCCATGCTTACCTGACTTGCTTTTCATAGCAAGCACACCCACACCCCCCAATATGACCACCGCCAATACTATGATGATCACCATCGGGATTTTGCCGGAGTTCCATCGTTTCATCAGTTAAGTCTCCTTCTTATAGATGCCTGAGAAGGGTCCGTTATCCTCCTCGGCTCATTATTATCATCCACCATTTGCATTGCGACTTGAGGCCGGACCAGCACAATCTCCACCCGGCGGTTCTTCATCCGGTTGAGCGCAGTGTCGTTGGGCACAATCGGTCTGGCACTGCCGTAGCCCGACGCTGAAAACCGCCAGGACGAAAGTCCTTTTGCCTCGACAAGATATCTCAGCACGTTGGTCGCTCTTGCGGTCGAGAGTTCCCAGTTCGTAGGGTATTTGCCGCCTCTCACAGGCAGATTGCACGTGTGACCCTCGATCTGCACGGGGTTCTCCGTCTGCCCGATAAGCTTGGCAACCCTGCCCAGAATGGGCATCGCCTGCCGCCGCAGCTTCGCATCTCCGGAATCGAAAAGCAGGGCATCGCTTGACAGGGTGATCACGATCCCTCTCTGGTCCTCGCCAATCTGCATCGCGCGATCGCCGCCGCCTTTCCCGCTCATGTTCTCGACATAATCCACAAGCGGTCTCAACACCCTCCAGGAAACGCCTGCCGTATCGCCTTCTATGGGCGACGGCTTGGTGCTGAACATTCCGCTTGTCCCCGATACAGAGCGTCCCTGACCTCGGGTCATGCCGTTGAACCCGCTTCTGATCGACATAGCCGCCTGCCGAAACTTGGCAGTGTTGAGCACGGACATCGAGTACATCATGATGAAGAACGCCATCAGCAGCGTGATCATGTCCGCGTATGTAAGAAGCCAGCGATCTGCGTTTTCCGACTTCACCTCGCCTGCCCTCTTTTTCATGTCGGCAAATTGGTCCTTAGCATTACCTGGATGAACCGAGCTGATCCACAACTATTAGATCCGGGGGCAGATAAGCCATCTACCGGGTCTCGACGATTCTCGGGTTATCTCCCGCTTGGATTGAAAGGACACCTTCGATAATCATCTCGTAAGCTACAACTTCCTCGGCCGTTTTGGTCCTGAGCTTCGCCGCGATGGGCAGGTATGCCAGGTTAGCCAGCGCAACGCCATAGAGTGTAGCGGTAAACGCCGCTGCAATGGCATGTCCCATCTTGCCGGGTTCGTTGAGCTTCGCCAGCATGCTGATCAAACCCATAACCGTCCCGATAATTCCAAGTGTGGGTGAGAAACCACCCAGCGTGGTGAATATGGTTTCGCCAACCTTGTGGCGCTCCTGCATGGCGACGATCTCTGTCTCCAGAATCTCGCGCACGATCACGCTAGGCGTTCCATCCACAACCAGTTGAATGCCCTTGCGCATGAATCTGTTGCCCAGCTTGTCAGCCGCCGCTTCAAGTGCAAGAACGCCTCTATCCTCGCAGTCTTCGCGAAACCCACCATAATATCGATGACTTCGGCGGGGTCGGTTGTCTCTCCGATCAACGCGTTCCTCAGAATCGACGGCAGCATCATAATCGTCTTCATATTAGAGCCGATTACCGTCGCGCCGATGGTACCGAACACAACCAGCACGAGGGCCGGAAAAGTTGAACAGATCCTTCAGACTGCCGCCTTCGAGTATAAGACTGGCAAGCACCGCTCCCCACGCCACCAAAAGACCAATAACCGTTGCTAGGTCCATTCCTCGAAACCTTTCACAGATGCTCTGAGCGAGAGTTTTCCCCTGGGTCCGAACAAACGATGGTTTTTCGACACCAGCCGCCGATACGCCACAATCTTGCTGATGACATCCTCGACCGATTCCTTGACCATGACTTTCTTGCCGGTAGTGAGCGTGACCAGGGTGTCCGGCGTTCGTTCGACGAACTCGATGAGATCGGCATTCACTATGACATCAGCATCGTTGTAGAGTGTAAGTTTGATCATCTTTAATCCCTGTAGTCCGGGCGCTTTTGGGCGCCCGGACTACTCATTGCCAGAACTATTGCCTTAGATTGACGAGGTCCTGCAAGATCTGATCGGAAGTAGTTATCATCTTAGAGTTCGCCTCGAAACCACGCTGGGCTTCAATCATATCAGCAAACTGGGTAGCCAGATTGACGTTCGATCCCTCCAGGAACCCGGCATTTATCGTCCCCATGCCGCTGGCGCCAGGTGCACCCAGGCTGACCGATCCCGAGTTCGCGCTCGTCGTGTATGCATTGTTGCCGACCGAAGAAAGACCGGCAGGATTGTTAACCGAGGCCAGAGCCAACTGTCCAAGCGGTTTCGTGAGGCCGTTGGTGAAACTGCCATCGATCACACCGCTCGATTCAATGTTAAACGACGAAAGAGTGCCAAGCGCTGAACCATCCTCATTGTTCATGCTGACGGCGCTGGTCCCACTCCCCTGGCTGACATTTGACATGTCAATATCGAAGTCCAGTGGCTGCTTAGACCCGTTGTTACTGGCAAATGCCGTCAACGAAACCGGTACGCTCTTCACAGTGCTTTGTCCGGTTGCATCAAACGTAATGTCGCCCTGGGCAACAGGATTGTTCGGGTCCACATCCGGACACATGACCGAGTATGACCACTGGGCCGACCCATCCGCGGCATTATCCGTCTTCTCGAAATTAACCGTTACATCGTGTGTTGCACCCAGCGAATCGAACACAGGGAACTCCATAGACGTCTGCGCTCCATCGGCCGCGCCGGCATCGAGATTGCCCTGAGCTGTGACATTAGATGTTTGTTCGGCCAATGACATTCCGCCGATCGGAATCTGAATCCCCGAATTAGCGCTAACCGCTGCGGAAGTGTCAATGTTTCCTGTCGAAGGATCAGCCATCCATCCCAGCACTTTCATGCCGTTGGACGACACAAGGTTATACTGGGCATCCAGAGAAAAGCTGCCGTCGCGTGTGTAGCACGTCTGATCGCCGTCGCCGAGAGCAAAATACCCGTTCCCATCAATTGCAAGATCGGTTGCTCGGCCGGTGGATACATCCGATCCTTCGGTCTCGTCAGTCACAATTCCACCTATCTCAACTCCAAGTCCAACCTGAGTGGGGTCGGTTCCACCCGCGGTTGCTGTTGGAGCCGACGCGCCGGCCAGTGTCTGGCTGAGCATGTCCTTAAAGGAAGCTGTGCCGGACTTGAATGCCGTGGTGTTGATATTCGCTATATTGTTGCCAATGACATCCAGGCTATTACTGAACGCATTCATGCCTGAGATTGCGCTATACATTGCCTGTAACATTTTATTTGACCTCTCTCGAAAACGGCGCTCTTCGCCATTTTCGTCCCTTTTCGGATATTCCGCTTCACACGACACCGGCTTCATGCCGGCTGCGGACTACCGTGGGTTACCCGGCTTTATTCGCTTCGCCCGCTTAGGCGGGCTCCTGAAGAAAGCCGGGCGGAGCTGGCTTCGTGCTGCTCTGAAGAGTCTCTTGCCGCGTCAATCGGTCGGCGGCAATGCACTTCCTCGTAGGAGGTCCAGTGCAGTATATCTCTCACGCGATCACCGCGCTGTCGATGCCGGTGAACACGCCGTCTTTGGCGTTTGTCGAGTCAAGGGCCGTGATTACAACCCGGTTCTTTGCGCTTACTACAAGCGCCAGATTATCCATTAAGACCAATGACTTGTCTGCGCCTTTTTCACTGATGCGGTCCACTGCCGCACCTAGCCGCGCTCCGGTGTCCTCGTTTAACTGGACATTTCGCTCGGCCAGTCGCCTGTGAGCATGTGGCGGATAATGTGACCCCCGCCTGCTTTAGTACCTGGGTCTGGAGCGCATCTCCGAAAGATGTACGTCGCTGGAACTCTCGCGGACGCCTTGTCCCTGAGACGCATTCCCAACTCCGGCTATGTTTCCGCTTATTTGAATCGGAGACATTCTCAACCTCGCATTCAATCTGACGGATGGGCTTATAGCAATTTCCGTGCCCAGTCGAATGCTGTTTCTTCTTTATCGAACAAGATCACCAGATCCGGTCCGATCAGGTCATGATATTGCACAAAGATGGGTCCGTTTGCCCCATTCAATGTGGGTAGTTAGCGCACATCTTCCAATCACCGGCGCTTACCGCCATACTCTAAGTTCCGGATGTAGATGTGCCGGTTGTTGGCGCACTGGAAGTGGGGTGAACATCGACCACGTCGCTAAGATCGACCGTGTTGGTACCCACTATAAGCGATGGCACGCCGCCGCTGAACGACACACCGCTGACCGTGCCCGTGAGCGTCTGGGTTGCGTCACTCGGATCGGTATAATCGATTTGCTGCCCGACCATAGATAAGGCTTGAGAAGCATCTGTGTTCGTGCTCACCTGCTGCATCTGTTCGAGTGACGAGAACTGCGCCAACTGAGCGATGAAGCTTGTGTCATCCGTTGGGTTCAGCGGATCCTGGTTTTGCATCTCTGTCACCAGAAGCTGCAGGAACGCATTTTTATCCAGCGTAGTGTCGCTTGACGCAGTTGTGCTGGTGCTCGACGAACTAGTTGGTGTTGTGCCCGTTACTGCCGTAGTCACTCATTGTTTTACTCACCTTTCTTTTAAGATTTGAAATGGACTTGTTAATAGAGCGGGTCAGGCAAGCCAACTGTAACTTGTGTTGTCAGTGCTTGCCGCTGCTGCCCCCGCAAGGTTGATCGTGGGCTGCGAATCCGCCTGCCCTCCGTTTCCTGCAAACCGGGATGCAGGATTCTGTGCTTCCTGCTGCGCTCCCCCGTTCGACGGGTTCTGCATATAGCTGCCGAACGATAGATTGGAAGTCACGTTTACGGCGTCAACCCGCAAACCGGCATCCGAAAGAGCGCTCATCAGCGCAGGCATATGTGCCTGCAGAAGGTTGCGAACCTGATTGCTGCTCGCCTGTATTTCAGAGGTTATTCCCTGCGCGTCCTGAACGATGCGCACGCTCAGTGAACCGAGTTCCGGCGGGTTCAGCCTCACCGTCAGGTCACTTCGGCCGTCGGTCTGGCTCAGCTTGACTTGGCTCACGACCTGGTCAATGAGCTTTGCGGGCAACTCAGCATCCGGGGTTTGAACAACCGGAGGAGATGCGGTTTTGGCAACGTCGCCCACGCCGGATTGATTCGCAGTTGCGTTCTGGAACGTGAACATCACGTTGCGGAAGTCACTGCCCGAAGCAGGGATACTGCTATCCTTGCCGACTGCCTTGGACGAGCCGGGGGTTACACTGTCGGTCGATGCTCCGTCGCCGGTGATCTGCTGCACCGCTTGCGAGAAGAAGCTGGATGTCAACTGATCCTGATCCGTTTGGCCGACGGCAGGTAAAGTCGAGTCGGATGCTCCCGGCTTTACCGGCGCCTGGCCAGGGATTCGAGCATTCGCCTTGACCGCCGTTTGATCTCCCGCTGCCCCTTTCAGCGCGTCCACTAAGGAACCGGCCGCTGTGTCTTTGTCGGCAGCGCTCGCCGCCTGAACGTTTTCCGGTTTAGAGCCGGATCCGTTTACTTTCGGATCCCCAGCTTTAACTGCGGCCTTGCCGTCAGGGCCCGATGCCCCCAAAGCAGCCGCGCATTCAGAGGCTGCTCCCGCGGACAGGTTGGGATCGAGGGCGGAAAGCCATGCAGTTTCCTTGGCATCAGGTGTGCCGGCTGCCTTGGCGTCGTTGATTGTTGTGGCCTTGCCGGCTGCCGGTTCCGATGTATCATCCCCAACACTGCTATCCTGTTTGACGGCGACTGCCGGAGTGCTCGGCGTCAGTGCCGAGGCAATTGGAACAATCAGAGCAGCCAATGCCTGATCAGCACCATTGGCATTCGTGCCGTCCGCTGCCTTGCCGGCGGTTTTGTCCGCGTCCTTGGAAGCTGCCGTAGAATCGGCCCCGCCCTTCTGGACAGAATCATTTTTCACTGCTGCACTCAGCGCCTGGGTGAATCCCGGAGCGTTAGCCGGCTGATTCTTTGAACCGCCATCCTGCACGGTTCCGGTACCCAGTGCCTGTGCGGCAGGGCTCGGTGTTACATCTATCAAATTTTCTCACCTCCTTTCCCTTGAGTTAATTCATTTCGGGAATCATCCCCGAAACAAAACTACTACTGCGACGACCGGTAGGCGTCGCGGTAGGAAAGCACCTTTTGAACGTAACTCTGCGTCTCGCGGTACGGTGCGCACCTCTCCATGCTTCACAACGCTGGCCGGCCCCGCATTGTAGGCCGCCAACGCCAACTGCACGTTTCCGCCAAAGCGATCGAGCTGCCCTTTCAGATACCGCGCCCCTGCGTCGATGTTCTGAGCCGGATCGAACGCAGTCACGTAACGCTCGAACCCGGCCGATGTCGAGGGCATCAACTGCATCAGCCCCTGGGCTCCGACCCCGATACCGCACTCGGATTGAACCCGCTCTCAGCCTGGACAACTGCTTTGACCAGCGACGGATCGAGGCCGTACTTGGCAGATGTGGAGTCAATGATGCCGTCGTAGGCTGAAGCCCCCTCGACTGATCCCTTAACTCTCGACTGCACCGCCTGGCCCAGACTGTCTGCAAATGCCGTGGCGGATCCCCCGAAATCTCGTGTGGAGCAACAGTCACAGGCCCACCGACACCGGAGGACAGAAAATGTGACTTGATATCCGCGATCCTGGAAAGTGCGCCCGCCAATCCGTCTATCATCTACGTTCCTCTTGCAAATCTGACCGAAGCCATAGCATCCAGTTCATTGCGTTCAGCCCTGTCGCATGCCATCAGTTCCCTCGCTCTCCTGCTTGTCCCGCAGTGTTTCGAGCACCTGCCGGGCTTTCATAGCCTCTACAAGCTCGTTTAGTTTTGCCGCTGCTCTTTCTCTCACGGCTTCCAGAGTGAGTTCCTGCACCTTTGCGTCGTCTCTGAGCGACTTCGCATAGATGTCCCGCCGCTCCAGTTCGTCCCCACGAGCGCGTTCCTGTAGTCCGCGCATTATCGAGAATTGCGCTTCCTCGAACCGCCCGCGCAAATCGGCCAGACGCTCCAGCTCCCGAGCTTCCTGTCTCCTGATCTCGCCCAGTTCCGTCTGCAGTCGATCTTCTGCCGCCTTCCGCTCGTTGAGCACCATTTGGAGCCTGAATCTAAACTTTTTCATCGCTGAAGAGCCTCTTGATCGCCGTGACGGTCTCCGAGAATGGTGCGCGTTCCTCGACGCGCTGCGTTAGAAAGGAGTTCACGGCGTCGATCTTGTTGATCGCGAAGTCGATCCTGGAATTGCTTCCGCGAGCGTAGGCCCCGATGTTGATCAGGTCTTCGCTGGAACGATACGTCGCCAGAACGTCGCGGAGTTGGCCTGCGGAGTTGCGGTGCTCGGCACTCGTGACATCCGGCATAAGCCTGCTGACGCTGCTCAGCACGTCGACCGCGGGATAATGGTTGCGAGCGGCCAGATCGCGGCTTAAGACGATGTGCCCATCGAGAAATTCCGCGAACGGTGTCCGCAACCGGCTCGTTCATATCGTCTCCCTCGACCAAAACGGTGTAAAGCCCGGTGATCGAGCCGTTTTCCGACATCCCCGCCCGCTCCAGCAGTTGCGGAAGCAGCGTGAACACCGACGGCGTGTAACCCCGAGTGGTAGGGGGCTCGCCCGACGCCAGGCCGATCTCGCGCTGACCCACGCGACCCTGGTCACCGAGTCCATCATAAGCAGCACGTCCAGCCCCTGCGACCTGAAGTACTCCGCAATCCCGGTAGCCACCTGCGCGCCCCTGAGGCGCACGACAGGAACCTGATCGGAAGTAGCTACGACCACCACCGAACGCGCCAGACCCTCCTCGCCCAAATCCTTTTCGATGAAGTCTCGAACCTCTCGCCCACGTTCGCCGATCAACGCGATCACGTTCACATCGGCCGCGGTGTTGCGGGCGATCATGCCCATCAACGTGCTCTTCCCGACGCCGCTTCCCGCGAAAATCCCTATTCTTTGACCCTTGCCAACCGTAATCGCGCCGTCCAGAGCCTGACTCCGAGAACCAGTGGATCACTGATCCGCTTTCTCGCCAGGGGGTGCGGAGGGCTTGAAGCTGCGGAGACCTCGATGTTGGATTGGATTGCCTCCTTGAGGTCCAGCGGGCGCCCGAGTCCGTCGAGCACGCGGCCCAGCAGACCCGGTCCTACCGGAACCCTCAAAGACGAGCCGGTGGGTATGACCTCGCTCCCCGGCCGGATGTCGTGAACCGCGCCAAAGGGCATGAGAAGCGTCCTGGACTCCCTGAACCCAACCACTTCGGCAAGCATCGGGGGTCCGTTTCGACGGCTCCGGATCTCGCAGATCTCGCCGATCCCACAGACCGGGCCGCGGGATTCCACAAGAACGCCAATCACCTGCACAACCCGCCCGTTGACCCTTATCGTGTCCAACTGGCGGATAGCGCTGCTATATTTTGTCAGGTCCGGAATCGGCCTGGTAGCGGTCATCTCCGTAAATCTCCGTGATCTTCTTGTTTACTCGATCCATCTGCGTCTCGATTCTTGCATCGAAATCACCAGTGGCGGATTCCACAACGCAGCCGCCGGGAGAAATGCGCCGGTCGTCCTGAATGTTAATCCCGTGCACTCCCTCGGCCGCTTCCATCAATTCATCACGCAGGGCTCTCACTTCGGCAATCTCTTTCGAGCTGACCCGAACGTAGACTTCGCTGGAATCCTTAACTCGCCGCAAGCAGGACTTGATCGCGCGCACCACGATTCTCGGGTCCGTTTTGATTTCGTGTCTTATTATCTTCTCGACAGTTTCCATGCAGAGCTTTAACACGGCAGGCTCTATCCCGTCCAACACTGCCTGCCGGTCCTGTCCAATATTCTTGACATCGTCTTCCAGCTTCTCAGTAAGCGAGGATATGTTCTGCACCGCCTCGGCTGCTCCGGCTCGATAGCCCTCTTCGTAAGCCTGCTGGTGGATCGATTTTGCTTCGCCGCGAGCCGAACGCACAATTATCTCAGCCTCCCGGGTGGCCTGTTCAAGGATCTGAGCCGATCTCTCCAAAGCGGACCGCTCATCTGTTTCTATCACCGAAAGGTCCGGGGGTCTGAGGTCAGCAATCTTAGCAAAAAGGAAACTGTGACTGCGCTTGATGACCGTGCTCAATTAACGCCACCTTTCACAGCCAACCTGTGCATTGCGTCGACGATTCTGCCCTGGGCGTCCTCTATAATGGATACTTTAACCTGAGCCGTGCCGGCCAATTGCTGTTGAATCGCGTGTCTTGCATCCGGGGAGACATTGTTGAATACAGCCACTCTCAGCGCGTCGCTCCCAACCCTCAAAACCAGACCAAGATCATTGAGCATGGTCTCGGCGAGAACCTTTTTGATCTGGGAGTCGGTCAGGCTGGTCAGGTCTTCCGGCGTGAAAAACGGCTGTTTAGCCGACCCGTTCCGCGGATCGTTTCCCCTCAATAAAGCCACGCGCGCAGATTCCAGCACGCTTTCGGCAGCCCCGCCCAAACCTTCAAGAAGATGCCCTGACGAGAACTGACGACACTCCCTGGCGGCCAACTCGGGTGCGCCTTTTCGCAAGGCCTTATCCGCCGCTTCGATCACTTCTTTCGATACCGGCTGCATATTGGACAACAACACTGCCACCCGGCTCCTCATTTTCTCATCAAGGTAAAGCAGCACGTCAGCCGCCGTTTTCGTCGAAAGGTTCGAGACGACCAGCGCGGCGCTCTGTGGACGCTCGCGGCTCAGCATTCGGGCAACAACTTCCGGTTCCAGTTCCTCCAGCCACTTTAGCGGAGCATTCCCGGCGCTTTCTTTGCCGGCAACCGGCCGGAATTCGTTTGCTTCATCGGCATTCTGCCCAGCCACTGTGTCCACGTGGCGCAGTCTCGAATATCTGGGCTCCGAGCAACTCGCGCTCCGGGGGCGTCAACTGCTCGAATACCTTTGCGGACACCGATGCGCCCAGCGACATCAACAGCACGGATGCTTTTTCCAAACCGGTTAGCTCACGAACTGCCTCAGGCATAAGCTTCTCCTTTACTGCTCCGCCATCCACGATCTCACGAGTCTCGCGAGGTCTTCGGGACTTGATTGAGCTACCTCATGCGGCACTCCCTCGGCCGGCGGAGCCGTGCTGTAGTTTTCGGGGCGCGGCGGCTGCGGGGTAACCGGCGGCGTGATGCTCTGAGTGCTGGCGGTCTGCAGCAGTTCCGACAAGTCGGCCGGCGCAGCAGCCATTTGGGGAGCGGCAACAGCGACGGTTGTCGGAGTACTCACCTTGATTTGCTTGACTATCGTGCGCAGGAAGAAGAGAAATGCTACCAACAGCAGAACAGCAACGGCGTTCTTGCCGATCGCCTGGATCAAGTCATTTTTGGATGCTTTGGCCATATCAGCAGCCTCGGCTTTCTTCGAGGCCGTGTCGAACGCGACTCTTTGTACGGTTATCTGATCCTTTCGCGCATCGTCGATGCCCGCTGCGGCCTTGACCGCCTCCTGGATGGCGGCTGCCTTGGCCGGGTCGACCTTGTCATCCACCAGCACCGCGACGGACAGCCGGTTGAACCTGTCCGGGCGCGCTGACTACATCTTCGATCTTCTTGGTTACCTGGTATTGAGAGTTAGACTCCGTTTGAGAGTAGCTGTCGTTAGGAGAAGCGGCTTTGATCTTGACGCCGGGCACTCCATTTGGCGGAACAACTCCACCGTTGTAAGTCTCGGTCTTCTTTTCCTCCGTCAGTAATACCCCCTGGCTTCCTGACGAATTACTCGACGCGGGTTGATAGCTTTCGGACTTGGTCTCTCTCCTGTCGAAGCTCATATCGGCGCTGACCCTGACGACCGCGTTATCCGGCCCAACAATGGGCACCAGCATGCTCTGGATGTTTTGGGCCAACTCGTTTTCGTACTGCCGCTTCTGTTTGGACTGGTTCGTGGTCAGCAACCCATCTCCGTCGCCCGATCCGGCCATCGCTTCGGAGAGGACATTGCCGTCGCTGTCGATAACGTTCACGTTCGATGGCTTCAGCCCTTCGACGGCCGACGCGACGAGATGCACTATTCCACCGACCTGATCGTCGGAAAGCGGCATGCCCCTGCGAAGTTTGAGCACCACCGACGCCGTGGCAGGGTCCTGCTCACTCGAATACAGCTTGTCCTCAGGCATCGCCAGGTGCACCCTGGCGCTGACGACCGGCGCAAGCTGGCAGATCGTCCGCGTCAACTCTCCCTGAATCGCCCTCTGGTAGTTTAACCTTTCGGTAAACTCCGTCATGCCAAACGATTGCTTATCGAACAGCTCGAAGCCCACGCTCCCCCCCTGCGGCAGGCCCTGGGTAGCCATCTGCAGCCGCAAGTCATAAACCTTGTCCGCCGGCACTTCGATGGTGCCGCCGTCGGCAGAAAGCTGGTACGGCACTTTCTGTTCACTCAGCTTCTGAACTATCGCGCCTGCGTCCGCCGCTTCGAGACCCGAAAACAGGACACCCATTCTCGGCCTGGAAGCCGCCATGCCGATAACAATGACCGTTACCAGCGACACCGCTGCGAAGGCGAGCACAACTACCCGCTGCGTCGCGCTGAGTTCATTCCAGAGTTTGCTCAGAGCCGCGAAGGGCCCAAAGTTTGAAAGCTGATCCATTCTCTGTTCGTCCTTGTATAAGTGTGCAGGGAATCAAGAAACCCCCAGCCGATGAATGCCGGCTGCAGCTCTACACCTGCATCCGCATGATCTCTGTGTAAGCGTCTAAAACTTTGCCTCTAACGGCGATGGTCAGGTCCAATCCGAGTTTGGCCTTGTTCATAGCGATCATTGCCTTGTGAACGTCTTCGAGGTCGCCTGAGGCCACATTCTCAGCCAATTGGTCGGCGTTATTCTGCAGGTCGTTCACGTCGCTGATCGCGTTCGTGATAGTATCCTTGAACGACACGCCGCCGTTCGCAGCCTGGGAATCGGATGTCCCCTTTACCGGGGTAATGCTGCTGATTGAGCCTAACGATCCTACGGAACCGATCGGACTGATACTGCATGATTTTTCTCCTCTGAAAATAACGCAGTTATTTTCATCCCTTCGCGGTGAAACCGACAGTGACTCGCCGCAGGCGCAGTCGCGAAAGGTTTCATCGCGATTCCTTCGAAAATGCCTTGGGCATTTTCATCCATTCGCGTTGAAGCCCCTCGGGGCGACAGTAGTATCGCCAGATACTGCGAAAGCCCGACAGCGCTGCGAAGCAGTCGTGATGGTGTTCTTGCCACGATTCCTACGCCTTGCCCAGGTCTATTGCGGCCGAGATCATGGATTTGGTGTCATTGAGCGCCGTAATGTTGGCTTCATAGGCCCTGGTAGCAGAAACCATGTCCACCATTTCCTCGACGATATTGACGTTGGGCATCTTGACGTAGCCCTTCGGGTCGGCGTCCGGGTGGCCGGGATCGAAAACCAAACGGTAATCCGAAGGATCTTCGGTAATACTGTCGACCTGCACGCCTTCGGGAACACTACTGTTGCCCACGGCATCGTTATAAGCAGCTTTGAACGTGACGGTCTGACGCCGGTAAGGGCCGCCTTCGGCCGTGCGCGTAGTTTCTGCGTTGGCGACGTTATTGGCTATAACATCCAGCCTTACGCGTTGGGCGTTAATACCCGACGCGCTAATATCGAATGAGGAGAAACTACTCATTTATTACTTGCCCTCCTTTATGGCGCTGCGGAGCATTGTAATCTTTGCCTCAAGCAAAGTGACAGTCGCGCGTTGTTCCAGGCTGTTCTTTGCAAGGTCCGCCATCTCAGCGTCTATGTTGACGTTGTTGCCGTCCGGCCTGCTGGGACTGACGCCATCCGTTTGTTGCGCGGGAGACAATTGCTCGAGCCCCTCGCGAACAAAGTTCTTGTTGCTCTGTTTCAGAACATTTTGCAGTTCGTCCTCGAAAGATACGACGCTGCGCTTGTAGCCCGGCGTCTCGGCATTTGCTATATTGTTTGCTATAGCTCTCTGTCGCACGGCCGTGGCGTCGAGTGTCTTGGATAGAACACTCGATGTTATGTCGGTAAAGAACTCTGATGCCAAGTAAGTCCCCCCTTTCTGCCGCAACCCTCTTAGCAATTTGCGTACCAGGTTAGGAAGGGAACGGTGGAGTGAGGTGGGATGGGATGGACGGGTGGGTCAATGAGGCGGGTTCTTGCCAGCTTTTGGCGAGAGTCGGGCGCAAAGCCCTACAGCCGGGCGTTTGCGAGTCTTACCTTGTGCCGGTTATAGAAGTTCTTGAGGACGCAGTAGATGATCAGTGTGAAGATTGCGTTGTAGATACACTCGCCTATGAGCATGCGAGCGGCGGCGAAAAGCCCGATTCTGGGGTTTGCCAGGATGAACAGACCCTCGCACACGAGCGTCAGCCAAGCGGCGGAGATCACCGGCACGAAGTAGTTCTCGCTGAAAAGCCTGGTGGTCACAATGCCTGCCAGGAAGCCGGTGATGGTCCTGGTCAATATGAAACTTCCCATGTTCAGGCCGACAACCGAACCGTGTATCAGCCCGGCAACAAAACCCAGCATTGCGCCGAATATGAGATCCTCTGCAAGGGCGTAGGCAATCAGGACCACGAGTATCAGGTCGGGCTTGGCTCCGAGTATCGTCAGTGAGTTCGGGAAGTTGCCCTGAACTCCGGCAGCGAGAATAAGCCCGAATATAGGCAGGAGGAACCTCTTCATTTACCTGCGCCCTGTCCGTTTTTGATGACCGAGACCATCTCGAGTTGATCGAAGCGCACACTCGGCCGAACCAGTGCGGAAGTGGTTCCCAGAGGGCTCGGCACAACCCTGGTAACTCGCCCGATAACGAACCCTTTGGGGATAACCTGCCCGATGCCCGATGATATGACCACGTCGCCTTCCTTCACGTCGGCATCCTTTGGCAAATACGCGAGAACAAGGCTTCCGTCGCCCTGTCCCTGGGCCATGCCGTTGACTCGCGAACGCTGCACCATAGCGCCTACAGCACTGTTCAGATCGCTCAAAGAGACCACTTGAGCCGTAAGCGCGTCCGCCTCGATCACCTGCCCGACAAGCCCGCGCGAGTCGATCACGGCCGCGCCCTTATAAACACCCGATCTGGTGCCCGCATCTATGGTAACCGTGTCCAGCCAACTGCTTGCCTTGCGGGATACGACCTCAGCGGTAACCAAACCCATCGGCGTGGACTGCCGGAGTCCGACAATCCTACGCAACTCAAGATTCTCCGCGGCAGCCTCGTGCAGCTCTGCATTCTCCTCGTCCAGGCGGCGCACTTCTCTCCTGAGGCGCGCATTCTCTCGCAGTAGACGGCTCCGCGGCCTCGCGACGCGTTCGAACCATCCGCCTATCGCAAACACGCGATAAGAAGCCAAATCCACCGGAGCCACAATGGTGCGTACTGCGTCCCTGATGATAAACGGACTGCCGGAATCCAGCGCGTGCTGGTGCAGCACCCCGATGCCGGCGCCCAACACCAGCAGCGCAATTAGTGAGAAGATATATTTGGTCCGAAGGTAGTTATTCATATCAACGTGAAGAGACCCGGTTAGCGGCACGAAACCGACTGCCGGGCATAACGCAGCACCAGGTTAGAAGTCGCGGGCCGCGAAAACGCCGCGATTGACGCAATGATGCGCCTATGCAGATCGGTATGCGCGCCTGACGCTGGATCCCAGAAGCACCTTTTTCAGAGCCGGATTGCTCTCCGACTCCTCCAGAGCTTTTGCCGTTCCTATTACAACACAGCTAAGCGGATCAGGAGCGATGTGAACGGGCATGCCTGTTTCGACATTGAGAAGAGTATCCAGTCCGCGCAATAGAGCGCCGCCGCCCGCAAGCACTATTCCACGCTCCATAATATCGGCTGCGAGTTCCGGAGGCGTCAGTTCCAGTGTCAGCTTCACGGCTTCCACGATCTCCATGACCGGATCGTGGATCGCGTCACGAACTTCCTCACTGGAGATGACCGCGCTCCTGGGCAAACCGGAAATGAGGTCCCTTCCCCGAACTTGCATGGTCAGTTCCTCTTCCAGCCTGTATGCTGAGCCTATCTCCAGCTTAACCTCTTCAGCGGACCTGTCGCCAATCAACAAATTGTAGCCCTTGCGAATGTATGCCACGATGGCCTCATCGATCTCATCGCCTGCAACGCGAATAGAGCGGCTGGTGACAATTCCGCCGAGGGATATGACCGCTACCTCACTGGTACCTCCGCCGATGTCGACTATCATGCTGCCGGTCGGCTCGCTCACGGGAAGCCCCGCGCCTATCGCGGCGGCAAAAGGCTCTTCAATAGTATAAGCCTCGTCCGCCCCCGCCTTGATGGTGGCTTCCTTCACGGCTCGCCACTCGACTTCAGTTACCCCCGAGGGAATACCGACCACAACCTGAGGCCGGATGAAGCCGTTGTGCCGATGTACCTTTCTAATAAAGCCGCGCAGCATCTGTTCAGTCTGATCGAAATCAGCTATGACGCCATCCTTGAGAGGTCGAATTGCCACGATGGTTCCGGGTGTGCGGCCAAGCATTCTCTTAGCTTCTTCACCAACAGCCAGAACCTTTCGGGACTGGGTATCCAGTGCGATCACACTGGGCTCGCGCAAAAGGATGCCGCGTCCGCGAACGTGCACAAGAGTATTAGCGGTACCGAGGTCGATACCGATGCCTCTGGAGAACCTGCTGAATACTTTGGATATAATTCCCATTTGGACTAGGTTAAACCCGCCTTCCATACGGACGGAATCATTGCGCCGATCCATCCTATTCGGAATAACCCGGGAAAGTCGTGCACGACGGCCTCCGAAAAACGGACGTCTGCGCCATTCTCTCGATTATTCGCTCTCAGTGATATATAATAACATAAAAGCCCAGTTCGTTTCGAGTGCCGCTGCATGAGAAAGATTACACTTAGGGACAACATCGGACTTCGATGGCACGCAATCACCACTATTACTGGTGCCGCCCAACTGTCGGGTGATGGAACTCTGCCTGAGAAGATGAGTGCCGTCCCGTGAGCTTGAGCCGATCATGCTCCACAACGTTACGGGCAGCACATGAATTTCCAAGAGGAAACCCATGAAACGCAACTTGACCATTTTTCTCGTGATATTGCTGCTCGCTGCAGCCTACCGCTACACCGGCGATCGAATTCGCCACCATCTCGAACAAGGAATTACAGCGTCTCTGCCCCGCGCCATTGGACCAGCCCAGTCATATACCGCCCAAGTCTACGGGTCAGTTCCAGGCATGCTCCGGGGCAACCTCAACGCTCTCAATATATCGGGAAAACAAGTGCAGCTTGCAAATGGAATGCGCCTCGCGCAGTTGGACGTGGCAATCAAAGATATTACACTGGACGTGAAAACTCACAAGGTCTCCGATGTCGGCGACACCACGTACTCGGCATCGCTCACGGCGGACCAACTGCGAGATTACATGATCCGAGCCTGCGGTGATATTCCCGGGCTTGAAGTAACGCTCCACGACGGATACATTGGCCTCTCCGCTGAACCGGAGATGTCGGGCTTCAGCATCGGCGTCAAGGCTGAAGCTACCCTGGTTGCGCTCGATCAGAAAATGATAAAGCTCAACGTCCGAAAAGTCACCATGGCCGGTTTCCCTGCCCCGAGCATAGCCCGCGACTATCTAACAAAAAGGCTTAAACCTATACTGGATATAACAAGCTCCGGCCTTGATGCTACAATCAAGTCCGCAACCGTTACACCCGGACTCGGTCACGCTCAGTGGCACGCTCAACTTGAGGAGTATCAATCGGTCTTAGAACCGATTCTTGAGTAAACTCTTCGGCGTCCTGCCCTCAATACGTGGCAATATCACTCTCTGTTTTCTCCACCTCGTCCGCAGAACCCTCCCCGTCGAACATTTCCCGCTCGGCCTCTTCCATATACTCATCAAAATCCTCGCCGAACTCCTCGCCCATCTCCTTGCCCATTTCGGATATCCAGCGGGTCGCCGATTTAGGATCGTCCATATCCGCACCCATCGCGGAATCCTCGAACGCATCCAAAACGTCATCCTCGCTGCGAATCCTGCAGAACCGGGAGATCAGCCTGACAGCGTCCCCACTTCCGCACTTTGGACATGAGGGCGATCTGGAATCCGCGGTCATACCCACAAGCTGAGAAAACTTGTGATTGCACTCGGAACATCGAAACTCATACATCGGCATAAGGCGTCCACCTCAAACTGTCCTTTCAAGAAGTGCGCCTACAAGCCCCGGCATTATATACCCCGGAAGCGGCGGCTTGTAAAGCAAACGGCGATGGCGGATTTTACGTCATGTTCTACGGACCTCCGGCGCCCCAAACCGCAAACAATCGAACATGCGTGCGATTATCCGGTTGAACGCCCTGTCGGCGCGTGCTAAAATAATAGGGTAAGACTATTGAAGGTATGGGGGTGACATGGGTCAAGACAAGATCATCGTCCGAGGCGCGAGACAGCACAACCTCAAGAATATTAGTGTAGAAATCCCGAGAGACAAAATGGTGGTAATAACCGGTTTGTCCGGTTCGGGTAAGTCGTCGCTCGCCTTCGACACCATCTATGCCGAGGGACAGCGCAGGTATGTGGAATCGCTGTCTTCTTATGCCCGCCAGTTTCTCGGCCAAATGGACAAGCCGGACGTTGACGACATCATCGGCCTCTCACCCGCCGTCTCCATAGATCAGAAATCAACCACCCGCAACCCGCGTTCGACTGTGGGCACGGTCACCGAGATATACGATTACCTGCGTCTTCTGTTCGCGCGGATCGGACACCCCCACTGTCCCGAGTGCGGCCGAGAGATCGCCCAACAGACAGTGGAGCAAATGGTCGACGTGATAATGGCGCTCCCCGAAGGCACAAAGATTCAGGTGCTCGCTCCCCTGGTACGCGGCAAAAAGGGCCAGTATAAGAAACTCATCGAGGACGTGCGCAAGGAAGGCTTCGTCCGCGTACGAGTGGATGGCGAGGCGCACGAAGTGACCGACGACATCGAAATGGACCGCTACAAGCAGCACACCATTGAGATCGTCGTGGACAGGCTCGTCGTCAAACCCGGCATAGAGAAGCGCCTCAATGATTCCGTGGAAACGGCTCTCAAGAAAGGCTCCGGCACCTTGGGAATCGACGTGATCGACCAGGAGGAAATGCTCTTCTCCGAAAACTTCGCGTGCACCGAGTGCGGCATCAGCATGGAGGAAATCGCGCCGAGAAGCTTCTCGTTCAACAGCCCCTACGGCGCCTGCCCGGACTGCCATGGCCTCGGCAGCCACAAGCAGCTCAATCCGGATCTGATCGTCCCGGACCTGAGCAGGTCGATCAACGACGGCGCAATCATCCCGTTCTCGCGCGGAGAGCACAACTGGGTGATGGCGCTCCTGAAGGGTCTTGGCGAGGAATACGGTTTCTCGCTCAGCGCGCCGCTCAGCAAGCTAGACGAAAGGCAGATGGACGCTCTCCTATACGGCACCGACCGCCAGGTGAACGTGACATACAAGAGCAAGTTCCGCGCCGCCAGCCGATCCTACCGGACCTCGTTCGAAGGCATCCTGAACATGCTCGACCGCCGATATCGCGATACCAGCTCGGACCTCGTCAAGGAGGAGATGGAACACTATATGTCTGACGTGCCCTGCCGGTCGTGCGACGGCAAGCGGTTGAAGCCCGAAAGCCTTGCGGTGACGATATCCGGCTTGAACATATCGGAAGTCGCCAACATGTCGGTGAAATCGGCCTATCAATGGTTCGACGCGCTGAAACTGAGCACGCGGGAGTCGATAATATCGGAACAGGTCAACAAGGAGATTCGCACGCGTCTGCGTTTCCTGATAGACGTCGGCCTGGACTACCTCACACTCGACCGAACGGCGGCGACGCTGGCGGGCGGCGAGGCGCAGCGGATCCGGCTGGCGACGCAGATCGGCAGCGGGTTGATGGGTGTCCTTTACATCCTCGACGAACCCAGCATAGGTCTCCACCAGCGCGACAACAGGCGGCTTATCGACACGCTTATAAAGCTGCGCGACCTCGGAAACACGATAATCGTAGTCGAGCACGATGAAGAGACGATCGAGTCGGCGGACTACATCGTCGATATCGGTCCCGGGGCGGGTGAGCACGGCGGCGAACTGGTAGCCGAGGGCACACTCCAGGACATCAAGAACACCCCGGACTCGATCACCGGCAAGTATATGTCCGGCGAGTATACGATACCTGTGCCGATGATCCGCAGACCGCAAAACGGCAAGCGTATCGTGCTCAAGGGAGCCAGGGAGCACAATCTGAAGTCGGTGAACGTCGATTTCCCGCTCGGTTTGTTCGTGTGCGTGACGGGTGTCTCGGGCTCCGGTAAGAGCACTCTCATTCAGGAGACTCTGTTTCCGAGACTGATGTATGCGCTGCAGGGAACTCACCGCGCGTGGGGTGAGCACGACGACATTACCGGCCTCGAGTTCGTCGACAAGGTGATCGACATAGACCAGTCCCCCATCGGGCGCACTCCGAGGTCCAACCCAGCGACATACACGGGCGTCTTCGACATGATCCGCGCGATCTTTACAGCCAGACCCCCGATGCGCGCGTGCGAGGCTACCAGCCCGGCAGGTTCAGCTTCAATGTGAAGGGCGGCCGGTGCGAGGCGTGCAAGGGCGACGGGATCGTTAAGATCGAAATGCACTTTCTGCCGGATGTGTACGTGCCGTGCGAGGTCTGCAAGAGCAAGCGCTACAACCGCGAGACCCTGGAAGTGAAATATAAGGGCAAGAGCATCTCCGAGGTTCTGGATATGACCGTCAGCCAGGCGCTGGAGTTCTTCAAACACATCCCCAAGATAATGCGGCGGCTGCAGACGATCCACGACGTCGGCCTCGACTACATCCGCCTCGGTCAGCCCGCGACCACGCTCTCCGGAGGCGAGGCGCAGAGGGTCAAACTCGCGACTGAGCTGGCAAAGCGCAGCACGGGCCGAACGCTCTACCTCCTCGACGAGCCGACCACCGGCCTGCACTTCCCGACATAAAGAAGCTGCTGGAGGTACTCGGAACGCTGGTGGACACGGGCAACACGGTCCTGGTCATCGAGCACAACATGGACGTGATCAAGACCGCCGACCACGTCATAGACCTCGGCCCCGAGGGCGGCGACGAGGGCGGCGAGATCATCGCGACAGGCACCCCCGAGGAAGTGGCGAACGTCGAGAGATCCTACACCGGGCAGTTCTTGAAGAAGGTGCTTGGGGAGCCGAAGGTGGAAGCTCCAAAGCAGAAAGTTAGGAAGAAGGTAAAAGTGGGGGTATAGAGGACGTGTGGTTTAGCCACTACGAGCTTGCAAAAAAGATTCCCGCGAGGATCCACGCATCCCCGTTGCTTCGGACTGCGAAGCTGCCGAAGCCGGTCCCGCAGGGACCGAGAGACTGACGTATCATATAGCAACCGAATGGCGTCTCCCTGCAGCAGCCACTTCCAGTCTGCCACAGTTGCGGTGCAGAAATGCGCATGCCCGTCAACGTAGCAATTGTGCTATCCAGCCATGCTTTTTGCTCCGTTATTACGTTGCTGAACGAGACCTGCGGTCGCGGCTTCGGCATCTCCGCTTCGCTCTGCGCTCCGAAGCAACCAAGCGCGGGCATGGTTGCCTGCCAACCCTCAGCCATCAACAGGCGTCACCAGCCTCACACCACCGATCACCCCACTTGTACAGGCCGTCCCATAGCACAAAACTTCGGTCACGCCCTGCGAAATCTCATTGGCATCGTATCTGACCCCGATCACGGCATTGGCGCCCAGTGCCGCCGCGTGGGTGATCATCAGCTCGTATGCCTCTTCTCTGGCGTGCTCGCAGAGCTCCGAATACAGAGAGATATTTCCGCCAAAAAGCGTCTGTATCGATGCGCCAAAATTACCGATAACCGACCGTGAGCGAACCGTAATCCCTCTCACCAGGCCAAGGTTCCTGACAACCTGCTTGCCCGGCAATTCGAAACCCGTTGTGACATTGCTGTGGTCCATTTCGTTTACCTCGCTGGCAGTGATTTGATTATGATATCGTGCCATCCGCCGAGGTTATTCGCCGCCGCATGTCATAAGTCCTGCAATTGAGCGGTGCCCGCCGATGGGTTATGCATGGCTGCCCTATGGGGAAGGAAAGCTGCGGGGATAACGCGGCACTGTAAAAATGTCAAAGGTCCGGAAGCCACCTCCCGGACCCAGTTTCCAGCATCCTAGAACTTAACGATCTCCGGCGTCATGTGGCCGGCGTTGGCCAAGATCATCTCGGTTGGTTTGACGACCACAATCACAAAGTTCGGGTCATCGGCGCCTCCGGGAAAGAAGCCTCTCAACTGCTCCATCCAGAACTTGTCCCTGAGCGCCTTGTCATCGCTGACAACTGCTTTGCCCTTCACGAGGACCGAGTGCCAGTTGCTCATCGGCTCTACAACCTCGGTCCACAGCGAACTCGCCATGGGGTTTGCCTTTATCTGAGCGCACTTTGCGCTCTGGCGGCTGGTGATGTAGTAGACGGTCAGATCGTCATCGACTGCGGCCGCCATCATAGCGCGACTTTGCGGGCATCCGTTTTCGTCCACGGTTGCAAAGGACGTGAATGGAGACTTGCCGATAGTTTCTCTAGCTTGGGTTAGCGCTTCTTGGTTAGTCATTGTGCTCCTCCTGTATGCCGAACTGCGACTCAATATACGGCAATGCCGCTTGCAATGTCAAGGTCTGCCTCGAATCGAGGATTGCGCCCGAGACAACAAATCATACCCCTCCGCCCCGAATTCGTTCTATAATCATGGGGGTTAAAAAATCAGTGAAGGTTGTTGGGTGTCAGGAGGAATTAACCCGATGAATAAGTGCATCTACATCTACCCCTGGGACCTCGTCGATGAGGGAATTGACGCGGTGCTGGAAAAAGTGAGGTCACTGGGCGTCGACTCCGTGTCTATCGCGGTGAGCTATCACGCTGGAAAGTTCGTCCTGCCGCACAACCCGCGCAGAAAAGTATATTTTCCCGAGGACGGAGTTGTCTACTTCCCCACACGGGAGCGTTACTACAGAGACACGCCCATTGAGCCGAGAGTTGCTTCCGTTATCGGGACGCAGGATATACTTGCCCAGGCTGCGGCCAGGTGCGCGGATTATGGCCTGAAATTCCAGACCTGGACGGTGTGCACCCACAACACCAGGGTGGGAACCCTTCACCCCGAGTTCACCGCCGTCAATGCCTACGGCGATCACTACATTCACTCTCTGTGCCCTGCGAATCCCGAGGTGCGGGCATATTTGCTCGGGCTCGCATCAGAACTGTTGGAGAACTATCCACCGGACACATTTTTCGTGGAAGCGCTCTCTTACATGGGCTTCGTGCACGGCTACCACCACGAAGTGTTCGGGGTAAAGTTCACCTCCTGCCAGGAGACCCTTCTCGGCCTGTGTTTCTGTGATGCCTGCAGGGCCAGAGCGGCCGAGCTGGGACTTGATGCGAACAGAGTCGCCGGGATTGTAAGAAGCAAGGTCGACCTTGCGCTGACAAGTGACCTGCCCGGACAAAGTGAGGGCGGTAATGAGCCGGGCAGTGAGTTCCTGCGTCTGGTTCGCGAACACCAGGAACTGGCGGCATATTTGCAAATGCGCTGTGCGGTTGTAACCGGGCTTGTCTCCGATGTGAGCAAGATTGCACAAGACAATGGCGCAAAGTTTGACTACACCGGCCCAGCTTCCGAGCCCACGTGCAACCTCGCAATAGCCGAAGGCATCGATATGGAGCGCATCTCGGAAGCGATAGACCACTACGTAATCGCCGCCCACCAACCTGACCCGGCCATAATCGACAGGGAGATCGGATACGTGCAGGCGAAGATACCCCGGGAGAAGATCATCCTCTCAATGAACATTGGGGAAAATGCCGTGCCTTCAAAGTCTGTTTTCCATGACAAGGTTGCACTTATCCACAAGCACGGATTGGCGGGCTGCAATCTGTACAATTACGGTACAGTTCCGATGAGCAGACTCGAGTGGATTCGTGAGATACAGTAGAGGCAGGCGAATCGCCGACCGTCAGGGGCTTCGCCCCCGAAACCCCGGCGGATTTGCTACAGCTTGAACAGCTTCTCGACGTGCCCCATCGTCTGCTTCGCCAACTCCTCGATATTCGGCATTGGGAAGCCGATTACCGTGGTTTCGAGCTTACCGCCAAGAGGTTGGATAAACTTCTCAGGCAGCTTCTTCGCTCCGAGAGCCGCACCCAGAATGCTCCCCGAAGTAGCCCCGTTGCAGTCAGTGTCCATTCCCTGCATTACCGCGATTGAGGTCACTTTCTCGAAGTCAGGCCAGCCGTAGAGCAGTGCGATAAGAACAATGGCCAGGTTGTTGTTGGTGTGGACCCAGGAATACTGGCCGTAGTAGGTCTCCAACATTTTGCCAAATGCGTCTTCCCATGTAGAACATTCCCTGCGCAATCTTAGACAATCCTGCACTGTTTCGGCAAGGCGGCTGTTCGCCGGTATCTCGTTCAACGCAGCCGCTATAATCTCATCAAGATCGTCGGTAGCCAGCGCCGCGCTGATCGCGGCGGCGCAAAACATCTCGCCGTAGATGCCGTTCTTTACGTGCGTGAGCCTCGCGTCTCGGTAGGCAAACTCCGCGGCCTTTTCCGGCCAGCCCGGGGCGGCATAACCCCAAAAGTCGGCTCTGATCTGGGCTCCAATCCATTCTCTGTATGGGTTCAGATACATCGGAACCTGGTCGAGAGGAAGTTCCCGCACCAGGTTGGCGTAGGCCTGATGCTCAGCCGTACAGGTCCAGTTATAGGGAAGCCCGCTCAACCAGGTTTGACCGACCTCCTGGGTGGTGAAATCCAGTCCGTGGTTGTTCATGATCAGAAGTGCAGTAACGGTGTAGTTGGTGTCATCATCCACCAGACCGTGCGAAAACGTGCCGCGCAGCGCAGGCGCGTACGGGCTTTTGATACCCTCCGGCAGTTCCCCTTTCGGAGCGGGAATGTAATCGCACAGAGGATATTCGCCCATATTCTCCAGATAAGCTCTTATCTCGTCTTTAGCCCAGCCTTCCACGGGCTTGCCGACCGCGCAGCCGGCAATTCTACCAAGCCACGCGCCGTGGATCCGGTCTAACAACGCAGCATCGGCGCTGAGCTTCCAGCGTTTGGTCTCGGCAGGCCTCGCGGCGCGTATGCCTTCAAGATGCGACGGCTCGACATACTGGAAATCCGAACGCGTGCGAAGCAATTGCAGTTCGTTATAGACCGCCATCAATTGCTCGGAGGTTGCGGCGGCATCGAACTTCTCCTGGAAGCCGGTAACATCGCAGCCTTCCTGCCCGCGCTGGGCGATCTCTTCTTTTACGTAGTTTCGCAGATTGTTGTAGTTCGGCATACTTGACTGTCCTCCAAAAGGTAACGAGCATCTGTAATAGCTCTGCAAAGCGACCGTAGATTTCTTAGCAATCGCGTCAGTCCATTCCTTCTAAAACAAGCCGGTCACGGAGCGCTTGCACTGCGGTGGGCTGGATGCTATGCTATTTCCAGTAAACCCGGCGGAGGATAGGCCATTGAAGAAAGTGGTGATATGCGATAATCACGCTTACCACATAACTGATGAGGACTTCCGGAAGCTGAAGGTGCTCTCTCCCGGCTCTGCGCGCCTTGCAAGAAAGAGCGACGCCGAAACCCCCACCCACTTCGTCTGTGACTCCTGCGGTCAGATATACCCGCTTAAGCTCCGTAGTCTTCACTCGTGCAGCGGCCAGTAGCCAGCCGTCAGGCATAATTCTTGGAACTCGCAAACCCCAACTATGGTATAATTTCTTAGTCAGTTCCAGTGCCGGGAAGCAATCGAACAAACTTCCATTAAGGCGCATTCCAACTATGTCAATTGAACCTGAAGTTCTGAATAAGCAGTTTTTGGCATCATCCGAAGACTGGCCGGACGAGGAGAACCAGGGCGCCGTGCAAATCCTCTGGAAGGCACGCGAGCTGATCTGGAGCCTGACCTATCGCGACATCAGGTCGCGCTATAAGCAGTCGGCGCTGGGCATTTCATGGGCGCTGCTGCAGCCTCTGGCGATGACGATTGTATTTACGCTGGTGATGTCGCGCATCGCAAAGCTCCCCACGGAAGGGATTCCGTGCCCGGTGTTCATTTACGTCGTAATGCTGCCGTGGACGTTCTTTGCGGGCGGCTTGACGAGCGGCTCGGAGTGTCTGGTAAGTAACTTCAATCTGATTACAAAGATATACTTTCCGAGAGAGGTCTTTCCGATATCGGCCATCCTGGGAAGGACAGTCGACCTCGCGCTCGGAATCCTGGTTCTGGTGCCAATGCTCATCTTATATCACATACATTTGAGATGGATAGCACTCCTGGTCGTGCCGATGCTGCTCATTCAGCTTTGCCTGATGCTGGGGATAGCCTTCCTGCTCTCGAGCTGGAACCTGTTCTACAGAGATATTCGGCACGTGATGCCGCTGCTGACGATGGTGTGGATGTATATGACGCCTGTGGTCTACGGACTGAGCCTGGTGCCGAAGAAACTCCTGGGGATCTATATGCTGAACCCGATGGCCTCAATTACGGCGAGTTTCCGTAACGTGGTCCTGCACGGACAGTCCCCGACATGGAACTACCTGGGCTTAGCGTTAGCCGTGTCGATTGTTTTTCTCATTGCAGGATACCGCACATTCAAAAGACTTGAACCAGCGTTTGCTGAGACGATTTAGGCATTAAAGTCATATCGGTAGAGAACGTGTCCAAGAAGTTCATACTGGGAAACACGGTACGTGGGGTGCTGCAGCGCAATCAGCGCGAGGAATTCTGGGCGCTCAGTGACGTGAGCTTCGTTGTTGAGCAAGGCGATGCGCTGGGCGTCATCGGCCACAACGGCGCGGGCAAGAGCACAATACTCAAGATGCTCACGAAGATCATGCAGCCCACCAGCGGACGTGTCCGCACTCGCGGTCGCGTTTCGGCTCTTATCGAGGTCGGCGCGGGCTTTAACCCGGAAATGACCGGACGGGAGAACATCTACCTCAATGGTTCCATCCTGGGCATGGGCCAGCATACGATCGACGCGCGCTTCGATGAGATCGTGGCGTTTGCCGAGCTGGAGCAGTTTATCGATACACCGGTGAAGCGGTATTCCAGCGGAATGTACGCGAGGCTGGGATTTGCCGTCGCGGCGCATGTGGACCGGGACGTGCTGATTGTGGACGAGGTGCTGTCCGTCGGAGACATGAGCTTCCAGAAAAGGTGCCTGGATAAGATGATGGCGGTCTCCAGAGCAGGCGCAACGGTAGTCTTCGTGAGCCACAACCTCAACCTCGTAGCAAACCTGTGCAAACGCGGCGTGCTGCTGGATCACGGGCGCGTCAAGTGCGTCGGTTCCGCACGTGATGCCATCCGCGCATATGCGGACTCCGGCAGGTCTGATTATGGACTTGCAGACGTAGGGCAGGGACGCTGTGCAGACGAGCCTTATTCTGCCATTGTCCAAAAGGTCTACACAAGCCGCCCTGATGGCTCATTGTGCGACTCCTTTTTTATTGGTGAGCCAATGGTGCTGAATGCGGAGATTGAAGTGGGCGAGTCTGTGCGCGATATCCAGATGTCGTTTGTCATACGCAACGGGTTCGGAACCGGTATCTACCACTGTATGTCCCAGGATGACGTTCCGCCGTTTCATTCGTCGTCGCGCCGGATGCGTGTTTCAGCCCTGATACTCGAAAACAGGCTTTACCCCGGGGACTACGTCTTCGATGAGATCTGGCTCGCCAATGGGGACGGAGATGCTCTGGATTGCACAGGGCCTTGTCTCAAGTTCCGGGTGTTGGAGGGAGGAGCGAATGGTAAAACGGACGCTCCCTACCCATGCAGCGTTGGTCTACGACCCGCGAGATGGACGATGGCCGCTGGAACAGGCGCATCGTTATCCGAGACCGCCTGTGACGTTGACGTCTCGGAGGTGCCCAACTGAATAGTGTTACAGTGGCGACCTATTCACAAAGCCCGGAGTTATCAGCATTTGCGCACGGGCTTCTGGGTCCGGAATATTCGAAGGTCGTTCTGACGTCCTGGTCGCGCTCTTACATTGAGGACTTGATGGGCATCGAGAGTGACTGGATCGTGCATGTAGATGAGGATGCTTTCGTGTTCGATGCGCATAGAATCGATCCGCTCATGGCTTACATGGAGGAGAACGGTTACGCTGCGTGCGCTATGCCTGACGGGGGGGTTATACCCCACAGATTTCACAATCCGGTTGCCTGCAACCCCTTCTTTATGATACTGAACCGTCGAGCCATATTGGACAGGACTGGAAACAATCCCCCATTTACAGCCCAATGGGACCCAGCGTGGGAGAATGCGGTTCCCGACATAGCACGGCAGGGAAATGTCGCGTTCTCGTTTGACGCCTTCGAGCCTTACTACGGCTTCTTCTTTTGGCTGCTTAAGAATGGCCTTCGCATACTATATTTATCCGCCCAACAATGGTCGCGCGAGCCGGAGGGCATCACCACTGTGCTGAACGATCATCTGGGCGAAGGATTCGTTCTACACACCTGGTACTCGAGGGATTATCGCGTTTGGCGCAGTTCCAAATACCCTCTGCTCCGGAGGGTGCGCCGGTGGCTCACCGGGCGACCTGACGTCTTGCGACCGGGGCCACATTATCGCAGGATCAAAGCAGCTATGAAATGGGCTCTCCGAATGCGGGAGGGGAATCGGTAAAAGGCGGCGGCATTAGAATGGTCGTTCGCCCATGGAGCAATTCCCGATGGACATCACCATCTGCATCTGCACACACAACCGGGCGGAAATGCTCCGGGACTGCCTGGAAGGCATTGCGATTCAGGAGTGCCTGAACCGAGCATGGTCTGTGGTCGACAACAACTGCAGGGATAACACTCAAGACGTGGTCGAGTCATTCAGGCCGAGGGTCCCGAACCTGGAAATCGTCTCAGAGACGAATCCGGGGCTCTCTCATGCCCGTAACCGTGGAATCGCCGAGGCACGGACTCCTTTCATTGCCTACCTGGATGACGACGCCGTGCCCGAATCCGGCTGGCTCAGGGCGATTCTGGAGGCCTTTGCGGCTACAGGCGCCGCCGCAGTCGGTGGTAGGATCATCCCCTACTGGAAGGGCCCAAAGCCGTGGTGGATCTCACAGCCCCTGCATAAGATGCTCCTGGCCGAGATTGATGAGGGAGATTCGACGATAATTGACGACCACTTTCACCCAAATGGCGGCAATATGGCATTCCGCGTGGATATGCTGCGAGAGACCGGCGGGTTCGACGTGCGACTGGGCGTGAGCGTTCTTGACGGAGTCAGCAAGACCGTGTATCTGGGAGAAGAGAGTTCGATTTATCCTGCTCTGATCGCTAGAGGCGGCAAAATCGCTTATACCGGCAAAGCGGTCGTAAAGCATAGAACGGACGGGCCGCACAGCAGTTTTCGGGGCCTGCGCTCGCGAGCAGCCCAGATTGGCCGATCGAATGCCGCGATAGGACGCGTAGTGTCCGATCCTACTACTGAGGCAAATAACTTTGTCTGGCACACGGCCCTCTCGATTGCATGTCTGATCAGGGTGCATTGGCGCAATGCGCTGGTCTTTCATCTGATTGCCGCGTCAAACTACGCGGCACTCACCGAACTCACGGGCGGCGGCAAAACCCATGTGAGTCGCCGCGCCTGTCTGCTTCGGGCTGCCTGCATGCACAAGAAGGCTCTGGTGTCGATTGCGGCGAGAGCGCTGTCGCGCCGCCGATTTTATACGCCGCCGGAATAAGTATGAAAACCATGCACAAGACACGGTCCTGCTGCTTCTTCACCATATAGATTTGAGCGGAGCACCCAAAGTCGCTCTGGATGCATTCTCGAGCTTCGGCGATAAGCTGGACGTCAGAACGATATCGCTGGTCGGCGGCTCGCACGAAGACGCTTTCCGAAAGATCGGCAAACTCACTATACTGGAGAAACTGGCTAGACCGGTCGGGTACCCGGCACGCATCAAATCTCGCCTGATCCGCGATAATATCTCCCACTGCCTCAGAAACTGGCGCCCGGACCTGATCTATGTGAACAGTGTGGCGTCTCTGCCAATCACAACTCTTCTGAGACTGCCTGATGTGCCGGTTCTGATGCACGTGCACGAGCTCGACAGCATAGTGGACTTCTATGCCAGGCGCTACGACAGCCTGATACGCACGTGGCCGCAAAGATACATCGCAGTTTCCCAAGCCGTGCGTAAAATGCTGGTAGAGAAATACGGCGTGAGCCAGGACGCCCTGACTCTCATCAATCCTTTTGTCCGCGAAGCAGACTTTAGCGCACCTCTCGACCAGAAAAAGCAGCCAGGCGATCCCTTGGTCCTTGGCGGCTGTGGACACCCTGCCTGGCAGAAGGGCGCTTTGCTGTGGCTGCAGGTGGCGGCGGAGGTGCGGTCCGTCCTGGGCGACGACCAGAGTACGCTTCGTTTGGGTCGGGATAAGTGACGATGAACTGAGCTGGGAGTTTCGCCAAATGGCGCGGCTGCTGAAGCTGGAGTCGATCGTAGAGTTCGTGCCGCTTACAAAAGAGCCGCTCACATATTTTGCCGAGTTTGATGTCACGGCAATCACGTCCTGGGAAGAGTCATTTTCCCTGGTTACCGCGGAGACATGATGCTTGGAAAACCTGTGGTATGTTTCGCAGGCAGCGGAGGTCCTCCGGAAGTGCTCGGTGGCACGGGAATCGTAGTGGACGACTTCTCTGCGCGAGCCATGGCGCAGGCAGTTGTCGAACTTATGAACTCGCCGGAGCGCAGGGCTCAAATGGGCGCAGCGGGACGAAAAAGGGTTCTTGCAAACTTCACCGCGGCCGGGCAGGCGCCGAAGATATATGAAGAGATAGAACGACTTGCAGAGCGCGGAGGCAGAACCGGTGACTAACTACAAATGCCGAGCGATCGCGCTATACCTGCCCCAGTTTCACCCTATCCCGGAAAATAACGAGTGGTGGGGCCCGGGGTTTACTGAGTGGACCAATGTCACAAAGGCGACGCCGCTGTTTCGGGGACATATCCAGCCGCATCTCCCTGCCGACCTGGGGCTTTACGATCTGCGAGTGCCGGAGGCGCGAATCGCCCAAGCCGAGCTTGCGCGCGCGTATGGAATCGAGGGATTCTGCTACTGGCACTATTGGTTTGCCGGCAGGCGCCTGCTTGAAAGGCCGTTTAATGAAGTGCTGGCCTCAGGACAGCCGGATTTTCCATTCTGCCTCGCGTGGGCAAATGAAACCTGGACCGGAATATGGCACGGCGCGCTTAACCGGATATTGACCGAGCAGACCTATCCCGGCAGAGCTGACTATGAACAACACTTCCGAGCGCTGCTCGAGGCCTTTCAGGACCCGCGTTACATCACCGTGGACGGCAAACCGCTGTTTTGCGTTTACAGGCCCGGCAAGCTGCCCGAGCCTAGAGAGTTCACGGACTGTTGGAGAGAGCTGGCAGCAAAGGCCGGTTTGAAAGGCATTTATCTGATCGGCTTTGCCGGCCCGCAGTGGATTCCGGAGGAGAATGGGTTTGATGCTTCCGTGGCTGACCACACACTGCTTTGCACGGAGATCATAACAGACCGACTCCACCGCATCGCGAACAAAGCGCTGAAGCGACTAACCAACAAAACGTTGGACCAATGGCGGCATTCTATCAAGCATCAACCTCGAATTTACGGATATGCGGATTACGTGAAACACGTATATGACACCGAGCCACTCAGGCCTGACCGATACCCAGTTGTTATGGCAAACTGGGACAATACGCCCCGCAGCAGCGTGCGAGGCGTCGTCCTTCACAACCCCACGCCAGAACTCTTCCGGCTGCATATAAGAGAAGGGCTGCGCAGAGTGGAAGATTTGGACGATGAGCATCGCATCGTTATCGTCAAATCGTGGAACGAGTGGGCCGAAGGCAACTATTTGGAACCTGACTCGCGGTATGGGCACGAATTCCTTCGGGTCCTTCGAGACGAGATTACGAGCCAGTGAAAGATCCGATGCCGGTAATCGTGCAGTCGCCCAATCGGGTCCAAACGAAAGCTCCGTAGGTAAGGAACGCAGTTTGAGAATACTCTATGTGAGCGCGGTGGCCATTCCGTGGCCATCTGCAAGCGGTGGACGATTAAGGAGCGCCAAGATCATCGAGGGGCTCTCGCGCAAACACGAGGTAATACTGGCGCTCGGAAACGGCAAGACCCTCAACGACGAGTTGCTCAACAGTGGAATCACAATAAGCCAGGAGCTGCACTTCCTTGAGGAAGACTTCCCCTGCTTGGCCAAACGGCTTGTTGCCCGAACCTGGGCGAAGCACCGTCCGGCACTGTCGCCTGCCAATCACAATCGCTTCCGCAGATCGTTCCTGAAGCTTCTCTCGGAGACATCACCCGATCTTGTTTGGTTCTCAGGAATCAACTCGCCGTGGGTCACGGGCGAGGTCGGCATAGTGCCGGCGATATTGGACATGGACAACCTCGAGTCCAGAATATACGAACGCGCCGCCCGATCGATGCCGCTTATCACCCAGGCAGTCATGCGATTGGACCGGGTCGCCGTATATTTGGCGGAACGGAAGCTGGCGAACGGGTGTGGTCGCGTTCTGCTTGCGAATCCCGAGGATGTGCCCTCTCTTCACGTTGCATCCGAAGTCGCCGCGATGCCCAACGGCTGGGATTTCTCAACACGCCCCGCTCTGACGCCGCGACGCAGAAAGCGGCTGGTGTTCGTAGGCTGGCTGAAATACAGGCCTAATGCCGACGGACTATTGTGGTTCTGCGACGCAGTCTGGCCCAGCATTCTCAAGAATGTTCCGGACGCCGAGTTGGACATAGTAGGGCAGTACGGGCCCGATCTCGGTCGCTTAAAAGAAGTTCCGGGAGTAACACTCCATGGATTCGTTCAGGATTTGTCACCGGTATTCGAGAATGCCGCCATGGAGATCGTCCCTTTGCGCATTGGCGGCGGCACAAGGATCAAGATACTGGAGGCTTGGGCAAAGGGAGTGCCTGTCGTTTCGACGAGCATCGGATGCGAAGGTCTCGGAGCAAAAGATGGGGAAACGGTCCTCATCGGCGATACAGGTGATTCATTCGCCGGAAACTGCATAGAGCTTCTAAAGTCGCCCCAAAGAGGGGTCGAACTGGCTGGCTGTGCTTACGATCACGGAAGAAACAATTTCGACTGGGAAGTCCTGTATCCGCTCTTGCACAAGATCGTGGAAGATGCAGCGGCAAAGAAACCAGCTTGACGCACGTGGAGGAACGTACGACCTTATGCGAGTTATAATTGGCTATTGCCAGTTTCCTGAGACCGATAAGAATTCCGGGGCACTGCGCGTTTACGAGATCGTGAAAATGCTCGCCGGGGCCGGCCACTCCATCACATTCCTTGCCGCGAGCTCAAATGACGCCAAATACAGCCAGGCTCTGGAGAGGTTGGGTGTGGAGTGCATCTGCGACCAGGACAGGGCTTTCTCCGGGTCTGCGAACGCATTCGGCGCATTCTTGAAGGAACGCAACTTCGACGTCGCGATCTTTGTGCAACACTTCGTTTACAACAGATATGCCCCTTACCTCAGGATGGCGCTTCCTCAATGCCGGCTGGTATTCGACACACTTGACCTTGAGTTCGTCCGCTGCGAACGCGAGGCGCAGATAGTGGGAACATCTGCCGCGCGCGAGAACGCACGGGACATAAAGGTGGAAGAGCACTCTGCGATCCGTGACGCCGAATCGGTGTGGGTTGTAACAGAAGATGAAAAACACACCGTTCTGCAGATAGCCCCCGAAAAAGATGTCCGGACCATACCCAACATACACGCGGTGGACCCTGACTTGCCGGGATTCGGCAGCCGGAGTGGGGTTGTGTTTCTCGGAAGCTACAGACACAGGCCCAATGTGGACGCGATTCATTATTTTATGCAGAAGATCTTCCCGCAAATCGAGGTACAGCTTCCGGGTGTGCCTTTCTCCATTGCCGGAGCCTACCCGACAGACGACCTCTATCGGTACGAACAGGAATCGCCGAATGTCCACGTAACCGGTTTTGTCGCTGATCACCGCGCGCTGTTGAAATCACACAGGGTCGGGGTAGTACCGCTGCGATATGGGGCTGGTTTGAAGGGAAAGATCGGCGAGTACTTCGGGTGCGGGCTGCCGTGCGTCACTACTTCAATTGGCGCGGAAGGCATGAATATGGTGTCCGGAAAGAACGCGCTGGTCGCAGATGACCCGTCAGCATTCGCGCGTGAGGTGGCTCGGCTTTATACCGATCCCGAATTGTGGCAGTCTCTGTCCAGCGCAGGTGTTGATTATATTGAAGCGAGTTTATCGGTTGAAGCGATAAGACCCGGATTGCTCGAGGCCGTCAGTGCGGCGGCCCACATACCGATAGTCGTCTCCAACGCGCCACTGTCAGCGCAGCTTTGGATGCTTCGTAACCCCCGCAAACTCAGGCTATGGCTCTCAACGGCCCGTCGCACCCTGATGCGCGGAGGAATCCGCGAAGTCTGTAAGCAATTCCGCATATGGCTCCATAGACCATCGGGCGGAACAGGGCAGGGTTAACGCTCGGCCTGGACACCCATTGAAAGCTCTGTCTTCTCACCGGCGGCAGCCGGCAGCTTACCGCAAATCCGCAGGTCTACATACGCCGCCGCTAGCATTATGATTAGAGGCATCACAGGATAACTGTAACGCACCACCGCATAGACGGCCATATAGACCAGGGATGTGTAAACGCACGTTGTCACGGCAACCTGTCTGAAGTATTCGTCCAGCCGAGCGCGCTTGTAGCCCAGAATTGCAAGCAGGATCAGGATCGCATTTACGACGGCGATGCCTACGGTCTCTATGGACGCCGGATAATCGTGCCAGAGATTAAACCACAAACGGAAGAACTTCTTGACTGCCAGGAACGCGTAGCGGCCGGGGTGTTCTTCGATCTCTCGAAACGCCTCACGTCTGCACTCAGCATCCGCCTGAACCTCATTTAAGTGGGATAACCTCTCCTGAAACTTTATTATCTTCTGATATGTTTTCTCGCTGACCTTTGGAATGAGCGGGTTAGTGTAAAGATTGCGTTCTACGGAGTCTACCGTATGATCCGCATTCCCGAGACAGATGCCGTCCGCCGGACCGGTTCCACCCCAGAATGTGGTCCCCCCGTGGGTTGCAACCGGGACAAACGCGTGCAGAACCACGTAGTTACGAACCACCCACGGAGTCATTGCCAGATAAGCGGCCAGGACGTAAAGCGCAGCTTTGGCTCCCCACCGCGCTCCTTTCCCCCGAGTAAGAAACACTGCGGCAGCTACAATGAAAGGGAAACCGAGCATAGCGGGTTTGATGAGAATGGTCACACCCATCAAGGCCCCAGCAAGAGCAAAATGCCATGGGCCTCTGCGAAACGCCAGCACGAGCAAGTCCAGCGCGGACATCAACATAAACGTGGTGAGCGTCTCCGTCATAGCCAACCAGGTACTTAAAACAAACGGTGGATAGACAGCATAGATAAGAGATGCAGCCAACGCCGCAGCAGGTCTCCCCGTGAGTCGCAGCATCATTCTGAATATAAGGAAGCACGTCAGCGCGTCTATCAGGGTCTGGACAATCGACAGAGCAAGCATGTCTATCGCCGAGTGTAATGAATAGAAATGAAAGGAAATAGGGATAAACCGGATCGCCGTACGCTGTCGCTTTCACGGGATTGTACACCCCACCCCTGCTGAAACCTTTGCCATCAGCGATGTGCTGCGCGATCTCAACGTATCCGGCCGCGTCCTGCCTGGGTTCGCTATCGCCGTGATAAACGGCAAGCGCAATCCTGGGGCAAAAGACAAATTACCAGAACAAGCACAACGGCAAAACGCTTTGATGCAAAACTCGTCAGTCGATCTCCCAACATGGGTTCGTGTTTACCTCCGCAACCTATCCACAGTCAATTGCCAGTTTCATCCCGACACAATGCCGATAGTTACTACCTCAGGTTATTCACTTACAGCCTTCCTTTACCGCTTCCAGGATATGAAACGCGATAGGCTCTGTACACACCGTTTGAATACACAATTCTTGCCTTAAATGGTATTCTAATCAGAGTTCCGGGAGCAAGGGAGTGCAGCACCAGAAGTGTGGGACGCGCGGCAGACACGGTCGCCAGGTTTTCTTGCATCTCCGAATCCGGGTCCACGACACCGCTGCGCTTTGAAAAAGCGCCGGATTCCAATAGTATCCACGGTCCTCCGAGTTGATAAGTCTCCACTATTACCCGGTCGTCTTGCCGATGGTTCCCGGCGATAAACCGGCGTATATCCGTATCTGCGGGCGGGCGATCGGGAACAGGCAATCCGAGATGCGATGAACGGCCGAATCCGTATGCCTGCCAAGCCACCGTCAGGGCGATTAAAGCTGCCAATCCCGCACACGCCGCTCTGCGGCTCATCTTTATGCTCGCGAATGCGAGGCCGGCGCAGGGGGACATGAGAACGCTGAACAATACCATGTAACGGATCTGGAGAAACCAGCCTTTAGCGACCATCGACATGACCAAAAACGGCACGAACAACGACGCAGCTATCAGATTGCCTTCAACATGCAATCTCCTCTTTATAGAACTCCATATTCCGTATAGAGCCAGTAATACGACGAAGGGTCCCGGCGATTGTTTGAAAGCGCTAATCCATATCCTGAGTGTCTGCTCTTTGGTGGCCGTGTGCAAAATGGCTTCCGATGCCTTTATTGTGGCGACCTGAGTAACTCCCGTCAGGAAGCTTCCCCCACTGAACACATTGAACAATCCCCAGATAACAAACGAAGACATGCCGACGACCGCATAAGGGATCGCATAACGGCGAACTTGGGGTTTGCACAGGAGTATCAGTGTTAAGAACGCAGTCAGTTGCCACGCTTCCTGCCTCATGAATCCGCCGACAGCAAGCATCGCGGCCGAGATCAGCAGACGTCGGGAGCAAGGTTTCTGACTGGCGATTTCCCCCAGGAAGAGATCGATTGCGCACAGCGCCAGGAATCCGAATGGCGCTTCCGACAGGCTGACTGCGGATATGGAAATGTGCCAGCCATAAACGCCGAAGAGCACACCAGTGACAATCGCAGCCCTTCTCCCGAAGCTGCGGTTGGCTATGTTGTAGATTGGAATGAGAGATAAGGTTCCAAGAACAACACTAAGCAGTTTTCCAGCGTTGATGGCATCCTTAAGGATGAATGTAAGCAGACCGATGAGGTAGAAATGCAGCGGAAGCCATACGCCTGACCTGATCAAAAAAGGATGCGCTGCCCAACCTGCTGAGATCAAAGCCCGATAATCAGGGTCTCCCGCCATGTTCTGTGTGAGCAGCGCGACAGACACCCGAATGATGCCGGCGAAAAGCAGAAGGAGCAGGATATCTTTCCTAACGGATGAAAACTTCACGATCTAACCTCTTCGTCAGGCAGCTTCACCGCGCGTTTCAGGCCTAAAGCGCACCACAGCGCCCAGCTTGCAAGCATAAGCTCGTAGAACAACATCGGGACAGCGTATCTTGGCACAGCAGTCGTGACCACATACGAGAGGGTCCAGCAGACCAGCAGCGCGAATAGAGGATAGGCTCGCTTGCGGGCATCGGTGGGCAGGAGAAACCAGCCCAGCACCGATAGGATATACAATGGTGTATAAAACACGGCTCTTCTAGGAACTCCAAATCCGCCGATGTGCGGAATGTCACGGCCGGACATTCGCGGATCCGTTCCCAGCGACCCCAACCACAAGTAACTGAACTTGCGGGCAAATATGACAGCCGCCCGGAACGGGTTCTCTTTTATGTAGCCGACGCCCAGCCTCATGAAAACTTTATCCTGCTCGACCTCAGACTTGCCTTTCAACACTTTTGCAAGCGGAGGGGAAAAGTGCTTCCACTCCCATCGCGAGGTGTGATACTCGGGCCAGTTTCCGACCCAGAAGTTAAATCCGCCGCCGGTGCACACCGGTACCAACTCACCAGTTACCCGCTTGTTTCGCAGACTCCAGGGTGCGAGAAGAACCATCGACGCGAGCACCAGCACAGACGCCATGACAACCCTGCGTTTCTTATCCTGTCCTGCGAACAACACGAACAACGCTGCTACACCAATCAGAGGAAGCGCGACAGCCTTCGTGAGACTTGCAGCTCCAAGCAGCAATCCTACCACGGCACACCGTCCAAAGCCTGGGCTGTGGACTATAGTCATCAGATACCAGAGGGCGGCAGCGATAAGCGCTGCGCTCAAGATTTCGGTCATTACAGCGCCGACCGCGAACAGGAGCGGCAGCCACGCAATACACGCTGCTGTGGCAAGCAGCGACGCGCCTCTTTTCCGAGTTATGAAGAAGGCGATCTTATACACGAACAGCAGCGAGACCGCGAACAGAATGGCCTGCACGAAATATACGGCGCGCAGGCTCTGGCCGGCCACCCGGTAGATCAGCGCCAGGAACACAGGATAGCCCGGAGCCCACGCAGTACTCTCGTACGAATGATCCGAGACCAACCCAACAGCGAGGGCGTGGTAGCACGAATCGTCTGAGCGCAAACCTTCGGGCACGGACGCCCCAAGCACATAAGCCGCCGCAAACGACATGACGAAGGCGACCAACACGATGCCCAGCAGCACTTTGTCCCGAAAAACGTTTGATTGTGACATTATATTTGACATTGGAGGGATCACTCCATCCCCTGGCAGCAGGACTCAATATGGAAAATCACTGGAATAGTCAGGAAACCCCAAACCGAATCAAAGCCCTGCGGCACAAGTGCCAGATCGGCGTACCCGCCATGGCTAGTATATAGAATTGCAGAGGCACTCCGTATCTAGACTCGCTGGTGATCAACACATAACCGATCGTCCAGACAAAGAATAGCGCAAGCAGCGGATACGCACGCTTCCGGACTGGTCCCGGCTGCATAAACCATCCCACCACGGCTGCGATGAACACGGCGGTATATAGCACTGCTCGCTCACTTATGCCAAAGCTCCCGATTGCCGGCATCGGCGAGTCCGGACACTCCTTTGGATTCTTGCCCAGTTCACCCAGCCACAGCCGTCCGAACTTTAATACAAAGAACCAGACCGCCCGGGCAGGGTTCTCCTTCATATACGCTATTGCCTGCCGCGTCAGTATCCGGTCCTCTCTCAACATCGGGCATTCCCCTGAGCTTGGCGAGAATTTCCGGAGGGACTTTTCTGTCAGGCCAGTCCGCTACATAATATCTGGGCCAATTGCCTATCCAAAAATTATAGCCGCCTCCCGTGCAGACCGGAACGAACGCGCCCGTGACGCGATAATTGCGCGCTGTCCACGGCACAATCATCGCTCCTGCCGCGAGGCAGACAAGGCACGCCATACCCAGTCTATGCTTGAAGTCCTTTCCACTTAGAAGCACGAACAGCGCCGCCACCAGAATGAATGGCCCAACGACCGGCTTCACCAGCGTAATTGCTCCCAACGACAAGCCCAACATAATGCATTTGCCACGAGTGGGTCGTTCTACCGCCTTTAGCAAAAGCCACAGCACAGCGGCAATCAGCGCCGCGGCCAGAATCTCGGAAAGCAAAATCGTCAGTTTCGGGTAGAAATCCAGCCACAGCGCGCATAATCCGGTTGCCAAAGCAGCTTGCGATTCTGACTGAGTTATATGCAGCCATATACCATTAACCAAAAGCAGCGTGGCTACAAACAGCAAGGCTTGAGCCAGGAACACAACGAACGGGCGATGACCGGCAATCCGATAGATCAGCGCGAGGAAAGCCGGATAACCGGGCGGTCTGCAATTGGTGTCATACAAATCCATGCATCCGACCGACGGGTGATCGAGGGTGTAAGTTCCCTTGGTCAGGATCGTGGTAGCCATCTCATCGTATTCCACGGCGTCCGGATATATGTCAGACACCGCATAGTTGCGGCAGTAGAACGCTGTGCCAACCGCGCCAATAGCCGCCAAAAGAATAATCACCCACGGTATCCAGTAAATGCTTGAAAACCCTCTGTTCATTCGCGCTATGCCGCACGCCGCGCACCAACGCGCCGAACCAGCCATTGCGCTGCCACACTAACAAGAAGGGCTTCATAGCAGGCAACGGGGATGGCATAGCGTGCCGTGCACACCGTCATGACATAAACCCCAGTCCAGATGATAAGCAAGCAAGCTATCGGATACGCCCTTCGCCTGGCCTCTGCCGGAAGTGCGCGGTGGCCTATGCCCCAAATATCGCGGGTCCGAACCTATCTTCCCCAACCAAAGATCACTGAATTTGTGGCCAAGTATTCCTATCCCCCGCGCCGGGTCTTCTTTTATGTAAGCTACGCCCTGTCTCATCAATATGCGGTCTTGCTCAACTTCGGTCTTCCCCTCAAGCCTCTTTGCGATCGGCGCCGGAAACTTGCGCCACTCCCACGTCCCGTGGTAGAAGTCCGGCCAGTTTCCCATCCAGAAATTCAAGCCGCCTCCTGTGGCAATCGGAACCAATGCGCCGGTCACCCGATAATTGCGCATAGTCCACGGCACCAGCAGAACGCACATTCCTATTAGAACGAATGCGGCCGCACGGAGTCTAGGACGTCGTTCGGAACCGGAAAAGGCGATCAGAAACAGTGCCGCGACAGCAAATGGCAGGACGGCCGGCTTCGTAAGGGTGGCCACCGCTGCCAACAATCCAACGATCACACTCCTTTTCATAGTTGGCTTGACCACAACCATCATGAGGTGCCACATCATAACCGTCAGAACGGCTCCAGCGAACACTTCTGTCATAACCAATCCGACAGACTGCCATCCGCTACTCGTAAAGGCACAAATGACAACGGCAAACAGCGCCACACATTTACTCTGTGACACCTGCAGGGCGATCCTTTGGAAGTAAAGCAATGTAACAACGAACAAAAGAGCCTGCGCCAGATAAACGGCCCACAGGCTGTTTGGACCAGCCATCGCCAGCACAACAGCCAGAAAAGCCGAATACGCGGGAGGCCAATATGTGAACCCTTCATACGAATGCTTGTGCAGTAGAGAAATCGCCAGTCTGTAATACGTAACACTGTCATTATGAAGGGACCCCGGCACTCGCGCACCGTGCACAAGGGCATGCGCCAGCGAAAGTGCAAATGCGATAAGCAGAATGGCGTAGAGCAGAGCTGTATAGTGCGTTTTTATTCGGTCCCGTAATAAGTCCATTACCGGCGCCTCTCAGAACATTCGATAGTTCTATTTGCTCTCCTGTGAGTGCGTTGCAACCTCACTGTATTCTGCATCCTCGTTCACTGCCCAGGGGTCGCGAGACTCGCCAAGCGCGATATTGCGAGCCGCAATCAGCGCCGTCATCATCGAGTGGTCCATATTGTTGTATCTATGCTGACCATTTCGCCCGATGCAGTAAAGGCCGCCGACCGATGACGTCCATTCCCGAACCAGGCTCAGGCGTTCCTCATAACCCAGGTCATATACCGGGTAGGCTTTCGGCATCCGGACTACATAACCGCGCAGCAGCTTGCCTTTTGCCAGGCCGATCGTAGAAAGCTCCCGGTAACCAAGGTCGATCAGGTCCTGATCCGGAGAAGACCACACATTATCCCCTTCATTGCAGAAGTCCTCCAGGCCAAGACAAGTTACCGATTGGTCGGGCAGAAGCGCAGGGCTCCAATTCTTGAAGTTCTGAACGCGGCCCAGCATCACCTCGGGCGAATGAATGTATATCCAGTTATCAGGGAAGACCGAATCCGCATCCAGTATTAGCGCAACAGTCAAAAAGTCCCGGTATGAAAGCCGGCTCGCCGATGCGGTCACAGTCTCGGGAGGCGCGGGAGAAACAGAAGCGATCAGTTCGCGCAGAGGCATCGAAGAAAGGACATGCGAGCACGGGAGTTTGTCCCGTCCGCCCACATTGTCTTCCAGCGTAACGCCTTTGACTCGACCATTCTCGGCTTCGATACCCACGACGCGGGTCTGCATACGAATCTGCCAACCGCGCTCGGTAACGAGCTTCGCGCAGTCTTCCCAGAGCTGTCCGGGGCCCAATCGAGGGTAGCGGAACTCGTCGATCAGAGTTTTTACAACCTCACCGTTTCTGGACCCAAAGAGCGCGTTTCTTACCGCTTCGCCCAAGCTCAATCCCTTGATCCTCTGCGCCGCCCAGTCAGCGCCGATTTCGCTGCACGGCATTCCCCACACTTTTTCCGTGTAGGTCTTGAAGAACATTGAATAGAGCTTGTGGCCGAACTGATTAGTGACCCATTCCTCGAGGCTCTTGGGGTTTGGGAGGGGTTTGAGCCTGGCCATTCCATAACTACCCATGCAAGAAATCGCCCGCAGCAGCCCCATGTTTTTCAGAGCATTTCCTGCGCGCAGTGGATAATCGTAGAATTTGCCATCGTAGTAGACGCGCGACAACCTCGGGCGCACGAGCAGCGGCTCCGAAAGCATTTCGTCCCAAAGATTCTCTATCTCGCTGGACTTGGAGAAGAACCTGTGTCCTCCGATATCAAAGTGGAAACCGTCCTTCTCAACCGTCCGGGATATGCCCCCGACGACGGAATCAGCCTCGATAATGGTACCACTGATACCATGTTTGCTCAGCTCATACGCTGCCGTTAGCCCGGCCGGACCGGCCCCGATTATGATAACATCCGAAGACATGACTGGCTTTGACAATTGAACCTCACTATCGCATCTATGCGTTGATCTTTGGAAACAGCCTGCAACGAAGCAACCCACACTTTGAAAGCCGGAACCTCATTGCGGTGCCAAGACACCCGAACCCATATTTCACGCTGCGCCTGAAATTGATGGACGAGGCCTCCGGGAAGTACTTGGTCGGACAACTGATCTCTGCTATGGTATGACCGAACCACACGATCTGGGCCAGCATTTGATTGTCAAAGACAAAATCGTCAGAGTTTACTTCGAGTGGCAATTGCTCCAGCAGCTTTCGAGAAAAGGCCCTGTAGCCCGTGTGGTATTCCGAGAGTTTGGCCCCGAGCAGCACATTCTCCGTCATGGTCAAGAAACGGTTCGAAATGTACTTCCAGACAGGCATTCCGCCTTTTAGCGCCCCCCTGCCCAGAATTCTCGACCCGATAACGCAATCGTATATGCCATTGCCGATCAGCGCAGCCATGGCAGGGATCAGCTTTGGAGTGTATTGGTAGTCGGGGTGCACCATAATAATGATCTCCCCGCCTTCCTCCAGCGCGCGCTTGTAACAGGTCTTCTGATTAGCGCCGTAACCAAGGTTCTTGTCGTGCACAAACACCGTAGTGTGCGACAGAGTGCGCGCGACCTCTACGGTTGAATCATTGCTGGCATCGTCCACGACAATTACCTCATCAACAATTCCCTGCTCCATTACTTCGCCGTGAGTTGCCTGCAATGTCAACTCAGCATTGTATGCAGGCATGACTACAATCACTTTCTTGTCCTTGAACACGCTAAAGCCCCTCGATCCAAATCATCGTGGTTAGAACGCAACCTTGATCTCCGCCCCACCCGCTGCGATAGATTCGTCTGACGCCTCCAGAAGCTTGACCATTCTCAGTCCACTCTCGCCGTCGCTGCGCGGGGTTGCTCCGGTCTCGATGCACTCAAGGAAATGCCTGCACATCATATTGAGAGGCTCGGTCTCCTTCAGACGCGGCATGTGAATGTCGCCATAGTGATACGAGCACAGGAATTCGCCAAACGTATCGTAGTGCGGAGGCTTGTCCACACCCTTATCGTAGATCTGTATCTTCGCAAGCGGGTCCAGATCGTCATATACAAGCATTTGCTTAGTTCCGACAACACAGACCCTGCGGACTTTAAGAGGATCAACCCAGCTCACGTGGATCACTGCGCTCGCACTCCCGCAGTTCAACGTGACAAACGCCACGTCCTCGACCTTCGGATGCATAAGTTTCATGCCGATTGTGTGGATGCTCTTCGGCTTGAGGCCGGTGGCGTATAGAATGACCGACAAATCGTGTGGGGCGAGGTCCCATACCACGTTAATGTCTCTCTGAAAGATTCCGAGGTTCAGGCGGGAGCAGTTTACATATAGAACATCGCCCAGCAAGCCTTCCTCAATAATCTCCTTCATCTTGTTGACGCCCGCAGTGTACTCGAAAGTGTGATCCACCATCAGGTCCTCTGCCATTATTGCGTGCAAGCTCCACCAATTCCTCGGCGTGGTCGACTCTCGCGGTCATCGGTTTCTCGACCATCACATGCTTGCCCGCGGCCAACGCTTTCTTTGCCAGCAGATAATGCGCCCCGACGTGAGTGCACACAGCAATCGCGTCAATCGAGGGATCGGTGATCATGTCATCGTAGTTGGTGGTGGTATTGACGTTTGGATAAAGGCTTTTCATGTGAGCGAGACGCTTTTCGTCTTTGTCGCAGCAAATCGCCATCTCGCATGCTGGAATTTGGTAGAAGTTCCGGATGATGTTGGGTCCCCAGTAGCCCACCCCAACTACTCCGATTTTGACTGCCATGGTTCTCCTCTAAAAGTGGTTTTTGCTCAACGCAATGTCCCAGCCGATCAAACAGCGCCCCTGCCCACGATTGCCTTGGTAATCGTGCGACACATAATCCGAACATCCAGAATGAAAGACTGGTGCTCGAGATACCAGATATCCATTTCGACCGCATTCTTGAACGGGACTCTGCTTCTTCCGTGAATTTGCCACCAGCCCGTAATGCCCGGCAGACCTTGCAGCCTGCGCCGGTGCCAATCTTTATAAAGGTCAACTTCATAAGGCAGATGCGGCCTCGGCCCGACCATGCTCGATATCGCCTCTCAAGACGTTAATGAGCTGGGGAATCTCATCCAGGCTGGTGCGCCTGAGAAACTTCCCCACAAAGGTGACTCGATCGTCGGAAGTCATCTTGTAGATCTTTTTACCGCCCTGCAATCTCTTCAGCTCTTCATCCTTGCCCTGGATGAACAGCTTAATATACTCCCTGTGATGGGAATCGTCGTTGCCAACGCGCATACTGCGGAACTTGTAGAACATAAACTCTTTGCCGTTCTTGCCTACCCGCATGTGTCGGAACAAGATCGGACCCGGGCTTGAGAGTCTGATCAACAACGCAAGTACAGCTGCAAACGGCGCCACAATTACCAGACCCAGCGACGCCGCAATGACGTCCAACGCCCGCTTCGACCGATAGGCCTTGATCGGCTTGACTTTGGACATGCAGCCCGATTTGTTGTTGTTGGCAGTCCCTTGAACGGTTGCCATCCTCAATTACCTCTTTTACTGGTCTGCCGCTCTAATGGCGGCTTATACGATTGGCTGATCACTACCCGGCGCCAACAACTTCCTTGATAATCCTCGCAGCCTCAGCCACCTGTTCTTGAGTCAGCTCAGGAAACATCGGAATGGAGATCATGTGCTCCGTGTACTCCTCGGAAACCGGATGATCGCCCTTACGCCCGCCGAGCGAGCTGAAAGCCGGCTGAAGGTGCAGCGGCCGGGGTAGTGAATCCCGCAACCACAGCCCTTTTCCTTGAACTGGGCCATTACGGCGTCTCGGTCGTCCGTGCGAATGACGTATACATAGTATGAATGCTTCGCATAAGGCTTCTGGGTGGGAAGCGTCACGCCGTCCACCCCGCTCAACAGCTCCCCGTACTGCTTAGCCCGGGCGCGCCTTGCATCAACCCACTTGTCCAGGTATTTCATCTTCACGCGCAGGACCGCGGCCTGAATACCGTCGAGCCGGGAATTGTAACCGACCACGGAGTGTTCGTACCGACGTGGTGCGTCCATTGTCCCTGAGCAGTTTCAGCATCTCACAGGTTTCATCGCTGTTGGTGAGCACCATCCCCGCATCGCCATAAGCGCCCAGAGTCTTGCTCGGATAAAAACTGAACCCTGCCGCGTCGCCGATTGAACCAACCTGCTTCCCCTTATACTGAGTGCCGTGAGCCTGAGCGCAGTCTTCGATCACTTTCAGCCCATTGCCGCGCGCAATGCTCATAATTGCATCCATATCCGCAGGATGTCCATACAGATGAACGGGCATGATCGCTCGGGTATCAGGAGTTATCGCGCCGCTGATCCTGGACGTGTCCATGCGAGGTTTCCCGGTCACAGTCGACGAACACCGGCGTCGCTCCCGTGTGCGAGACCGCAGCAGCAGTGGCGATGAAAGTGTTTGCCGGAACAATAACCTCGTCCCCGGGGCCTATGCCAAACGCCTTCAACGCCAGAAACAGCGCCTCAGTCCCGTTGGCAACCCCAATTCCATGCCCTGGCTCCGCAGTAGGCGGCGAACTCATCTTCGAACATCCTCATCTCATCGCTGAGGATAAACGCAGTGTTATTACAGACGTTCCGAATAGCCTCTTCAACTTCCGCTGCGATGGACTTATGCTGAATCTTCAGGTCAATAAGGGGAACCATTATGTCTTCCTCTGGTCGTGTCGGGGTGAAGTAGAGCTATTAAGGAGTATATCCCTGTAGGGCCTATCTGTCAACCCGGACTCACATTTGAGATGATGTACGCTACAAATGACACGCCCGGGATTTCCCACAACAACAGAGCCTGGAGGCACATCCTTCGTCACTACAGCCCCGGACCCAATCACTGAATGAGCGCCGATGCGCACGAACGGAATAATAGTCACATTGACACCGATCTCCACACCCTCTTCGATGTGCGGCCCTCTCATACAATGGGCAGAGAACTCACAGCCGGGGTGAATATCGTTTGCGATGGTAACCCCGGGCGCCATAAAGGCATTGTTCTCTATGACAGTGAACTGCGCTATATAACAATTGCAGTGGATCTTGACGTTGTCACCAATCTTGCAGCCATAATCTATGGTACCACAGTTCCACAAATTGAAACCGTCGCCAATCTCATTTTCTTCACGAATGGTAACGTTGTGACCGGTGGACAGGCCTTTGCCTATGGTCGTGCCCCCGTAGATCACGCTTCCGGATCTTATGCACGCGCCGTCGCCGATGCGAAGCGTATAATCTTTTATCTTCCTGCCGGTCAGATAACCGAGTTTAACGCCTTCGTCGACCATCATGTCCGTGCCGAGTATAACCTCGGGGACGATCAGACCACCGCCCTCAGCCTGGTTTGTCAAGTGTTGCCTCCTCGTTCGTTCAGCATCTCCAGATAAACTTCCTTTGTCTTCGCGGCCACTATCTCCTTGCGATAGCGCTGCTCGGCGACCTCTCTGGCTCGGACGCCCATTTTCCGCCGCACTTTGTCATCAGACAACAGTAGAAGCGACTTCTCAGCGAACGCGCGCTCGTCGCCGACTCCCACAACAAAGCCCGTTTCACCGTCTATCACCAGTTCCGGAGTGCCTCCGCCGGCCGAAGCGATAACGGCCTTGCCCGCGCACATTGCCTGCGCGAGCAGTATCGGAGCCGTCTCCTCCAGTGAGAACAGGCAGATGGCCGCAGCCTCGCTGAAATGCCGCCCGAGCTCTTCCTGACTGATGAACCCGAACAGATGAACCGATTCTTCGAGCCCGTGCTCCCGAATATATCTCGCGGCTTCGTCAAAATGGTCCTGGTGAACGACTTTTCCGCAGATAAACAACTCCGCGTCCGAAGCGCGCTGATGCGCTAGATCGAACGCCCTCACCAGTCCTGTTACGTTCTTGCGCCTCGTTATTACGCCCGCATACAGCATCTTACCGGGCACCTCGCGGCTCTCCAAATCGAAGAACCTGTCCTCGACGGGATTGGCGATATAGTGCCACTTCGCCGCGGTCATCGGCGCATAAGCCCTGGCCGCATAGCTGGATATTGCCACGCAGTGCTTCAAGCGAGGAATCGCCTTTTTCGCCATGCGAGCCTCCAGCATCATCCCCAGCTTGTCCGTAAGCCTGCTTTGAAACCTCACTTCTCTATGCAAAATCCCGTGGACCGTATACAAGGTCGCAATTCCCGAGTCAAGCCCGGCAGCGGCTCCCGTCACGTGCTCGCCGTGGACAATATCCGGCTTCACTTCCTCGAGCACGCTGCGCACCCGCCCCACGGTCGACAGCAGGTTCGGCATCAGCCGTTTCTTCGCCAGAGCCAGATAATGGACGGTAATATTCCCATCCCGAACCACCGAGTCACGCTCGATGTTCTTGATCGGCGCGATAACGTGCAGTTCGATCTCCGGGTCTTCCCGCAGTCCCTGAGCCAGATAGAACGTAGCCGCCGGAACACCACCGGATATTCGCGACGGATCGGCCGGATACGGCCCAATGAGCGCCACCTTTATCCGCTGTTCCCGGCTTCGTCCGCACGGAACACTTCCTCTAACTGCCCAACCGCCGCGTCCGAGAAGTCCTGCTTTATAATACGGTAGTTGCGCTCGCCAAGTTCAGAGCGCAGGGCCGGATCGTCAGCAAGCCGCACGATCGCGGCTGCGAGCCCATCGACATCGTTTTCATCGACAAGAATCTCCGGCACAAGCTCCGGTATTCCGGCGTGCCTGGTCGAGATCACCGGCTTGTGGTGGGACATTGCCTCCATAATGACGGCAGGTATGCCTTCGCGGTCACCATTGGCCGCCGTGCGCGATGGTAACACGAACACATCACAGGAATCATAAAGGATGTTTATCAGGTCCTTGCCTACTTCACCAAGAAAAACAGTGATATCCGATACCCCGATATCCTCTGCCATTGCGCGCAGGTTCAGCTTGCCCTTTCCGACAACCCACAGCGTCAGATCATCGCGCCCGAGCTTCTTCAGGGCCTTGAAAAGTATCTCGTGGCCCTTCTTTTCACGGAACTCCGCGACAATCAGCAGTTTTACCGAGCCGCGCGCCCGCTCATCGGACATGTCGCCGTGCGCCCGAATGATCTTGAACTTTTCCTCGCCTATCCCAAAGACTCGCATCACCTCGCGCTGGTTGAACTCGGACTGTACAACAATGTGCTTGCACCTTTCGGCAGCTTTTATAAACATCTTCGGGTTCGGATTGCACAAGATCTTGTAAGCGTGCACCGTCACCGAAAGCGGCAGGTCCAGTATTGCGCTGCAGTAGTATCCCACGAAAAGTTTGCGGTCGCCGAAGTGGCAGTGGATGTGCTCCACGCCCACCTTCCGCATATCTCGACTAAAGTCCCACGCCAGCAAGAACTCCGTCACACTCCGCATCTTGACAGCCGTGCTCAGCAGCCGCAGGTACTTGACCGGAGCGGACAAAAACGCCGGTATTTGTACCGCCAATGTCCTCGCACGGCCCGAATGGTACCAATGCCACTCGGGCCTGGGCATGTAAAAACCTTCGGTCACCTTGAGTGGGTAGATGGATATCTCCATCCCGCCGCGCGTGAGAATGTCGACCTCACGGTGCGTCCACGCAGACATGCCCGGCATGCTCATATTGATTATATATGCGACTCTCACGAGCTGATCCTCGTACGACGGGCTGCCCTGTGCCGATCCCACGCACAAAACATTCTACTCAATTGCGCTGAACCTCGGATCCTGCCCTGCCCCCTGGACACCGCACTTGGAAATGAACAACCGCCGCTTGCCGCCCCTGGTGACAGGTATCCTGTCCACGGGCTTGAGTTCAATTTTGACGTCATTTCCGAGGTAGACCTGCAGGGTTTCCAATACCTGGCTGCGCAATTCCTCGAACCGTGGGCCGGGAACGACGCTGATGATGAACAGATCAGGCTCCTCCTGCACCACCTGGAATGCATCCACTGCGCCGACGTTTTTCATGAACAAGACCGTGAAGTGGTGAACCACGACCCCTTTGCCCGATGGCGTCACTCCGATGTCGGCAAGTCGGCCAACGATTTGCTTCAGCACCGGAAGACCGCGACCACACGAGCACGCCGAATCCAGCCCCGTCGCAACATCCTGCACATCGTATCTTATGAACGGCATCGAATAATGGTTCAGATCGGTAAGGATCACCCGCCCCGGGATTCCCGCAGGACACGGCTTATCATCCGCGCCGATAATCTCCACGATCACGCTCTCGGCATTGACGTGGTAACCACCCGCGTCACATTGCCCGGCGATCTCCATTCCCTCGCTGCCGTAGCCGTCGAAAACCTTGCACCTCATGACCGACTCTATGAACTCCCTTTGGAAGTCGAACAGCGTCTCTCCGGTGGAACAGACTGCCCGAAGGCTCATATTCAGCCCGCGACTCTGCACGATCTGAGCGAGGTGATATATTGATGAAGCATAGCCTCTCAGCATAAGCGGCCTGAACTTCAAGAGCCGGTCAACGTGACCGGAAGCGTCCTCCTCAAAGAACTGGAACGCGGGAATCGTCATGAGCCCCGAGAATCGATCTTCAATGAGCGCCGCGATCTTGTTGTTCTTGAAAGCACGAATCGGGAATGCCATCAGGAAAGCGTAGCGGTCGCCTATGCTCCAGCCGGACCAGGACCAGAACCTGAACAAGCCGGCCCACTTTCGGGCTTTCTCATCCTCGCTCATGTAGTATTTGAACGGCTCGCCGGTCGACCCGCTGCTGGTCATAGTCACCAGCTTGCCTGCATCATATTTCGACGAGATCATCCCGTCAGGAAACTGCGCTCGGAACGTCTCTTTTGTAAGAAGTGGCAGTTTAGACAAATCGTCCACACCGCGAATGTCCGCAGGGGTGAGTCCCCGCTCGTCCATTACCTGCCGGTAGTATGGCACGCTGTTATATGCGTGGTCGATAAGGAGTGCCAACTTTTCGTTCTGAAGCGCGCGTATCTGCTCGGGAGTCCGCCACTGCGACTCCTCAAGCTCACGCAGATAACGCCGCACCGGCCATCCCTTCAGCCTCTCGGCTGCCGGGATACCGATCTTCTTTCTCAGAAAGCTGTCCAAACCCATATCTACACCTGTTTGTCTGTCCCGCGGAGACCGTACAATCGTGCCAATTCGTTCGAGTAGGAATCCCAACCATACCGCTCAGCGTTCTTACGCGCCGCGATGCCAATGCGCCGCGCGCGCTCCGGGTCTCGTATAAGCGCAATGATCTCCCGCGCCAATGCCTCGGCGTCGCCAACTGGAACGATAACGGCGTCTTCGCCGTTGGTCACCATATCAGGTATCCCGCCGGCCGCTGTGGTAACAATCGGCAGTCCGGCGGCGGCGGCTTCGAGTAAAGCAGCCGGCTTTGCATCGTTCTTAGAAGTGTTAAGAAAAATGTCCGCCTTGTCGAACTCGTCGGGCAGCTTGGTATTCGGCAGTATGCCCGTAAACCGAACGCCCGCAAGGCCACTCTCGACCACCATTCTTTCGACGCTTGAACGCATGCTTCCGGACCCAATCAGAGTGATCGTGGCCTCCGGAAACTCTTTCTTAACCGATTCAAACACCGTGACCGCAGCGAAAGGATCGTACATTTCCTCGAACTGGCGCACCCAAACAATGTTCGGCTTGATCTCAAGGCGTTCCCGAAAGTGAAAGGCATCGAGGTTAATGATGATGTCCATAACCTCGGTCTCAATGCCATATCTGGCGAACGCCTGCTGGAGTTCCGGCGAGACGACTCCAATAGCGCTCAGCATCCGCATATACGGAGCAACAATCGCATGATACTTGTCAAGGAAAATGTGTCCCCTCGCGCCGTGATAACTCGCCACGGCTCTCTTTCCGGTGAACCACTTGTTCAACGGCGCGCAGACGAGGACCGGCAAAAAACCCCACCACGAGCACGCCTGCAGGTGTATGACGTCACACTTTCGCGCAGCCCCCAGGAACCTGAACGCGGTGACAACCGGCTGCAGGAGCACGCGCAGCGGCAATAGAAGCGGATGACTCAAGAAGTGGAGAATCGTGTCTATGCTATAGACTTGCGCCCCACTGCGCCGAAGGCCGTCCTCGGTAAGATGGGTCTGGATGGTGACACCCCCCTTCCTTGGAAGATGGGGACCCACATGACAAACCCTCAATCCGTCGAACGGCGATCCAACCTCCGTCTCGCGCGCTCCGTTTGTCTGCGTCATCGGCTTAGCTCTGCCACTCCTTGACCGCCTCAACCACCTCTTCCACCTGCTCGACGGTCATCTCAGGGAATATCGGCAGAGACAATATCTCTTTCGCTGCTTTTTCCGCGTGTGGAAAATCGCCTTCGCTGTATCCGAGATCACCGTAGGCCGGCTGCAAATGCAGCGGCAGCGGGTAATGAACGCCTGTCGCTATTGCGCGCCCTTTCAGGAACTTCTGCAGACTATCTCGGTCCGGATGACGAACCACAAACAAATGATATACGTGCTTGCAACCAGGTGTTTCCACAGGCAGCGTCACCGGAGCGCCGGCCAACTGCTTCGAGTACTGGGCAGCGTGCTCCCTGCGCTTCGCGTTCCAATCCTCCAAGTGCGGCAGCTTCACGCTGAGAATGGCTGCGTGGAGCGTATCCATGCGCTCGTTGTAGCCCGGCCGAAGGTGCTCGTATTTGCCTTCGCGGCCGTGGTTGCGAAGCATGCGAACGCTGGCTGCCAGCTCGGCATCGTTAGTAACAACAGCGCCGGCGTCTCCGAAAGCGCCGATATTCTTGCCCGGGAAGAAACTAAAGCAGCCAATGTCGCCGATAGTGCCGACCCGGCTCCCTTTATACTCAGCGCCGTGGGCCTGGGCGCAGTCCTCCACCACTCGAATCCCCCGTTTGCGCGCAATCTCCATTATGGGAGCCATATCGGTGGGATTGCCGTGCAAATGGACGGGAATGATAGCCTTTGTTCGATCGGTGATCGCAGCATCGAGGCGGGAAGCATCCAGCGTGTAGGTGGCCGGATTGATATCTACAAAGACCACTTTTGCGCCGAGCATGGTGGCCGCCTCAGCGGTGGCAATAAACGTATTCGGAATCGTGATCACTTCATCGCCCGGACCCACCCCGCACGCAGCCAGAGCAAGGTGAAGAGCCGATGTCCCCGAGGATACGCCTATCGCGTGATCGGCACAGCAAAACCCGGCGAAGGCGGCCTCAAACTCGCCCACCGCCGGCCCCATTATGAAACTGCTTGCATCGACGATCCTGGTCAGAGCCTCAAACAGCTCATTCCGAATGGAATCGTGCTGCGCCCGAAGGTCTACGAAGGGTATCATAACGATCTCGTTCTCCTCTCATTTCCGGGTATGTTCTTATAGTACCCGCGGCATACAAGCCCAGCTTTCCGCTATTTAACTATACGGACTCTCCGCGCTAAAGAGTCCAGGTTTTTCAGGGGATTTCGCGCAAACCTATGTGTCGTATGGATGCTCGCACATGTCATAAGGACAGGCAAGCTCTGATACGTTCTTGATGAACTTCGCAGGTGAACCCGCGGCAACAGTCCCGGGCTCCACGTCTTTGACCACCACGCTGCCTGCGCCAACAAGCGCATCTTCGCCGATTGTGACATCCGGCAAAACGGTCGAATTCGCTCGATCTTTGCCCCGGACTTCACCCTCGCGCCCTTAAGACATTGCTTCACATGCTTGCACAACGGATGCAGCGCATTCGTGAAAACCACATTCGGCCCGATCCAGCAGCCTTTCTCGAGCACCGTATACTCGGGCACGAATGCCTGCGAATGGATGCGAACCCCGTCGTGAATGTCGAGATGATGCTCGATAACGGTATGGCTGCCTATGCTGACGTTGTTTCCGATCCGGTTCTCTTCCCTGATCAGAGCGCCATGCCCGGTGTTGAAGTTGTCGCCGATCTCATTTCCCGCGTAGATCACGGTGTGTGACCGTATCACGGCGTTCTTCCCAATGTGCGTCGCGAGTTCTCCGGAAGCTTTCCCCTTCGGAGGAAGACCGATTATGCAAAAGTCCCCGATCTCCGCGCCGTCTTCAATGACGACGTTGGGATATATCCTGGTGGTATCCACTGATGTGTTCAAAGGCTCAACTCCACCGCGCGCGAGCCATTGTCCATCGACTTCTGCGCAGCTTCCAATATCCTGACGACCAGCTTGCCGTGCTCACCATCCGTGAGCGGGCGACGGTCGTTTACGATGCAGTCAATGAAGTGCTGGCATTCGTTCTTGAGCGGTTCCGACGCCGCGATCTTGGGAATCAGAACATCCCCGGCCCTCAGAAGAAGCTGAAACTCGCCGAAGCTCTCAAATGACTCAGCGCTGCTGTTGACTACCTTGGTAACGCCTTTGTCCAGTATCTGAATCTTGGCATCTGCGTTCACGTCGTCATATATGACCATCTTCTTGCTGCCGACCAGCGTAAGCTTGCGGACCTTGCCGGGATCGAGCCAGCTCACGTGGATGTGCGCGGTTACCTTGTTCGGAAAATCGAGATACATAAACACCACGTCCTCGATCCCCTCCTGGATGCGCGTTATGCCCCTTGCGCCGACCGCTTGAGGAGCGGCGCCAAACAGATGCAGGAGGATGGAAACATCATGTGGCGCCAGGTTCCACATTGCATTGACGTCGCGGCGAATTTGGCCGAGGTTAGCGCGGGTGGAGTACGCGTAGTAGATGTCTCCCATCTCGCCCGAGGCGACCAGCTCTTTCAACTTGATCACCGGTGGGCTGTAAAGGAATGTGTGCCCCACCATCAGTTTTACTTTCTTCTCGTCGGCCGTCTGTATGAGCTCATCACACTGGGCACTGCTCATTGCCAGAGGCTTTTCGACGAGCGCGTGTTTTCCGGCGCGCAGGCACTTGCTCGCAATGTCAAAATGCGTGCCCGCCGGAGTAGCAATGACCACCGCATCGAGATCAGACGCGTGAAGGAGTTCGTCTATGGAGTTCGTGGTGGATGCGCTGGGATAGCTGGACGAAATTTTTGCCAGCGCCTCTGCCCTGGTATCGCACACCCACGCCAACCGCGCGTTTTCGAGGGTGTTGAGATTTCGGGCGAGGTTCGGCCCCCAATATCCGACTCCTATAAGACCAAAGTTAACCATTATCCGTGCCCCTCCGCGAGCACCGGACAAACCAGTCCGTCCTCTTCTATTTTATGCCACATCTTGGTCGAGAGCCTCGACTTTGCGCTTGATTTTGCCAAATGCGGCATCGTAAGCATCCAAAAGCTTGAGCCTGCTGTGTGACCACGCCAGAGTGTCCTTGACCCTTTGCGTGCCAAATGCCCCCATCCTCTCGCGGCGCTGCGGGTCATCAATGAGCTCCACGATCTTCTCGCCGAACTCCGCTGAATCGTTGGGAGTGGCGTATACGGCGGCTTCCTGAGCGGAGAAACGAGATTCGGCCAGCTCGAATGACACGATAGGCTTGCCCATAGACATATACTCCGGGATCTTGATAAGCGTGCACTTGTCGTTAAGGTCGTTCCTTGGATCGGGCGCAACACACACATCCGCGGTGGAGAGATAAGTTGCCGGAGTTCATCGTTTCTAATACGGCCGGTGAACACAATATAATCCTGGATACGCAGGTCCACTGCGAGCCGCTTCAGACTTTCCAGCCTGTCACCGGACCCGATAAGAGTAAACGTGATATCCGTTCGTTGGAGCGTGTAAACGACGTGGCTGATAGCCTTAAGCAAGTACCTCCAACCCGTCCTGAGCCGCCATAACGCCAACATAGCAAACCATATACTTGCGACCCATACGAAACTCAGGATCAGGCTCCCTGGGCTTGAACCGGGCGATATCCGGACCATTCCTTACCACGAATACCTCGTTCGGGTCCTTCTGGCCTCTCTTCACTGCTACCGCCTTGAACGACTCATTTGTAGACATAACAATATCCGCCGTTTTGAACGTGCAATACTCCAGCCACAGCAGAATCGAATGAACGGTAGATCCACTGGACTTGCCGAACCTTACTCCGTAGAGCTCCGGAGACAAGTCGTGGTGGTCGAAAATGAACCTCTTGCCGAAAAAAACCTTGTAGAACCAACCGAGAACAAAGAACGTGTCGGGCGGATTCCAGGCCTGGATTACGTCGAAGCCCTCGACCTTATGCACCCTCCGGGACAACCGGAACGCCGCGAGCATCGAATAACCGAACTCCCACAAGTATCCGAAGAGACCATCAGCATCCTTTGGCGCCGGATAGCGATAGATGGCGACATTATCCAGGACTTCATAAAGCAGGTCGTCAGGCGCGGTGGGACAAACAACCGATACGTGATAACCCTCCTGGGAAAGCGCCTGGGCCTCCATCCACACGCGTCTGTCAAACGGCACCGAGAGGTTCTCAGGACCATGATGAGGATTTTCCCTCTGGATTCAACTTCGTGGGCGGTTTCTTTATCAACCAAAGCCGCCACAACGTAGAGTACTTCAGCTTCTCGATACCCCAGTTCCAACGCTGAGTGAACTCCCAGCACTTCTCCGACATACGCGACCGGAGCGCCGGATCGCTATACAAATCGAAAATCGCATTGGCAAACGATTCGACATCACCGGATTCGCAGTAGCAGACCATCCCATCATCGAAGTAGCGTTCGATAGTCTGCGTTCGCGTCACTACTGTAGGCAAACCCAGATTGACGAACTCCGCGACTTTCGTGGAAAAGTAGAGCTGCATGAAGCCCGTCTTTTACGTGAGGAGAGATGCCAACGTCGCTCTCGGCTATCAGTTTCGGAATCTCAGACAGTGACACGGGCGGCCGAAACTCCACGACGTCGTGCAGGTCCAAACGATCCACCATCCGGCGAAGGTAAGGCACATTCTCGCCCTCTCCGACCAGCCGAAGCTTGAGACCCGGTATGCGGTCTTTCAGCCGGGCAGCAGCCTCAATAGCCACCGCCAGGCCGTAGCGCGCTGAAATCGTTCCGGTATACAGAAGTGTAAAGCGTTCTTCGGACTTGCGAACCCACAGATCTGCCTCATGCCGCTGAAACAGAGCTTCGTCGGGCACATTCAGCACCACAGAAACGGGCGTGTATCCGGCAGTGTGCTGCAGCCTTTCCTTCATCACGTCACTGACCGTTAGCAAATGATGACAGTATCTCAGGCTTATTGCTTCCTGCCACCTCAAAAGTCTAATAATAAGGCTGCTGCTCTTAATGCCGTACTTCGACATAAAGACTTCAGCCATAGGGTCGTGAACATCGAGGAGAATCTTGGAACCCAGCAACTTCTGGAAGATAGTGGTGAACACCAGGAAATCGGGCATGTTGTTGACGTGGATCAGATCGTATCGCTTGAAGCAGCGCCGCATCATAAGAAGCGTTACGCAGAAAAAGAATGCCGCGTATTCCAGCATATAACGATAGACAGTGGCCCTGCGGCGCGCTATGGGGACCCGGGTGATGTTCACCCCTCCTACCGTCTCCTTGAACTTCTGACCCTGCTCGCCGAGGCCGATGACGTCAACTGCATAGCCCGCGTTGACCAGCGCCTCAGCTTCACGGCGAACCCTGGGATCTCTCAGATAATAAGATTGGACAATCAGGCAGATCCGCTTCACTGCCGCTCTCCTACCCAATGGGCGCAACCGGCGCCAAATCTCTTCTCTATCGCATCGACGATTTTCATGTAGGCCCTGCCGTCGCCGAAGAACGCCGGGCGCTCCGTCGGCGGCTCGAAATCTCGAATCGCTTTCATTAGTCTCTCACAGTCCGGTCCGGCCACTACCTTCCATCCAGCCTTCAGCACACACGGGAACCAGGTGATCTCTATCGCAATAATCGCCGGCTTGCCAAGGATGTACGCCTCGCGCCTGACCCCGCCGGAATCCGTAATAACCTTGTTCGCCCCAGCGAGCGTCCTCACAAACGCGAGATAGCCCTGCGGCTCGATCAACTCGACATTACTCGCGGCCGCCAGCTCATCCATGAGACCAAACTCGACGAGTCTCTTCCGGGTGCGCGGGTGGACGGGGAACACCACTCGCTCCCCGCAGCCTGCAATGGCCCGAATAATCTGAGCCAGGTTCCCGGGGTTATCCACGCTCTCAGCTCGATGAAGCGTGCAGACGTGATAATCGCCGCGCGCCACATGTATTCCGGACTCTTCGATCGTGCTCATCAGCACATCATTCATTATATCACCGGTGAGGACTATCTCAGATCCCGTGTGGTTCTCCAGCACAAGCGCATCGTAGGCATCCCGCGCGTTTGCCAGAAGCAGTTCCGACAGGCAATCGGTGGCCCGGCGGTTGATCTCCTCGGGATTGTACCTCGCGGATGTCCTGACCCCGGCTTCCACGTGTGCAACCGGAATGCGCAGCCGCACCGAGGCGAGGGCCCCGGCCAGCGTGGATGTCACATCACCGTAGACCAGCGTAACATCCGGCTTCTCCTTGATGAGGATTTCCTCAAGGGCCGCTATCATCTCGCCGGTTTGCTTCCCCGCAAGCCCGGTCGATACCTGCAGATGGTAGTCCGGGTCCGGTATTCTGAGTTCCTGGAAAAAGACGCGAGACATCTCATAATCATAATGCTGCCCGGTGTGGACAAGCACCTCGTTAATGCCTCTCTTCTTCAGTTCCTGGTTGATGAGGACTTCTTTTACGAAATTGGGTCTGGTCCCCACTACCGATAGTATCTTCATAATCCTCGATTGCCCGACTAATCACACAGCGGGCCAGGAGTCTGCTCCGTAAACCCGAATATGATTGTTGTGTATGCCATGTTCACCGAGATTCGCCGCCGGAACAAATCTTATACTCGCTTCTGGCCGCCATAAGCAGATGCCTGAGAATCATCGCCTGAAGCCGTGGATATGACCTGCGGTCCGAAAGAACCCCGTGATCCCTCAAGAATAGTCGAATCCACCGCTCTGTCGTTGTGCGGACAAGAGCCGGCTGTAACCTCGCTCGGCAGTGCGCGCGTAGTCTCCAAGCCCCATCTCCGAAGCCTTAAGAAGAGCAGCCGATACCGCTGACGTAAAATAATGTACGATCGTTCCGGCGTTATCACAATTATAGCGCGCATCGCCGGCGGAAGTCAGTCCCTCCGAAAGAAACGCCGAAAGTTTCCTCATGACAGGCACAGCAGCTTCATCTTTCGAAATACTGTAGTAGTGGGCCAGGTCAAGGAACTGGAAAGCATTGTCCTGGAAGCAGAGGTAATGAGTCCGGCCCGGCCCCATCTCGCTGCGAATTGAATACGGCAGCTCACCCGAATCGAGCTGGCAGCGGGCGAGAAAGTTCAGCATGGCACGACAGTGCTCCATATATCTGTCTTCCCCGGTCGCTTTGCTCAGCGCCGCGGCGAACCACATTGCGAGCGTCGAATTGTTCGGCACCATTCCCCTGCCGGTATTCGCGAAATAGTTGACCGCGAGAGAATCGTCGTCATAACGCTGGAACCCGACCCTCTCTATCATAAACTCATACCAGCGCCTGGCGCCCGCGAGGTACCGATCATCTTTCAGAACACCGTGCGCCGCAAGCAGACCGAGCCCGCCGAAGCAGCCCTCCACCGTGTTGATAACACCGGCCCAATCCGTCTTCGGATACTCCCAGTAACCCTGCGAGTTCTGGCGAGCAGCAACGACGTTCGCACACTCTCCGGCATTTTCAAGACACTCGGCACTGCCGGTAATATCATAAAGCTCCAGGCAATCCAGTATCCAATAGGTCTGCGCCTGAAGGTAGTAGTGTTGATCCGTCCAGGGCAAAAACCGCGTGTACGACTTCACAAACCGGCCCAATCGCAGGTTCCACCGGACTCCCGCGTCAGGACCGATCAACGCGCCGTCACTCCGGGTATGCCGCTTCAGCAGGTGGCCGTATACGCGCCTCGCTCTTTCAAAACAATCGGTTGACAGAATATTGACTCCAGACACCGGTTCTATTTGTCGGTTCCTCACAAAGAGTGTTCATGTGCTTTACCCCCGAACCTCTACAATGATAAGGCCTCCCGGTAGACGCCATATGTCTTCTCGGCAACGGCCTCTTTCGTAAACCGTCGCAGGGCCTCTTCTCGCGCGGCTTTCCCCATCTGCTTTCGCAGTTTGTCATCGCTCAGGAGCCTGTCGATATATTCAACAAACTTGTCGTTTTGCTGCCAGCCGGCTATGAACCCTGTCTCACCGTGGCGCACCAGGTTGGCAATACCACCCGCGGTTGACGCGACAACAGGTCTTCCAGCGCTCAAAGCTTCGGAAATCACAAGCGGGGCGGTTTCCTGCTTCGACGGGAGGAGCAGCATATTTGCTTTTGAAAGCTCTTCCATCATTATATCAACAGTGGTCATGCCAAGGAAATCAATGTTTCGATCAAGCCCATGCTCGACAACAAAGGTTTTGCACTGCTCGTAATATGCCTGGTCGGCGATATCTTGCCCGCAACGCGGAGCTTCAAGTCCGGACGTAACTCAACGAGCCGCCGCGTGATCTCCAGCAAACCAAGGACGTTCTTGCGATCGTAGACAAGGCCGCCAAACAGCAGACGCCCGGGCTCTTCTCGATCTTCTACGGCAAAGAAGCGTTCGTCAATGCAATTGTCGATGACGTGGAACGTAGCGTCGGTTAGGTCCTTGTATTCTTCGACCACATAGGGGCTGGTAGCTATAATGTGCTTCACTCCCGCCATCGCTTCCCGGTCGTATTTCACATATAGCTTGTAGCGCAGCCGGTCCATCGGCCCGGTCCAGACCTGTGCCTCCTTGTGTATGACCCCGTGAACAGTAAACACGGTCGGAAGCCCCGCCCTGATCCCTGCCACCGCATAGATCACCATGTTGCCGTTCACCAGATCGGGGTTAAACCCGCGCAGGTGCTTGACCAGCTTTCGGATATTGGTAGTCATGTTGGGTATAAGACGGACTTTCGGCTCCGAAAGAAAACGCACGCGCAGGGAATCGTCGACACGGTCCATGTCCCGCGGAGCCTGTCCGCTGACCGTCAACACGCGAACGTCCACATCGCTTATCGCCTGCATGCCGCGAGCGAGGTAATACCCGGCGGTATGGACACCTCCGGGGAACTTGTCCGTTTCGTATGGATACTGCTGTGCGAGTACCAACTTTCACTTTATACGCTCCGCTGCCCAGCTTCAGAACTCCGGGTCACCAACAATAGTCCCGCTCTCAATCGTGAGACGAATGCCTTCTTTCAGCGAGACCTTCGGCTTGAACCCTGTGGCGCTGATCTTGCTGATGTCCGCCACAAGCCTGGCAATGTCCCCTCTCCAGCTTTGTCCGGTGTATGTCACCTTGCAGCCGGGCAAGTCCATAACTTCAAGAATGACTGCTACGAGATCCCTGATGCTGATGGGATTGCCGCCCGCAATGTTGTAGACTTCACCGGCCGCGCCGTCGTTTTCCGCTGCGGATATGAAGGCGCCGACGGTATCCGAGACATAGCAGTAGTCCCGGACCTGATCGCCAGTCCCAAGCACCTCGAGTTGGTGTGGGTTCCTGTTCAATTTGCGAATGAGATCGGCCAGCACGTAACGCGGCTGCCGTGGGCCATAAGTATTGAAAATGCGGATGGCAGTAAAACCGAGGTCAAACATCGCGTGGAACATCATGCCAAGCCGCTCGCCGGCCAGCTTTGACTCGCCATAGAACGATGACGGCATCAAGGGGTGCTTTTCGTCGGTAGGGACGTACTGCGGCTCGCCATAGACGGCTGCGCTTGACGCATATAAAACGCGTTTTACACCGCAGTCCCGAGCAGCCTCCAGAACATTGAAGGTGCCGTGGGCATTTGTCTCGAAGTCGTAGCGAGTATTCGTAAGAGAATTGGGCACAGAGGCATTCGCCCCGAGATGAAAGACATATTCCTGCCCATCGACCACACCTCTAACAGCGTCCGGGTCGCGCAAGTCGCTCCAGACAAACCTGATTTCGGCAGCGCAGCGCAGCAGGTTCTCCTTGAGCCCGGCCTGCATATTGTCCAGCACCGTAACGTTTGCGCCAAGACTCACCAGCGCATCAGTCACGTGCGATGGAACAAACCCGGCTCCGCCGGTTACCAATACATTCACGCCCGCCCAGTTCATGTCTACCTGCCCAGACTCAATATGTCATCGTAAAATGCCAGCGTCTTTTCTACCACAACCGAACTCTTAAACCTCTCCTGCGCCACCTGTCTCGCAAATCCGCCCATCTTCGCCCTTAGGTCAGCGTCCACAAGGAGCTTCTCTATGCTCCCTGCCAGAGCAACCTCATCGTCAAATGGCACAATAAACCCGGCTTTACCGTCTTCAACCATGTCGGCAGTGCCTCCAGCCGGAGTCGCAACGACAGGCTTGCCGGCGGCCATCGCTTCGGAGATTATCATCGGGGCAGTCTCCTGCATAGACGGCAGCACCAGCATGTTGGCCGCGCCGAGCTCTTCCATCATCGAGTTCATCGAAATAGCGCCAAGGAAGTCGACGTTCCTGCCTAGCGCGTTCTCCTCAACATAGTCAACGCACCTCTGATAGTAATGCGTCTCAATGCTCTTTGAACCGGCTACTCGCAGCTTCAAGTCAGGGTGCTTCGCCGCGAGCATCCGAACAGCCTTTAGCAGTACCATCAGGTTTTTTCTGTTCATAATCGTTCCGCCGTAGAGCAGCCGCATAGGTTCCACGGCACTTGCAACGCGGAAGTACCGGTCATCAATAGGATTGTCGATGAAACGTATATCCTCGGTGCGGAACATGTGGCCGAACGCATCGGAAAGATAACGGTTTATACAGACTATGTGCCTGGCTCTGCGAATCGCATCGCGCTCAAATCTGGAGACCATCAGCCCCTGAAAATGAGGCCAGCCGTGCAAATGAGCCACTTCTCGATAATAGACCCCGTGTATTGTGAGAAGCGACGGCCATCCCCTCTCAAGCACAGCGTGCGGATACACGGTCTGAGTATGGCAGTGAACGATGTCGGGGTTCACAGACTCAAGAACCTGGCGGAACAAGCGCCGTTCCACGGGAAATCCTGCCAGCCACGCCAGACGATTCGGAGACAAAATGGAATGGACAAGAACACCGCTGCGCGTGCGTCGTTCGATAACGCCATCGACTCCCCTGACTCCCGTCATAACGTGCACTTCAACACCATCGACGCAAGCCAACCCATCACAAAGCGCAGCAGTAACGCCCTCAACACCTCCGACGATCTTGCCGTCTTCACGCGGATAGGGACCCGCGATCACAACTCGAAGCTTACGGGCCATTTACTTCCAACCTCCACGCCGGGATGAGTGGCTGATGTGCCTAATCGCTCCGGACTCCCGACCCGGCAAGGCGTTTGATTTCGCCCAGCTTGCCCGGATCTACCCCGATCGCATCTTTCCTGACATACTCGCCTGAATAAGCCACGCGTCCGTAGTGTTCTTTAACGAAAGGATCCAGCCATTCCCTGATGGCAACGTAATCGCGTCGAAAACGCGGGTCCGCATCGAAGTTGCAGAAGTACGTGCAGTTTCCGTGGATGCGCACAAACGTGGGCTTAGCTACCTCGAACACGTAGTCGTGAAACGCGGCAGGGTCCCTCACCAGAGTTCTTGCAACAGTCTTGTCGCACAACCCCGACAGGTCGTAAACACGCAGATGCGAATAATAGAGCGTCCCGCCCAGGTCCGGTACCTTTAGTGATCCATCCTTCACGCCCAGCGCGGAAGCATAATGGTTAAATGTATATCCGTCCATCCTGGCGATTCCTTGAAAAGGAACAGTCGGGGCCTGGGCAAACTGAATGGAGCGCGAGTCGAAATGGTGATACGTCCAGCCCAGGCACAAGAAGCCGAATACAGCGCCATATCGTCGGATGCTTGGAACCTGCAGATTATCGAGAGTCAGCTTCGCCAACGCAACGAGATAGCAATAGAAGAACACAAAGAATGGCGTGGCGAATCTGTACCTCCCATCCAATCCATCGGCAGCAGCAAGTAGATACTTCCCGACGCGAGCAGGAACAATAGCATCACATAGTGCCCGGCCCGCAGCCGCCGCAGCGATATCTGATGAACTGTCAGCACCAGGGCTGCGAACAGCGTAAGACCCACCATTTGCCCCGCCGTTCCCTTAACCAGTTCGTATACCCGGCCAACAGCCGCAGACTTAACCGTCAGAATGTCCGACAAGCTAACTGAAAACGACCGCCCGGTCTTGGCATAGAATGTGTTGGGAAGCGTGTCGTGGAAATACGCCATCCGAAAAGCAAGAAATCCGCCCATCAAAGCTCCACAGGTCAACGCGTACGCGAGAATCGCGCCAAGATGACCTCTTCCGGATGAGCGGCGGTCAAAGAGCCAAAGAACGAGCACTGCAAAGGGATATAAAATGCAGTAAACTATGCCATCCGGACGCGTGAGCGCAGCCCCACTGGCTAAGATTCCGGCTACTATTGCATCGCTTCTTCCCAGAACCCGGCACTGGGAAGCTCGCAGTATCGGGATACACAGGGACACGACAACAAAAGTGTAAAGCGCATTCTCCAAGCCTGAGGTCGTCCATACTACAAAGGAAGTGTTCATTGCCAGAAGGGAAAGTATGAGCAGCGCAGCCAACTTGCTCGCTCGCAGGGCCTGAATCACAATTGCATAGATTAACACAAAGGACATCAGAACCAAAACACCGCTGACAACCTTTGGAACTATGATCGGGTTAAACAAGCCCAGGCGGAAGAACGGCGCCAAAACCAACACCCAAAGAGTGTTCGAGTAGCCCTCAACCGGTGGGAGCCCCGGCTGAGACACCAAACCGTGTCCCATAGCCAGGCTCCGGGCACAGCTGAAACTGATCCCGGCATCGTCTACGATCCAGTTGCGAAACAATAAGGCGTGACGAACATACACAAGGAAAGGTAATACAACCAGCCCATACTCGAGCATTCGAATGTTCCTGAGGCTTATAGCATTCTTCGGCATGACACCCCCCTTTCCCATTACGGTAACATTTCTGTGATGTGAAGCACATTACTAGGCATGCTGCAGACTCTTCACAGGAAGTTTCTCAACAGCACTGGCTGCTAACTTCTCCTTTGCAACAAGCTCACCCAGGGAAATGACCGGGGCAATCATTCCAAACAGTAGGTAATACATGAATAAATGTGTCCCATATTCGTCGGCGAATCCTGAGATCAAGTAGGTCAGGACAAAAACAAGGATTATCGTTACGAACTCCTTTCCCAATATACCTTTTTCAGGCAAACGTGCGCGTATTTGGAAAAGCCGCACTATGAACGCGAACAGTGCCCCAAAATACAGGATACAGCCGACTATCCCCTGCTCTGCCAGTATCATAAAGTACTCATCGTGGGTTCGAGACACGTTGACTTCTCCGTGCCGTCCATGCATAACAACCCCGGGGTCCGTAACATACTTCCCCGCAAAGTCCAAATATCTTCCATAACCCACGCCAAACCATATATGTTCCGCTGCCATCCTTCCAGCCAAAGACGCAAGCGATACCCGGATGGTAGCGTCTTGATCGCTAGC
>CAVZJH010000013.1:0-37907 GCA_963775535.1 uncultured bacterium | reverse complement strand
GGGGTGCAGAACACTTACCTCGCGATGTTTCTGGCGCTTGGCGGACTCGGTGTGCTGCTCGGCACGGTAGGGTTGGTGGTGGTGCTGCTTCGCAGCGCGCTTGAGCGAAGGCATGAGTTCGCATTGATGCTTGCTCAGGGTTTCACGACAGATGACCTGTTCAAATTGCTCATGGCGGAAAATGTGGGGCTGCTGGCGGCGGGCCTGCTGCTTGGGGCAATTTCCGCGCTGATCGCAGTTGCCCCTCAACTGGCAGCGGCGGACACGCGGATCAACTGGACCGCGGTTATCCTGCTGTTCGGGGCGATATTCATTGTCGGCTGCGTTTCATGTGCTGTGGCGGCAAGGAAAGTTGTTGTCGGGCCGCTGATTGAGGCGCTTCGAGGAAGAGTAATCATGAAATTAGCAAGAGTGCTGGCACTGATCGTGTCGGCTATCGTCGTGGCAAGCTGTGCATTCGCACAGCAGCCGGCGGATTGGCCCAGTTTCCGTGGCGACCCTCAGATGGACGGGGTCGCAAAGTCGGTGCTTCCGGCTAAACCAAGACTCCTGTGGACGCACGAAGCCGGGGCCGGGGTAGAGTCTACTGCCGCAATTGTGGGAGATACCGTTTTCGTGGGGACAAAGAATAATCGGGTTCTGGCGCTGCGGCTGACGGACGGCAAGCTCAAATGGAAGTTTACCTCAAGGGACTCTATCAGCGCCTCGCCGTGTGTAGCCGGAAATGCGGTTTTCATTGGCGATGAGAGTGGCATTTTCTATGCCCTGGACCGAAGCAGCGGCAAGCTGTTGTGGAAGTTCACAGCGAAGGATAAAATTGTCTCGTCCGCCACATATATTTCCGGCGTTGTTTTGTTCGGTGCATACGATTATGATCTCTACTGCCTCGATGCAAAGACCGGCAGACTCAAATGGAACGTGCAGACTGATGCCCAGGTTCACTGCTCTCCGTGTGTCGCCGACGGCTTGGTCATGATCGCGGGCTGCGATGGCAACGTGCGCTGTATCGACCTCAAATCAGGCAAGGAACACGCCAGGGCGCACGTAGAAACGAACTTTAGTAGCTCCTGCTTATCGGGGCGGGAAGGTGTTTGTCGGAGCGCTGAGTGGGGACTACCTTGCTGTGCGCGTAAGCGACGGAAAGGTGGTTTGGGACCACAAGGAGAAAACTAGCGGTGGAATCTATGCCAGCGCGGCGGTGACCGGCGCCGCAGTGGTCTTTGCTTCCCGCGGGCGAAGCGTTTTTGCCGTAGAGCCGGCTAAGGGGAAGACATTGTGGACGTTCAAAGCAAGGAGCGAGATCGACTCGTCTCCCGTTATCGCGGGTTCAGTCGTGTTCGTGGGTTCTGACAGCGGAGACCTTTACGCTCTGGATTTGGCCAGTGGCAGAAAACTCTGGCACTTCAAGGCGGGAGCCGAGATCAAAGCGTCTCCGGCGATTGCCAGGGGGCGAATGGTGATCGGGACCGGCGACGGAGCCGTATATTGTTTTGGGAAGTGAATGTTCTATGGGACAAAGCGACAGTGCAGCGATCAAAAAACCAGCCAGGCGCATCCATCTGGCTGCCGGCGGCGCCGCCGCCCTCGCCCTTTGGGCGCTGGCCAGCCGGTTTTTGCAGCCCGCCGCAGACTTTGTGACATTCAAAGCACTTCGGCTTTCTCCGGCGTCTGGTCTGGGTAATTCGTCAATCTTTTCGTTTACCAGGTTCCAAAGATACTTCTGACTCTTGTCCTGGTTGTTTTTCTGGTCGGCGTTGTGAGATCGTTCTTTACGCCGGAGCGAGTCCGCCGAGTGCTTGCAGGGAGGGGCGAGATACTGGGGAGCGTTCTTGCGTCGCTCCTCGGGATCGTCACCCCATTTTGCAGTTGCTCCGCAATACCACTGTTCATAGGGTTCGTGGAAGCCGGCATTCCCGTCGGAGTCACGTTCTCATTTCTGATTGCCGCTCCGATGATAAACGAGGTGGCCGTCGCGATGCTGTTGAATATGTTCGACTGGCAGGTGGCAACGGTCTACACCGGTTCCGGACTTGCAATCGCAATTGCAGCCGGGTGGACCATATCGAAGCTTGGCATGGAACGCTTCGTGGAAGATTGGGTGCACGAGGTTCAAATATCCTCAGCCTCCGAGCCCGAAACGATCATGGGCCTGGAGGAAAGAGCCAACTATGGCGTCCAGGCAGTTGGCGACACCGTGCGAAGAATCTGGCCGTATGTCGTGGCGGGCATTGCGATTGGCGCGGTCATCCACGGCTACGTGCCATCCGGCACGCTGGCATCCGTGATGGGCAAGAAGGCCTGGTGGAGCGTTCCCGCAGCGATTGCTATCGGAGTGCCGATGTACTCGAACCCCGCCGGCATCATACCTGTGGTGCAGGCGCTCATTGAAAAGGGCGCAGCGCTCGGGACCGCACTGGCGTTTATGATGGCGGTGATCGGGCTTTCGCTTCCGGAGGTCATAATCATTCGCAAGGTCTTGAAGCCGCAACTCATAGCCGTTTTCCTCGGGACGGTAGCGTTCGGAATACTCCTGATCGGGCTGCTCTTCAACGCGATTCTATGATCATGGGCCTGCCTGAGACACACGGGCGATTATGTGGTTTTGCATATCGTCTGAAAGATCCACAAATCGCGCGCTGAATCCCCACACACGAACAATCAAGTCCTGGTATAATTCCGGCGCAGCCTGGGCGGCCCGGAGCGCATCGACGTCGTAGATTGCAACGTTCATGACGGCTGCTCCGAGCCGCAGCGCGGTGCTATTGAGCTGGCTCAGAAGCGCTATTCCACGCTTGTCGTTCGGGACTATGCTCCTCGATAAACTGATGTGAAAAACGGATAAACCGCAGGCATCTCCAAGCGGTCCCTTGACCGCCGAACGGACGAGTGCGGTCGGCCCCTTTCGAGCGCGTCCGGGCGTGGGAGAATAGTGTTCGGACATCGGTTCATTCCAACGGCGGCCATCCGGGGTGGCGCCCACGACTTTGGTTTCGTCGTTAAACAGGAAATTGTAAAGCGCGGGCCAGAACGGTTTTCCGGTCGGGGTAGGGTAGTCGACAACGCGCCCGCAGAAGCGCCGGGCGATGTCGGCGGCGATCTCGTCAACGAAGTCATCGTCGTTGCCGAACTTTGGTGCAGCAAGGCAGCTTTGACGCAGCGCTTCGTGGCCTTCCCAGTTCACCCTGAGCGCATCCAGTAAATCCGCCGGTTTGCAAAGATGATCCAGGAACACAACATTCTTGACGGCAGCCAGGCCATCCGCCACGGTAGGCAGGGAGCCGGCAAAAACTATGTGACACGGCACCGGCAGAGCGCCTCTGAATCCGTCGACGCCGGTGGCGAGGCATTCGGGGAACGTGCCTGCCAAAAATGGGCTCGTTACGCCCTCCTGGGTCTCACGACGGATATCCCGGCTCAATCGATCCATCGCGAGTTCGAGTTGATGGAAGTCCTGCAACAAAAATGCATCGTAGAACTCGTCAAACGTTTCCATTTTGGTGAGATCGCCTGACTTGAAGCCGAGTTCCAGACCAGTGTGGAGATCGCGCTGTGTTTCGGCTCTCAGAATGTACTGACCCTGGGCAGTGCCGGGTCGAGTATTCTCTTCGCCGTCGAAAAGAGCGATCTCAAGGCACTTCACAGCTTCCAACTGGGTGAAGCTGATGCGGCTTTCGCCGTCGATGGTCAGCTCAGTGCAGCCATCGTTGGCGTAGTTGCGGGCGCTCGCCAGCGGAACTCCTTTTGCCACCAGCGATGGAATCAGCAGATCATCGTTGTAGAGTGTTCCCTGTCCGTGTCCAAGCGCCTGAACAGCGGCGACTTTCTCGAGGAACTCCGAAGGAGTGCCGGAGTGAACGCGAACACTGGTATGCGGTTCCCCCGAACGCACGGCCAATTCCGCATCCAGCATCAGAAATGAGAGTTCATTGGTCGCATCACTGCCGTCTCGATGCTGTCCCCCGAGCACGACATTTTGGAGTGTATCCCCTCTGCCCGGCCGGCCGAAGCCTTCCCAGAGCTCGCGTGTGATGCAAAAAGCTTCCTCCTTGGATATCCGGCGGCCTTGAATGTCGCTGAGGTAGTACGGATTGAGGTATTGGTCAAGGCGGCCAATCGTGCCGTGCCCGCGCACATTCCATGCAAACCAGAAGAGCTGCACCGCTTCGAGAAACGTCTGGGGCGCGCGCTGGGTAAGGTGGGAACAAGTTTCGGCGATACACAGCAGGCGCTCTTGTTGTGCTCCTGGGGCTTGTGTCGACAGCCGCTCAGCCTCCTGTGCGTGCCTCCCAACAAAATCGATTGCCGCGCCGTGGCAATCCGCGATCACGTTCAAGTACGCGGCCTCTTCGCCCTCGTGAAGAGCAGCATTGTGTCGGGCGGTGTCGCGTACACCTGTGAACCCCAGACGAAGAAGTGTCTCCACATTCATGGAGAAGTGTAGATTGTCGTGCTCCCACGAGCGTGCGGCTTCCGGATATGCCGAATCAGCTTCGCGCCTGCAAAAAGTCACCGGTCCGGCAATCACTCCGGTTTTCGGCAGAAACAAAGGCGTATCGGCCAGCATCTTTGTAAAATGCTTGCCCATTGACCGTGCTCGCAAGGTCCGTGCAGTCTCCTGGCCGTCAGATGTCAAAAAAAGGTTTTTCATTGTGCTTCTCCAGCAGTTCCATCTACCTTTAACATACGACGCGCTCCATAGCCATGCCTTCGGGTAATTGCGCCACAATAGTTTCGGCAGGCTAATGGGGTATATGTCATGGAAGGGCCGTGTGCGAAGGGTCACGAATCACGATAAAAACGGTCTTGGCAGATCTGAGATGCGAAAGGAACGCGCTCTATCGACACCAGCAAGTCTGCTTGTTATAATCTATGTGGATCTGGTTATTATCCAGTATTGCCGGCTGCAATCCGGCCGGAGTCGGAGAAGTATTTCGAGGTAAGCTTTATGCCGTGTGGCGAGTCACTGCCGATAAGAGGAAAACAATGCAATGCGGTGGAATGCGGCGGCTCCGGCGTAGAGCCTGAGCCTACGAACTGCAACAGGAGCCCAGATCTCCGAAAGACCGGAATTGGGATCGTTGGAGACGTTGGGTGGGGCACACACTTCTGTCAATTCTATCAGACGCGGCAGGACCTCATTGATACTTTAGTCCCGTACTTCAAAGCCGGGTTGGAGTCGAACGAGTTCTGCATGTGGGTAACATCCGAACCCCTGGACACGGACACTGCAAAACAATCACTACAAGCGGTAGTGCCCGACCTCGACCGTAGACTCGCCGAAGGTCAGATCGAAATCATACCCCACACCCAATGGTACCTCATCGACGGAGTGTTCGACCAGAAACGAGTTCTTGACGGCTGGGTTCAGAAGATGAATGCAGCCCTCGAAAGAGGATATTCGGGTCTCAGGCTTACCGGGAACACGTTCTGGCTGGAAAAAGGTCACTGGGACTCTTTCACGCAGTACGAAGAAGTTGTGAACAGCGTCCTCGGCAGCTACAAAATGCTGGCTCTTTGCACATACTGCATTGACAGGTGTGGAGCGGGGGAGATCGCGGATGTAGTGGCCAACCACGAGTTTGCCATCATGAAACGCGGCGGAAACTGGAGCGTAATCGAGAGTTCGACGGTCAAGCAGACCAAGCAGGCCCTGCAAAACACCCTTAACGAATTGGATGCCAGGACCAAAGAACTGGAACACCTGAACGAAGAACTGGTCGTTTCAGGCGAAGAAATAGAAGCTCAAAATGAAGAACTTCGAGCCGGCAACGAGGAGCTGCAGTGGGAGATTGAGGAGCGCAAGCGAGCCCAGGAAGCGCTTGCCCGGTTGGCTGCGATTGTTGAATCCTCCGATGATGCCATTATTGGCAAGACGCTGGATGGGACAATCACGAGTTGGAATCGCGGCGCGCAGAATGTTTATGGTTACACGGCGGAAGAGGTCCTCGGACGTTCGATATCGATCTTGTGTCCGCAGGACTGGGGGGATGACGTTCCGGAGATTCTGCAAAGAATCGGTCGCGGAGAGTTGGTCGAGCATTATGACACCCAGCGCATCCGTAAAGGCGGCGAAATGATCTCGGTTTCGCTGTCGGTTTCTCCTATCAAAAATGCCGAGGGCCTGATTGTCGGGGCCTCGACAATAGCCCGCGATATCACTGAGCGCAAAAAGGTGGAACACGCGCTTCAACAGGCGATGGAGCAACTGGAGGCAAGTTCCCAGGAACTATCGGACGCCAATGAAGAACTGGTTGTTTCAAATGAAGAGCTTGAGGCGATGAACGAGGAACTGCGCAACTGGGAAGATGAGATGCGCCAGGAGATTCAAGAACGCGCCCGAATTGAGGAGCAGCTTCAAAAGGTCAATCGTACATTGAATGCGCACAGTGATAGCAGCCAGGCGATGATGCGTGCGCGTAATGAAATGGCTTATCTGCGCCGGGTCTGCGGGATCATCCTGGACGACTGTGGTCACAAGATGGTGTGGATAGGCTATGCGGACGATGATGAAGAAAAGACTGTTCACCCCGTTGCCAGCGCCGGTTTCGACCATGGATACCTCGAAACGCTCGATATTACCTGGGCAGACACCCCGCGCGGTCGCGGTCCAACCGGCACGGCTATTCGAACGGGCAAGCCAAGCGCCTGCCGAAATATGCTCACTGATCCACAGTTTGAACCGTGGCGGGAACAGGCGATCGTGCGGGGCTACGCGTCTTCGATCGCTCTTCCTCTGGTGGCGGATGGCAGGTCATTTGGGGCAATAACCATTTATTCAACCGACCCCGATCCGTTTACTAAGGACGAGGTTGCGCTACTTACAGAATTAGCCGACGACGTCTCCTACGCAGTCGCGTCGATCAGATTACAGCAGGAGCAAGTGCGCTCCGAAGAAGCGCTCAGGGAGAGCGAGCAGCGCGTCCGGATAGAAGCTGGACAGTATTCTTTCTCCTGAGGGAGACATTGGAAGCCTCGAACTCGCCGATATCGTTGATGTTCAGGCGATACAGTCGATAATGGAGAGTTTCTACGCGCTCGCTCGCATCCCCATGACCATACTTGATACCAAAGGCAAGGTGCTGGTCGGTGTGGGCTGGCAGGATATCTGCACGAAATATCACCGCGCTCACCCCGAAACCTGCAGAGTACTGCATTGAAAGCGACACTCAGCTTACCGCCGGGGTGCCTGAGGGGCAGTTCAAACTTTACAAGTGCAAGAACAATATGTGGGATGTGGCGACCCCGATAATGGTTGGGGGACAGCACGTCGGAAATCTTTTTTCCGGTCAGTTCTCTTTTGAAGAAGAGGAATTGGACTATGAGTTCTTTAGAGCACAGGCGCGCCGCTACGGTTTTGACGAAGAAGAATACATAGCGCTGCTTGAAAGTGTTCCGCGCTTGAGCAATGACTTTTTGCATGAGGGCATGGCTTTGTTCATGAAGCTGGCGGCCTTGCTTTCAAAATTGAGTTATGGCAATATCAAACTGGCTCGCTCGCTTGCCCAACGCGATGGCCTGATGGATGCTCTGCAGAAAAGTGAGGCCCAGCTTAGGACCGATTGTGGAGAATCTGACGGAAGGCGTGATTGTGTCGGACCTGAGCGGCAACTTGCTTCACTGGAATCGCACTGCGTTGGAGATGCACGGATTTAACAGCGTGCAGGAATGCCAGAGGCGGCTGCCGGAGTTCGCGGATTTCTTTGAGCTTTCCGCTGTGGACGGCGCCGTGCTACCGCTCGAACAATGGCCGATGAGTCGCATCCTGGGCGGAGAACTCCTTCACAACGTCGAAATCTGCATCCGGCATACTAAAGTCGGTTGGCAGCGGGTCTTCGGTTACGGCGGCGCCCTTGTTCGTGACGCCGAGGGTCAGCCGTTGCTCGCGGTATTGACTATCAATGATATTACCGCAGAGATCCGCCCTGGACCGGCGCAGAGAAGAGCTCTACAGACGAGAGCACCATATAGCCAGGATGCTTCAGGATGCGCTGGTTCCTCCGAATGTGCCAACTGAGATTGGCAGTTTTAGAATCGGTGTCAGATATCAGCCTGCGCTCAAGGAAGCAGAAGTCGGAGGCGATTTCTATGACGTGTTTGAGCTGGGCCGAGGAAAGATAGGCGTTCTTATAGGTGATGTTGCGGGCAAAGGGTTGGCAGCGGCAATACGAGTAGCGGCTGCGCGCTATGCCGTTCGCAGCTACGCATTTATAGACCCCCGGCCGTCGCACGTGGTAACACTGGCCAACGAGACGCTGTGCAAGGATACGGATGATGCATGCAACATTCTCACTGCATTCTTTGCCGTTGTTGACACTACCACGGGCAGAGTGAGCTACACCAGCGCGGGTCATTAGCCGCCTGTTGTGTGTCGCGCATCAGGCGTCATTCACGAGCTTGAACTCGGCGGGATGCCTCTTGCGGTTACCGAAACCGCAACTTACACGGAGGGATACGTTGACCTTGAGCCGGGAGATACGATAGTGATGGTAACAGATGGTATCACGGAAGCTAGAGCTTCGGGTCTAGTGTTATTTGAGAAACAGGGAATGATCGAATACTTATCCAGTCACAGGGTCGGTTCGCCGCACGAGACGGCGTCCGGTGTGCTCAATGCGGCGACCGCGCACGCAGGCGGTAAGTTGCAGGACGACGCCGCTGTTGTAGTTATCACATTTGATGGCGAAACCGTAAGCGGGAGGCATAATGGTTGAAACAGCACAGATCAGTATAAGCCGTGACGCAACGTCGGTTACCGTTACCGGTGGTGGAACGCTCGACCTGACCAACTCGAAGGCGTTTCACGATGGCCTCAAAGAGGCATCCCAAACGGCAGAGAACGTGACCGTCGACTTGCGCGGCGCGGATTTTATTGATACCGCCATTGTTCAGGATTTGGCGAAGGCGGCTGTTACTCTGCTGAATAGAGGAAAGCGGCTCAAGGTGATTGTTCTTGGGACGGCATACCCTCTGCGTGTTCTGAAAATATCCGGCTTCGAGACGATTCTGGATATCGAGGTGCAGTAGCACGGCCGGTACCGTCGGGACGGGCTGCACGTTAATGAATTTCTTTGCGGACAAGTACTACCCGACTAGCGGCCTGGAGGGCAGATTAGTCTTGCACATACGCCCTGTTCGTCCTGCCGCAGCGTCAAGTCCCAGTCATTACTGAGCGAGCGCCCTGCAGATTGCAACACCCAACCCCGTGCCGCCGGTTTCGGAGTTGCGGGAAGAGTCCGGGCGTGAGAACGGTTCGAAGAGTTTCTCGTCGATCCACCCGGGAGCAGCATCACACTGGTTAAAAACGACAAGCTCAACCTGACCCGGCGAAGCGCCGAGGTCTATCCTGACTTCGCTCTTTGGAACGGCATACTTCACGGCGTTCTCGATCAGGTTACGGACAAGCATATCAATGTGGGTTGGTAGAGCCTGTATATGCGCGTCATCCGGCAGGTTGGTTCGTATTCGCAGAGCGCGCTTGCCGATGATCGGCTGAAGCTGAGATAACACTCGCCTGCAAACGTCAGAGAGGTTGCCGAGTTCCTTTGGAGGACCCGGGGTCGCGCCCTCCAGTTGGTAAAGCAGCAGCAGGTCGTGCACAAGGGAGATAAGGCGACGCGCTTGCGTGTGGGCTTCCTCGATCATTAGTTTGTATTGCTCGCCTGTTCTATCTCTGCTGAGCGCCAGTTCCAGGTGGCCTGAGAGCGCCTGGAGGGGAGTGCGAAGCTCGATGGGAGGCGGCGGAATAAAACCGGCCTTTCGCGGTTGCCGCCTGCGAAAGCCTAATGAGCAGCTTGTTCAGTGTGGCCACCAGTTCAACTATCTCGGAGTCGCGGGAGGGTTGTTCCAGGCTGATGCTCAGGCTGTCCACCGACGCGCAGTTTGCCTGGCGAGAAAGCGAAGATATCGGTAAAAGCGTGCGGCCAACAAGCACCCACGCGCCCGCGGCAGCGACGACGACTGTGAACAAAGCCAGGGACAGCAGCACTATAGCGTGGTATCTTAGGGCGGCCTCAGTCTTGCTCCACGGCATTCCGATCAACAGGGTGTTGTCGCGAAGCTTACCAGTGGCTACTCGCCAGGAATGAGTGCTTCTGAGCGGCAGGGAATCGACGTTCTTGCCGAACAAATGGCGGCCGCTGCTATCCAGAAGCTCGAGCTTTAGATTATCAGCACGGTCTTCCTCGCGTTCGTCGCCTATGAGTTTTTCGAGACTGCCTGTCTGATTGCTTTCATTGATCTCCGCCTGCGCTTTCCGGATTGACGCCTTCAGCAGCGAATCAGCGTTGAGTTGGGCGGAATGTCTCGCGTACCAGACGAGTCCCGAACTCGCGGTAAACATGAGCACTGCAATCGTCAGGGAGAACGCAGCGGTCATCCGGGCGCGAATGGATTTAGGCCACATCGTTACCACTCATCCTGTAGCCGACTCCACGGAGAGTATGAATCAGCGGCGCCTTATGGCCCTTATCGATCTTGCTGCGCAGATAGCTAATATATACGTCAAGCACATTGTCTGCGCCCTCAAAGTCATACTGCCAGACGTGTTCCAGGATCATCGACCGCGTAACCACCCTTCCGGCATTGCGCATCAGGTATTCGAGGAGAGAGTATTCGGTTGCGGAGAGATAGATTGTTTTGCCGTCACGGGAGGCGTGCCGTGTGGCGGGGTTCAGCGTAAGGTCATCGACGCTGAGAACAGCCGGTGACGACAAGCCGCGTCGCAGGAGTGCCCGCGCTCTTGCCAAAAGCTCGGCGATTTGGAATGGCTTTACCACATAGTCGTCCGCCCCGCTGTCCAATCCCTCTATTTTATCCTCGAGCGTATCCTTGGCTGTGATGATGAGTATGGGGGTGGTAACCTTTGCAGCTCTCAGGCGTTTACATACCTCGAAACCGTTCATCCTGGGAATCATAACGTCCAGGAGTATGAGGTCGAACTGAATTGCGGTTGCCAGGTCGAGCGCATCCGAGCCGTTTCCTGCAACCTGCGATGTGTATCCCGCCTCGGTAGTCGCCTGCTTTAGGAACCGCGCCACGCTGTTGTCATCTTCCACTATCAGCACGTTCAAGTTCGAGCCTCCGGATTGTTAGAAACACTATAGTATACGACATAACATGCTGATGTGTTGCTCACCGGCTGTGTTTATGCGACGCCTGTCCACAATATGCCCGTTTGGCATGATTATTGCAGAGCTTGAAAATGGTTCCAGTTTAATTCTTTCGAATGACACGGAAGGGTAGCAATGGCACCTGCAAGACTCAAGATATTGCAAATTGCAAGCACGTTGGCCGCATTGTGCTGTCTTTCATTGCCGGCTGGTGCAGGGACGCTGTTCTTCGATGACTTCGAGAACGGCCTATCGGCATGGAGCACGACTTACGGTCAGATCGTCACGGCGCCGGTTGATGCCCAAACGCACGGTCAAGTGGTCAACTTCACATCTGATAAAAGTGGCGGCGACCTACTCACGCTCAACGGCATTACGCCGGACCCGGGCACGACCTGCATTTTTTCTTTTGACTACCTGGGATTCGGCAACGCCTGCGGGTGGGCAGGAATCACTGACGATACCTCGCGCATGCTTGCGCCTCCTATGTGGGTTGTCACCCCGACTGACATGACAAATGACGGGAACTGGCATTCATATACTTACAGTTTTAGTACACCTTGGTTCGGCAGCGACAGCGTATGGCTGGCATTCGAGCAAAACGACGGCACTCCTTGCAACTGTTACTTCGACAATGTGCAGGTCTACGAGACACCGGAGCCCCAATCATTCTGCGCGGTGCTGATGGGAGTCGCCTGCACCCTTATAGGCAGACGCAGGAAAACGCTCGGGTAATCCGCAGATAACCGCTACTGCCAATGGTTCCTGCGAAAAACGAACGCGCCACCCAGGCTCTCAAGCGCGTCGATCTACTACCATCCCCACTTGTAAGCTAACCCTGCCGGGGAGATCATTATGTGGTCGCTGGTAAATTGCTTGGTAATGAAGTGCCCGAGAGCGGCGCCGGCCACCACGTCCTGCCAGTGGTGCGCGCCGACTTCAATCCGGGACCAGGCGATGGTGGTCGCCAAGCCGTAGGCTTCCCATTTATACTGAGGTTTCATGTCCGCCAGCGCTGTCGCCATGGCAAATGCCGCCGAAGAGTGGCCGCTGGGAAAGCTGTCCAAAGAGTCGCCGTTGGGCCGCTTTTCGCGGACGGTATATTTCAGTAGTTCAGTGGCCAGGCCGGTTGCTATGAGCGCCTTGGCTCCCTGCACAGCTTCCCCCTTGCCGTTCGTTCCACCTGCAAACAGCGACAATTCTCCTACAGCGAGGAATGGGATAATGGAGTTCGATGCGTCCGTGGCGAATGCGCTTGTACCTGGCAGCGCATGACTGCTGAGTTGTGAATGCCGATAAGACAATCAGCGTAAGCGGAAATACCTTGAATCGGTCGATCAATTGTTTACCTTCTTCGTTTGGTTGTGCTGGATCCAATTGGCTCAGCAAGTGCAATTGTTGGGTTGGGTAAGGCTGTTGCCGGGTTTGTGGAGCGTGCGAGCCTTAGCGCATCAGCCAATGAGAGGCTCACAGAGTTCGACGCTCTAAACGCTTGGTTGCCCCAGTATCGACCGGCGGCGGGGCGGACGCCGGACAGGCCCAAGATCCGGTTGCTGACTTATGTAAAATGGATGACCGCGCCTGGAGCCGTTAGCATTCCCCAACTGTATTATGTGCTGAGAGTCTTAGTGCGAGGTGAGCAATACCTTAGAATGCTCTAAGTCTGAAGAGGTTGATAGGTTTGACACATGTCACTCGGCCCCGGAAAGCTCTTAGTGAAGCTTCCGGGGCCGAGATCAGTTTACTAACGCATAGACGTCTAGTTTAAGTCAGCGTTTCCTCTCGGCTGAACAATCAGTGCTCCACCGGTTGTCTTGCTTACTATTCCCGTTACGGAAACGAAGCTGCCGATGGTCTTGGTTATACCAGTTGTGGTAACGTTGACTCCGTCATTGTTACCATCAGAGTCGAAGACGCTGCCGTCATTGACATTGACAACACCGGTTGCTGTGGTTGTTGCACCCCAGACCTTAACCAGCAGTCCCACCATGTTGGTTATGCCATTGTTGGCAACACCAACAGCCAGCGGAGCAGTGGTTGCATTGTCATTGCTGTCGATGGTGATGCACTGGATGTACTTTTCACCATTAGCATCTGTCCCGACGAGTTCCAGTCAGCATTATATTGTTACCGGCGGTAACAGACTGACCGGATGCAAGCAGGACCTTGATCCCGCAAGTCCTGTCGGGCTCTTCGATGTAGATAGCATTATTGGCGAACACACCAGAGCTCACTGTAACTACCTTAGCGGCGGTTATCTTGACAGTGGTGTTGTTAGCCATAGCTTTGGCAACCGATATTCTCGTCACCGGCGTCCCCGGGGGCAGCCGACAACGTGAAGTTGACGACCTGAGTGCTCGCCAGATTCGGAGTCTGCGTGCCGGTTGAATAAGAAGTTGCGGAAGCGCTCATCAACATAACGGTTCCTGCCACATTGGTTAATGTGTAGTAGCCGGATGAGTTAGTTGTCGTTGACCAGTTCGCATACGCACCAGCCGTCACCAGAGCACCGCTGATACCTGCTCCGGCAGTGTTCTTAACCTGGCCGGTAACCGTTTTGAGAGCAGACTGAGAGCCAGGCCTGGAATACTCGAAAGCACCGATGTCAGGAGCCTTACCCTGGAACGGCAGACCAACATAAGCGCCGGCGTCGATCGCCGGGCTTCCCGACTGCAGAGTGTAGTCAGCATTGAGCATAGGATTAACAACAGCTTTCAGTCGCAGTCGAGCACGTATGTGCTGTCGGTTCCCGGAATCACGCAAGGTGCCCAGCAACGGATTGTTAGGCACTTCCCAGAATATGTTGTTGGAGTGATCTATGCCGATGTTGCCAGCGTTGATACCATAGCCGCAGTTGACGGCTATGTTGTTCTTCAACACACGTCCGGTCTCGTCTAACGGAGACCGGTAAGGGATCCCGAGCAGGTCATGGAAGGTCATTGTTGACAATCACGTTGCCGGAGCCACTACGCGAGTCGTGGCCACCGGTGCCATCCACATAGTAACCATCATCGTTTATACCCGTCGAGTCATACGGGCCGCCGAGCCCAGGTTCCTGGGAATGATATAACGTTGTTGTGGAGCTCGCAGTTAATTGCGCCGTTGAGCCACACGCCTCGCCACGTCCAGTCAGTGTTACTGATGCTGCAGTTCTCCACAACACTTCCGGTTGTGTTAAGCAGTTCGATAGGATATTGGGTAGCGTATTGTCCACTGTCCGCTGCGGACTTGACCCGGTGATCGCAGCCCATTAAACACGATGTAGTTGGCGTTGATCTGAGGACCATATCCTCCAGAGGACGTGTCGATGTAGCCGTAATTGATTGCCGTGTAGGTAATAGGCCTGGAGGCCGTTCCGGAGCAATTGTCTATAGGACATGCGCTAAGGCTGTCACTCGTAGTCGGCGTTTCGATTGGAGACGGACCAACTACGATTACAGTGTCTCCAGCATTAAGGATACCCTTTGCGTCACCGTTGCTGACCGAAGCCCAAGGCGCATTAGTGGACAAACCGCTGTTGGTGTCGTTACCGCCGGATTCGACGTAGTATGTGACCGGCGGCTTGGCTGCAAGAGCGAAGTTCACTCCTGTTACGGTTCCGCCTAGCGGAACAGTCGTCGTTTGAGTCGCGGGGTAGTAACCTCCCGCGCTGGCAGTGACGCTGTATGGCCCAGCTTCCGTGTTTAGGATGGTGTAGGTTCCGTTAGCACCGGTTGTCGCGCTCTGGTTAACCGTAGTTACCGTTGCGCCGGCTATTGGGTATGTGCCGTCTGTGACTGTGCCCGTAACATTTCCAGAACCTTGATACTGGAATGCGCCTAGGTCTGGGGTAGGATCCGAATTGGACGGGTCTACCATAACACCCGCGTCAATCGCAGGGCTTCCGTACCTCAGGTGATAGTTCGCATCCAGCAGCGGATCTTCACCAACGATCTCTGTGGGATCAGCCGTTGTCCCTGAGTGCAAGTTCACTGACGTGTTCGCATTGTAGATGTTGTACTGGTGAGCAGCAGATCCGGAAGGTGCACCCAAGCCGAACATGTTGCTGACGCTGATGTTGTTCTCCGCAGCACAGCCAGTGTAGCCCGTTATCGAGCCATTATTAGTATCAAGTTGGATGCCGTAAGACGAGCACCCCTTGATGGTATTGTTGATTATCTTGCTGTTCAGACCGCCGGTTCCCATGTATATACCCAGGGAATTGGAGTAAGGCAGCGGACCGATCACGTTGTACTCGAAGACGCAGCCGGTAGTTGTGTTCATTGTGACTGCGCGCCAACTCCAGCCTGTGCAGGAGAAGTGGCAGTTCTTGACCGTACAGGTCCTGGCTGTTGGTCATAGTCAAGAGATAAGTGTTCTGCCCCGAAACCTCAGGCGATCCCACAACGTTGAGCCCGTTCAATGTGATGTAGTTGCGGTTGTCCAACTGGAAGTCCGTGATGTTAGAGACAGTGAAGTTGACAGTAACAGGGCCTTCATCAGCTGTGTATGTGATCGGGTAGGTGGCCGTTCCACTCTTGTTGAATGCAATCCCTGATGCACAGGTGTATGTGCCCGGCAAAACATGTACTGTGGTAGCGACCGTAGTAGGATATAGACCTTTCACGTCACCATTGTTGATTGACGCCCAGGCCGAATTGCTCGTAACGCCGTCGTTCCCATCGTTCCCGGTGGGACTGACATAGAACACACCTGCTACCCCTGAAGTCAACGCAAAGTTGACAGTTTGTGAGCCGCTGGCGACGGTGATAGTCTGCTTGACAGTCCCGTAGCCGCCTGCCGCAGCCTGAAACTGCTGGCTGCCGGTAAACGTTGTCAGTGTGTAGTTGCCGTTTGAGTCTGTTACGCCAGTGCTCGTAGTTCCGGCGCTTACGATAGCTCCACCCAAAGGATTCCCAGTCGCCGCGTTAGTCACCTTGCCGTTAACGCTTCCCTGCGGAGTCGTGTTCGGGATAGGCTGCGCGAAAGCGCTCTCGAATGCTCCAATGTCCGGCATAGCGCCGTTGAAGGGCAGACCGACAAGGCAACCTGCATCAATGCAGGGGCTTCCTGCCAGAAGATGATCGGTGGAATCCAGCTTGGGATCCTTGCCGACAATTTCGCCAGGACCAGCTATTGTTCCAACGTAATCTCTTTCCGTCCAAACAGGAGGAGTGGCTGTATTATAGCTACCGTCGTTGTACAACAGATTGTTGCTGTGGTAGACGGCTGCGGGGTCATTAAGACCCTGCCAGCTACTATTCGCCATGATATTGTTCTTGATCTCACAGCCGACCAAAGATAAGGTCGTGCCATTGTTTACGGTCGTTTCGGCATCAACACAGGTATTGCTGCAGCCGTTAAAGGTGTTGTTGTCGACCTTGTTTCCGATACCACCCCAGGTAAGTGATACACCGGTAGAGTTGCTATACGGTAATGGACCAACAACATTGTTCTCGAATGTGCAGTAGTTGCAGCCAGGCAAATCCACACAGTGCCAGTTCCACGAATCTGACGTGAAAGTGCAGCTCTGTATGACGACGCCTGTCATGTGGCCACCAGCAATAAGTGAACTGTTAGCAGAGAAGCCACCTGTCTGGTTAAAGTTGATGCCCTCCACGACAAGGTAACTTTTGCTTGCCGTGTTGAAGCCTGCACCGCTGCCAGAATTCGTCCAATCGAAGGTGACAGCATAGGCACTATAATTGTAAGTGACAGGATCAACAGCCTCGTAAGTGATCGGGAAGCCAGCAGATCCACTACCTCCCGGAACCATCTGCGAGCTTTCCGTATACGGGGTGGTGCTGCCAACTACCTTAACTATGTCACCAGGCTTGAGTATGCCAGCTCCGCCGGACAGAGTTGCCCACGGGCCATGGACCGGATCGTCGCCAGGAGCCAGGCCATCTTGTAAGCTGTCATCAGCAAACTCATAGCCAGGATTGACGTAGTATGTCGTGCCTGCGTTTGCTGTGAGAGCGAAGTTCAGTGTCACAGAACCGTTAGCTGGAACTGTCGCTTGTTGGGTGGCTGTGGTGTAACCGGGTGTGCCTGCCACGGTCTTACTAGCGGTAACATTCTGCGTGCCCGCGGTTGCTGACAGAGTGTAATTGCCATTAGCATCCGTCACTGCGGTAGCGTAAGCTCCAACACCTACAGACGCGCCGACAAGCGGGGCGCCAGCGCAGGTGACCTGACCAGTGACCGTGCCGCCGGACGGCGGGGTTGTCCCGGACTCGAATGCGCCCATGTCAGGCGCTGAGCCGTTGTACGGTAGACCGACGTTGATGCCTGCGTTAATCGCAGGGCTTCCAGCCAGCAACTCGAGGCTGCTGCCCAGCAGAGGATTCGCAGTAATGTCACCCGAACCAAGCGGTGAAGGGGCTGTTAACGCAGGCCAGAACAGGTTGTTCGAGCGGGTTACAGTACCCATACTGCTTCCAGACATAGCGCTGCTGGCAGCGGTCCCGCAGTTCTCGAAGATGTTGTTCCTGTACTCTGTGGTCACGTCGCCAGCGCCTACATTGGCTCCGGCAGCGCAGTTGACAAGAGTGTTGTTCCAAATCTTGTTGCCTGTGGAAACTCCACTTTTATAGCCATCAGCAAAAAGACCGAAAGTAGAGCAATTGAAAAGCACATTGTTGTGGAACTGGCAGTTAACGACCGCGCGGACCGTCGCGCCGTAAGCGCAGTTTCGGAATGAGCAGTTCTCGACGATGATATTGCTCACCGGGCCCATTGCGTCATCCAACTCGAGCTCTATGTTAGAATGATTGGCAGCATCGATGATGAAGCCATTAAGAACACAGTAGCTGACGTTCTGGAAGCGAATGGTTCCCCAACCGGTACCGGCTGAACCGTAATCAGCAGTGCCGTTGATCTGGACAGCGCCATTGGCCTTGTATGTGATTGGGTTACCGGACGTTCCGGAGCAGTTTCTAAAACTGACATTCCATCCGGGTAGATCATCGGTCGTGATCTTCTGAATGGCCGGATTATAGGTTCCAGGCTGCACCAATACCGTGTCGCCTGCATGCAGCAGAGAGTTTCTGTCGCCATTGTCAATGGTTGCCCAGGCTGCTGCCGTGGTCAGACCACTGTTGGCGTCATTTCCGGTCGTAGAGACATAGTACGTCGCCGCGAAACCGGACAACTGTGCAATCACCAGCAGTGCAAGGCACACTACGGTGACTACACTCCACCTAAACTTGTGATTCATTGCAATAGTCTCCTCTTTCCAAAATGGGGTTGCCTAGAGTGTCACTCGGTTTTGTTCTCGATGCACCTTCCAACCCTCGCGTAAAATAAAAACAAACGATTAGTCGCGCTTAAAGGCGCTGCTGTTCTGGCCCCCCCAGAAGATGCAATGTATTGGCTATTGCAATCTTGCCTGCGAACGCTGTCTCTAGAAATCGTGGCGTGAACACTTTCGCGACTGCTGCGCAGCGCTGTTGTGTTCGCCACAAATGGATGAAAATGACATTCATCCATTTTCGAAGAAGATGGCGTTCGCGGATTGTCTCATTAGTTCCTCCATGCCACTACTACAGACCCAACCGCAGGTAGTAAACGAAAATCCGCAATGTGTTTATTATCGGCCACTATCGGGGCTTTTTTTATGCCCTCTATGCTGTGAGCTGGCCCGCATTATTCACCGCCGCTTTTGCGATAAGCCTGCCGGGTCGCTCGAAGTGGACTCGGCAAAGCCTCAAAACGATCTGATTACGAGTAACGCGGGCTACGCGTACTTACGGCCGGGCTATGTTTAATGTTTACCATGCTCTCGGGCTGTTGTCAACAGGCATTTTTGTATTATCTTTGTCCCGCGCCTGCCGCCTTCAAATATGGCCTGCATTCTGTTATAATGAGCAGGTGATTTGAGACCGCACTTCGTGGTGCGGCTGATGATGGCGGGTGATATCGCTCGCCACTTATTTGCGTGTACAGGACACGACTGAAACCATGCACTATGCAAAACCACTGGCCAAGTTAGTGGCCGAGTTTGAGAAACTGCCGGGGATAGGGCCTAAATCAGCTCAGAGGCTTGCGTTTCATATTCTCCGTATTCCGGAAGATGAAGCGCAGTCCCTCGCCCAGGCTGTAATAAGTGTAAAGCAGCTTATCAAGCTCTGCCCTGTCTGTTATAATTTCACCGACCAAGATCGATGCGAGTTGTGCTCCGACGCGAAGCGCGACAGATCACTCTTGTGCGTCGTGGCAGAGCCTCGTGACGTGGTCGCGATGGAGAAAACCAACGAGTTTCGAGGGCTGTATCACGTGTTGGGCGGAGTCATCTCCCCGATGGATGGTGTGGGTCCCGAGGTGCTCAAGATCCGTGAGCTGCTCGGTCGCGTGAACGAAGGTGAGATCAGGGAGATTGTTCTTGCCACTAATCCTACCATCGAAGGTGATACAACGGCGATGTACATCGCCAGGTCTTTCAAAGATGCGTTTGGGGATGCGATCAAGGTTACGCGAATAGCTCACGGCATGCCTGTCGGAGGCGACATGGATTATGCGGATCAGGCGACGCTGATCCAGGCGCTTCAGTGGCGGCGGGAAATGTAAAATCCGTTCGATGGTTTCGGTAGGTAGTAAGATTATCCGGCCATTATTATATCAAACACTATCAATATCAATCCGGATGAAGGAGACATTATGGCAAGAAAGATGGAGGGTTACGACGGCAACTCGGCGGCTGCCCACGTAGCACATGCCACGAATGAAGTTATCGCGATTTACCCGATCACGCCGAGTTCTCCTATGGGCGAGATTTCTGACGAAAAGACTGCCCGTGGGGAGAGAAATATATGGGGGACTATCCCCTCGATTACCGAGATGCAGAGCGAGGGTGGCGCTTCGGGCGCCGTTCACGGGGCACTGGCAACCGGCGCTCTGACCACCACCTTCACCGCTTCTCAGGGCCTCCTGTTGATGATTCCGAATATGTTCAAGATCGCTGGTGAGCTTACGCCTACGGTCTTTCACGTAACGGCCAGATCTCTGGCCTGCGCCGCGCTCTCGATCTTTGGTGACCACAGCGACGTCATGGCCTGCCGGCAGACGGGCTTCGCGATGCTGTGCTCGGCGAGTGTTCAGGAAGCGATGGATTTCGCCCTTATCGCGCAGCAGGCGACCCTTGCCACGCGCGTCCCGTTCCTGCATTATTTTGACGGCTTCCGCACGAGCCACGAAGTTCAGAAGATCGAGGTTCTCTCTTACGACGACATGCGCGCGGTTATCGACGAAGACCTGGTCATCGCGCATAGAAAACGCGCGCTGAGTCCGGATCATCCGAATATGGGCGGAACAGCCCAGAACCCCGACGTCTACTTCCAGGGTCGAGAGACTGTCAACAAATTCTACACGGCAGCCCCGGCTATTATTCAGGAGACAATGGACAAGTTTGCGAAGATTGTCGGACGCCGGTACAAATTGTTCGATTATATCGGCGCCCCCGATGCGGAGAGAGTCATCATCTTGATGGGCTCCGGCACCGAGACTCTTCACGAGACAGTCGAGAAGCTGGTAAAGAGCGGCGAGAAAGTTGGCGTTGTCAAGGTCAGGCTTTACCGCCCGTTCAGCATAAAGGACTTCGTAGACGCTATTCCTGCGACGGTCAAGAAGATCGCTATTCTCGATCGAACCAAAGAACCGGGTTCGCTCGGCGAGCCGCTTTACCTGGACGCTGTTACAGCTATCGAGGAGGCTTTGACTGAAGGCATGGCGCCGTTCAAGTCGATGCCGATGATCGTTGGCGGCCGCTACGGTCTTGGCTCCAAGGAGTTCACGCCGGCTATGGCCAAAGGCGTATTCGACAACTTGAGCGCCGAGAAGCCGATGAACCACTTCAGCGTGGGAATCGAAGACGATGTCACTGGAAAGAGCATTGCCTACAATCCGTCATTCACCACCGCTGACGAGAGCGTCTATCGCGCTATGTTCTACGGTCTCGGTTCTGACGGAACCGTTGGCGCAAACAAGAACTCGATCAAGATTATCGGTGACGAAACAGACAACTACACCCAGGGCTACTTCGTGTATGACTCGAAGAAGGCGGGATCGGTTACTGTTTCGCATCTGCGGTTCGGCAAGAACCCGATCCGGAGCCCTTATTTGATCGACAGGGCGAATTTCATCGCTTGTCACAACCCGAGCTTCATAGAAAAATACGACATGCTCAAGGACATCGAAGACGGCGGCACGTTTCTTCTGACTACCCAGCACAATGCTGAAAGTGTATGGGACACCCTTCCGATAGAAGTCCAGAAGCAGATCATCGACAAAAGAGTCAAGTTCTATGTTATTGACGCCATTTCCCTTGCTATGAAACTCGGCCTTGGCGGCCGCATCAACATGGTTATGCAGACCGCGTTCTTTAAGCTTATGGGGATTATTCCCGAAGAGCAGGCTATCGCCGCAATCAAGAAGGCAATCAAAAAGACCTACGGCTCAAAGGGTGAGGCAGTGGTCGAGATGAACTACAAGGCTGTCGACGGAGCCGTAGCGAGCATCCAGGAAGTTAAGTATCCGGATCACGTTACCAGCACGTTCAACAGGCCGCCCGCGGTGCGCGAGGATGCCCCTGAGTTTGTAAAGGAAGTCACGGCGGAGATCATGGCCGGTCGCGGTGACCAGGTTCCGGTGAGCAAGATGCCGATTGACGGGAAATTCCCGACGGGAACCACTAAGTTCGAGAAGCGCAACATTGCAATCGAGATACCCGAGTGGGTTCCTGAGATCTGCATCCAGTGCGGACGCTGCTCGCTGCTGTGCCCGCATGCCTCCATTCGTATGAAGGCATACGATGAGTGTGAGCTTGCTGACGCGCCTGCGACGTTCAAGAGCGCCGAGGGCAAGGGCAAGCTGAAGGGTAAGAAGGTCACGGTGCAGGTTGCTCCGGAAGATTGCACCGGATGTGGCCTGTGCGTGCAGAACTGTCCCGTGCAGGAGAAGGATGAGAACAAGCAGCCCACCGGCAGGCACGCGATCAATATGGCTAAGCAGGAGCCTTTGCGAGAGGCGGAGCGTGAGAACTGGGAGTTCTTCCTGGACATGCCGGAGACCGATCCTTCGTTCTTCAACCCCGAGTCCGTTCAGGGAAGCCAGTTGCTGCCGGCGTTGTTCGAGTTCTCCGGCGCGTGCGCGGGCTGCGGCGAGACTCCTTATGTGAAGCTGGTGAGCCAGCTCTTCGGTGATCGCGCCATTATAGCAAATGCGACAGGTTGCTCGTCAATCTATGGTGGAAACCTGCCGACCACTCCGTACACTACTCGCAAAGACGGCTGCGGGCCTGCTTGGTCCAACAGCCTTTTCGAGGACAACGCTGAATTCGGCCTGGGCTTCAGACTGACCATTGACAAGCTGAAAGAATATGCTGCCGAACTGCTGGGGGCGGCTGTTGCCGAGAATATGGTGAAAGCCGATCTGGCGGAAGCCATCAAGTCTGCCGATCAGTCGACGCAGGCCGGCATCGAAGCTCAACGAGGCAGGATCAAGGAACTAAAGGCGTCGCTATGCAAGGATGGAAGCTGCAGCGTCTGCAAGCAGCTCGAGAGCGTCGCGGATTACCTCGCCAAAAAGTCGGTCTGGATCCTTGGTGGAGACGGATGGGCGTATGACATCGGTTATGGTGGCTTGGACCATGTGATCGCGAGCGGGAAGAATGTTAACCTGCTCGTGCTGGATACGGAGGTTTACTCCAATACCGGCGGCCAGATGTCAAAGTCTACGCCGAGAGCTGCCACGGCCAAGTTCGCTGCCGGTGGAAAGCAGACAGCTAAGAAGGACCTCGCGATGATGGCGATGACCTACGGAATTGTTTACGTTGCCAGGGTGTCGCTTGCCGACCCGAACCATCTGGTGAAAACACTCGTCGAGGCTGAAGCCTACAATGGCCCGTCGCTGGTGATCGTGTACGCGCACTGCATTGCTCACGGTATTGACAATACCTTCGGCGTTGAAGAGCAGAAGAAAGCTATCGCGTGCGGACATTGGCCGTTATTCCGGTACAATCCGGAGGTAGCGGCCAGGGGCGAGAATCCTCTGAAGCTGGACAGCAAAGAGCCGACGATGTCATTCGAGGAATACGCATACGGCGAGAACCGCTATCGGATACTGAAGAAGATCAACCCGGATGCGGCTGTCGAACTGATGAAGCTGGCCGAGGGGGATGTCAAGAAGCGCTGGAGCCTGTACGAGCAGATGGCTAAGATGAGCGTAGTCGCCTCGGACAAGACTGAACCTGAGGAAGAGAAAACAGCGGAGCCGTAGTCACGGTTTCCCTGCTAAACAGACAATCTACAGCCCGGCTTTTTTGGCCGGGCTGTTTGGTTTGGGGTGGCGACGGATGCCTTCAAATCCGACCTTGTCTTAGGTCCAACATACGGAGTTACAAATGGCTGAGTTGGCTTGTGGTGAGCGTATTGTCAGGTGTTTTCTTGGTGAGGAGATCGATCGGGTCCCCTTCAGCGTGAGCTTGTGCTGGGCGCCCTGGGAGGAGACATTACAGCGCTGGCGCACCGAGACAGGCAGGCCGGACTTGGACTACTGGGGTGAGCTTGGTTTTGATCCGGGGTTTCTGGTGCCCGCTGTGAACGCCGGAATCTTTCCCGAGTTTGAGTTCAGGGTTATTTCCGAGGATGAAGAGCACGCGATAGTCCGTGACGGGCGAGGCGTGACAGCCCGGTGTCGCAAGGATGGCGGATCCATTCCTGAGTTCCTTGATTATCCGGTTAAGACGCCTGAAGACTGGGAAAGGCTCAAGGATGACAAGCTCAGGATTGATGAGCCCGGTCGCATAACGCAGGACTGGGAAACGTTGCGCGCCCGCATAAAGCAGACCGGAGAGGCCGTGCAGGTCGGGTGCTTTCCATACGGAGTGTTCGGAACTGTGCGCGACCTGATGGGGGTGGAGGAACTCCTCGTGAGCTTCTACACGCAGCCGGAGATGCTGCACGACATCATGCATCACCTGACTACTCTTTGGATATCTCTTTGGGAGCGCATGGCCACGGAGGTTCGGATCGACCACATCCACATCTGGGAGGACATGTCCGGAAAACAAGGCTCCTTGATCTCGCCTGCTATGATCGAAGAGTTCATGATGCCGTGTTACGACCGCATCGCGGATTTCGCTCAAGCGAACGGCGTACGGCTGGTCTCAGTAGACAGCGACGGTGACGTGAGTGAACTTGTACCCGTCATGATGAAGCACGGAGTCAACATGTTCTTGCCATTTGAGGTTCAGGCAGGCTGCGACATCCTCGAATTTCGCAGGCTTTACCCACAACTGGGAATAACGGGCGGACTGGACAAACGCGCGCTTGCAGAAACCAGGGCGGATATAGATGCAGAAATACAGCGGGCGATCCGGATGGTTTCGCTGGGCCGCTACGTCCCGGGATGGGACCACCTGATCCCTCCTGACGTGCCGTGGGAGAACTATCGGTACGCAGCAGAGAAAATCAGGCAAACCTGCTGCGGTTGACGGGAAAACTAAAATGGCCGGACCTGAGTCCGGTCCGGCCATTCAAAACTGCGGCCAGCTTGACACCCCGCATTCCGGGCATTCAAGTTCGATTAGTTCGAGTGTTGATTCCACCTGATCCAGAGTTTCATCAATTGCGCCGCACATCGATCCCTGCATTTTCAGCTCGCCATATTTGTCGGCAACGAACACAGTAGATGCTGCCACACAATATGCGCAGATAGCCTCCTTGTGAGTGTCATTAAGGAGGGGGAACGGGAGTTTCAACGTCGACATGCAGTCCTTGAGTTCCTCAATAGGTCCACTGGCTATGGCAAGCACCTCAGCGTTTGAATCAGCGAACCTGTGATATCGGCGCTTGACCTCCGCCAGCATTTCCCAGTCACAACTGATCTCGGGGTTGAAAAAGAGAATAACCAGGTTCTTCCTCTCTTTGAAATCGCTGGGCGAAATTGTCTTTCCGTCAACACTTTGCAGCCGAAAGTCAGGAACAAGGTGCCCGATTGCCAGCTTCGGCCTCACCTCTTGCTCCATTGCTTCTATCTCGATGGTTATGTCATCTACATTGGCTTCGTTGTTTTTCATCTTAATGCTCCGTGATCACGCCGTTTGCGCCGGGTGGAAAGTATTCCTTAATATGATTACCCATCCTCACTCAAAGTGCACCGGACTTGGCAGACTTTGTGTTCGATGGCAAGCACGTTTTTCTTTCAAACTCACCCCGCTTTGTGCTAGAATCCTAGTTATGAGAGTAGCTGTTATTATCCCGGCGCGAATGAGCGCCACTCGCCTTCCCGGCAAGCCGCTGGTAGACTTGTGCGGGAGACCGACGATTCAGTGGGTCTACGAACGTGCGGCTCAGGCCCAGCAGGTCAGTCGGGTCCTGGTAGCGACGTGCGATCAAGTGATAATGGATGCGGTGGATTCGTTTGGCGGCGAGGCGGTCATTACCTCGGATGAGCATCGCTCCGGCACCGACAGAGTCGCCGAAGCTGCCGCCGGGTTGGACGTCGATGTGGTGGTGAATGTCCAGGGCGATGAGCCGCTGATCGACCCCGCGGCCATCGAAAAAGCCGTCGAGCCGCTCATTCAAAGTGTAGAAGTGACTATGACCAGCCTTATGGTCCCGATAGACGCAGAGGCCGCAAAAGAGCCGAACCTGGTAAAGGTAGTCGTGGGGGTGGATAACTACGCGCTTTACTTTTCTCGCAGCCCGATTCCTTATGAGCGAAATCCGCTCCAAGGTCGAAGCATCTATGGGCACGTCGGTTTATACGCATACACGAAAGATTTCCTGCTGCGTTTCGCCGCGATGGAACAGACCCCGCTCGAGCGCGCGGAATCCCTGGAGCAGCTCAGAGTGCTCGAACATGGCTATCGTATCAAGATGGTCGAGATATCGGACCGCCCGCTTGGGGTAGATACTGAGGAAGATCTGGAACGCGTGCGGCGGGTTATAGAGAACCGCGAACAGAATGGAGCAACCTGAAATGACGCTCGCAAGAGCCGGCAACATTGAAATAGGTGACTCACGGCCCCTGGCACTCATCGCGGGGCCATGCGTTATTGAATCGGAAGACCTGTGTTTGGAGGTTGGCGCGAAGGCCAAGGAGATATGTGAAGGCCTGGGCATACCATACATATTCAAGGCCTCCTTCGACAAAGCCAACAGAACATCCGTTGAGTCATTTCGAGGTCCGGGGTTGGAGAGGGGCCTGGAAATACTCGCGAGGGTGAAGTCCGCTCTGGGGGTGCCGGTCCTTACCGATGTGCACGAGACATGGCAGGTGAAGCACGCGGCTGAAGTGGTCGACATCCTGCAGATTCCGGCGTTTCTGTGCAGGCAGACGGATCTGATTGTGGCCGCGGCACAGTCCGGCAAGTGCGTGAATATAAAAAAGGGACAGTTCCTGGCGCCGTGGGACATGAAGAACAGTGTGGACAAGGCGCTCAGCACGGGGAACAATAATATCTGCCTTACCGAACGCGGTGTCTCGTTTGGATATAATACACTTGTGGTAGATATGTGCAGCCTGCCCGCAATGCGCTCTCTCGGCTGCCCGGTGATTTTTGACGCCACCCACGCGATTCAGCGACCCGGTGGGCTCGGAATGCTTCCGGCGGCGTACGGGAATACATCCCGGCTTTGGTAAGAGCCGCGGTTGCGGTCGGTGTGGATGCGCTGTTTATGGAGGTTCACCCTGACCCGGCGGAAGCTCTGTGCGATGCAGCCAGCATGCTCAGTCTCGCGGACCTGCCGAGAGTTCTATCTGATGCAAAGGCAATTGAATGTGCTCTCAAAGCATAGTTTATCCGGAGGAATTGGTTACACCATGGACAAGTTACGAATCGGAATTATAGGCGTGGGCGGTATGTCCAGGTTTCACATCAAATCATTTATAGACTCGCCGGATGCCGAGGTGGTTGGGCTGGTCGACACGGACCCGGAGCGGTTGAAAACAGCCGTAGAGATGATGCCTGAGCTCGACGGCGTGCCCGCGTACAGCGACTATAGTGATATGCTCGCGGCTGGCGGTCTTGACGCGACGCAGATCAACACGCCGCACACCCTCCATTTCGATCAGATAATGGATTCCCTGGACGCGGGGCTCCACGTCCTTACGGAAAAGCCGATGGTGTGCAGCGCGGCTCATGCCAGGGCTATTATCGAAAAAGCCCGATCAACGGGCAAGGTTGTCCAGATCGCCTACCAGCGTCACTTCCAGTCCGATACAGATACGTCAAGGACACGGTTGCAAACGGCGATCTAGGGGAGATCACGTTCATATCCGCCCTTCAGTGCCAGCCGTGGAAGCGCCTGACCGTGAACACCTGGCGACAGGTTCCGGAGCTCTCGGGGGGCGGCCAGCTCAATGATTCCGGAAGCCATATTGTCGATATAATCCTTTGGACCAGCGGCCTCACCGCCGAGAGCGTCCACGGCTACATCGACAATTGTGAAACGTCAGTCGATATCAATTCCGCCGTCGGGGTGAAGTTCACAAACGGCGCCCAGGGAACGATCAACATCATGGGCGACTCTGTTTGCCCGTGGTATGAGGATTTCACGATCTCGGGCACCAGGGGATCGATCTTCTACCGAAATGGAAAGCTTTTCATATGCAGCGAGGAAGGCGAAATGAGCGAGCCGTCCGATATGCCCGAGGGTGGAAATGTGGATTTGGGGTTCCTGGACGCAGTCCTTGGCAGAGGCAAGAACTGGGTTCCGGCTGAGTGTGGTCTGCGGGTTATCGAGCTGACAGAGGCTGCGTGGCGTTCCGGCGCAAGCGGCAATCCTTGCGCGGTTGCGGGCCTCTAGAGGAGATCTGTATGCCGGTTAGAGTCGGGTTCGTGGGCGCGGGTGGGATCGCCAGCGCTCACATGATGCTCTTCAGATAGTGGATGATGTCCAGATAGTCGCGGTCGCCGACATAATCAAGGACCGTGCCCAGTCCGCCGCCACAAGATTTGTAGCGAAAGCTTACGCCGACTACAGGGACATGCTGGGCTCGGAGAAATTGGATGCGCTGTATATTTGCGTCCCGCCGTTCGCGCACGATCAGCAGGAGATTATTGCGGCCGGAAAGGGCATCCATCTGTTCGTTGAAAAGCCGGTGGCCGTGAGTCTTGACAAGGCCAGGCGGATTCGCGATGTCGTGACACAGAGTGGGATCTTTACCGCGGTGGGCTACCACTGGAGATATCAATCCAATACCGACCGTGCCAGGGAAATGCTGGCAGGCAAGACCGTTGGAATGCTGATGGGTTACTGGATGGGCGGCATGCCCGAGGTATGTGTGGTGGCGGAGGCATGGAAAAGTCCGGCGGCCAGATGGTGGAGCAGACCACTCACATCTTCGATCTGGCGCGGTATCTGTGTGGAGAGATAACCGAGGTATTTGCTGCATACGCCAACAGGGTTTCCGGCGCTGTGCCGGGTTTCAACAGCTACGACGTCGGCGTCGCCACTTTGAAGTTTGCAAACGGCGCGGTGGGCACGATTTCCAACACAAGTATGCTCAATGTGCCGTATACCGTTGGGCTGCACGTGATAGCGCAGGATCTGGTGCTGGAGATTCACGGTGATCTGACAGTCATCGAGCCGGGTCACAGAGAGATCTTCACCGCGGGAGTAAACTCGATCCTTGAGGAGAACAGGGCGTTCATATACGCCGTCAGGACGGGCGACGCGAGCCGCATAAGGTCAACGTATGAGGACGCGGTCAATACACTTGCGGTCACGCTTGCATGCAACGAGTCTGCCGCATCGGGCAGCCCCGTGGCCGTTTCCCGGTGACGATAGCCAATGGAGCATAATCCCGGCTTCGAGAGTGGGGAAGGAAGACAGAAACGACTGGTGGCGATCATCCAAGGCCGCGTCCAGGGGGTAGGGTTTCGCTATTTCGCCGCTGAGCTGGCCAGAGACCTGCACGTGGTTGGTTTATGCCGGAACCTTCGCAATGGAGATGTGGAAGTGATTGCGGAGGGTGAAGAAGGGGCTCTTGAAGCCATGCTCGTATTCCTGAAGCAGGGCCCCAGGTCAGCTCGTATTGAGAACGTCCACACAGTCTGGCTCCCGCCTACCGGTGAGTTCAGGACATTCACTATCGGGGGGACGCGGTGAGCGCAGTTTTTAAGTCCGCCAGATGCAGTTCAATGTCTTTTCGTGCTTCAGCAGTATCATTCCGGTTGGAGCGCCAGATAGAACAGGCAGGTACATAAATGGCGCACCCGGGGCGATTCGAACGCCCGACTTCTTGCTCCGGAGGCAAGCGCTCTATCCACTGAGCTACGGGTGCACTGGCTTCGTTATTATAGCACGTGAGCCCGCACTGTCAAGGAGCCGGGAGACGCGTTTGACGTCCGAGGGCGTCGGTTCTTATAGATGCAAAAAACCCCGACAATTTCTACCTCAGTGGTTTACTGCAAGCAAGCGGCATGGGTATCATGTGCTGTCCTGGTAGCCATGCGATACAGCGGGGGGACGAAGGGCAGGCGGGATAAACTTGCCGAATGGGCTGTCGCCGCGAATCGCCCGGAGCTGTTTTGTGCCTGACAATGGGGTGATGATTGGGTTCGCTGCCATCACATCCGAGGCATAAGTGTAGCTGGTGGGATTCCTGCTGGGAAAAATGGTTTCGTTGTAGTGCGGTTCACCAAAACGCCGAAAGGGGTGAAGGGACAGGGCGTGTACTCAAGCGTTTGAGTTCTCTGTGGCGCACGGAAACGATAATGTCATTGTCCGTCTCGCTGGAGAGATCGATGATGCCGCCTCACTTGAGCTAATGCCTTGGCTCGAGAAAATCCTGCAAAACTGCGATTGCCGGCTTTCGTTCGACCTGGAAGAGGTTACGCTGATTGACAGCGAGGGCTTGAAAGTCCTGCTGATAGCCCTCGATCGCATGGCAGGAAAAGATTGCCCTGTGCGAATCAGCAAATGCAGTGAGCGAGCGCTGCGAGTGATGAAGCTTGCGGGTGTGGATCGGGTATTCAAACTTCATCACTTGCTTGATGAGCTCGAGGCCGAGTGCGTTTCATGGCCGAGCGTATCGGAGCATGGAACGTTAGAGAAACCAACCCGCGCGCGCAGCATTCCGGACGACTGAAGAACGCTATTGGCCGAGAATGTATTCGACAAGCGTTCCCGCGCCTGCGCCTGTCGCTCCCTTTCTTGCGAGCGGCGTGTCCTTCTCAACGGCAACGGATGATAGGTCGATGTGCGCCCACGGCGTATTGCGGACGAAGTCGTGTATGAATAGAGCCCCCGCGATAGCTCCCGCTTCTCGTCCCTCCGTGTTCTTGATGTCAGCCACCGTGCTTTTCAGCGTCTTACGGTAATCCATATGAAGCGGAAGCTGCCAAAGCTGCTCTCCGCAGGCTGCTCCTGCTTTGATAAGTGAATCCACGAGGCGCTGGCTGCTGCCTAGGACACCGGCCATTCCGCGTCCAAGAGCGACGACACACGCTCCTGTGAGGGTTGCAGCGTCGATTATCTCGTCCACGCCCAGGTCGCATGCATAGCTGACGGCATCGGCCAGAATGAGCCGGCCTTCAGCGTCAGTGTTATTCACTTCAACAGTCTTTCCGCCGAGCGATTTGAAGACATCGCCGGGGTGGATCGCGCGGCTTCCGATCATGTTCTCCGCCGCGGGAATAAGCGCTGTGACGTTAATCTGAGGTTTCAGTCTTCCCACAACCTGCATCGCCGCAAGCACCGCCGCCGCACCGCCCATGTCATCTTTCATCCCATACATGCTGTCGGTGGGTTTAAGGCTGTAGCCGCCGGAATCGAATGTGATGCCCTTCCCCACGAGAGCGACTGTCTTGTTCGCGTCAGGCGCTTGGTATTTGATTTCAATGAACCTTGGCTCCACTGCGCTGCCCTGGGCGACTGCTGCCAGCAGCCCCATTCCCGCGTCAATGATCCCCTGACGGTCTTTGACCGAATACGCCATGCCGCTTTCCCGGGCAATCGACTGCGCCAGTTCAGCCAGATAGGACGGGGTGACTACATTTGAAGGTTCGTTAACCAGGTCCCTTGTGAAAATGATCGCGTCTCCTACCGTCTGAGCGCGGCGAATCCCTTGTTCAGCTTTGCCCAGCTTTTCCGAGGAAAGCTCTACAATATCGAAGCGTTCGATCGGGTTTCCCTTGACATCCTCTGTCTTCAGACGAGTGAACTCATAAGCTCCGAGCATCGCTCCCAATACAACAGCCCTCGCGCTGTCGTAGGCGTCTATTCCTCCGATCCCGGCCCCAGTGCATGATCGTCGCGACCCGTTTGGCCCGCAGCGACTGGCACTTTCGCACAGCGCTTCCGGATGCCTTCAGAATCTCCCGAATGCCGAACTCCTCAGACTTTCCAAGCCCAACGAGCACTATTTTCTTTGCCGGAATGGCCCCGCAGGTTCGCAGCACTGCGGTCTTTCCGAGCGCGCCCTCGAATTCTTCTTCTCGAATGAGTTCAGATATCGCACCTCCGAGTGCTTTATCGACGGCCCCCGTCCCGCCTCCGGGTGTCTTGACTTCCTCGAATAGATTGACAACAAGCACATCACACGGATGTTCAATAATGGAACCCTGAACTATATCGAACTGCATTCTCTGCCCTCCAAAGATAGAGATTATTATCAACCCAATCGTGGCATTAGCCCATTTGATGTCCGCCTGCGGCGCAAATCCGCCGGGCTCGCCACGAAGGGAACGAAAATAGCAAACAGCGCTGTTTTCAGAGGAAATTATAGAACCTTCCAGCCTCTGATTCAAGGCGGGCGCACTCGATGATTGTACCCTTACTATCCAACTTCCTATCCTGTCGTGGAACAACGTGATAGACGCCGGAGTTACGTGTTACAAACTCTGCGTATAAGGGTATCATAGTGTCAGCCCGGCACGGACGCCAAACTACCACACTATGGTCAGAGTCCGCATAACGATTGTCGCACTTTGCGCGCCGTGCTATAATGCACATGTTTGCAATTGTTGAGGTTTGACCCTACACTATGCCATTCTTACCTGCGAGTATGTCTGCTTTGGACAAGATTGCAGAGTTGGCTGGATCCCACCATCCAGTGGCTGACAGGCTGCAGCGGATCATCGACGTGGCTCGTGATGCACTCAGTATTGATGCGCTGTCTGTCGTCTCGGCGAGCACTGATACCGGGGACCTGAGAACCTGGCACTCCGTGGCGGATTGCTGCGTTTCGGACTCCTCTGTGGTGACGCGCGAGGCGCTGGATGCGTTTATGAGGGACGGCAATGGGCATAGTGGGAAGAAACACTTCGTGCTCCGCCTTCCACACTCTAATGGATATCGTGCCGCTGTTATCGTCCACGGTGCGCACCGCGATGAAATAGACCCCGTGTTCCTGAGATTTGTTTCAGGTTACGTTTCGGTCCTCGTCGAGAACGAAAGGCTCGCAGTCGCGGTGGATTCTTCAAACCGTCTTGCCAACAAGCGGATCGAGGAGATTGCTGCCATATATGAAGTGGGCCAGGCGATGGGCCCCGCGGATATCGATCAAATGCTGGATTTGATCGTCGCGAAAGCGTCTGCGGTAATGGATGCGCAGGCCTGCTCGCTGATGCTTAGAGACCAAAAAGACGGCGCGCTCGTTATCGAGGCCAGTTTCGGATTGACTGATGATATCGTCAAGGGGACGCGGATAGACTTCGGTGAAGGCATCGCGGGTCGGGTTGCTCAGACAGGCGAACCGATGGTAATTGCGGACGTTGGCGCCGATCCTCGATTGAAAGATACCGTTAAGCCCAGGGCGGGGATCAGTGGCTCAATGTGTGTGCCCTTGAAGGATGAGGACGGCACCGTGCAGGGGGTTCTCAGCATCAGGCGACATGAGCCGAAACCGACATTCACGCCGGACGAGCTTAAGCTCTTCTGTGTTTTTGCTACTCACGCGGCACTGGCGATTTCCAACGCTCAGCTTTATTCCCAGTTGCACCGGAAGGTGCAGGAAATGTCCACGATTTCCGATGTCATGCGAGCCATCAACTCCGCGCTGGATCTGGATATCGTCCTCGATCAGATCATAGAAAGCATAACTGAAGTTGTAGGCTTCGACCGCTGTTGCGTCTATTTGCTGGACCCGCGCACAAATGAGTTTGTGGCGGGGGCGAGGAAAGGTTACGGCAACTGCGACGACATCAAGGACCGCGTCAGAGTGGGCGAGGGTGTGATCGGTCTCGCAGCCAAGGAGCGCATTCCTATTTTTTCTCAGGGCTCGCCGAGTCAGTCCGAGGCGGTGTTTTGTGCGGGCGAGTTTCTTGCCGCGCCCGTTGTAGTGCGCGATGCCTGCATCGGTGTGGTTGTGGTTGATAATTGCATACTGAACCGTCCCATCGAGCCTCAGCACGTCGATCTCCTCGCGACCTTCGTCAGCCAGGCTGGTATCGCTGTTGAGAACGCCAGGCTTTACGAAGCAATGGAAGAAAAATATGCTGAGCTGAATGTGCTGTATGAGCACAGCAAGGGGATCAGCGCCGCATATGGACTTGAAAATGCTGCCGATATGCTCGTGAGCTCTGCATCCAGGGCCGTTAGATGCGAGGGAGCGGGCTTGCTGCTTCTGGATACAAGACGGGGACATTTGAGACTGCAGGCGTCAACGGGCGGAATGGCGGGACTTGCTTCGGAGGTGGAACGCGTTGCCCGGGAGGATGCGTGTGCGGCCTTTGTCCGAGAGCTGCGCTCTCCAATGCTTCTTTCTTCAGGCAGTTCCGAGCGCACCACGGAGGCGAGCGCTGAATTGCTGAACGCGCTCGCGCCCGCGGGGTCCAACCTCCTCCTTGCGCCGCTCGTGGCAGAGGACGCGACAATCGGGGTTTTGGCGCTTTATCGGGGCCGGTCAGAGGAGTTCCAGGGAGCCGAGTTCAAGCTCGTGTCGATTGTTACCTCCAACGCAGCCACGGTTCTCAAGAATGCCATCAGTTACGAACAAAAAGTCAGTGAAAAAGTGCTGGAGCTGAGCGCGCTCTATGAGTTCTCGAAGAAGATCAGCTCCGCTGCCAGTCTTGAAGATGCGCTAGATTCGATCCTGGCAATTGCTGCCGATGTGGTGGACTACGATGAATGCTTCATCTACGCCGTCGACCACGAGCGGTCGGTTGCGACCGTTAAAGCGGCCAGGTTTCGCGGGGCATCTCACGCAGTTCCGCCGGAAGAACCGCTTGATGGCAACAGCGTGACCACCTGGGCCGTAAAGCAGCGCAAAGCTCTTGTCTCACCTGATTTCGGTCGTGATCCCAGGTTCAGCGGCTCAATGATGCGCAATCGCTCCGTGCGGTCACTGATGTCGATCCCACTGATTGTGCAGGATGACGTAGTGGGCGTCCTCAGTGTGCACAGCCATTGCCCGAATCAGTATTCTGAAGACGAGGTAAGAGTACTCTCCATCATTGCCAGCCAGGGCGCTGCGATCTATAAAGAATTAGAAGCGCTCAGCGCGCTGACCAGCTATACGGACAACATCCTGAGTAGTATAGCTGCCGGAGTAGTTACCCTCGATTCGGAAGGTATCGTGCTCACGTGGAACGGTGCAGCCGAGCGGGTTGTCGGCTTGACGGCTTCGGATGTGGTCGGGCTTGATAAGAAGCAGATTATGGACAGGCTGCCGGTAGCTGATGCGGATAAAGACGCCTTAATGCGCGCCATCCAAGGCGTTCGTGACACCGGCGAGACATACCAGGGCTACAAAGTCTGTTTCCATCCAGATGCCGGGGATGATATCTACGTCAATATGAGCATCTCTCAACTGCTCAACAGTGCCGGCGAACAACTGGGATTGGTCATTATATTTGAGGATATCAGCCGTGAGATAAAGATGGAAGACGACTTCCGAAGGATGGGTGAACTGGCCGCAATCGGCCAACTCGCCGCCAGCATAGCGCACGAGCTTAGAAACCCGCTCAGTTCGATCAAGGGCGCCGCGCAGTTCCTTCAGAAGGAATACGAAGATCAAGCTTCCATTGTTGAGTTCCTGGGCATCATCATAGAAGAGGTCAACGGGCTGAACAAACTGACCACGGAGTTTTTGGATTTTGCCCGTCCAATGCAGTTGGAGCTTAAACCCACTTCGCTAAACAAGGTCATAGAGAAGACTCTCCACCTGATGGGCGTGCACATTACGGACAATAACGTGGTCATCGACAAGGATCTTGGCGATGAGGCGCCGGAAGTTCAGGCGGACGCGGAACAGCTTGAACAGGTGCTGAAGAACATTATTATCAACGCGCTTCAGGCGATGCCCGAAGGTGGCTTGGTGAAGTTCGAGACCGGGCCTGTGCCGGGCGGCGCGTTTATGTCGGTCAGTGACACCGGAGTAGGCATTCCGCCTGATAAGATCGACCGAATCTTCCAGCCGTTTGTTACGACAAAGACCAAGGGCACAGGGCTTGGCTTGAGCGTGGTTCACAAGATCATAGAGAACCATGGCGGGCGGATCGAAGTCACCAGCAAGGTAGGCGAGGGAACCACGTTCAAGATCATCTTGTCTAAGACCGGCATTCATGCGCCGGTGACGGCTGAAGTGGATCAAACTCTCGAGCGCCGCATGCCCGGCGTGCTGAACATGAGAACGAATGCCGGGTAGACTGAAAATCCTCTGCTCGCCTCGGTTGCTTGCTTCTTCAACAGGCCCAAGTATGGTATTATCATATTATGAGTAAGAAGACTGGTACTGATCCTCGTCGTGGACGACGAACCGAATATCAGGCGGGTACTGGAGGCAGGACCTGTCCAGGGAGGGACACACTGTTCTAACTGCCGAGAACGGCAGAAAGGGCATGGAAGTCGTCTCCGCGCAGAAAGACATAGATGTTCTGATCACTGACCTCATTATGCCGGACATCAACGGCGTTGAACTGCTCGCGGCAGCGAAACAAGTCAAACCGAGTATGTCTGTGCTTATGATCACGGCCCACGGCACCATAAAGAGCGCTGTTGATGCCATGAAACTTGGCGCGCTCGATTACATCCCCAAGCCATTCGACCTCGACGAGATAAAGCTCACTGTTAGAAATGCTCTGGAGTGCAAGGAGCAGATTGACAAGACTCCGGCAGCACGGCCAAGAGCCGGAGCCATCAGCAGCGTCGATGACATGATCGGCTCCAGCCCGAGCATGCTTGAAGTGTTCAAAATGATCGACCGGGTGAGGGACAGTCGCGCTTCGGTGCTGATTCGCGGCGAGAGTGGAACAGGGAAAGAAGGCGTGGCAAGGGCGCTTCACTACGGCTCTATTCGTGGAGATAAGCCGTTCATTGCGGTGGCTTGTGTGGCGCTATCCGAGCAGTTGCTTCAGAGCGAGTTGTTCGGTCACGAAAAAGGATCGTTTACCGGCGCGCTGAACCAGAAGAAAGGCCGCTTTGAGCTCGCAAACCACGGGACCCTGTTTCTGGATGAGATTGGAGACATTCCGCCTACGGTCCAAATGATGCTTCTTCGCGTGCTGCAGGAACGCGAATTTGAGCGCGTCGGCGGCGGCGAGACCATAAAGGTCGACGTTCGCATGATCACCGCGACAAATCAGAACCTGGAGAAGCTGGTGGAGGATGGAAAGTTCAGGGAAGACCTGTTCTATCGACTTCAGGTGATTACCGTGAACATGCCTCCGCTGAGGGAGCGCAGGGACGATATTGCAGCACTGGTGGAGCACTTTATAGGTCTATATAGCGCGGACAATGGCAGGAGCATACAGCAGGTAAGCCCTGAAGCGCTGGAAATGATGTTAAACTACAACTGGCCTGGGAACGTGCGGGAACTCGAGAATACGATTGAGCGTTCGATAGTTCTCTCCGACCCGGACGCCAGGCAGATCACCCCGGACATGCTTCCGAGTGTCATTCGGTGCGCTGAAGGCGTAAAGGTCTGATAATGTCAGCGCTCCACGGTGGTTCTCTGTCCATCTCCGCAGGCGTTTGGCCGGTAATGCTCACCCCGTTTACTTCGGATGGCGCGATAGATTGGGGTGGGGTAGATGCTCTCACCGATTGGTACATCTCTGCAGGAGTTTCGGGTTTATTCACGGTTTGCCTGTCCAGTGAGATGTACTGCTTGTCTGATGATGAAAAGCTCTCCCTTGCCCAACGCGTGGTCAAACGCGCTGACGGACGCGTTCCCGTTGTCGCATCGGGCACGTTCGACGGAGCCATTGAGGACCAGGCGGAGTTTGTCCTGAGGGTTGCGGGAACCGGTGTCAGGGCTGTGGTCGTTCTCGTGTGCCGGATTGCGGGGGAAGAAGAGAATGACGATATCTGGCGCGCGAAATCGGAGCGTCTGCTCGATCTGACCGAATCGGTCCCGTTGGGATTATACGAGTGTCCGGGACCATACCATCGGCTGCTTAGCCCCGAACTCCTCTCCTGGGCCGCTTCTACGGGGCGCTTCGTGTTCCACAAAGACACATCCTGTGCCATTGATCCCATTCGGGCGAAGCTCGATGTTCTAAAAACTTCTTCTCTTAAGTGGTTCAACGCGAACACGCCGACGCTGCTCGCATCCCTTCAGTACCGGAGGGGATGGTTTCTGCGGCATAGGCGCGAATTTCTTCCCCGAACTCTTTGTGTGGTTGTGCGCGTACCTATCAGGACAAAGCAGAGGCTGCATTTGATCTGCAGTGTTTCCTTAGCGTTGCGGAAAACGTAGTCGGCAATAAATATCCGGCATCGGCCAAGAGATTCCTCGCCTCACGTGGAGTGCCCATCACCGCATATTGCCGTAACAGCAGCCCGGTTTTTGATGAACAGGAAACGTTGATTCTGGAGCATCTCAAAGGCGCCGCGCATGACAGGCGGCGGATTGCGGGCATTGCTGAGCCGG
>CAVZJH010000012.1:0-55020 GCA_963775535.1 uncultured bacterium | reverse complement strand
GCCCGAAATCCGTCGTGCCCGTCGCTGAAGCCATGGCGATCCGACGGACCGGACGAAACACCATACCTGAATCGGCCGGCGACATCTGCTGGGTCATCAATCTCTCGAAGCGCTGCTGCAGATGTTCAATGTCCTCCCCTGATCTCGGAGCAATGCGCAGGGAGGTCACCCAGCCCGCCTGATGATCCGGCGATGCGCTTTTCCACATCGCCTGGGCCCTTTTCAGGCTGATAAAGGCTTTCGGCGTAGTCTTGTAACGGTCCCAATAGGCATCGTCGCGCTTTGTTACCCTATGCAGATCGACCGGGAAAGGCGGGTCCCAATCACTGATTCGATCGGCGTTTGTGATGCCTTCGAAAGCCGGCGCCAGGCCTCGGTCATTTGCCGGACCGGCTATGTTTGCAATTCCTCGGAGTGTAAGTCGGACATTTGCGCTGGCATAAGTCCCGTCGGACTTTGGAACGAGGTATGCGACCTCCAGCCGGTCTCCTATGCGCGCCCGCAGATCCTTGGCAGCCCAACCGTTTAACCATATCTCATCTTCGTTGATGTCGGAGGCTCCTCCCGAAGCAAAGCTGAACTGCACAATTGGCTGAACCGCCGCGATGAGACAGTAGGCGGTACTCAATCCACTGTCACGGATTCCGGTGGCGAGATAGACGGAAGTCAAGGCGCGCCGCGCGCCGCACTCGTCCGCCGCCGAGTCCGCGGCGCGCAGTTCTCGGTCGCTTAGAAGTATTGCCGTGCTCTGCAGCGAAATATATTTTTGCGCTGGGTTGGGAACCAATTTCAGCCCATAATCCCCCAGCGTACACGAGGATGCCAGCGCCGCTTGCAGGTCCGATGTCGCATCCCGGGCATTACCCGACTCAACTGCCAAAGCATTTGATAAGCCGCCCTTGCTGATCTGAGAGGTTAACCATTTGCGCGAAACAAACACGCTGCGCGGCGTATCAGTGCCGGTATCCAGCCGAAACCCGCCGACACCGATGTCGTTCAGGATGGCCGTCACATTCAGTCGCAGCGAGCGCAGCGTCTTGTCGGGCGATCTGTGAGCGAAGAGGGTCCCGGCCGGGATCGCTTCCTGTTTGTCGACATCAAGGAGAATACTGTCGCCGACCTTTACACCGAGCTCGCGAGCGAGCGAAGCGTTAACGGCGGCATCGCGACCGGTCAAACGCGGACAACGACTGGCCGGAAAAAGCTCACGGAACTGTTCGTCGATGCCGATCACCGAAACGCTGGGAATCACTGCGTCTGTGACAGAGCTCTCGGCAGCCCCGCGCATCATAACCAGCGGGACAATGTGTTTCCACTTTCCTGTCAGCTTAGGCGCGCGCTCCATGTCGCCCGCAAGGCCGGTGCGGAAGAAGTGGGGAGATGTGAGAGCATAGTCGATTTGCCCGAGGCGCCGGGCCGCAGTGTCGCGGAGGCTTCCGGTTACAGAGGCGCCCACGAGCAGCGAACCCACGATCACGGCAGTGGCAACTGCCAGGCCGAATACGGCTGCCGCGCCGGTCCGCCAGTAGTAACGTAGGCTGCGAATGATGAGACAACGCAGTGTCACGGTTATTTACCAGTCTCCCCGTGAGCGGCGGAATGAACCAGACGTCCGTCTACGAGTTCAAAGCAGCGGGCGGATTTCGAAGCGTGTTCCATATTGTGAGTCACCACGAGCAGCGCTACGCCGCGCTGCTCGGCAAGTTCCAATAGAAGAGAAACGATATTTGCTCCGGCATCCCTGTCCAGGCTGCCGGTCGGTTCGTCGCAGAGTAACAGCCTGGCTCCGTTTATAAGAGCCCGGGCAACCGCAGTCCTCTGGCGCTCGCCACCTGACATTTGGGCGGGAAATGCCTCTGCGCGGTGATCTACCTTCATTCGCCGCAGAAGAGCCTGAGCCATATCCAGCGCCTCGCTGCCGCGCCCTTGCGGGATGGTGGGCAGAAGCACATTTTCACGAGCGGTCAACTGAGGGAGCAGGTGATGATCCTGGAATACAAACCCGACTTCATTCGCGCGGAAAGCAGCCAGGTCTTTTCCCTCCAGCCCAGTCACATCTTTATCACCGAGCCTGACCGCGCCGGAAGTCGGCCTGTCGAGGGAACCGATGATGTTGAGAAGCGTGCTCTTGCCCGAACCGGATGGGCCAACGATAGCCACACTCTGCCCGGGTTCTACGGTCAAGGAGACTGACCTCAGAATATGGGTAGTTCCCTGAGGCCCCTCGTAATCCTTGGTGACATCCGAAAGAAAGAGCGTCCCTGATTTCTCTTCCATGTCAGTTTGTCTGTGCATCTTTCACCATGACCAGCGCTCCCGTCGGGCAAGCCCTCACACACTCCTCGGCGACCTTGCGCAGGGCTTTCGAAAGCGGTTCGTTAAACGGAACTCCCGGGCGCACGTTGAACCCACGGCCAACAAACGTGAGTCCGAGTTCCTCCCCTGCTTCTTCAGTCAGTTGTACACAAAGACCGCAGGAAATACACTTGCCGGACTCGTAAACGACAAACGGATGGTCGGACCGGCGCGAGAACTGCTGGCGCTCGCCCTTGAACCGGCTTGAATCCGCGCTGTATGCAGTGCCATAGTCCCGCAGTTTGCAAGAATGCAATTTGCCGCATTCGCAGTGAAGGCACCGCCTCGTCTCTTGAATGGCTTCTTCTTCGCTGAAACCTACGCCGGACGGCGTTGTGCGGGCGCTCGCACTCGCCCCGTCCATAAAGACGGCGATTTCATCGTCCATCAGCCGCCCAATGTGGATCGATAGCGGCTTTCGAGGGTCCTCAGCGGAACTACCCTCAAGGAACCTGGTTATGGCGAAAGCAGCCGACCTACCGTGGGCGACAGACCTGACTGCAAGGCGCGACGGGGTTACGCTCGATCCTGCTGCAAACACCCCTGGCTTAGCCGTCATCATCGTCGCCTTGTCCACTTGTAGACCGCCTTTGCCTGCCGGCAGCCCCAGGCGAGACGCTAAGTCTTGATCCACCTGCCCAACAGCCGTGAGCACAGCATCGAACTCCCGGCAGAGCCCGTCGAGCGCCTCAGCACTGGCAATTCGCGAACCGAGCCGAAACTGTGCGCCCAGCTTTTGGATGAGCGCGATCTCCGAATCCAGTACGCTGTGGGGCAGTCGATCCGCAGACACGCCGTAGCGCAGCATTCCGCCAGGCTGGGCATGATCGTCGAATACAACACAGGAGTGACCCTGCTGCTGCAGATAATAGGCGGCGGAAAGCCCGGCTGGTCCAGCCCCGATCACAGCAACTTGCCTGCCGGACGATGGCTTGCAATCCGGCAGGTAGGGCCGGTCCGACGCAAGGTCGATGTCAGCGGCGAATCGTTTGAGCATGCAGATGGAGACCGCTTTATCGTAAACGGAGCGCCGGCATCCTTTCTCACAAAGTTCGGGGCAAATTCGACCAAGCACAGCGGGAAGGGCAATGTGCCGCTTCACGGTGGCAATCGCCTTTCGCATCTCGCCTTTGGATATATGGCCGATCATCGCCGGTATGTCCATGCGAGCCGGACAAACACTCTCGCAGGGACCCACGCAGTCTCCCACATGATCGCCGAGGAGCAGTTCGAGGGCGGTCCGCCGCGCGGCGATTACCTCATCACTATCGCTTTCGACAACCATTCCCTCCGCGGCCCGCACGGCGCACGAGGGAACCATCTTGGGCGCCCCGTTCACCTTCACAAGGCAGACCATACACGAAGTCGCCCGCTCATGCCCTTCCAGAAAGCACATCGTGGGTATGTCAATGCCGATCTTGCGCGCGGCATCCAGAATTGTCGCGCCGGTTTCTACTTCAACCTCTTTGCCGTCTATCGTCAGCTTCGGCATATTCTACTCCACCACTACCGCATCGACCGGGCACACCAGCCTGCAGGTGCCGCACCTGATGCATTTCTCGTTGTCCACGGCATGTTTCTTGTAAGGCATCATGGCGATGGCATCTGACGGGCACTTCTGAGCGCACTTGGTGCAGCCGATGCAGTCATCCGTTATAGCGTAGGTAATGAGCGCTCTGCATTTCCCAGCCGGGCATCTGCCTTCAAGATGGGCCTGATATTCATCGCGGAAGTAACGAAGAGTACTTAATACTGGATTTGGCGCAGTCTGGCCGAGACCGCACAGGCTCGATTGTTTGACCGCGGCGGCAAGGCTCTCCAGCTTCTCAAGGTCACCGCTCTTACCCTCACCATTGCACAAGCGCCTCAGAATATCGAGCATCCTCTGTGTTCCCACCCTGCAAAACGTGCACTTGCCGCACGACTCCCGCTGGGTGAACTCGAGGAAATACCGGGCGATGTCGACCATGCAATCGGTGTCGTCCATGACCACAAGTCCACCTGAACCCATAATTGCGCCCACGGATGCAAGAGTCTCGTAGTCGATTGGTGTGTCCGCCAGTTGTGCCGGAACACATCCACCCGATGGTCCACCAATCTGCACCGCCTTGAAGCGCCGGCCGTTGGCTACACCGCCGCCGATCTCCTCTACGATCTCGCGAACCGTTATTCCCATGGGAACTTCTATCAATCCACCTCGTGCAATCTTACCGGCGAGGGCAAAGACTTTCGTTCCCCTGCTTGTCTTTGTTCCCAGCTTGGCAAACTCATCGGCGCCGTGCCGGACAATCCAGGGCGCCAGCGAATAGGTCTCCACATTGTTGACGCTAGTCGGCCTCCCCCAGAGTCCGCATTGAGCAGGATACGGCGGGCGCAGCCTCGGAGTGCCGCGCCGGCCCTCGATTGAAGCAAGCAGCGCGGTTTCTTCACCGCACACGAACGCTCCGGCTCCCTCCATAACGTTGAGCTTCAAAGAGAAGTCGCTTCCCATGATACGAGAGCCCATCAGACCCCGTTCCTCACATCGCCGAATTGCCTCTCGAATGCGCCGGACCGCCAGGGGATACTCGGCTCGAATGTAGAGATAACCCTCTCTCGCTCCGACCGCAAAACCCGCTATGGCCATTCCCTCCAGCACCCGGTAGGGGTAAGACTCCAACATCATTCGGTCCATAAATGCGCCCGGATCGCCCTCATCACCGTTACAGATGACGTATTTCAGAACCCCTTGGCTCGCACGGACCACTTCCCACTTCACACCGGTCGGGAAGCCCGCGCCGCCTCGCCCGCGCAGCCCCGAGCTTTTAATTGTCTCGATCAGCGCATCGGGGCGATTTTCCTCAACACAGCGCTGGAGAGCAGCAAAGCCGTCGTAGTCCAGGTATTCGTCCAGGTCCAGAGGGTCTATATGACCGCAGTGCTCAGTTGCAATGTGTATCTGCCTGCCTATGAACGCGCATACCGGCGCATCTCGCATGTCGATCGCATAACGCGTAACCGGCTCCCAGCATTCGTCTGTCAAAAGAGAATCTACAATGGTTGAAACACTGGTCTTGATCCTGCGGACAATTCCCCTGGGCTTGAAGTGGCGGCGGACGATCCCCGCGGCATCGCCTGGATCGACTTTCGCGTATGTAGCGCTGGAACCGCCCGGGGGCACAATTTCTACTAGAGGCGTTTGATGGCACATACCGACGCATCCCACAGCCTTGACCGCCGCTTCGGCGCCCGTATCCCGAACAGCCTGCTCCAGAGCGCTCCGAACATCGGCGCTTCCACCCGCAATGCAGCAGGAGCCCATCCCGATTCTAATCTCCGCGAGCCCGTCCACACGCTCCTGAAGAAGCTCAAAAAGCTGAGCGACAGCGCCGCGTTTCTCCAGTTCCAGAAAGTCCTTCAGAGCTTTGTTCACATTATCGGGGGTCAGGTGGCCGTAAGTAACGCCGTCGATCTGCATCGCGGGAGCCAGGGTGCAGCATCCAAGGCACGATACCTGCTGGAGAGTAAACACGTCCCCGGCATCAGTATCTTCATCGCCGACCAGCCCAAGGTTCCGGCGAATGGCTTCGAATATGAGCTCGGCTCCCTTCACGTGACAAGCTGTGCCGTGGCACACACTCACCAGGTGACGCCCGACCGGCCGGTGCCTGAACTGAGAGTAAAACGACGCAACCCCCACAATGGCGGAAGGAGTTATCTCCGTAAGCTCGCATACGCGGCGAAGCGCTTCTTCCGGCAGATAACGATACTGAGACTGAATCGCCTGGAGTATCGGGATTGTCGCATTTCGGCCTCTACCAAGTTCGGCCACTATGGAATCTACCCATGCCAGATCAACGGCCTGGCGCTTGTGGTTATCTGTGTTTCCGGAGTCATGCATCACTTGGTTCCTATGCAGTACAAGTTCTTGATGCCTCGCAGATATATCCGGCCGCCGACGAAAGCCCCAGTTGCATGCATCTGCTCCTTAAGTGGTGAATTGCCGAGTTCTTTGAAGGTCCGACCTGCCTCGATCACGTGCATCGAGCCGTCTACGTCGAGCAAATAAACCCGCTTGCCCACAATGACGGGCGAGGCGCGGAACGAGGTGTTATCGAACGCGTGCTCCCACACTTTCTTACCGTCTTTGGCGTCATAGCACGTCACGGTGCCTTCAGTGGTCAGAAGGAAGAGCAGGTCCCCATCGGTCGCCGGGCTGGTTATATCAGGCAGCCCGTCCGAAGCCTGCCACGCGACGCCGCTCTTCGTGACATCTCCATTGCCATTCGCACGAATACCAGCCAGGACAGATCCCTGATTACAGACATAAGCCATGCCGTTCGCGAATGCGGGAGACGGCGCGACGTCACCGCTCAGCAGGTTCGCCCGCCACAGCTCATTTCCCGTCAGAGCATCGTAAGCCATTGCCCACGGATTCGCCGCGGCGATGATCATTCCCTGGTCGCCCGACCTCACGACAATTGGACTACACCACGAACCGCCGACAGGCCTTTTTGCCGCCCACACTATCTTGCCCGTCGCCCCCTGAAGCCCGAGCAGAGTCGATTTTCCATCTTCTTCCGAACCCTGGTCGTACTGGACGATAAGCAGACTGCGGAACGTCGCCAGGGAAGAAGCGTAGCCGTAGGTGCTTTCCGGAATGCCGAGGTTTCGCCCCCAGAGCTGCTTTCCATCGAAGCTGTAACATACGACATCCCCGTTGGGAAACATGGCGAAAACACGCTTGCCGTCTGCCGCCATTGTCGGAGCCGCGTAGCCGGTGTCGTCATTGACATTAACCTTACCAATGGCAATTGGCGCAACAGCGCCCGACCAGAGCATTTTGCCGTTGCCGGCGTCGAAGCAGTAAATCTCACGCTTGTTCGCATCAGCCCCGGTTAAAAAGACCCTGTCTTTCCACACAACGGGTGAGTTCCATCCCGGAAGCCCGATCTCGGTCTTCCACAACACAGCTTTGTCAGAGGTCCACTCCACTGGGTCAGGTAGCTTCCCGAGGCCAGACCGGATGCCGGACCACGGAAGCACGGCCAGTTCTGCGCATACTCCTGGGCCGATGGGCTGTAATCGCTGCTGTCGAATGCCGCTTCCAGCGCCCGGCCGGACGCTTTAGCGTGGGGCTGAGATGCGGACCTGGGGCGCGGGGAACCGGCAGGCGCAGACTTGGGGTTAGCGGCCACAACTGCTCCGAGCGTGGCCGGGGTTGCCGGCGGAAGAGCAGCCAGATTAGGAAGCGATGTGGGCTCCGCACTCGGGGCGCCGGCTGCAGGAACCGTCGAAGGCGCGGCGCCGCCAGCCGCTCCTGCAGCGGTCGCCGCAGGCACGGCCGCCGGCGTTCTACCGACCATGTTGAGCATCATTGCAGGCGGCAGACCGGCCAGGGCATTATTCGGATTTGTGAAGTTGGGCGGCGGGTTCTTCTCGTACTGACGCACCGCTTTGGCATAACCCGGCGCGAGGTCGCCGCGAGACGTGACCGCGAGAAAGACAAACCCACAGATAACTACGACTCCGAGCATTGAAACAGCACGTCGTCCGAGAACTGCCGCGCGTTTCAGATCATCCGCCTCCGCCGTTTCCTTTTGAGGCAGCAATATCATCTCGTGGTACTTCGCCGCAAAGGATACAGCCGTCAACAATCCGACGACCCCGATGAGAAGCAGGTAGTTTCCCTTCTGGGCAAAATCTATCCCGCCAAGATACTCTCTTCGCAGATGCAAATCCACCGCACGGATTCGACCTTCGATCTTTTCATCGCGCGGATGCTCGTGTAAATCGACCATAAGCGTCTTGAGCTGCCCGGAGTTCCTGGGGTCCGATCTCTTAAGCCCGAAGTGGTTCGCAAGAAGCAGCCCGAGCACGATCACGACGAACACCCCCGCAATCATGGCGGCGCGCAGAAGCGCGCTGTAGATTGCCTGGGAGTCTTCTTCGCGAGTTGACGCTATTACCATGGTCCTGCTTCCAGTCACGCGTGTTCCTCCAAAAGCTTTATTGCTTCCTGATCCCCGAAGCGCGCACGTTCGACCGGGCACGACCAATAACAGCGCCCGCAGCCGATGCAGCCCGCCGAGTCTGCCTCGTAGTCGGTTCGTCGCCGCTTTATCGAGAGCGTTATCAGCTTGAGACCGACCACCAGACCAACCCATCCACCGAAGATCAGGCTCCCGGGCTTGAAGCGTTTCTCTACATCCAGCGCCCTCTTGTATGCGACGGGGTTTGGTTGTCCCAGCTTGTAAAACGCTTTGCTTTCGTCGGTTGTCCCGGTCACTGAGGCGTGCTCTTCCCGCCATATTCTCTGCGCCAGGCGCACGCTCGGGTCCACTCGTGACAACTGCGCGCTGCCCAAGCCGCCCAGGACCGTGCCCACAGCAATCATGACCGGCAGCAGCGCCAACAACATCGCCAGCCTGCTCTTGCCCTCGTAGCGCTTTGTGGCGCTCTCGGGTGGGCTTGGGTGTCTGATCTCGCCAAAGGGACAAGACTCCTCGCAGAGCCGGCACTGGATGCACTCACCGGGGGTGATCGTAACGCGCCATTTTGCAAGCGGGGATATCAACCTGAACACCACGCCGTAAGGGCAGAGGAACCGGCAGTATGGACGGCCAATCACAACACCCAAAAGAAGTATCGCCGCGCCGAAGATCAGCATTCCCGGGCTGCCTCCGAGGCGGAAGAACGCCACAAAAGGATCGTAACGGCAGATAAGGAAAGTGGTCCCGGTGGCGGCATACAGAACGGCCGCGCCAAGGTAGAGCCACGGCAAAAGCGATAGCGGCTGCACAAGCCACGAGGGAACGCGCAGCGGTTTTCGCAGCACAACATCCTGAGCAGCACCCAGCGGACAGACCGCGGCACAAAAGACGCGTCCAAAGAACAGCGCAAAAAGCAGGGGAATGAGAAAAAAGACTCCGGCTGCCATCGGCAGGGCGTAGCCGCGATCCTCGATTGCCAGCGCCACATTCTGAATTGAGCCGACCGGACACACGCAGCCATGGCGATAGAACCCGAAGTAGAGCAGCGAGAAAATGGTCAGGGCGACAACTCCGCGCCGGGAACGCCTCCACATCACCAGGTATGCCGCCACCCCCAGCGCAACAATGAGAACCGCTATGTCGAGGTAGTTAAAGAAGTCAGCGCGCGCCGGCGGCGTGGCAGTTATCGGAATCCTGTAACCGGTGGTAAAATCGGGCGGCGGGAATCGCTCGACCCCGAACGCAGCAGCAGGCAAACTTATTAGCGTCATAAGCCAAGGCAAAACTCGTCGCATCACTTCTTCCGTTCTTTTGTCTTGAGCAAGTAGGGCTGATCGGCCGGCACTCGAACAAAGGCGTCCGCAGGGCACGCGGTCGCTATGGCGCACTGGTTGCAGTTCACACACCGGTCGTGGCGGATTTGCATGAACAGCGATCCATTCCCAAACGCATTGCAGCCTTTTGCGCACAACGCGCACCCCATGCACAGCTTCTCATCGATTACATACTGATAATACGGATCTTCTACAAACGAACGCTTTATCGCCCCTGTGGGACAGAGTTGGTTCTCGGCTCCCGTGTTCAGGCTGTTCGGTTCAGGGTCAAAGAAGCCGGTGCACAGTTTGCAGTAACCACACATTGCATAGCCATGCACGCGACTCGACCGCGGACGGACCCAACACACATTCACTGGCGCATTTATCACAGTTGATGCACTTATTCGGGTCGATCTGCCAAACGGTTCCGGCTTCGGCATTGCCCGCAACCAAACCCAGGCTTCCGCCAATCCCGACAAGCCCTGCAAACCACAGGCTATTCTTCAGAAGGTCACGCCGACTGATCTTATTGTCGTCCCGCTCATCCGCCACTGCTATTTCCTCGACATTTCCCGCCTGGCTGACAGCGCCTGCGGCAACCCGCACTCGGATATCATCCCGCATTGACTGCAGATACCATCACTTATGCACGACTCAATATGCCTTCCGGGTTTCCTTACCAGCGACACCCCGCCGAAAACCAAAGCGCCCAGTGCGATTAGCCTGCCTGCGCCTTTTATGAATTCCCGTCTACCAGGATCAAAGCTCATTTCGTTGCCTTTCCTTTGCTCACGAACACCCGCACCGACCTCGCCGGCGGATCCAGGACCAGTATGCGCCCATGCGCATCCGCAGCGACGCCCAATCCGACTACGTCCGGCTCAAACGCCTCCCGACCGGCCACCACGCACTCAAACTTGCCGTCCGCGGCGTAGATCTTCACCCGCGGGATGCCCTTTTCGCTCGTCACAAACCGGCCGTCCGGAAGAAGCGCGAAGTGCGTGGGGTTGCAGCAACCGCTGAACCCGTCAATCGCAAAAGCCGTCTTCCCCCACGAACGTTTCAGACGTCCATCAGGCGAATAGAGTTCCAACCGATGTCTCCCGGATCCGTAATCCAAGCCCCGTCTCCCGCCGCAGACGCAACATCGAGGTACCGGCTCGGCACGATCAGGCCCGGAACGTTCCTTACGCCGTCCCTGGCCCCAAAGACTCCACTGACTTCTCCCGCGCGGCTGTATCGCAGCACAATTCTATCGCCCGCATCGGCCACCCAGACGTTCTTTGAGCTCACCGCGACAGATGTGAGGCAAGCACTCTTGCCAGGCGGACTCCAAACGGCCAGCCGACCGCCGTCCCGATTATATACTTCGACGTGATCCTGCATGCCCACGTAAATTGTCCCGTCATCCGAAACAGCGAGACAATATGGCTCGGAGCCAAGCCTTATATCGGATTGATGCGCGCCATTGCTCAGAAAAACGCATATCGCATAATCACCAGCCGCGTAGATGCGTCCGTCCTTGTCCAAGGCAATTCCGCGCAACTTCTGCAAGCCGGTGGGAATCGGCTTACCCTCGCGGTACGTGAGCAGCTTTGGATTGGTCCGCTCCAGCGCAGCCATTTTATCATCAAAGCTGTTTCCCGACACACGGCAGATGCAGTTGCTGGACGCACTGATCATCCAGATCACGGCGCCCACCAGAACAATCGCTGCCCCGGTCAGAAGAACCTTGATCGTCTGAGACGGTCCTTTTTCACTCACGTTGCGAGCCTCCTGAGCATTAGACGCTCGGCGCCGCATCAGCGTTTCGCAATATCCAGACGAACCATGTGCGTCAAGTCACGCGCTATCAGCCGCCCGCCGGCGAGCGCCATCGGGCCCCAGCAGTCGTGACCGTTCAAAATCCGAACCTGGCCCAGCGGATGGAAGCCGGCAGGAGTCGCCTCCGCGGCCGTCAGGACTCCCACATCGTCCAGAACAAGAATCTTTCCATCACCAATTATATACGGCCCGATTCCGAACCGGTAGGTGCTCCCGCTCGTCCACTTCTGCTTACCGTTGAGGTCGAGGCACGCTAACTGGCCTCCCGGTATCACCCCATAGATATAGCCTTTGTACATATATGGGCGTCTGTTGATCGGAGCCAAACACTGCGGGAGGCAGTTTGAAGACGCTTTGAGCCGCGATTCTGCCGCCTTGCATCTTGAGCTGGATCATCATGCTGCCGGCGTCATAACCGCCTGTGAGGAAGATGCGGTCCGCTCCGATCACCACAGGCGTCGGGACATTAGCGATCTTCACGGTCCAGTCAGTTGTCTGCCATAAGTATCGAACCATCCCTCGCTGAAATACCCGCAACGCCCCCGCTGCCACAGTAAATATACATTCGCTGGCCCTTGAATGTCATCGGGACAACCGATGAGTGCGTCATGGCCCAGGCGTTGGGGTTCGGCGTCTTCCATAAAACCTTGCCCGTGGCGCAATCGACAGCTATCATAAGCGCCGATCCACCCGGTGCGATGATCGCGCGGTCTGCGTCGATGAGCGGACATTGACCGGCATACCAGGGAGGAATGTCGGTATGGTAATCCTTCACGAGGTCTATCATCCAATGGAGCTTTCCCGTCTGCGGGTCGGCGCACAGGACGTTGCACTTAGGGCCGAGAGTAACCACATATTTGCTTGTAACTGCCGGCACTGTGCGAGACATGCCGTGGTTGCGTTTCACGACGACGGGATACGAGTAATGCCATAGTTCCTTGCCATCGGCCAAAGCAAGGCAGCGCAGCACATCGGCCTGGGCCTGCCTGTCGTAGTCCAGCACATAGACCCGGCTGTTATAGACTGCGGCTCCGGCGTATCCCTCGCCTGCGTCTATTCCCCAATACAGCGACGGGGGTTTCACTTTCCAGTTCGTGGCTAGAGGAACGCTTTCCGTGCTTATGTTGTCGAAGTTGCTCCACGAAAGCGAGGCCACGAGCCCGGCAGGGTCTGTACTGGGGCGGCATTGGATGTTACGCTCTGACCAGGCTGGGCCGCTGGCGCAAGTAAGCCTTGTCCTACGGGCGTCGGGGATGCTGCGCTCTGTGTTGAACCGACAGGCACAGAAGTCGCCTGCCGCTGGTCGGGCTCTTCGGTTGATACCGCCTGATCCTGACCAGGCACGCGCTCAACAAGTTTTATCGCTCTGCGATTGCTGGTAAACCAGAAGACGAGCAGGAATTTGTACACAGCACCACAGCAATGCCTGGTATGACTTTTGCGATTGCTGTTGATCTCATTTTGTGGTTGGTCGGTCTTTCTATGTAATCAGCCTCCGGGCCTCGCACCCGTGTGGCGATTGGTCGATTTAGCGGGGTATTATGCCCCACTTTTTGTGCACTATACAACGAATGCCTACGATGCTATACTAGGTCATGTGCGATGGTCTGTCAAGGAGCCCTCGGAGAACATAAACCCAATCCAAGCTCACACTTGCAAATTGTATGAACACAACTTTACTCCTATCAAGAAACAACGATAGCGATCGACGTAAAGCGGCCGTTGAGAATAGGCTCGCGAGGCTGTGCTGCGAGCAGGGTTTCGACGTGCTGATCGTGCCTCACCTTTATCACCTCCCGGACGATTGCGCCGCCTGGAAAGCAATCGCGGGTGTAGAAGGCAGATTGGCGGTTGCCGCATGGCTGCACCCTCGTCCGATAGAGGCGCTCCTGAAGCGGCACAACTCGATATGTGAGTCGCAGTCGGCATATAACCTGGCAGCATTCGAGAGTGCTCAGGCGTGCTGTAACGCTATCGTATCCGATTTCATACTCCCTGACACCGGCGCGGCTGTCGCCGGAAAGCTTTCCCGGATCGATGAGCCCGTCTCAGAGAGATGGTATCCCGTTATAGATGCTTCACGGTGCGCGAACTGCGGCAACTGTCTGCAGTTCTGCATTTTTGACGTGTATGCATACGACGGGACTAACAAAGTAACCGTCACAAACCCCGACTACTGCAAGCCCGGCTGTCCTGCGTGCAGCCGTATATGCCCGCAGAGCGCAATCGTCTTTCCGTGTTATCGAAAAGATGATGCAATAGCCGGAGCGCCGGGGAAATTCGTAGCGTCTGATGCCGCGGCTCGCAGGATGTTCTATATGAGGACAAAACGCCCCTGCCCGGTGTGCGGGAATGTCCCCGATCTTGCGCAGATCAGGCGGGAGCGAGAAGACAGTAGTATTTGTGAGGAATGCGGTGGACCGCTTACCGCGAGCCCGTCCCCATCCACTCAACAACGTAAAGACACAACTGACGACATAGATCTTCTGATCAACGACCTGGAAAACCTCATCCGAGGGATTCGCGGATAGATCTTTCTGTTTCCGCACTTATGTGAAAATGAGGAGTTTCTTCTGGGTGGTGATTTCCGAATCGCCACCCCGGCACTAATATTGGGATTTCCGAATCCCGGACTTGATGTTCGCATATCCGGATTCGGAAATCCGGGTGAAGTGGTAGGGCGAGGATTCGGAAATCCTCGCCCAGGAGAGAAAATGCCTGCGGCATTTTCGAAGGAATGGCGGATGAACCCTCTGGCATTCTTCCTGCGGAAGAACGTTGTCGGGCTTTCGCAGTATCTGGCGATGCTACTGTCGCCCCGAGGGGTTTCACCGCGAAGGGATGAAAATAACTGCGTTATTTTCAGAGGAGACTCTCACGAATGGCTAATCCGGGTTATCCGGTGGTGCTGACGGCGGATCGAACGTTGATGGCAGGATACCGGCTGCTTTTTGACGGCATGCTCGCCTCCAGCCAGACTTCCACCACTCCAACGGCGCTTTTCTCCGGTCTGCTTATGCCGTGGATGCCGGGCGATGATGTCCGCTCTTGGGTTGCGCCTCTCGGGCTCCGCCGCATCGAGGCTGCGCTGCTGGCGGGCGGGTTCCGGCAGGGCGATGTGGCCGTGGTGGATGAGCGTCGCCTGCGCGACGCCATCGGTCCGGCTACCAGGGTAGTCGCAGTCACGTCCGGCGAACCGATTGGCCGGGGCATGAACAGCTCAACGATGACCGAAATCGCGGGCGGCGCCATTTACCCCGAGGTGATGTTCCGCAGGCTGATGAATGAAGTAAAACGCCTGGTCAGAGCCTGCGCTCCGTCAGCGAGGGTCGTGATGGGCGGACCGGGCGCCTGGCAACTGGCCGCGGAACCCGGCAGGCTGGCTGCGATGGGGATCGACCACGTCGTAACAGGCTATGCGGAAGGCAATGCCGCCGAGGTATTCCACGCGCTGACGGATGGAAATGACTTGCCCGTGGTAATAGCGGGGAATCCGGTGTGCGCGGAGGACGTCCCTCCCATTCAGGGCGCGAGCACGATGGGAGTGGTTAAGATCAGTCGCGGATGTGGGCTGGGCTGCTCGTTTTGCACAATCGCCGGGGTTGAGATGATCCACATTCCTGAATCGACGGTAATCGCCGACGTCAGAAAAAATCTGGAATCAGGTATGACGTCGATAGCAGTGCTAAGCGAGGACTTTTTCAGATACTCCGCGAAGGGAACGAAAGCCCGGCCTGAAGCCGTGATATCGCTTCTCAGGAATCTGCGTGCCGTGGACGGACTCCGGCTTATCCAGATAGACCACGCCAATGTTTCCTCCGTTGCCCAGTACAGCGACGACGAGCTGTGTGATGTTCGCGATCTGCTTGTCGGAAATACCGGATGCGCGTATCCTTGGGTGAACGTAGGCATTGAGAGCGCGTCAGGCCGGCTGCTGAAGGCGAACGGCGCGCCAAAGATGGGTGCGTGCGCTGCTTCGGACTGGACAAGCTTTACCGCCGAACAGCTTCGCAGGCTGTGCAGGGCCGGTTTCCTGCCGATGGCAAGCCTGCTGTTCGGTCTGCCCGGTGAGACCGAAGAAGATACCAGGTGCACGTTGGATTGGGTAAAGTCCATGCGCGACGAGCGGATCACAATCTTCCCTATGCTCTATGCGCCCGTCAACGGCGAACGTGCCATGCGTGCGCGCGACCTCACGGCCCTCCACTGGCAGATAATTCGCCAGAGCTACAAGCTCAACTTCAAGTGGATTCCCAGGATGTATTGGGACAATCAGACCGGCGCAGGTGTTGGGCTCGGCAAGCGCACGCTCCTGCAAGTGATGGGACGTGGGCAGGTATTGCAATGGAATGCCCTGTTCGCCTGGCATGGGCTGAGGGCTCGCCTATGAACAGTGCGCGTATCGAGCAGGCATTTCAAACTGCTCTCGGTCGACTCCTCCAGGAGATGAACCCGGCAGGGTTCTGGGAAGGTAAGCTTTCATCATCCGCGCTTTCCACCGCGACAGCCGTGAGCGCTCTTTGCGTTGCAGAGGCTCCGGGCGATGCCGCGGCAATCAGCAGCGGGGTGTTCTGGCTCACAAAGACTCAAAATGCCGATGGAGGCTGGGGAGACACACCTGACAGCCCCAGCAACCTGTCGACTACAATGCTTGTGACAGCCGCGCTCACACTCGTCGGAACGGATATCGAATCTGCTCAACTGATGCAGCGAGCGCAGTCATACATCACCTCCGCAGCGGGAGCAACCCCAGCCGAGCGCATCGCTGCCATCGAGCGTATATATGGCTCGGATCGAACATTCGCAGTGCCCATACTGGTGAACTGCGCGCTCGCCCGAATAGCGCCGTGGGAAGCGATACCCGGGCTGCCCTTTGAACTGGCGGTATTCCCGCAGAGGCTGTATAAGCTGCTGCGGCTGCACGTGGTAAGCTATGCGCTGCCTGCATTGATTGCGATTGGACTTGCCATCCACCACCACTCGCCGTCACGTTCGCCGGTCCGTCGCCTGATTCGCCGCGCCCTGACGCGATCGGTACTGCGCAAGCTGGAAAAGATTCTTCCCGAAAGCGGAGGCTTTCTGGAAGCCACGCCGCTTACCAGTTTCGTCGCCATGAGCCTTGGGTCCATCTACGGCGCCAACCACCCGGTCGTCGGCAAATGTCTGGCGTTCATAAGACGTTCGCAGCGAAGCGACGGCAGTTGGCCGATAGATACCAATCTTTCCGTGTGGCTGACCACCGGCGCAGTGAACTCGCTTGCCGGCGCAGGCAGGCTGAACGAGATACACGGGCCAAGGACCGGGCGATGGATCGCCGAGCGGCAGTATGGAAGCGTGCACGCGTTCACCGGGGCTGCACCGGGCGGGTTCGCGTGGACGCACCTTTCGGGCGGCGTCCCCGATGCAGACGACACATCCGGAGCCGTCCTCGCGTGCCTCAGCCTCGGAGAGCCCGAATCCGCGCGCGCGGGAGTAAAATGGCTGCTCGATCTTCAAAATGCCGATGGCGGCTGGCCCGCGTTCTGCCGGGGATGGGGTAAGCTTCCTTTCGACAGGAGCTCTCCGGACATCACCGCCCACGCGCTGCGCGCCCTGCACGCATTCGACCCCGACGGGCATGACAACAGATGCCGCTGGGCGTCAAAGCGCGGTTACAGCTACCTTGCCGGAACTCAGCGCCCCGACGGAGCATGGAAGCCCCTTTGGTTTGGCAACCAGGCCACAAATGACGCATCCAACCCGGTATTCGGAACATCGCGGTCATTGCTCGCTTACGCGGACTCTGAAACCTATGGCACTGAAGCGATCAAAGGTATACAATACTTATTAAGCGCCCAGAACGTGGATGGAGGATGGGGAGGAGCCGAGCGTATTGCATCTTCTATGGAAGAGACGGCGCTGTCTGTTACGGCGCTATCTCACTTCGCTGACATCGAGGGCGTGCAGATTGCGGTTTTACGGGCGGAGGAATATCTCATAACACGCATTCAGAATAATACGTGGACCGTTCCGGCTCCCATTGGATTGTATTTTTCCAGTCTCTGGTATTCGGAGCGACTTTATCCCATCATCTGGACCCTCGAGGCTCTCGGACAGGTGATCAAAAGCAATACTCGACAGGAAAACAGGTCTAAGGAATATGTCTGCATTACGGAATCTTAGATCGGCCGATTTTAAGCAGGTCCCCCAGGAAAAACCCACTCGTGCGGCAATGCGCGAGGCAGCGGTAGAACTAGCCGCCCGCCTGGACCCCGCCCGCACGCCTTCGACTGAAGACCTGGAAACGTCCGCTCAGATACTCCTGGACCAACTGGGACTCCACGATGGATACCTGGGATATGCTATGGTTGCCGTTAGCAACGCGTTCTGGCGGAGACCATTTGAGTCTGTGCCGTTTGGACGCAGGCTTCTTCTGCTTCCGCACTGCATGAGCGATGGCTCAGTATGCGTTGCGGTTCCCGACGCGGCGGATTTTCATTGCGCAAACTGCGGCGCGTGTGACATCGGCTCCATTAAGACCGAGGCGGAGAACCTTGGCTATGAGGTGGTCACTGCCGAGGGAACTACGTCGGTCGTATTGAAAATCCTGCAGGGCGATGCGGACGCGGTGCTTGGTGTCGCGTGTCTGGATTCTCTGGAACGCTCGCACACGCGCGTAGTGGAACTCGGTGTTCCTCATTTCGCAGTCCCGCTTCTGCACGACGGCTGCGTCAACACTACGGCGGAAGTGGACGAGCTACTAGCCGCGCTACGCTCAGCATCGCAAGAGGCCGTGCGAGGGCCGCGGACTTATCTGCCGCTTCTTAGAGAAACCGTGGGCATGTTCGACGCGCGCTCCCTTGCTCAGTTGCTTCCACCGGACGTCGGCTGCCATCTCTCCGGCGGCAGCACAACCGATCCCGCGACTGCGACTGAAGCCATTGCGCTTGACTGGTTCAGGAGCCGTGGAAAGCGTCTCCGGCCGTTTCTTACCGCGTCTGCTTATGCAGTGGGCCTTTACGGCAACGATGTGCTCGCGCCGGACGCCGATCCCTCGGCCTTTATTCCCGAGGCTGTCAGGCGCATATCGATGGCAATCGAAGCGCTGCACAAGGCATCACTGATCCACGATGATATCGAGGACAATGATGAGTATCGCTATGGACGCAAGACCATACACAGCCAATACGGCATAGCCCCCGCCATAAACATCGGCGACTATCTCGTTGGACTGGGTTACAGGCTTATCGCGGAAGAAACCGGTACCCTGGGCGCGCAGTGCGTCTCCGATATACTCAGGCGCCTCTCAGCCGCGCACATTGACCTGTGCCGCGGGCAGGGCGCGGAACTCCTCCGGAAAGAGAAGCGCAATATGCCTTTGCGCCCTATCGATGCGCTCCAAATCTATGCCCTCAAGACCGCTCCGGCACTTGAGGTAGCTCTGTATGCGGGGCTGCGGGCGGCGGACATTCACGTAGACGATACCCTGCTTCGTCAGTTTTGCGTGTATCTTGGTGAAGGTTACCAGGTTTTGAATGACCTCGACGATTGGCGGCCTGACGGGGCAAACAGAATCACTGCCGGAAGCGACGCGATCTCGGACCGCCCCACCCTCTTATATGCGTTCGCGCTCGAGGCCGCCGGTGACAGGGTGCCTTCCATGCTTCTCAAACCCTGCAACACGAAAGTTGACAATGACGCGGAAGTTGAACGGCTCCGAAATGTTTACGAAGAGCTGGGAGCTTTCGATCAGGCTCAGCGTCTGGTGGACCGGCTGAGAGAACGCGCCGAGCGGCTGACAGCGGATTTCCAAACGCAGCCCCTGCGGGAGTTGATGGCATTCCTGGTCGGGCTCATTCTCCCCGGAAGATCTGTAACGTGAGCTGACCGACTATGCCCAGCAACTACCTCGATGCCCTCGATAAGATCTTGCAGGCCGGAGTAAGCCGGCTTAGTGACGAGTTTACCAGCAGGCAGGCGAACTTCGTTGCGGAAACCCAAATGAAGGATGGATGCTTTCGCGGCAGGCAGGGCGGAGGCGACCTCTACTATACCGATTTCGGCGTTCGCATAATGGCGGCCCTCGCGCCGGAGTGCGAAGCTCTCACGCTCACGGCAGGCCGGATAAACCGAGAGTGGCCGGCCCCAAAGAACGTTCTCGAGTGCTTCAGTCTCCTCAACATCGCCCGCATTCTGAGCAACTGCGACCTGCCCACGTCCACCGACAATGCTGCCATCGCGCTGTGCCTGGAGACGCAGCTTCTTCCAGAAGGTGGATTCGCAAGGCCGGGAAGCAGCCAGGTGAGCGCCTACAACACATTCCTCGCGGCCCTGTGTTGGGAAATGATGGATGCGGAGCTTCCAAACGCCGACGGAGCCGTGCGTGCAATTCGGTCGCTCAAATGCGGGGACGGCGGCTGCTGCGAGGCGCCCGGGCAAACCACGGGACAGACCAGCGCCACCGCGGCGGCTGTGGCAAGTCTAACGATCCTGCACTCGCTCAGCGACGAAGATGCGAGAGGGGCGGTAGATTTCCTGAGCCGGATGCAAACAAGCGATGGAGGACTTCTCGCCCAACCGTCAGCCCCTCAGCCGGATCTCCTCTCCACGTTCACCGGGGCTTTGACGCTGTTCGGGTTGGGCGGTCTAGATCGAATCGATTTGCCTGCGATGGCCCAATTCCTCGGCCAGGTTATTAGTAAACACGGCGGCTTCCGAGCGAGTCCGTCCGACAACGAAGAGGACGTTGAATACACCTACTACGGACTCGCGACATTTGCCCTTCTGCAAGTCTACGTGCTCGCGAAGGAAAGCGAATAGCTCTTTTAACCCACGTCAAAGTCCGCCGCGATAAACGTGTGGTCTGACGGCTTCTCCATAACCCTCGGCGCTGTATCGATCCAGCAGTTTATCGACTTATCGGCCAGCGAATGGGTCGCTAAGATATAATCGAGCCGCCAGCCCAGTCGCCGCTTATAAGCGTTTGGAACGCGATAGTCCCAGAAAGTATACTGGTTTGCCTCACCTGGATGGTGTCTGCGGAACACATCCGCGAAACCCCACTCCATCACATAATCCAAAGCCTCGTGTTCCGCGGGATGATAGCACACACATCCCCGTACACCCTCGGGATCGTAGACATCCTGGGGCTCGCGCGCAACATTGAAGTCGCCCAGCCACACGACAGGGTCCTGTGGGCTGAAGTTCCGGGCGAAGTAGTCCCGCATCCCTCTCATGAACTCGATCTTATATTTGAACCTGGGAGAATCGACGGATGTGCCCTGCGGGATATAGGTATTCACAACGGCAACACCCCTGATAATAGCCCTCATTACCCGAGCTTCAGCGTCCGGGGTTTCGCCGCCGACCCCGATTACAACTTCCTGCAGCGGTTCTTTTGAGATAATGGCGACACCATTATAGGCCTTCTGGCCGGTGAATGCAGCGTAATAGCCCGCCTGCGTAATCGCGTCAACGGGAAACTCCGAATCCGACACTTTCGTCTCCTGAACACAGAGCACGTCACATTCGTGCTCCTGCATCCAGTCGAGCACGATGGCCAATCTGCTGCGTATGGAGTTCGCATTGAAGCCGGCAATTCGCAATCTATCCGCCATATCGACTCTTCTATAACTCCGTCCGGCGCCCCATAGCCGCGGCTACTGTCTTGCCCAACTCAACACAGCGTTTCAGGTCCTCCTCGTCAGGGACATACATCACCTTCAGCCCAGGGTCGACCAGCTCGATTTTCATCTCTTCAAGCGCAGAGTTCACGAGTTTCAACGACTCACCACCCCAGCCATACGATGCGAAAGCCGCGCCGACCTTTCCAACTGGTCGAAGCCCCTTCAGATAACACAGCACATCGGCGACGCGCGGCAGCACACCGTTGTTAAGCGTCGGAGAACCCACAATGACAGCTCCCGCATCAAGCAGTTCAGTCGCCACGTCGCTTCGGTGGCAAACGCCGAGGTTCATAACCTTGACGTTCACCCCTTCTTTCTGCAGCCCATCGGCAATGGCTTTGGCCATAGCTTCCGTGCTCTGCCACATGGTGTCATAAACAACGATTGCCTTGTTGGAGGTTAACCCGCGGCTCCATTCATCCCACGCCCGGATAATCCTGCCGGGATCACTTCGCCAAATCAACCCGTGGTCCGGGGCGATCATATCCATCTCGATGCCCATTGCGCTCAAGTCAGCGATCAGCCGCTGTACCAACGTCGAATAGGGCATGATAATATTCGCGTAGTACTTCGCTGAGTGACGCATTATCTCGGAGGGATCCACTTCGTCGTCAAAGCGCGCGCTGGTTGCCCAGTGCTGCCCGAAAGCGTCCTGGGAAATAAGCAGATGATCCTCTTCAATGTAGGAAAACATGCTGTCCGGCCAATGCAGCATCTTTGTCTCGATGAACCGCACTGTCTTTTTGCCGAGACTCACCGCCTGACCTGAGCTGACGACCTCGTAGGGCCAGTCCTCGCGATGGAAATGAGCCAGCAGCGCTTTCCTGCCCTGCGCGGAGCAGAATATCTTCTCGGGCTTGACCAGTTCGACGATTTCCGGCAGCGCGCCCGAATGGTCCATTTCGACGTGATTGACTACGATATAGTCGATCTTCGATGGGTCCACCACTTGCCTGATCTGCTGCACGAGATCCCCCGCAAGCGGTTTCTTCACGGTATCGAAGAGCGCTATCTTCTTATCTTTTACCAGGTACGCGTTATATGTGCTGCCTTGGGGAGTCGAGTAACCGTGGAAGTCACGGACGTTCCAATCCACGGCTCCGACCCAAAACACACCACCCTTGATCTCAGTTGAATTCATATTCTCTCTTGCTTTCCCAAAAGCTCCAGCGTTTAGGTTCGGCGGTTTCCGGAAAGAGTTTCCCGAAACAACCGCAGTTTACCAGTTTTCCCCGAGCATCTCGAAATGTGCCTGCGGATGCGCGCACGCCGGGCAGACTTTCGGAGCTTCCTCGCCTTCGTGCACATAACCGCAGTTGCGGCATCGCCACTTTGTGCCGGCAGCGCGCTTGAAGACTCTTCCCGCCTCGATATTCGCCGCGAGGTCGGAATATCTCTTGCCGTGCTGCTTCTCCGCTACGGCGATCGCCTCGAAGAGCTTAGCGACACCGTCGAATCCCTCATCCCTGGCGACCTGCGCGAAGTTGGGATACAACACGCCCCATTCGTGCCCTTCGCCAGCAGCGGCTGCCTTGAGATTATCGAGCGTGGAACCTACAACCCCGGCGGGGAAAGACCCCACTATCTCAACATCACCGCCCGGCAGCACGCTGAAAAACCGCTTCGCGTGTTCCTTTTCCTGATTCGCCGTCTCCTCGAAAACTGCGGCTATCTGCTCAAAGCCGTCTTTCTTGGCCTGGCTTGCAAAGTAAGTGTAGCGGTTTCGCGCCTGCGATTCGCCGGCAAACGCCCCAAGCAAGTTCTGTTCTGTCTTCGTTCCCTTCAGATTCGACATTCTTTCCTCCATGTTTCCTGTTCAACCGGGCCTGATCGGTATGTTCGGACCAAGCATTTACTCTCTACTTCTACCTGTCTAAGCGGGGTCCTTCTCCTGTTCCGCATCCGCGGCTCTGCAATTGGGACAAAAACCGCCAAACTGCAGGCTGAAGCCCAGCACAAGGTAACCACGTGTGTCCCGAACTCTACTGCTAATATCCGCAAGAGGTTCCGCCGGCAGATCATCCACACGCCCGCATCTTTCGCAGCGGATGTGACAATGGTTATCAGTATTGGCATCGAAGCGCATCTGGCTTCCGCCGGTCTCAAGCTTCCGAATCAGCCCACACTGAGCCATCATTTCCAAATTGCGGTAAACGGTTCCCAGGCTGATGTGCGGAAGTTTCCCACGCACCATCCGAAAGACGTCATCTGCGGACGGATGTGAAACAACGCTCTTCAGTTCTTCCAGTATGACCATTCTCTGGCGAGTCATGCTGATGATTGCTTTGTCCAACAAACGGGCTCCGGTATAGGAATAGTTATTATTCCTAAGTATAGCCAGGCAACCTCCTCGTGTCAAGAGAATACCGAGGAATAAGCGGAAGAATTATTCGCTGAAGTTGACGGCTGACTGCAAATCCCCCCAACAGGAACCGCAGGCCCAGTTGCGCAGCCGGACATTTATGTCCCGGCAAAACTTCCTGCCCACAATTACGGAAACTTCGTATCAAGTGGCGGCAGAAGATGGAATGATATTCTTGAGCGGCGAGCAGGGAAAGGAGAAATATATGGCGGCTGTCGGGCTCCCGAACGTCCATGAAGATCGCTCAGTTCGCCTGACGAAGCGAGAGCTGGAGGTGCTTTCACTAGTTATTGAAGGCAAGTCCAGCAAAGATGTCGCTGACGCGCTGTATGTGAGCAAGCGGACAGTGGACTTTCATTTGGCCAACATATATGACAAGCTCCAGGTATCAAATCGAGTGCAAGCGTTCCGCCGGGCAACCAGGTTGGGGTTAATCCCCTTGGAAGCCACGCTGGGAAGCTAGCCGGATACCTAGCCCAGTCTCGTGGATACGGCGGCTGTGACCTCAGGTCACAGCCGCCGTATCGCTATTGGACAACATTCAAAACGTACATCCAGCCGTCCGAACATTCCAAGACTGCTCTGGAACTGCCTTTCGCAGCAATTGCCCTCTTGATTGGCGCAGGCAGCTTAATGGCAGGCTTCAGTTCTCCCGCCGGACTCATAACCCACACCCCGGTCTTTCCGTCATCCAGCAGAGCGTATCCGTTGAATGCAACCAGAATAGGATCGGCTTGGAAAAACGCTGAGCCTTTATCCCAGAGCACCTTGCCTGAGGAATCATACTCAACGGCGTGCCGTTCGCGCATCGACTTTCCCTTGTGAGTGATCAGTCTGTTGCACCCGACACACACATATTCCCCGTTGGGCGAAACCAGCACGTGCGATTGCTGGGATGAGCTAATCGTCCCTCGCCACGAACAAGCACCGGACCGGTCAAAAAGCGTAAAAACACCGTCCGTATCGCGTTTGTTGGGAATGGAGCGGGCGAATACTCGGTCGGATGAGGCAAGCGGCTCAATGTATTGGAGACTCGCCTGGTCCGCGCCGGCCTCCCACAAACGCTTGCCGTCCAGCGTCATACTCGTGATGGACGAGGCCTGCCATGTCCCTGTCGTAACAGACTCACCGTCGGGACCGATACTGACAGACACAACAACGCCGGATATCCTCGCGCGCCTGTACTGCTGGATTCCTTCCCCGACATCCAGCGTATACAGATAGCGTTCTCCAGTACCAACCACAAAGCGTGTGTAGTCCTCATACCGGCAGGCGTCAGCGCACCATATCGCTCCGGAGACGCGAACCTGCCAGTATACGCAGCCGGTCTTATCCAGGAACGTGAGGGAAGTGTTGAGGGGGTCCAAGCGCGCATACGCCACGGTATACATCCCACCCGGCGCCGCGAGCGCGGTAGTTGCGCCTGGCACAAGCGTCGAATACAGCTTCTCGCCACTATGGGAGTATAGACTGACTGTCCCATCAGACCCAACGGTAGCGACGTTCGCGCCCGTCGGAGACAAAGTAACGGACCTGATGTTCGCCGCGCGAAACTTCCACGCGACCGCGACCTTGGGAGCGGAGAGTCCTCTCCCATTGGCGGAAGGCTGGGCAGCAGTGCGAATAAATGCGGTAACCGCGCAGCAGACCAGCAGGAATACCGCTCCTAAAGCACACACTATAAAACGCAAGGTGATTCTGCTTCTCAGCATCATGCTTGAAAGAATCCCGGAAAATCAAGGGACAATGACACAATGAACAAAGCATAACACGCGTCACTACCCGTGTCAATGAATAGAAACCCCCAGATTGGGGGATTATGATAGCGAACAAGCCCACCCTAGGAAGGAAGTGCATCATGACTAGAAGACGTATCTATACATCGTTTATTGCGCTCGCCGCGGCGGCTATATTTGCCACAATGGCTTTCGCAAATCTGTCGACCGGAGTCAAGGCCCCCATCTTCTCTTTACCCACTCTTGATGGCAAGACGTTCATTCTTGCGGACAACTTCAAGAATGCCGGAAAAGTGGTCGTTCTGGATATTTGGGCCACATGGTGCCCACCGTGCCGTGCGGAAATACCCCAGCTCATCGATCTTCAGAAGAAGCTCAAGGGCAAGGATGTCACGTTTGCGGGGGTTGCATTGGACGATGAAAAGGGCGCCGTCGCCGATTTCGCGAAGTCACAGGGCATCAACTACACAATCGCTCTCGACCCCAGCGGCAATAAGCTCGGCCGTTCTTACAAGATTGAAGGAATACCGGCCACATACATTATCGATAAGAAGGGTGTGATCCGATACACGCACTCCGGTTTCCCAAAAGATAAGGACGAAGCCAAGAAAGAAGCCGCGGACATCGAGCGTGAAATAAGAACGCTGCTGGCAAAATAAACGCTGCTCCCTATATTGCGGCGCATGCGCAGTGCGGGCCCTTTCTGTGTGCCACGGCGGCAGCTATGAAGGCAGGCTCAGGAACTCCTGCGCTACATCGTTGAGAAGCAGGAGGCCCTTATGCGTGACCTTGATCGTATCGTTTGACCGGTCAATCAGACCCTGGCCCACCAGTCGCGCGATCTCAGCAGCGAATACCTGAGCCGCATCTATGCCTGTCTGGCCGCTAATCGCCGACAGACTTATCCCGTCGATCATGCGCAGTCCCTGGATGAGAGTCTCAGCCGCTCGGTCTCGTGGAATCAGGTGCTCCGAAAACTCGACGGCATCGCCACCGGACGTGATAGCGTCGATATATGTCGCGGGGTTTCCGTTCCTGCGAGCCCTGTCGTTGTCCACATAGCTCGTCGCGCCCGCGCCAAAGCCATAATAGGGGTCGTTGCGCCAGTAAACTTGATTGTGGCGGCTGCGAAAACCCGGGCGGGCGAAGTTGGATACCTCGTAGTGCTCAAATCCGGCCTCGGCCAGCTTTTCGATAGCCAGCTCATACATCGAGATCTGGGTCTCTTTATCCGGCAGGTCCAATTGCCCTGCCGCGCACAAAGCCCCAAAGCGCGTGCCTTCTTCAATTGTCAATTCATATAGTGAGACGTGCTTCGGCTCAAGCTCTATCGCTTTGTCTAGAGTGCTGCCCCAATGCGAAAGCGACTGACCGGGCAAGGCGAATATCAGGTCCAAACCTATATTCGTGAATCCTGCACGACGAGCGCCAAGGTAGGCGTTAATGGCCTGCTCAGCGCAGTGGACTCTGCCTATCGAGGCCAGATATTCATCATCAAAAGACTGAATGCCAAGGCTTAGCCTGTTGAAGCCTGCATTTCGGATTCGGGCTAACGTGTCCTGATCCACGGTTCCCGGATTGGCTTCAATGGTAACTTCACAGCCATTCGCTAAGCCCAGGCCGCACCTGATTCGCGAAAGAATTCCTTCCAGAGACTCATCCGTCAGAACCGTCGGGTACCGCCACCGAAGTAGACAGACTCGAGCGGGAGACGCCTGCTTTGAGGGATGCCCTGCGCCGCGCGCTCTATCTCCAGAGTCAACGCTTCCACGTACCGATCAAACAAGGACTCCAATCCGGGATATGAGTTAAAATCGCAGTAATGGCACTTGGAGAGGCAGAACGGTATGTGCACGTAAGCCGCTCGGGGGGAAGCGTGTGGAAGGTCGTTCAAGTTATTCTCCGTTTGGAAAGGCTCTATCCCGGCTTCGCCCAATCGGCGGGTACCGGCCGACGCACCAGATATGAATATGCGCCAAGTGCTGCCTTAGCCCCGTCTCCGGCGGCAACGATTATCTGTTTTTCCGGGACATTCGTCACATCGCCTGCCGCGAACAGCCCTGGAATGTCCGTACGAGCCGCACAGTCAACCGGGATTTCGCCCCGCCTGTTGAGAAGCAGGATATCCTTGACCAGATCACTGTTGGGCGCGAGGCCAATCTCTACAAATACTCCCTTAACCTCCAGGACCCGAGATTCCTGTGAAACCAGATCTTCGACAGTGATCTCGCTGACGAACATGTCTCCCCGAACTTCCTTTATCCCGGTCCGCAGCAGAATCTCCACGTTATCCGCATTGTGCGCGTGATCCTGAAGAACAGCGTCCCCGCGCAATTCTTCGGATGTCTCGATCAGGTAGACCTTTCGGGCAAATGCGCATGAGTTGAGCTACCGCATCAAGTCCCGAATTGCCGCCACCGACCACAGCAACATTCATACCGGAGAATAGCGGCGCGTCGCAAGTAGCGCAGTAAGCAACACCCCTGCCTATAAAGTCCTTCTCACCCGGCACGTTCAGCATCCTGGGTGATTTGCCGGTAGCTACAATAACGGACTGCGCCTTGAGGACTCCACCATCATCCGTGTCTACCTCAAACAGCTCATTCGTATGCCTGATCCCGCTGATGCGGCAAAAATCGACCTCAGTTCCGAACTTCCTGAGGTGCTCCTCAAACTTCTGCACCAGCTCGGTGCCCGGTATAAAGATAAACCCGAGATAGTTCTCTACTCCGGAACTCCACGCCGTCTGGCCCCCAATATCGCCCGTCAGCACCACGGTATCCATCTGCTTGCGAGCCGCATAGATAGCCGCGGTCATTCCCGCTGGGCCTGCGCCCGCGATGATCAGGTCGTAGTGAGCTTTCTTTGCCATTAACCCACCTTTATCTTCCTATTTTCTGATCTGCCGGCTGCCGGGTTTTACTGTGCGAGCAGCTCTTCCAGTTTGCTTCGGTTAAACCCAACCACCACGTTGCCGTCGACCTCGATCACCGGAACACCGAGCTGGCCGGATCTCTGAACCATCTGATTCCTTGCCTCGAGGTCCGTTGCGACGTTTCGGTCAGCAAACTGTACGCCCTTTTCCTTCAGAAACTCCTTCGCCTGATGGCAATAGGGACACGTTGGGGTCGAGTATACTGTTACATTCTTATCTTCAGCCATTGCGTTTAACCTCCTCTGAAAATGCCGCAGGCATTTTATCCCTTCGCGGTGAAACCGACAGTGACTCGCCGCAGGCGCAGTCGCGAGAGGTTTCATCCGCGATTCCTTCCAAAATAGCCGGCGATGTTCATCCGCGATTTCTTCCGATTTGCACTTCATCCCTGCGTATACCCGATTGCGCGGCATTTCCTAACCGATTATTGTCGGGTATGTTCAATCAGACAGGCTTTTTTTTTGCATGACACGCGTCAGATCTGTGAATGCCGCCGGGGCTTCTCCGTGACACCCTCGACGTCCATAATACTTGCTTGCTGTGCTTTTTCTCTGCTATACTCAGTTGTAGATGCTCGACTGAAACCCGATCAAGGAGGGTTTTCCGAATGTCCAACGGCACGAAGGTCCCAACGCCAACGCTTGAACGACTGGCTACATATCTCACTTTCCTCACAGGTCTCAAGAGCAGAAACGTTGAGACGATTTCCTCAACCGACGTTGAAGAGCATACCGGAATCAACGCCGCGCAGTTTCGCAAAGACCTGTCTTACTTCGGCGAGTTCGGAAGACCCGGGATCGGCTACAACGTCAATGAACTCCGCGTCCGAATCAGCAAGATACTCAACCTCGACAAAACGCAGCCTGTGATCCTGGTGGGTGCGGGGAACCTCGGCTCGGCGCTTGCCAATTACCCGGCGCTGCAGGCGGAGAATTTCCGGATCGTGGCCGCATTCGACAATAGTGCGAACAAAATAGGCGGCCAGTTGTGGAATCTCACGGTCAAAGATATCAAGACTATTACCGAGGAAAACAGCCACTTGCATGCAAAGATGGCTGTTATCGCGGTTCCTGCTTCAGCAGCCCAGGAAGTCGCTGACCAGCTGATCGCGGCTGGTGTTACAACCCTGCTCAACTTCGCTCCGAGAATGCTGAAAGTTCCTTTCGGAATAACAATACGTTATGTGGACTTTGTCCAGGAGTTGGCGGTGCTGGCTTTTCATCTGCCGCAAGAAGGAATCAAACCATCCGGACAGTAAGAAACGAAGAGAGTTGGAGGAAGGGCTTATGCAACAGCTACCAATGACCAATATAGGCGGGTTGGACGTTTCGCGCATTATATGCGGCTCTAATCCGTTCGGCGGTTACTCGCACTTCAGTGCAGCGCGGGATGAATGGTTGAGGCGTTACTTCAGTGTAGAGCGGATAGTCGAAGTGATGGTAAAGTGCATGGAGTTCGGTGTAAACTCCATGGTCAGCTCGCCTCAGGATAATTTTGTAGAGTCGCTGGAGATAGCACGCAAGCAGACGGGCAAGGACTTTCATTGGATCTGCACAATCTCAGGTGAAAATGAAGCCGAGATATGCGATGCAGCGAGGTGGTGCGCCGACAAGGGCGTCAAAATATGTATGCCGCACACCATGTACACGGATAGCAGGCTGAATATCAAAGATGTCTCCATCGACGGAATTGAGCGCCCTCTAGCCTTAATCCGCGAGCTCGGCATGATACCCGGTCTCAGCACCCATCGACCGGAAGTACTTACTGTCGCACAGGCGGCCGGCTACGATGTGGAGACCTGCATTTTGCCGCTCAACGTGATAGGGTTCCTATGCTCAGTGGAGACGGACTGGATGTCCAAGACGATCTGCGAGTATAAGAAGCCGGTCATCTGCATTAAGCCTTTCGCAGCAGGTAGAGTTATGCCGCGCCCGGGGCTCGATTTTGTGTTAAGGAACAGCAAACCAATCGACACCGTGTGCGCCGGCTTTCTGAGCCCTGAGGAAGCCGAGGAAGACCTGAAGATCGCGGTGGAGCTGCTTGGGGGTTCTGACGCGGATGTAAAGCTTACATATTCCAGGAGCAAGAAGCTGCTGCAGGAAGCCGCCGAGCGGCATTAGGCGACGAACGGACGAGCGTACTTAGATCCGTTGTCGTGTGGTTACGCAATCGCAGAAGCAAAGAAAGAAAAACGCCAATAACGAGGTTCGATGAGAAATGAACAATAGACAGCGGCTGTTCGCCGCACTTCATTACCAGGACTACGATTGCCTGCCTGTGGTTCACTTCGGTTACTGGGGTGACACACTCGTAAAGTGGGCTAACGAAGGTCATCTCACCATGGAAGAAGCCACCGCATGGGGAGATGGCAACGAGGCCGACATATCCGTCGCCAAGAAGCTGGGATTCGATTACGGCTACAGCCTGTGCTTCGGTAACAATACCGACCTGACACCGGGCATCGAGCGAAGGATACTGGAAGAACTGCCTGATGGTTCGCGCAAGGTTGTCAACCCGCACGGCGTAGTGATTATTGAGAAGGACGGCGCCGGATCGATTCCAATGGAAGTCGATCACTTGCTCAAAGGCAGAAAAGAATGGGAAGAGCATTTCCTGCCCAGGCTGCAGTCCTCCGACGAGCGCGTTGGGATAGATGACAAAGGCGCTGCTTACGTAGATGATGACAACCGAACGGAAGCCATCGGCATTCACTGCGGCAGCCTCTACGGGATGATCCGAAACTGGATCGGAGTCGAGAACTCCGCGTATATGCAGGTCGACGACCCGGAACTCTTCGATGAGATGATCCAGCACGTTGGCGATCTTTCGTTGAAGTGCGTCGAGAAAATGTTGAGCAAAGCCACCAAGTTCGACTTTGCCCATTTCTGGGAAGATATCTGCTTTAAGAACGGCCCGCTGATCAGCCCTCGCGTGTTCGAGGAGAAAGTCGGCCCGCACTACAAGCGCATAACCGACCTGCTGAAGAGCCACGGAATAGATATCGTTTCTCTGGACTGCGACGGCTGCATAGACTCGCTGGTCCCGACCTGGATCGGCAACGGCGTCAACACGATGTTTCCAATTGAGGTCGGCACCTGGAACGCAGACATAAAGCCGTGGCGTGAGAAGTATGGCCGTGAGCTCAGAGGGGTCGGCGGAATGGACAAGAAAGTCTTCGCCCGCGACCGTGCGGCAGTCGATGTGGAGATCGAGCGTCTCAGACCGCTCGTTGATCTCGGCGGGTTCATTCCGTGCCCGGATCACAGGATCGCGCCGGATGCCGAGTGGGAGAACGTGCAGTCCTACTGCGAGAAGATGCACAAGGTCTTCGGATAGTTTACACCTTACGCAGGGGAAAGCGCGGGTTTACCGCCTTTCCCCTGAAAACACCAGATGCAAAAGCCTGCCATCATCAACATCATCAACTTCATCCGCGCCGTGGAACCTCGCGATCCGGAACTGGACCTGGTAGAACCGATTGTGAACCAGATCCGGCTGGTCCGCGAACACGGCCTTGCGGCCACGTGGCTTCTGCAGTATGACGCGCTGATCGATGAAAGATTTGTCGAGCCACTCAGAGATCTTGACGAGCGGCAGGAAGTTGGCGCATGGTTCGAGGTTGTGCAGCCGCTCGTGGAAAAGGTCGGGCTCAACTGGCGAGGCAGGCCGGGGTACGCGTGGGATTGGCATACGGATGTGGGTTTCTCGGTCGGCTACACTCCACAGGAGCGCGAAAAGCTGGCCGATGAGTTCATGGCTGAGTTCAAGAAGGTATTCGGAGATTACCCGGCCTCGGTTGGTTCGTGGTTTATGGATGCGCATGTGCTCGGCTACCTTGCCGACAAATATGGCATTCGGGCATCGTGCAACTGCCGCGATCAGTGGGGTACCGATGGCTACACCCTGTGGGGCGGATACTGGAACCAGGCATTTTACCCCAGCCGGAAGAACGCATATATGCCGGCACAAAATCAGGTAAACCAAATTCCGGTTCCCGTATTCCGAATGCTGGGCAGCGACCCTATTTACCAGTATGATGTAGGAGTCGGACCCAACGGCCAGGAGGTAGTAACCCTCGAGCCATCGTACCGTGAATCAGAAAAAGGCGGGGGCGGAGTGCCTGCCTGGGTAGATTGGTTCTTTGGCGTGAACTTCGGCACTCCGTGCCTGACGTTCAACTATGCGCAGGTCGGGCAGGAGAACTCATTCGGCTGGGCTCATATGCGCGATGGGCTGAAATACCAGATCGGGCTTATCGCTCAAAAAGTTGCCAAAGGAGAACTGCGAGTCGAGACGCTCGGCGCATCTGCAGCGTGGTTTCGCTCGAACTTTTCCGTGACTCCGGCATCGGCGGTCACCGCTCTTGTGGATTGGAAGAACCAAGGTCGAAAGTCGGTGTGGTACAACAGCCGGTTCTACCGCGTGAACCTGTTCTGGGAAGACGATGAATTCCGCATCCGGGACATCCACCTCTTCGACGAATCGTACCAGGAACGGTACCTCGCCGATCTCTGCACCACGCACGATGCGATCTACGACACGCTGCCCGTATTCGACGGATTCAGATGGAGCAATAAAAGTGAGCTCGCCAGATTCCGTATGATTGAGATGCTGCCGGACGGCTCTCGCCGCGCGCTTCGCAGCACGAAGCCTCATATCCAGGAAAACTGTGAGTCGCTCCTCGTAAAATGGCAGACCGCAGACCGTTCGGACGTAGAGGTTATCTGCGAGCCGGGTGTATTAGGAATCAGCGTTAGCCCACGAAACAAAGAGATCACCTGGGCAATGGAGATGACCTGGCCCGAGTCCATCGAACCACCGCTGAATGCAGTGGAACCCTGCGCAATTCGCTACACCTACAACGATTGCTCCTACGAGGTTCGCTGCCTCTCGGGAGCACTCGAAGCCGGCAAAGATGGGCGGTCAATTCTCGTGACGCCAACCGGCGGTGCAATCAGATTGGAACTCGGAAAGCTCTAACGCAGCATCCGTTCTCGGCCATCTCCAATAACTGATCTCCAATTCGGGTATTCTATGAGCAATCGGTATACCGGACCTGGAGAAGACTTTGCATGGCACAGGCATTGAACCTGACGTAACTACGTTCACATGGCTGCTCATCATGGCTTTCGCCGCATTGATGGTAGTGCGCCGGTTCAAGATGCCGTATACAGTCGCGCTCGTAGTGATAGGACTGATAGTCGGTGCAACCCATGCCCTGCGGGGCGTCCAACTCTCCCGCCAACTCGTCTTCACTGTCTTCCTCCCACCTCTTTTGTTCGATGCCGCAATACGACTCCCGGTAGACCTCCTGAAGCGCAAGTGGAAGCCGATTGCAATCCTCGCCGGCCCGGGGGTGGTCGTTTCCACACTTTTTATTGGATACGCGATCAACCGTTGGGTCGGGACGGCTCTTTTGTCCGGCCTGCTATTTGGCGCTCTCATATCCGCAACAGACCCGATATCGGTTTTGGCGCGCTTCAAACGTTTGAACGTCGACCGCAGACTGGCCATTCTGGTCGAAGGAGAGAGCCTGCTAAACGATGGGACCGCGACAGTCTTGTTCGCATCGCTACTCGCTGCCGCTGTATCCGCAAAGGTGATCGACCCCACTCTGGTCACCATTGACGTTATCCGTTCGATAGCCGGAGGGGTGTTAATCGGAGGCGGAGTCGGATGGGGCATCTCTCTCATAATGGCTCATATCGACGATCATCTGGCCGAAATCACCCTGACAGTCATCGCGGCATTCGGCGCGTCCCAACTGGCTCAAAACGTAGGCACGTCCGGCGTGATCGCGGTGATCAGTTCAGGAATCGTGCTCGGCTACTACAGAGGCGAGGCTGTGATGTCCGCGACTACGCGGGCAGCGGTCTACTCGTTCTGGGAGTATTCCGCGTTCGTCGTAAACTCCATCCTGTTCCTGCTTATAGGGATCGACGTCACCATCACGCAATTGTCGAGGAACGTGGCTGCCATAGGAATCGCAATCGGAATAGTGATCGTCGCGAGAGCCATAGTGGTTTACTCCACGGGATTATTGCTGCGCTGGTCGAGTGCCGGGGTGCCCGCGGCCTGGCTGCACGTTCTGAACCTGGCGGGGCTGCGCGGAGCTCTTGCAATAGCGCTTGCGCTTAGTCTTCCTGCCAAACAGCCGGGAGCAAACACAATCGTGGCGATGACCTACGGAGTCGTGTTGTTCACACTGCTGCCGCAGGGGTTATCGATCGGATTGGTGTTAGAGAGAATGGGACTCGTCGGAAGAGAAGAGGCTGGCAAGGATTACGAACGCGTGGTCACTATGCATCAGGCGAAAGTTGCCGGCATGGCGGAGCTGGAAAAGATGCGCGAAGAAGGTCTTGCATCGCAGCGCCTTTATCTGGAGTTCGCGCAGAGAGCAAGGACGGAAATTCAGGAGACCGCAAAGGACCTGGAAGAGTGCCAGGAAGAACACGGGGAAATGATGGAGGAACAAAGGCGAGAGATTAGACACCGCCTGCTGGCTGCGCAGCAAAACGCCATAAGGCAGGCGTTATTGTCCGGCGTGGCGTCAGATGATACAGCCCGCGAACTGATTTCCCAGTTGTACCTTGAATACGGAGACCAGGGAGAGTAACGAGAAAACCTTGTGTTTTACAGTTCCACAATCGAGACACGGTCGGCAAACCAGCCCATTGCGCGCAGCTTATTGTGGCGCGACTTGTGGCAGCTAAGAATTATCACCTGGTTTTCCTTTGCCAGTTCGCGGCAGAGATATTCAAAGCCGCGCTCGAAACGCGAATCATCTGAAGCGATCAGCGGGTCATCCAGGATAATTGGAATGGATTCGCCGAGCCTTGAAAGCTCCCCGCAGCAGGCCAGCCGGACCGTGAGATAGATCTGGTCCTTAGCGCCGTCGCTCAAGCGAGCGTCGATATCGGACTTTTCAATGATTCGATTATCCGACGTTCGCTTGATAGTAAAGCCGAGCGAATCGTCGAAGAGAAGTGTATCGTAGTCCGGGTTAAGGTGCGGGAGGATGCCCGATGCCTGTTCGTTCAAAGCGACAGCCCAGCGGCGATGCGCGGCCTCGGATACCTCCCGCATCACATCAACTGCGATCCTAATTGCTTTCTCGAAGCGAGAGGCCCTTTCCAACTCCGCATTCAGCTTGGCAAGTTCCTCTTGAATGCCGGGGACCTCGCGTCGATACGTCTCGACACAGGTTCCGACGCTCCTCTCCACCCTTCGTATTTGGTCTATAGTCTCGTCCAGCTCGCACCTGATTGACTGCCTCGCGCTATCAACCTCGAAAGGCGACGCCGGAGCGCCTGCAGTCTGAGAAACGTCTGTCGGCAGCTCCGCTTGTTCTGCTCTGAGCTTTTCCAATGCCTCCAGCGGCACGGCGTTCTTTTGAAGCGCGGGCAGGAGAGTGTCTCGGATATGCCGGTAGCGCCGGTAGTTGGCTTCCGCCTCAGTAAACTTGGTGAGCGCCTCGTCGTTCGTGAGCGCAGGATCGATCCCGGCATCGGAGAGTATGGAAGCAATGACCTGCTTCTCTTCGGCAATGCTTCTTTGCCAGTCCGCTTCCTTGCGCCCGGCCGCTGCCAGGTCAGCCTCAGTTTCTTGAAGCTTGCATCGATCCGCAAGATACCGCGAAAGCGCGTCCCTCGCTCGAACGAGCGTGACGGCAATATCTACATCGACTCCGGATGGCATCCCTAATCCGGATAAGAAACCGGCCGCGCGCTCGCGCACCGACGCTCCGAAGTCCTGAGCCTGCTGAGAGCGCGAGCGTGCGTCCGAATCCAGTGAACGGCTCCTCGCCACCTGGACCAAGCCAACCGCCCCCACGACCACACCGGCCAATACACCTATCAAACTCTCGACAAGCGGCATGACGCGGGCGATCATCAGGGCAATGCAAGCGATCCCGCAAACTCCGCCAAGACCCACCAAAACCCGTCCGCCGGCGCGGGACATTTCGTTCGTCTCCCGTTCGATCGACTCTGCCAGCTTCTGCGCGGCAGACCGAGCACTTGTCAGTTCGGATTCGAGAGAACTGAGCTGGATGAGGTCGGTTTCATTCGCAGCGGCAAACCGGTCGCTGCCGCTGAGTCGAGACCTCAGATCGTCGGCCAGCCGGTTCAGTCGATCGCTCTCCGATTTCAATTGGGCCAGGTGAGCCGCACGTTCGTTCACGCGGGTCACAGCGCTCGACAACTGGCCGCTCCTTTCCGCAGGGAACTGCCGATAGCGCTCCAGGCCCGAAATCTCCTGCTGGAGCTCGGCAATATCGAAAGCATTCGCCTCTGCCAGGCGAATCCTTTCGCTTATCTCGTCGAACCGCGCCTGGTTATATTCATTATCCAGTTCGCTGAGCCGAGCGGACAGGTCCGTTTCACTGGTTTGCAGGGAATCGAGGAGTCGAACCTCGTGATCGGCAGCGTCGAGAGCGGCCTCCAGTTCAGCGAGCGCGCGTGTTTTCTCGGCAATGCCGGCGGAAATGCGGCAGATGGCGGTTTCGGTTTTCAGGCTTCTGCCGCCAAGCAAATACCCGGTATTTTCGAGAATGGCAATGGCAGGCTCCGCGCTCTCGTCGCAATCGGAGCCTTCGACAAGTGCTGACAGACGGGATTGAATGCCCGTCGAAGAGCTGAAATTACAAACTTCCTTGCCTGAGATAAATGCCACTCGCTGGAAGTCTTCGCGAGGAAGGTGAAGCAGACCGGCTGTGAGATCGGGATTGAACCCGGCGCTGATATCCCTGTTGGTTTCGCGGTCGCGCACTACAAAGCTCTTTGAGTCGAAGTCTCGCTCGATTCTCAGACGCCTGCCGCCAACTTCGATGTCCATGTCAAGGGCGTATCTGTCGGTGTCCCAGGGTCTGTAGACGAGTTCCGCTTTTACTGACTCGCCGCTTGCCCTGCGGCTCGGAAAGCCACACAAACCTGCGAGAATAGCCGCGGCAAGCGTGGATTTTCCGCTCTCGTTGGCTTCCATAATAAGCGCCGCTCCCTCTGCCGGAAAATCGTATCGCCGGTCGACGAGATGGCCAAACCCGTGTATGTGAATCGACTCAATGCGCATCTCGAGGCTCCGGCTTCCGGCCATCCAGCGCTAACAGCCCGTGGTAGATGGCGTCCTGCAGAACCTGGCAATCATGCTCACTCGAGCACTCCTGCATTTTCAAGATTCTGCGCACGAAAGCAGACTTAAGCGGTGAGGCGGTCGACTCTCTGCTGAGCGCGTCCAGGTCATAGCACGGCAGAATGCGCGAACTATCTACTCTCATGTGAAAAAAGCGCCGGGCGGATTCGAGACGAGACATATCGAGAGTGACTGACAAAGGCAGCGTTCCGGAAAGCGACACGTTTACGAGGTCGCAGTCCCTGGTATTCGACTCCGAGAGCGCGCGATCTATCCTGTCGAGCACTGTGGCGTTGTCAACGGCGCCCGTCACGGCCACATCCATATTGATGATCCTCCTGACGGCCACTTCTGTCTCCTCCAGCTCAAGGAGACCGTCAGGTCCTATCTCGCCAAGAATTGCGAACTTTCGGCCGCTTTCGTCAAGTCCCCTACCCTGCAAGCACCCGGAGTACGCGGCTCGGACTGACCCGTCATCGGCTCGGATTTGAGCGAGACTATGGTAGTGCCCGATGGCGGCATAGGTAAACCCCTGTGCGAGAAGTTCGCTGTCAGAAAAGGGGATTACCGTCGTCTTGTCGGAGGGCCTGTAGCCGTCGCGTGAGCCATGGAAAAGGAGGATGCTCGTCGGCAGCATTTTCCCCTGTCGATGCGCTGGGTCAAAAGCCTGTCCGTGAGGCCCTTGTGCGCGTGCGCTATACCAGTTATCGAGCAGTCCAGATCATCGAGATCCGATTGTTTCAAACCCGCTGGAAGTGAATACGTGAACGTTCCCCGGCCACTTGACGCCAAGCCTGGGAAGATACGGGCTGCCGGGGCGAAGAGAATCATGATTGCCGGGAGTGATAAAGACTCTGACAGGCGCCAGGGCCCCGAGGACCTCAGCGAGAAACGCCGGCGCATCGGGGAGAATAGCCTCGTGGTCGAACAGGTCACCCGGAATCAGAACGAGGTCGGCGCGGTGTTCGACCGCCTGCTCGCAGGCACGTGAGAGGGCGGTCCGGAGGTCCTGTCGAAGCGTCGACCTTTTGTCCGCCGGAAGATCGATTGCGCCTCCGATTGAGGAATCGATATGAACGTCAGCGAATCGAACGAATCTCATGACAGGCATCAAAAAAGCTGCGGGACTTATCATACCGCAGCCTATAGTTGAATTGTGGTCTTCCTGCCGCGCCTGCGGAGTTAGCTGTCGGGCTAGGGTAGCGAAGTACCCCTCCGTTACCGGACTCGCCCCCATAATGGATCGGGTCCTCCGCTCTCTTAAAGAGATTAGGCGCTTTGTTATGTATTCGGTTGTTTATTCAGTTGGCGGTGCAGTAATGAGAAAGGGAAGGTCACTACACTTGAGTTTATTCTAAACGATGCCTGGATGGTTTGTCAACACCCACCGACAAAAAAATCCGCTAAGTTGCTATGACGGATGCCAGGCGTACACAAGACAGGGTGCAGAACACTTAATCCGCACCCCGCTATCAGGATCAGCGAGCCGGCTCCGATATCTTTTCCAGAGTCTGGGCCACTATGTCCTCTTCGTCGAAATCTATCGCGAGATCGGCAAGGGCCACAACCCCGATCAGTTCACCGTTCTCCACTATCGGCAAACGGCGGATCTGATTCTCCGACATTAGAAGGCATGCGTCTTCAAGAGACATATTCGGATCGCCGGTAATGAAGGTCGGTGTCATAATTGAACTGACGGTCTTAGTATTTACATCTTCGCCGAGAGCCACCGCGCGAACGGCTATGTCTCTATCGGTCAGCACCCCCACAAGCTGATTGTTCTGCACAACAGGGCAAAAGCCTATGTTCTCTCGCTGCATTTTCTGCGCAGCCTGCGCCAACGTTTCGTCCACGTTGCAAGTGATCAGGTCCGTTGTCATGATGTCATTGATGTTCATTTGCCATTCCTCCTTGTCCCGCGTCCAGATAAATGTTACCAGCTTCACCCAAAGCGAAACCGGCTGCCTGGCGGCTTACCTCAATTCGCCTTTTCTAGACCGCGCTGCAACAGCGGTCTTGCGCTCCTCGGCGCTGAGCAAGCATCCGCTCGAGCACTTGCCGGTGCATTTTCCGCTGCAGGGCTCAATATGAGCAGTCACTGCGCATCCGGAAAAGCGATCCTTGATGATCCTGGTCAGCTCGTGAGCAATGGCGTGAGACTCATCGACGGTCATCTTCGAACTGACCAGCAGGTGAAACTCCACAAACCTGTCGGAACCGGCCCTGCGAGTGCGCAAATCGTGGAAGCCCAGTATGCGCTCATCGGAGACGGAGATGATTCTGCGAATGCTTTCTTCTTCTTCGGGAGGGAGGCTGTTATCCAGGAGATCTCGTCCCGAAGCAACCGTCAGATCGTAGGCTGCCTTGATAATGAGAACTGCCACGAGCATTGCCGCCACCGGGTCTATCCATTGGAGGTTCGTATCCGGGAACAAAAACCGGCCCACGGTCATGACCGCAAGCCCGATCATGACACCAGCGGATGTGTAAACATCTGTGCGTAAGTGCCAGGCATCGGCCTGCAGAGCAATGGATTCGGTTTCCTTGCCCACCTTGAACAGCATGCGCGACACGATTATGTTGGCGACGGATGACACCAGCATAACTACCACACCCAGGCTCTGGGCTGCCGAGCGGAGACGGATGGATAAGTTTCATCGCCGCTTTGTATATGATCCACGCAGCAGCCGCGAAGATCAGCAGGGCTTCGACGGCTCCTGAGATATTCTCGATCTTACCGTGGCCGAACGGATGCTCCCTGTCCGCAGGCTTGCCTGAGGTTCTCACTGCATAGAGCGAAATAATCGCCGCCAGGAGATCCACTCCGGAATGAATTGCTTCCGAAATTACGGACACAGATCCGATCACCAACCCAATGATGAGCTTGAGCACTACCAGAGTGCTGTTTGAAATGACAGAGAGCAGTGCAACGCTTGTTTTCCGCTTCTGGATATTCAATATCCACCTCGAAGTGTGCAAAAAAGCCCCGTGGGGCTTCGTTCTTAGTCCTACAGGGCTTGGTAACCTGCTGCCTCTACATTGGGCCCAGCCGCACCCCAATCACCCGGAGTCGCCTGATCTTGACACATTTTATCCCGCCAGGATACTCCGTGTCAATGCGTGTCTTGACGGTAGACTGGTGTCTGGCATATACTGAATTCGTTAATGGCGAGAGGAGTGGATTGTATTGAAGGAGCTTACCGCCAGGCAGCGCGAGGTGTTGGATGCAATAACGGATTTTCGCGCAGAAAAAGGCTACCTGCCGTCAATCAGGGAACTGGGCCGAACCCTCGGCATATCGAGCCTGAGAGGAGTTACCATACACTTGGATGCGCTGGCTAGAAAGGGCTGGATCAAGCGTGAGAGCACGTCAAGGAGCATTCAGGTTCTCACACCCGAATCCGCTCAAGCCCAGCAGGCGCCGTCGCAGTCGATACCGCTGCTTGGCACCATAGCGGCGGGTGTGCCACTGCTGGCCGTTGAAAACGTAGGGTGCTACATCGCTATTCCGGGGGAAATGGCATCGCGAGCCGACGATTTGTTTGCCCTGAAGGTCAGGGGTGACAGCATGGTAGGCGACCACATTACCGATGGCGACACCATTGTGATCCGCAGCCAGCCTTCGGCGGAACACGGCGAGCTCGTGGCGGCCCTGATTGGTGAGGAAGCCACCGTCAAGCGGCTGGACATAAAAGCCCAGCCGCCAAGATTGCTGCCCTCAAATCCGAACTACGAACCGATTGAGCTTGTCGGCGACGGCGTCAGAATACTCGGCAAGGTTGTCGGCTTGCTGCGCAGCTATGAATGATCAGCCTGCCTGTGTGGCGTGAACAGCCTCCTGCAGGTCGTCGTAAGTACCGAATATCGTGTTCAGCCTGGTTATCCGCAGAATCCTGTCAATCGCACTATTGCACCTAATGAGGTTGACCGAGCCGCCCTGCGGTCGAAGCCTTTTCGTTGCCGAAAGCAGTGTGCCGAATCCGCTGCTGTCCATTAACGTGACACCAGCCATATTGATCAGCAGATGTTTCTCACCAGAAGAAATGACATCGTTCACTGCCTCTTTGAATTGAGGGGTAGTGTAAATGTCAATCTCACCTACCACATCCAGGACCTTGGTCCCGTTGATTTCCCGTATTCCGGTTTCCAGACGGATGCCCTCCAAGTGTAATCCTCCTCTGAAAATAACGCAGTTATTTTCGTCCCTTCGCGGTGAAGCCGACAGCGTTCTTCCGCAGGAAGAATGCGAGAGGTTTCATCCGCGATTCCTCTGAAAATAGACCTTTTGCTAATTTCATCCCTTGACAAATGCCTGATAGCACTATTATTTATCGCGTTAATGCGGCCGTGCCGCGATGACCATCACGTCGAATGACAGGGAAGCGACCCAGTGCAAAAGGAAGCATGGCACAATCGACTTCGCATTTAATGCTATGATACCGAGAATGATGCCTGCTATAAACGAGCTGGCGACTTCGGGCATTGGTTTGCCGTAATGCAGCAGGCCAAACGCTATCGCCTGCACGAGCACCGCCCACCAACCGATGGTCCGTTTCAGGCCGAACAACAGGAATCCCCGAAAAAAGAATTCCCAGCAGAACAAGTACATTGCGTAACTCGCTTCAGCATAGGCCATTAGCGCCCACGCCGATGGGCCTGCGTTCCACGGGTTCACAGCGGGATAGCCAGCAAATAACGTGCCGAACTCGGGATAGTGCCGGAACAATGGATAGTAGTTCTGAAATACCTGCCAGTGACTCACGGTGAGCATGAGGATGAACAGACCCGCGAACAGCACTACAACCACTGCCCAAATTCGCTTCGACGAGCTAAGCGCAAGACCGAATTTGTCCGGGCTCTCCCTAAGAACGAAGAAAATAATCATCATGGAACCCAGAACAAACCGATAAGGTTTCCCACGATGTACTGGTTGTAGTAGGCAGCCTGCCCATTAAAGCGCAGCAGACCTGCAACCACCGCCGCCCCTACCAAAGCCACCACAACCGATGAAAACTTGTTCCTCACGCTACTGCTTCTCCAACATTCTTACGAGGTCCGCTCTGCGCTCGGCAATGTCTACCTTTGTGAGATGTCCATCCCGAAGAACCTCGACACCGTCCACCAGCACCAATCTGACGTCCGATGGCGAACGCGAAACCACCGAGAGATATACGTCCTCATCCGGCAGCGCGTCACCCACATCCACAGCGATAATATCGGCTCTCTTGCGTGCTTCGATGGAACCGACCTCTCTAAGCAACCCCAGCGCCTTCGCGCCACCCGTTGTCGCCAGAGCCAATACATCTTTCGCCATCATTATGCTTGCTTCCTTCGCCTTTGCGCGAGCCAGGCCGATTGCAAACCTCATTTCTTCGAAGAAGTCCATGTTCATGCAACTGGCGGCGCTATCGGTCCCCAGTCCTACAGGAACGCCCGCCGAGGTGAAATCCTTTAGCGGAGCAATTCCCGCGCCAAGAAACGCATTCGACCTGGGACAGTGCGCCACACCTGCTCCACCGGCGGCGATCATCTTAATCTCTTCCTCTGAAACACAAACGCAGTGCGCCAGGCAGACGCCTTCACGAATAAGCCCGACTTCCTCCAGGTATGCGACCGGAGCAAGTCCGCTCACCATCGGCTCATAGCCAAACCCGTGCCGCATATCAGCGACAGGGCCTGTACCATACAGTGAGTATTCGGACTCAGCCATGGTTTCAGCGAGGTGTAAAGCCACGGGAATGTGCAACGTTGTGCAAGTTTCAGCGCATAACTTTAACACTTCGCGGTTCGAAGTGTATATCGAATGAGGAGATATGCCTATCTTCAAACGGCCGGACGCGCCGGACTGAACATTCTGAACATCGTCCAGCACCTGATTGAACCTTGCGAGATACTCCGTGCCCATGCTCTGCCCGAACAGTTCCCGGTATACCACTCCCCGCAGCCCGACTGCCTCGATTGCGGAAACGGCGGCCCCGGAGAACGAACACTCCCCCAAACAGGTAATCCCGCTTCTGGCGCACTCGGAAGCGCCGAGCACCGCCGATGCGCGCAGAAGCTCATAATCAGGTGATGAATCTTTCCGGAAACCAAGGCCGGACAGCCAGTCCCAGAGATTGAGGCCATCCATGCAATTGCGCTTCATTGTCGGCTCGAGGTGCGAGTGAGCGTTGACAAAGCCTGGAAGCAGCGCGCAGGCGCCCAGATCAGTGACGGGTTCGCCTGCGTGATTATTCTCAGGTCCCGCGTACACGGCTTCGATTCGTCCATCTCGAACCAGAACCTCGCCGTTTTCGATCACCCTGCCGTCCATCGGCAGCACATACTTTGCTCTGTAGATCATTGGGCCTGGTCGATCCGGCGGATGACACGCGCGGGATTGCCTGCGGCAACGACGTTTGCGGGAACGTCCTTTGTGACTACTGATCCGGCGCCGATAGTCGTATTATCACCTATGCTGACTCCCGGTAGAATTATGGCTCCGCCGCCGATCCAGACGCGATTACCGATGTGAACGGGGCTGGAGATCTCCGAACCTTTGATCCTCTCGAATGCGTCAATCGGATGATGGGCGGCATATACCTGCACGCAGGGTCCGAACATTACATTGTCGCCGATGTGGACCTCGTTACAATCGAGGATCACACACCCGAAGTTGATATTCACATTATCGCCGAGAAATATATACTTGCCGTAGTCGCAGTAGAATGGTGGTTCGATCCCTCCACCGACGCCAATCTCTCCAAAGAGGCGGCGCAGGACCGAAGCCCGGTCATCGTATATGCCCCTTTCATTGAACGCCCTTGTCAGTTCCCGCGCGGCTATGCGCTCGGCTGTAAGTTCGGGATCTGACGCATCATATAACTCGCCGGCGAGCATTTTCTCTTTTTCGGTGGAGTCAGGAACCATGCTCTACACCTCTATAACCGCGCTATAGCTGTTTCGCTGATACCAGGCCATTATTCACAGCGACTGGTTTTTCCTCTCCGAATCAGCTCTATCGTTCACGCGCGGCCAGAGATAGTTATTCCATCGGGTGATATGTATCCTTCTTCAAGCCTCACAAGACCGAGCGGGCCCGCGTAAACTCCCCCACCAGTCAAGCCCACCGCGATTGCCCTCACGAGGTTATCGATGGGATTGACTGCCGATGCGGCTGGTGGAAGCGGTTCAACTGTGCCATCCACCGAAATCTGCTGAATCTGAAGCGCCAACCCATCGGGCGTCATCACAAATCCCATCCTCCAGATTATCTGTGCTTGTCGTCCGCCCTGCGCGACACCGTTCCAGAACAGGACCATTGTCGCAGGCTCCAACACAACGTTGATGTTCACTATTCGGACCGGCCCGTTCGGCTCTATCATTCCCTGCTCGTTGAAGTACATCGGAATATTGCCTGATGCGAACTGTTTCGCGGCAAGTCCCGCTACTACAGTCCTCGTCATAACGAGCGTAAAGGAATCACCCTGCTCTATTACGCTGGGCGGCGGGCACGACGGGCTTTGCAGGGGGCCATACACTTGAAGCACCCAATCATAGCCGAGCACATAGGCCGATGCCTGAACGGTCGGCTCCGCCTGAGCTCTGGCGAGAGCGATCGAGCCAAGCCCATCGAGCGAAACACTGGCACTGAGTCTGCTTGCGACAAGCGGAGCGGCTGCTTTGATCATGTCTTCGACCTGCGCCGCATCGGGAGCGTCGTCTGTCACGATCAATGTCTCAGGCAGTACCCGAAATGTTAAGCACAGGGGTACCATTAGACTGGCTGCTCATGTCAAGTTCGCGCCGACCAGCACAGCCGCGCGCGATTTCTGCGCTTGCAGGCCGGAGCCGACTGTGACCGCAAACTGGCTGACTATTCGCATATTAGAATAGCCAATCTGATGACCCTGAGTCCTGGCACTCAAGAAGTCCAACTGAAGTTTTGTCCCATCAGGAGTCTGAGTCACTATCGAACAGCCTTCGAGCGCTCGAAACCTCCTGTCAATAACGGCGCCCGCGATCTCCAGGACGAAGTCGTAACCCCTGCTCTCGATGCTGGGCACCTGAGCTGCCGACGGGACACACGGCAGCGGCAGCAACGCGACCGCGCACAGCAAAACGCCTAAACATCTGATCCGCATCTCTCGCTCCTCCTCAAACCTGCCATAACATCATTGTCAACATCCAAGGAGTTACAAACGTGCTTGCGCACTGTGGGCACAAGATTCATAGACGCGCCAAGATGAGCATACCCCATGGCAGGCGCGAAACAGGCGGGTAGACCAGGTAAACCGGGCACGCCGGAGATAATCACCGGCGTGCCCGGCCGTTTTACGCAAGCAGGCGGTTCAACGCGTTCATGTACGCGCGAACGCTGGCCTCAACGACATCGGTGCTGGCGCCGTGCGATGAAACGGTGCGGCCATTCCATTCCAGGGTAACCTGTGCCTCCCCCAACGCCGCTTTTTCGGCAGTCGCCGCGTTGAGACGGTATTCGAGCAGCTTAACCGGCACTCCCGTCACACAGTCCACGGCATTGAAGCATGCGTCCACGGGTCCGTCGCCGGATGCCGACTTTTCGATTACGCCGTCCCCATTGCTCACTCGGACCCTCGCTGAAGGAGTAAGACCCGTGCCACAGGTCACGCTGAAGCTGTCCAGAGTGAATTTCTCGCCGCTGGCCCCGCGCTCATCCGCCATCAGCGCGTGCAGATCGTCGTCAAAAACCTGCTTCTTCGCGTCCGCAAGGGTCAGGAACCGCGCGTGAATCCTTGCCAGCTCATCGCTCCCAACGCTGTAGCCTAATGCTTCGAGGCGGTGTTGAAGCGCATGGCGGCCCGAACGTGCGGTCAGAACTATCTGCGTGCCCGCCGCTCCGACCTCTTCAGGGTCCATAATCTCGTAGTTCCGGCGGTCTTTGAGCACGCCATCCTGATGAATTCCCGAAGAATGCGCAAACGCGTTCGCGCCGACGATGGCCTTGTTGCGGGCGACAGCCAATCCGGTCAATCGACTCACCATTACGCTGGTGCGGCACAGCTCGGGGGTCGCAATGCCGGTGCTCGCGCCATAATAGTTTTCACGGATTTTCAGTGACATTACCGACTTCTTCCAGCGAGGCATTGCCGGCGCGTTCACCGATACCGTTTATGGTGCACTCAACCTGCTGTGCGCCGGCCTTGACTGAGGCAAGCGAGTTAGCCGCCGCCATTCCCAGGTCATTGTGGCAGTGCACACTCAAAACAGCCTGGTCGATGTTTGGAACGTTGCGTCGTATGTCCCCAATCAATCGACCCCATTGAACAGGCACGGCCCACCCCACTGTGTCGGGAATGTTCACTACGCTTGCGCCGGCTTCGATGACGGCTTCGATCACCCGACAGAGGTATTTGCGGTCGCTTCGAGAGGCGTCTTCCGTGGAGTATTGAACGTCGGGACACAGCGACTTCGCATAACGCACCGCGCTCACTCCCATCTCCAAAACTTCCTCACGGCTGCGTTTGAATTTGCTTTTGACATGGATATCGGAACTGCCGAGCACAATGTGTATGCGAGGGCGTTCGGCATCCCGCAGGGCTTCCCAGACGGCATCGATATCGGAGCGCACCGCGCGGGCAAGGGCGGTGATTATGGGACCCCTGATGTTCCGCGCGATCTCCTGGACCGCCTTGAAGTCACCCGGGGACGAACTCGGAAACCCGGCTTCTATCACTCCCACGTTCAATCTGGCAAGTTGTCGCGCGATCTCCAGCTTCTCGGCCCCGGACAGGCTTGCGCCGGGGGATTGTTCACCATCGCGCAGTGTGGTGTCGAAGATACAGACTTTGCGTTGCATAACAGCCTCCTTGGTTGGTTCTTTTGATTCTAAGGTCACTAAGGTCACTTGGCTCGCCTAGGTCCATCTTCACCACCACCTTTCACGACCGGCGCATCAGAAAAGCCCTTCGTCTCATCTCGCCCGCCTTATTCGATCACGAATAAGGCGGAGCAACAGAGACGAAGGGCTTGATCTTCGCGGTACCACTCTGATTGACCTGTGCTCACACACCTGGTCCTCTCGTCCACTGCGGCCCCAAACAGGCGACAGTGTCTTCCTTTTAACGGTAGAAGTTTCCGTCCCAGTCTACAGGAGCTCCACGCTGCCTTCGGTGGGCGACTCAGGGGTGAGTTCAGGCGATTCCTGTCGACGCCGGTTCCCAGCGACCCGGCTCTCTGGCAGTCCGGACTTCCGCCATACTATTCCCCATCACAGTCTTTGAGCATATTCTCTTATATTCGTATTATGGCCTATAGAAGCTTGTTCGTCAATACCTATTATTCCGCGCACCGAGAAAATCCAACCCTACAGGACAAGAAGGACATCCCGGCTCGCGCGCGAAATAATTCATGATAGATTGCGATTGCCGCACTGCGCCTGACTAATGGGAAAGGACACTATACTGCGTTGACATCCAAAGAACGTATGATCGTTGCAATGCAAAACCGCCAGCCGGACATGGTTCCGGTGGCTCCCGATATTTCGAATATGATCCCCTGCCGGCTCACCGGCAAGCCGTTCTGGGACATTTATCTTTATCAGGACCCCCCGCTCTGGAAGGCTTATATCGACGCGGTCAAGTTCTTCGGATTCGATGGTTGGCTTGCACAAGCGCCATTCCACTCGCAGTCTGAGTTGAACTCGGATAATCCGTGGAAGGAAGCCATCGTCCAACGTTACTCCCGACCGAATTTACACGCGGATGCACGGGAAGTTCGATGGTAAAGAGCACTGGTCGGATAGCTGCAATGTCTACTACATTGCCGATCCCCCGACCGCAAACGTGACTCTGGACAAAGTTGGACTCCCGTCCGGCGTGCCTGCTGAGTGGGAGGATGTAGTTCCTCGAACGAATTACAAGGAAAACGAAGAGTTCCGGACTGCCTACGAAATGATGGGCGACGACGGAGCTGTAGCGGTTTGCGTCGGTTTACCGGGGCTCTCCCTAAACTCCGAGTCCATCTACGAGTACTGCGACGACCCTTCCACGGTCATTGCGCGGTGCGAGCAGCAGCACAGTGGTATGATCGAATACCTGGGCGAAGCGCTTGCGGTTAAGCCTGACTTCGTCCTCATAGGTATATCCGGCTTTATGATCTCCAACCCTGAACCTATCTTCCGGCAGTTGTCCCTTCGCACCCTGCAGGAGACCACTGCCATTTGCAAGCAAGCCGGCGTTCCAACCCAGGTCCACTGCTGCGGGCCCGAGTACGCGCTGGTGAAGATTGCAGCCGAGGAATCCGACCTCTCCAGCATCAACCCGCTCGAAATCGCTCCGATGGGCAACTGCGACCTCGCCAGGGTAAAGCGCGAGTTCGGAAGCAGGATCGGACTGATGGGAAATCTCCACACGACGGACGTAATGCTGTTCGGCAGCCCTCTCAAAGTGATCGAAGAGTCTAAAAAGGCCATAGATGCCGCGGGAGAAGGCGGAGGATTCATCCTGTCCACCGGAGACCAGTGCGGTCGGGACACGCCGAACGACAACATCAAGGCCCTGGTAGACACGGCGAGGGATTATGGGCGATACTAATATTTAGGAGTCGGATTCGACAAGCACCGACGCGAGGAACCAACTTGCCTGAAATACCCCTGGAAAAACTAAACGAACTGATGGAAAAGCTCCACCAGGGCCACGGGGTGGATTTCAGAGGTTACAAGCCCAGCAGTCTTACACGCAGAGTTCAGCGCCGAATCGATGCGGCCAGGTGCGCAGATATTGATGCCTACATCTCGTTTCTTGACCGGCGGCCGGACGAGTATTCCGAACTGATCGATTCCATTCTCATAAACGTGACCCAGTTCTTCCGCGACCCGGAGGCGTGGGTTGTTTTGAGAACTGAGATCCTCCCGCAGATAATTGCCGGAAAGAAGCCCGGTGATAAGATAAGAATCTGGAGCGCCGGCTGCGCAACGGGCGAAGAAGTCTACTCTCTCGCAATCTCACTCACTGAGGCCCTGGGGCCCGGTGTCTCGGATTACGAGATAAAACTGTTCGCCACCGACATTGACGATGCCGCCCTGGGCATCGCTCGCAAAGCGGAATACTCTAACGATTCGATGAGATTTGTGCCGCCGGAATTATGTGAAGCCTATTTTACATACACCGGCGAGTGGACTCTGAACCAGAATACGCGAAAAATGGTGGTATTCGGCCACCATAATCTCGCTACCGATGCTCCGATTTCGCATCTCGATCTTATCACGTGCCGTAATGTCCTCATCTACATGTCAGTCGATCTGCAAAACCATCTGCTCTCCAAGTTCCACTACGGACTTGAACGCGAGGGTTTTCTGTTCCTGGGCAAGGCCGAGTCACTTCTAAACGCCTCCAAAACGTTTTGTCCTGTAAGCGAGAAGTGGAGAATCTTCAAACGTGGACGTTAGGCAGGCTTAAGGATGCACGCCCATGCCTGATGAAAGCGCCGGACATATTATCCAGCGGCAGGGTTAGTGCACATCTGCGTCGAATATAATGATGGGCGGACTGAAATATTTTCCCTGCAAACGCAAATTCATCGAACGTTCCGGCCGCCGGATGCATCTACTTCTATGAACAGTCTCTGCCGGGCATTCCTGGACAATTGAGGATAGAAGCTTCGTGAGCAAAAGAACTGAAAGGCTGCTGCGCAAGGCGGCCAACGCGGTTATAATCGGTCTGCTTTTTTGTGCGACGTTTTCTTCGTGCAGGGTGTGCAGCGCGGAGGACAAAAACCTGGCAACGTTGTCGTTGAGTGACGCCTTGAAGATGGCACTGGGCGGCAACGCTTCACTTAAGCAATCCGAGGAGAACAGCAAGGCCTCCCTGTCCAAACTAAGGATTGCCGGATTCCAGACGACCTACGGCATAGGCACGTCCGCAAGTTTGGATCGAGTAGCCGGCGTTGGTGACACTTCCAGTCTGCTTTTCGGAAACTTGAGCTATAACAACCTGTTTGGCACGCAGTTATCGATGAACCTCTCTCCCCACTCGGCATTGGCAACCAGCGCAGCACCGCAACACTGTCACATGCAGTGATCCACTTATGAGAGGGCAGGGGGTTGCTCTCGGATAAAGCCAACGCGGTTGCAGGGGCAAGATCGAATGCCTCAATCGAGGACAAGCAGCTTTATCTCACACGCCAGGCCACGGTGCAGGGCGTTATTACCGGCATATTACCAGGCGGTGCTCGCGCGCGAGCAAACCAAACAACAGGAAGAGGCAGTATCCAGAGCCGAAAAACTGGCGGATTTCACCAGAAGATTGGAGGCCGCCAGGCTGGTTGCCGGGATAGAAGTGTCGAGAGCCGACATTCAGGTTGCCGAGACGCGAGATGCATTGAATGTACAGCGTCAGAGCGAAAAATCGGCTGTTGACACACTGATGGCCGCAATAGGCTCAGGAGTAGGCCAGACTCCCGAACTCACTGATGCCGTGCCCGAAACTACGCACGATCTGCCGCAGCTTGCTGACGCTATTAAGATCGCCCTCGAGAATCGCTCAGAACTGGCAGTTTACGATGAAGAGTTGACCAATCAGTCCCTGCAACTCGCCATCGGAAACGATCAACTTCGCCCGGGCTCGATCTTGTAGCCAGTCTTAATTCCACCAATCCCGACCAGGGAGTCCTTTCCAGAGCCGCTTTTTCACTAGGATCGTTCAGTACCGGCGTCCAATACACACTGCCGATTGACACACGGACCCTCATTGAGAACCGTGATACGACGAAGCGCGGTCTTGATGTCCTGAAAGAACTGAGAGATTATCAGATGGAATTGATTGCTCAGCAGGTAAGAAACGCCTATCGTCAGGTGGAAGCCTCCAAGAACTCTCTCGATATCTACAGCCAGAACCTCGACGTCGCCCAAAAGAACCTGAGCTACGCCGAACGAATGGTCGAAGAAGGCGAAAGCGACAACAGAAACGTGCTGGATGCGCAGGATGCTCTGACTCAGGTGGAAACCGGCATCCTCTCCGCAAAGACTAATCTCTATCTCGCTCATATAGATCTGAAATACGCGATGGGCGAAGACCTCACAACAATAGGATCAAAATGAGAAGACACATTCAACTCTGGGGATCAAGAACTTTCGCGGTTGTGCTGCTGGTCATTGCCACACAGCATTGGGGAATGCCCCTATACAAGGAGTATTTCACACACAAGAAGACAGAGGTTTTCGTCCCTACAACCAAGGTCCTCGCAGGAATCTTCGTCGTGAGCTTCCACGAAATGGGTACGCTCCAGGCTGAAAAGTCGGTCCCGGTGAACTCGGAAGCGCCCGGCAAAATCGTCACCATAATCCCCGAAGGAACAATGGTAACTGCGGGCACCAAACTCGTAGAGCTGGACACGACGGATGTTCTTCGCGAAGTTCGGGACAAGCAACTGGCCTATCAAAACGCGCTAGCGGATGTCGCGAGCGCGAAGTCGGATCTCGCACTGCTCGTACAATCGGACAAGACGGAAGTGGACGAACAGCAGGCACAGGACCATTTCGACAAAACTGAGCGCGATCGTTCCAAGGCGGACCTTGAAAAGCAAACGCGGCTCGCGAATGATAAGCTGGTACTGGTTCGAAGGTAGACGATGCCGAGTTGGCGGTTCGGTCCAAGGAGCTTGCAGTGAGGAAAGGTGAGCTTGACCTGGCCCTCAAACAGAAAGAGGTAGCGTCCAAGGAAACGCAAAAGCAGGCCGACGTCGCTAAGGTTCAGTTCGCCGCAAACATAGCCAAGTCCAACTTGGAAGAGGTGCAGAGCCGGGTAAAAAAAGCTATAATCGTCGCGCCGGCCCCGGGGATGGTGGTTACCTCCAAGTTTTGGGATGGAAACGCCAGCCGCAGTTTCACGGAGGGCGACACCGTCTGGCCTGGCAGGAATATCATCCAGTTGCCGGATCTTTCCAGCATGCTCGTAAAGGTGAACGTCGGGGAATCGGATGCGCCCAAAGTTACTGTCGGAATGCAGGTGCTCATCCGCCTTGAAGCCGTTCCCAAAGTTGTCTTCCACGGAACAGTCAAAGAAATATCCAAGCTCGCCACCGAAGATAATTGGTGGGAAAACGGGCGCACCCCCGGCAAGAAGAACTTCGACGTTACTGTATCCATCAAAGAAGTAAATCCCAAGGTCCTCAAGCCCGGGATGACTGCCGATGCAGAGTTCATACAGACAACCATCAAAGACGGCGTATACGTCCCCATCGAAGCAGTTACAGAGCGTAACAGCAAGACCTACGTTATCGTCAAAAGCGGGAAGCAATACAACCGTCTCCGCGTGGTAACCGGGATGCGCAACGATGATTTCGTGATCATAACCAAAGGTTTGATAAAGGGACAAGTGCTGGCTCTCAGAGACCCATCGCTGCCCGCGGATGCTCAGGAATCTATCTCTAACAATAATCCGGAAGAAAAGCAGACGAAGAAATCAGCGCCCATCCCCGCGGCGGCCAAATAGCCATGGGTATACTTGACGCCATACAGACAGGTCTATCCGAGCTGTTTTCTCACAAGATGCGGTCCATGCTGACTATGCTCGGCGTGATTTTCGGTGTGGCAGCGGTAATCGCAATGGTGTCCATTGGTGAGGGAGCCAAGCAGGAAGCTTTGGATCAGATTCGACTTATGGGAATCGACGTCGTGCACATAAGGCGGGCGATGATATCCGGTGAACTGCTTGACAAGGCGCAGGAACGCTCACCATTCGGACTCAAACTATCGGACGCCGACAGCCTGAAACAGGTATGCACATTCGCGAAGGAGATAGTGCCGCTCCGGGAGGTCTTTGCGGATGTCTTCGTCGGAGAAAAGCCGGTGCCGGTGAAAATCGTCGGCACCACCGAAGGCTATATGCAGGTGACCCGCTCCGCCGTTGAATACGGGCGCTTTCTGGAGGAACGCGACATCAGAGACGGCATCCCCGTATGTGTCCTTGGCGCCGCAGCCAAGCGAGAGCTCTTCGGATTCAATGATGCCATTGGCAAGCTCGTAAAAGCAAACAGGAGGCTGTTTAGAGTAGTGGGCGTAATGGAACCCAAGGAAATCGGTGCAGCCAAAGCGGTTTCCGCACTTCGGGACCTCAATTCGGATGTGTATATTCCGATAACCGTGTCAATCACGGACTTCCAGATATACTCTCAACAAGCGATTCCCGCCAGCCCGGTAGCGCTGCGTGATCTTGACGCAAGGATGCACAGTCGCCAGGTTCGCGGAAACAGCGAGATCACGGAGGTCATTATGCAGGTGGAAAATGATGTGGCGACCGTGCCGACTTCGATGGTTGTTCGCTCTCTGCTGGACCGCCGGCACAGGGGCATCCGCGACTACGAGATCGTCATCCCAGCCGAATTGTTGAAGCAGAGCCAGGCTACTCAGCGGATATTCGACATAGTCATGGGCGCGATTGCAGGCATTTCCCTTCTGGTCGGCGGCATCGGCATTATGAACATCATGCTTGCGACTGTCACCCAGCGCACGCGCGAAATCGGAATTCGACGCTGCATTGGGGCAACGCAGTGGGACATCATCAGACAGTTCATGCTTGAAGCGCTCGTCATAACGTGTGCCGGCGGATTGTTGGGCATCGCGTTGGGCGTTGGAGGGGCGCGCGCAATATCCATTTATGCGGACTGGCGAACAGTAGTATCAGTGCAGGCAATTATCGTTTCGTTCGGCGTCAGCGCCCTTGTGGGAGTTGTCTTCGGACTCTACCCAGCCGTCCGGGCCGCCGCCGTTGACCCGATAGAAGCGTTGAGGTATTCGTAGAATGGCGCTTATTGAAGTCCGCGATCTTAAGAAGAGCTACAAGATCGGCAACATCGAAGTCCCCGCGCTAAGGGGTGTTACTTTCTCGGTCGATGCGGGTGAGTTCGTGGCCGTAATGGGTCCATCGGGCTCCGGAAAATCGACGCTGATGAATATCATCGGATGCCTGGACTGGCCTACTTCCGGCGCCTACTTACTGGACGGCATCAATGCCGGCAAGCTTGGAGACAGCGCGCGAGCGGCGATACGAAATCGCAAAATCGGGTTCGTATTTCAGAGTTTCAACCTTCTGCCGCGAATGTCCGCGTTCAAGAATACGATGCTGCCGATGATGTACCCATTGCGCCAAAGAATGCCAAGACGGCCAGGCAGGCACTGGAATCGGTCGGTCTCGGCAACCGAATGCATCACACACCTATGCAGCTTTCAGGAGGAGAGCAACAGCGGGTAGCAATTGCACGCTCGCTGGTCAATGATCCTCCGATCGTTTTCGGGGATGAGCCCACCGGCAACCTGGACTCGGCCACCGGCGTGGAGATAATGGCAATATTCCAGCGGCTGAACAGCGAAGGCAAAACAGTGATTGTTGTTACGCATGAGCCCGACATCGCTCGGCACGCCCAACGCGTTCTACACTTCCGCGATGGCCTGCTTGAGTCCGACGAACTCGTCCAGGACCGGCTCATTGCGGTCCCCAAGCCGCGTGAGTGACAACACTCCGCGCCGGCTGCCACAAATGATTCTCCCTCTGATCGTCCGGCGGCACGCTTCGCGTGAAAACGATGGCATCAAATCTAGCCATTCCGAGCGAAGCCGAGGAAATCTGCTTTGAACCAAACCTCTTAAAAAGCAGATTTCTCACAGCGCTCGAAATGACAGTATTGATAGGTCATTTCGAAAGACCATTTGGCAGGTTTCACGCTCACAATCAGTCATATTTTGCTAACACTAAACTGACCGACTGCCTGGG
>CAVZJH010000011.1:0-62909 GCA_963775535.1 uncultured bacterium | reverse complement strand
ACACTCCCCGCGTCGCGACGCTGCAGATCGCCGCGCGGGTGAACCGTTCCGCCAACTCTGTTGCGGCGGTTTCAGCATTCTCCGCGACCACGATTGTTGCGCTCAGAGGTTTCACGAATCGCCCCGGATCTCGGCTTTATCAAGTATATCCAGCGCCGTTTCAAGCGATTCCTCATATAACCGGTCCCGGCGAAGCGAACCAAGCGCTTGCCCGACAAGGGCGGCGGGACTCTGAGGCGATATATCAAGCACCTGCGGCGGCAGACAAATCCCCTTACACTCGTCGGCGATGTAAAGCTCGGTTCCGGATATGCCCTTGGTAACGAACGAAGCCGTGCCGTTCTCGTCACCGCACTGAATAGCCGTTGAATTCAGCCTGCCGGGGGCATAGCCCTGGTTTTCTGAAACCAACCTGATCTCCACTGGCTGTTTCTCCTGCGAAGCTTCCACGTAATAATCGCCGGAGTCGAGCCGGCTGACGCGCCCGATCCTGGCTTGCGTCCGACCAGCCAGCCAGGCAGTGTATAAAACCGCCGCGCACGAAGGCGCATCATCGCGTTCACCCTCCGCGTACCTGACAGTAACTCTGGCCAGTTTGCGCAGATAATCCCGCGCGGCGAGTGGATCGAAATGCTGCGCCGTAAGCTCCCTCCACGGCATCAGCGACATCCAGGCAAGGTCGTGCACAGAGCACCCGAATGGTCCGCTAGGACAGCGGTCCGGAACTGACATTAGCCGTCTTTCAGATTGACGAAGCGTCGGGAGTCTATAATCGATGCGGTCCGAAACCCGAACCAGGCTCTCAAAGCCTTCGTTGTCCTGAGGAATCTCGCCGGGCACCCAGAGAACCACCGGCACATCGGAGACTAACAGCGGAGTTACCGACCCAACGACGTCGGCTTCACTTGCGTCGACGTGGAGGCGGATGATTTCCCCGCAAAGACGGCGATCACCCCGCTCAGTAATGCCGCACACAACAGTCACAATGGCCGGCGGCTCGCCCGGCTGCGGCGGCGTTGCATCAACAATCAGGGCCCTGCACGGATGGCTGCCTGCGACCTCGCTGACGTTGATAGCCGCGTCTTCGGCTTCCTGTTGAGTGGACGCGTAGACGACCAGGGAAAACAGAAGAGCCCCTGACGACAGGAACGGGGGTGCCCGGCTCCTCCGCGCCGACTGCTCTCCTGTAAAGGCCCGCGAGATGAGCGTCGATCCGCACAAGATCGGTTACGACCTCAGTCGTAGGAACCGTCACCATAATCGGGCTTTTCTGATCACTCTTATCTGCCATCGATGTCTCCCTACGCGAAAATATCCCTGCGCTGCGCTTACAGCTTTCGCCACACTCTGCCGTCGCGCTGAATAAAGTCATCCGCTGCCCTGGGTCCCCAACTGCCGGGAACGTATGTATGCACCGGCGCGCTGGTCTGTTTCCAGCCCTGAAGCACAGGATCGCATATTTCCCAGGCGGCCTCGACGCCATCTGCCCGCGCATACAGGCTCGCGTCGCCAAGCACAGCATCAAGAAGCAGCCTTTCATACGCATCAGGCGCGCTGGTGCCGAACGCCGTGCCGTATCTGAAATCCATTCGCACCGGTTGGAGGCGATTGTCCAGACCCGGAACTTTGGCTTCGGACCTGACTGATATGCCTTCGTCAGGTTGTATGTTGAGCGCTATGACATTAGGCAAAATCTCATCCCTATGGGTCGCGCCGAATAGAACCCGCGGGACATTTTTCAACTGGATTCCGACCTCGGTCGAGCGTTTTGCCAGGCGTTTTCCAGTTCGCAGATAAACAGGCGTACCTTCCCAGCGCCAGTTGTCCACGTACAGCTTCATCGCGACGAATGTCTCGGTCGTCGAGCCCGGGTCCACCTTATCCTCCTGCCGGTAGCCCGGCACATTCTCACCCAGAAGCGTTCCTGGTCCGTACTGCGCCCGCAACGCGGCACTGCTCACCTGAAGGGGATCGATCATGCGAATGCTGTGCAGGACTTCCACTTTTTTGTCACGTATGGACTCCGCATCGAGCGAAGTCGGCGCCTCCATGCAGATCAGAGAAGTAATCTGGAGCATGTGGTTTTGAACTATGTCTCTGAGCGCTCCCGTGCTGTCATAGAATGCCCCGCGTTTTTCGACGCCGATTGTCTCGGCTACCGTAATCTGGATGTGGTCGACATATTTCGAGTTCAGAAGCGGTTCCACGAACTGGTTGGCAAACCTGAATACGAGAATGTTCTGAACTGTCTCTTTGCCGAGATAATGGTCGATCCGGTATATCTGGTCTTCGCGAAAGATGCTTTGCAGAACCCGGTTCAACTCCCGTGCGGACTGGAGATCTTCACCAAACGGCTTCTCGATCACTATCCGCCGCCAGCCTCTGCCGTCCGCGCTCTGCGCGAGCCCCGCCCATCCAAGCCCCTGGGCCGTCTCTACGAACGACGATGGCGGGATGGCCAGGTAGAAGAGATAGTTACCTTCCGTGCCGAGGGTGGAATCAACGTCTTCAATGGCTTGTTTGAGACCGCTCATCTCGGTGCCCCTGCGGACGTAACGCATCGAGCTGCTGAAACGGTTCCAGGCATCACCCTCGGTGGGCACCGGAGGACTGACGTGAAGCATGGACTCTCGAACAGAGTCCCGATACTCATCGTCGCTCATCCCAGTGCTTGCATAAGAGATTATGGCGAATGCTCTGGGAAGCAAACTTTCGAGAAAAAGATGATAGAGAGCAGGCAGCAGCTTGCGGTGAGCAAGGTCACCGGTGCCGCCAAAGATAACAAAGATGCATGGATCCGGCACTCTTTCTCGAGGAAGTCCCTTTCTGAGAGGGTTTGCATCAAGCTGGAGGCTCATTTTGCTTCACCGCATGCCCACCGAATTCGTTCCGTAACGCCGCAATCACTTTACCCGAAAATGAGTCATCCTGCCTGGATCGAAACCGCATCATAAGAGAAAGTGCTATTACCGGCGCGGGGACCCGTTCCTCTATCGCCGCGATCACACTCCATCGGCCCTCTCCGGAGTCTTCGACCCATCCGCGAATATCCGCGAGGTCCTTCGATTTATCAAACGCCAGCTTAGCCAGTTCAAGCAGCCACGAACGAACAACACTGCCGTGATCCCACAGCTCGGCGATTGAAGCGAGGTCATATCCAAACTGCGAGGCGTGCAATATCTCAAAACCCTCGCCATAAGCCTGGAGCATTCCGTACTCGATGCCGTTGTGCACCATTTTAGCAAAGTGGCCTGCGCCGGAAAGGCCCACGTACGCATACCCCGATTCCGGAGCAAGGTCCGCGAGCACGGGCTCAACTTCCTTATATGTCGCCTTCTCGCCTCCCGCCATCAGGCAAAACCCGTTTTCCAGACCCCACACACCGCCGCTGACACCGATATCCAGAAACCGCAGTCCCTTCGCCTTGAGATCGGCGGCGCGTCGAATTGAGTCCTTGTAAAAAGAATTGCCGCCGTCGATTATTACGTCCTCGGGAGACAGCGCCGGCGCAACCACACCTATCGCATCATCCACCGGGGAGCCGGCGGGAACCATTATGACAATCGTTCTGGGCGACTCCAGCACTTTTCCGAACTCGGCGGGTGACACCACCCCCGTGATGCCGGCCTTTCCAGCCTGGTCCCGTTTGTCCGCGAGCACATCGTAACCGGCCACTTTATGCCCGCGCCTGGCGAGTCTCTCGCCCATTCCCATCCCCATCCGACCCAGTCCGATAATTCCGACGTTCATTCATGCACCTTCTTATGTGTCGTTAGCTCCCCTGTATCAAATAAATGCAGGGACTCAGCGCATAGATCATACCCGCAATCAGGGCCTACGCATACGAATTTGTTATGTGACGAATGCATGCGCTAGTTGACGATTATTACGATTAGGCAGTATTGCATTGTGTGTCGAAGCAGTCAGTATATCAGCAGGGGGTTGGTGTATTGGCTTCTACAAGTTTCCTAGATCATTTTGAGGAGTTGGAAGATCCTCGTCTTGACAGACAAAAGTATCATTCTCTGATGGACATCCTCTTCATCGCTGTTTGCGCTGTCATTTGCGGGGCGACGAGCTTTGTGGATATGTCCGATTTCGGCAAGGCCAAGATAGACTGGTTTACCGAACGTCTTGACCTGCCAAATGGCATTCCCAGCCACGACACATTCGGCAGGGTGTTCTCGCTAATTGATTCCGAGGAGTTCGGGAAGTGCTTTGCCGAATGGACACAGGCCATTAGCGAGAGTGTGGGCGGTGATGTGATCGCTTTCGACGGCAAGACCCTGCGTCGCAGCTTCGACACCGCGACCGGTATGAGCGCAATTCATGTTATGAATGCGTGGTCCAGTGAGAATAGCTTCTGCCTCGGCCAGATGAAAGTAGACGGCAAATCCAACGAGATAACCGCAATGCCCGAACTGATAAAGCTTCTCGACATAAGGGGCAGCATCGTAACTGCCGACGCCCTGAACTGCCAGAAGGATATAGCCGAGCAGATCATAGATTCCGGCGGGGATTATGTTCTTGCGCTCAAGGGCAATCATCAGGCTTTGCATGAAGATGCGAAATTGTTCTTCGAGGATGCCCTCAGCGAAGGCTTTGATGTGGCTCATGGCTTCTATGAGCAGGATGATTGGGGCCACGGAAGGGTGGAGAACAGGAGATACTGGTCTGCTGGGATAGAACAGTTGGATTTCCTGCGGGGCAAAGAGGAGTGGAAAGGTCTGAAAAGCATCGTGTGTACGGAGAGCAGGCGCTGCACAAGAGACGGCGAGAGCGTCGAGAGGCGCTACTTCTTGTCCAGTTTGGACAACATCACTCACATAGCCAGAAGCATACGTCATCACTGGAATGTCGAGAATAAGCTTCATTGGGTGATGGATGTGGACTTCGATGAGGACGCCTGCAGGGTCAGAACTGACAACGCGCCCGAGAATTTCGCCTTGCTCCGTCAAATAGCCCATAACCTCATTAAGCAGGAGTCGTCTAAGAATGTCAGTGTCAGACGCAAGATAAACAAGGCTGGCTGGGACAACGACTTCCTTGCCAGAATCCTGGCTGGCTTTTAGTGCGATTGCCCTGTACCCGCAATTGGGGGGGAATGACAACAAGGCGCAATAAGCGCTACAATATATATCAGTACGCACTGCTGATGAAGCTGAATAATGGGAGTGAACCTATGTCTCAATTGACAACTGATGCGCAGTTGGATCAACTCGCTGTAAACACAATAAGATTTTTGGCGGCCGATGGCGTGGAAAAAGCCAAGTCCGGCCACCCCGGGCTTCCAATGGGAGCAGCCGACTACGCCTACGTGCTGTGGGCAAAATATCTGAAATTCAATCCAAAAGACCCTAAGTGGCCAAACCGAGACCGCTTCGTGCTCTCCGGCGGGCACGGCTCCATGCTTCTCTACTCGCTGCTGCACCTTGCCGGGTTCGACATGCCGATGGAGCAAATCAAGCAGTTCAGGCAGTGGGAAAGCGCCGCGCCCGGACATCCGGAATACGAGATCGAAAGAGGGATCGAAACCACGACGGGACCCTTGGGTCAGGGCATTGCGAATGGCGTTGGGATGGCAATGGCCGCAAAGCGAATGGCGGCGCTGTTCAATCGTCCGGGCTACGATATCATCGACCACTCAATCTACGTCATCGCCGGCGACGGCGATATGATGGAAGGCCTCAGCCACGAAGCATGCAGCCTGGCCGGCCACCTCGGCCTGGACAACCTGGTCCTGTTTTACGACGACAATCATATTTGCATCGAGGGTGACACCGCCCTTGCATACTCGGACAACGTGGCAAAGCGCTTCGAAGCTTACAATTGGAGCGTTCAGAGCATAGACGGCCACGACAGGGCAGCGATTGCCGAAGCCATCGCAAAGGCAAAAGCACAGACCGGCCAGCCCAGCATTATCATCTGCCGGACGTGTATTGCCTGCGGCGCTCCGAACAAAGCCGGCACGGCGGCAGCCCACGGCGAACCGCTTGGCGAAGACGAAATAAAGGCAGCGAAGATGATCGCGCACTGGCCTGTGGATACGTCATTCTATGTGCCCGATGAGGTGCGAGACCTTTTCAGCGCTCGCGTGAGCGATCTCAGGAATGACTACGACGCCTGGCAGTCAGGCTTTAAGAATTATGGCACCGAGTTCCCTGAACTCCTCGAGCTTTGGAACCGAGTGATGAGCAAGGAGGTCCCCGAGGACCTCGAAGATCGCCTGCTGGCATCCCTGGACTGCGCAAAGCCGGAAGCTTCCCGCAACTCATCGGGGCAGGTAATACAGGAGTTGGCGAAGCATGTACCGGCACTTTGGGGAGGCTCCGCGGACCTGGCGCCGAGCAACAAGACCGCCGTTAAAGGCGGTGGAGACTTCTCCCGGACAGACTCGCTGGGGCGCAACATCCATTTTGGAGTCAGAGAGCATGGCATGGGCTCGGCCCTGAACGGAATGGCTTTATACGGCGGCGTGATACCCTACGGCGGCACGTTCTTCGTGTTCTCCGACTACACGCGGCCGACACTTCGGCTGGCATCGCTCATGAAGCAGCAGGTAATCTACATATTTACGCACGATAGTATATTCGTCGGCGAAGATGGTCCGACCCACGAGCCGATCGAACACCTGGCATCACTGCGCACTATCCCCGGCCTCACCGTAATCAGGCCCGCCGACACGGCTGAAACCGTCGCCGCCTGGGCTGCCGCTCTGGAAAACAAGAATGGCCCCACGGCGCTCATTCTATCTCGCCAGAACCTGTGCTCGGTAAACGCCGATCCCAAGATGGCAAAAGGCCTCCATAGGGGAGGGTATGTAGTCTTGGACGCAGACCGGATCGATGTGCTGCTGATCGCAACCGGTTCCGAGGTAAATGCTTCCATCGATGCAGCCGGCATTCTGGCTGAGAAGGGAATCAAAGCGCGAGTGGTGTCGATGCCCAGCACCCAGCTCTTCGAAGCCCAGGACAAAGCCTACAGGGACAGCGTTATTCCGCCGAGCATCAAGAAAAGGGTCGTGGTCGAAGCCGCATCACCGTTCGGATGGTGCAGGTACGCCGGGGACGACGGCATCATAATCGGCATGGACCACTTCGGCGCCTCAGCCCCCTTCAAGGTGCTGGCGGAGAAGTTCGGATTCACGGCCCAGAGCATAGCGGCAAGGACGTTGGAATATCTGAAGTAGGCCATCCCTGCGCTTGCTAAACCCGCAAACAACTGCGCCCCTCCGGATTGTTTACCGAAGGGGCGCTTTGCATTGTCTTTATTGGAGCATGGACTAGGCGGCCAATGATTCGCCCGAGCCGGGCATTGAACCGCCCCAGGATAAGATCTCGCCGCAGTGTCGAATGCGATCTCGCGCCTGGTTGACAATCAGGTCCATCTCCCGAATCTGAAGCCCAGCCGCATCCGCGACATCCTTCAGAGAGATATCCACTTTCACACCGACCAGGTAGCTCTTGCTCAATCGTTTGGCCAGGAGATTTCCTGCTTGAACCGCGCGAGCGACATCTTCATATTCACCAGCCGTCTCCGGGACGTGGTGATACGCGATCCCCGCCTGCAGCGACTCCGGAAACTCCCACTGCTGCGAAAGCTCTCCGCCGATCTTCGCGTGGTTGGTGCCAAGTATGCTGGTTTCGCAACTGACCATATCGCGGCTATATTCTCTGCACATCTCCACGACCTCCATGAACCTCTGAGGAAGCGCACGCGCAAGTATCAGCTTCCCCACGTCGTGCAGAAGACCCGCTATGAACGCCGATTCATTGTTTGCGGATCGGCCGCCGCACATCCTCGTGTATATAGCGTCCGATGCAACCGCACAGGTGACGGAATGAATCCACATGTCCTCCCAACTGAACCCGAAGAACATGCGCTTCGGAAACAGCGCATCGACGACCGATGCCGACGCCGCCAGGTTCCGAACCGAGCCGAAGCCGAGCGTCACAACAGCCTCGGTAATGGTCTCCGCTTTGTTTCGACGGCCCATATAGGCTGAGTTTGCCAGCCTCAGCACCTTAGTAGATAATGACTGATCCAGCATGACTACGCCGGCCAGTTGCTCCGCCGTCGCATCCGGAGAATTAGTGATCTGGATCACGCGCGCCAATGTAGCCGGCACGCTCGGCAAATCTATTCTCCCAGATGAATGGCCAAACATTCATACCTCCAAAAGTTGTGATATGTGAGATGAACACCAGGTGATCCGCGGAACCCACGCCGCAACGCCGGTGATTCGCAATATTTGCGAGTCCGGGCTGCCTCATATTGCATTGCGCTGCGATATTGACCATGTAAGTTCTTCCGTGATTCCACTCAAAGCCACAATGGGTATTTCTTTCATGATGAAGCGCTTTGAGGCGATATGAAGCGGACGATTCCTTTCTTGATACTGGCCTTGGCGGCCATCGGGTTGGCTGATTCAGTATACCTTACACTGGTTCATTTCGGTGTGGGGAGTTTTGAGCCGCAGGTAGTGGCTGGAGCCTGTCAGTTTAAGAATGGCTCGTGCAGCAGCGTGGCTCAATCAAGCGCGGCTACGACCATCGGCATCCCCAATGCCATATTCGGAGCGCTGTATTTCGCGTTTCTGGCAGGTGTGGCGCTGGTAAGAGTGGTGACCGGCAGTTGGCTGTTTCCTCACCTGCTGCTGGGCGTAATGCTTGCGGCGCTCGCGTTCAGCGGATACCTGGTGTATATGCTGTTCTTTGAACTGGGTATACCCTGCGGCTTCTGCCTTACAGCACACGCCGCCAACGTTCTAGCGTTTCTGATGTTCCTGATATCGTGGCGAAGAACCCCACCGAGAGCCCAGTTCAGGAGCGCACCCCGACTCAGGCCGGCTGCATGATAGGTGCTTGTCAGATTTGCGGATCATCCAGGAACTTCGGCCATGAACGTCCGCAAATCTGACATACCACCCGCTGCCATCGGATCACGCAGGGCGGCGATTCCATAGAATTCTCACTGCAAAATCGGGTATATAGCACCCGGAGGGACAAGCATGATCAAACATAGGGTGCTCATCACTGCGTTTTTGCTATTGGTTGCTTCGGCACTTGCATACGGGCAGAGCGCGGACAACCCGCAGGGCTTTCTCGATAAGCCGCCTATTTTTATCGACAACGAGCCCGACATTCCCCTTACCGGAATGGGTACCGAAATACCGAAACCGGGAAAAGTCATCCTGGCGTTCGACGCACAGAGCCAGCAATCGAGCGAGTTCCGCAGCAATGGAGTAAACGTTCAGCCGACACTGAACCTGAAGTTGGACATTATCCGCATTGGAGCACTTGCGGGGTTCAAGGACGACTGGGCGGCGGGCATCTCGATTCCCTGGCAAAGGACTCGAATCAACGGCAACCTTGGCACATTTCCCGCCGGCACTGCTGTGGAAGCGGTTGGTGGCATTTCGCTGATCGGCAAGAAAGCCTTTTGGAAAGGCTGTGCGGGCCAGAGGGCGGTCGTAACAGCAGGGGTTCAACTGCCTAACGGTCTGTCCACAGCGACATTCGGCGAAAGCAACCCTTCAACGAACAGATACTACATCAACTATCCCGCTCGCCTACCCCTCGGTTGGCAGCCAAGCACGGGCACATGGAACGGCTACCTCGCGTTAGCGTATGGCACACGCGGACACAGGTTATCATACGAAGGAATATTCCTCGAAAAGCTGTATTCATCAGACGACGAAGACACAAAAGTCGGCAACATATTCATTGCTTCGATCAACGCCACCTATGGAATCTCTCGGACGCTCGCAGGCTCTCTGGGCGTAACACTCAGATCACAGGCCGATGACAGCTACCCCGAAGCCCCGTCACCGGGGGTCGATGCGCCCCCGCTGATGGGCACTACAACCCATGGCACGACGTTGTATATCGATCCGAGCATACGGTTCGTCGTTGACAAACAAGCGACTATCGGAATCGGTTTCAGACTTCCCGCAATACTGCCTGACAATGGGATGGTGCCCAATGTCCAGGTGTCCTTCATCGCATACCCCAGCATGTGAAACATCCCAGCCGGTACACAGCAGAGGCCGGAGTGGAATACACCCCGGCCTCGTCTAAACGATAAGAAAACCGCCGTGTCGACTATGCTTCTTCGTCTTCCATCTGTCCGACTTTGAGTTGGACGTCTGCTCTGTCCTCGACCCTCTCTATGTCGCCATCACGGATCCAGACGATCCGGTCCGAAATGTCGAGCATCTTGAGGTCGTGGGTCGCGGAGATAATCGTGACGCCCTGCTCCTGGTTGAGCTTACGAAGAAGATCGATAATCTCCTTGCCCGTCTTAAGGTCAAGGTTGCCCGTGGGCTCATCGGCCAAAATGATGGACGGGCTGTTGGCCAGCGCTCTGGCACAGGCCACGCGCTGCTGCTGTCCACCGGAAAGCTCCGTGGGCTTGTGATGCAGTCTCTCGCCGAGCCCGACAAGCTTCAGCAGTTCGATACCGCGCTCGACAGCTTCGTCCCTCGACACACCGGCGAATGTCATCGGCAGAGTGATGTTTTCGAGAGCCGTCATGACGGGAATCAGGTTAAAGCTCTGGAATATGTAGCCGATCGTGCGGCAGCGCAAATAAGCTAACTCCTGAGCGTCAAGCTGAGCCATGTCCACATCGTTGATGAAAACGGTCCCCATAGTGGGCTTGTCCAACCCACCGACCATATTGAACAAGGTAGACTTGCCGGATCCGGAAGGTCCCATGATGGATATGTATTCGCCTTTGTAGATATCAAGCTGGATGCCCTTCAGAGCCCTGAGGGTTTGCCCGCCCATCACGAATTCCTTGACCAGATCCTTGGTGCGAACGACGTATTCTTTTTTTGTGGTCGCTTCATTAGTAACTGTTGCCATTACCCAGTATCACCTCTCAAGACTCTAAAGCCGAGAACCTCGGCGCAGGTATTCTAAATTTCCGATCGCAAAGCCATCGCCGGGGGCATATCAGCCGCGCGAAGCGCTGGTGGAATGGTGGCGATGAAAGTAAGCAGCATCCCTATAACAACGGACCCGATGAACGTTTTGAAAATTTGGAGCGGTTCCATGTTGCCCACTACGCCCCAACCCTTAGTAAAACCGGCAATGAGGATTATCGCCAGGAAACCGACGAGCCACCCAAGCACGGAGGCCACTAAGCCCATCATGCCCGATTCCAGCATAAACAGCGTGACAACGAACTTATCAAGCGCACCAAGGCACTTCATGGTTCCAATCTCTTTGAAGCGCTCCGTAACCGCCATGAGCATACTGTTCGTAATACCAACGGTGCATACGAGCAGGGACATGACCACCAGCCAGTAAGTCCGATATTTCACATTGCGATCCGGCACGAGAATGTTGTCTCCATCTTTCAGCCTGATCGAAAAGCTCTTCGCCTTGAACTTGTTCGTAATGTTGGCGGCAACCTTGCGATTGCCCGTATTGACCAGCATTATACTGGTCTTATCGGCGTCCTTGGTAGGATTCTTCGCGGCGGCAAGAACATCGCCCAAGGTTATCGTGTTTGCGTCGGCCAATTTTTTTATCGCGTTTTGATCCACGGACCTGAAAATCTCAAACCGTCGGACACGCGATCGCCAGATGGCCATCCAGATCGGATGCGCCTTGATCGCATCTGCCAGAGCACCGCCCTTAAACAATTTCGCATCTCCGGCCAGGTGGTCAGCAATGTCTTCCGGCACACCAACTTTAACCGCGTCGCCGACGCTGAAGTCCTTATTAGCATCGGCATATTCTGATGGCTTGACGTTCTTCAAGCCTTCCCATTCCCTGTTCACACGGGCCAGGTTCTTGTCGGCCCTTTTGGCATCGATCTGCCCCTGGACTATTTCCGCAAGCTGGAACGTGTTCCTCCCCGCCGCAGCATATTTTACAACGTTCGCCGGAATGCCGGCCCCAACGCCCACGCTGACAGGAATCTCTTTCCAGACGCATATATCGCCCGGGCCATTGACCTGACCATCTATCCTCACGTAGCCCGCATTTATCTTCTCGGGCAGCGGCCACTGCATCAACCACTGGGTAAGAACAGTTGTAAGGAAAGCGATGCCCAGGAATATACCGGCCGCAGTGACCATGGATCGCCAGAACCTGATCCTGAGGCTGTTCAGACTGATCTTGAATGCAATTGTGAGTGGAAGCTGAGACTGCCTCCCAATGGAAGGGCTATCGCTTACCTTTGACACTCTTATTACCTCCCGCGGACATAAGGCCAATGAGATTCTTTTTTGCGAGGGTCTGAAGGAACATCGTGACCGATGCCTCCGCCTCTCTGCGAGTCAGCTTGAAATCTTTCGCAATAGACAAAATGACCGTGTTGATGTCCCGCTGCCCATCACAAAGGTCCCATACGCTTGCCCCGACTTCGTCGAGCGCAATGCTCCTTGTGTCAGGCATGTTCTTGACGACTTTTTTGACGAACCTCGCGAACTTATCGTCGCGCAGCGGGACGACAAGCAGTATCTCCTTGTCCCGGCGTTCCCACTTAACGACCGAGTTTCGCACCGGCACAATCGCCAAAGCCTGCCTTTTGTCGATCTTCGGCTTTCGCCGGCCGATCGGAACGAATTTGCCTATAGTATCACTAAATACGCTCATATAACCTTTCAGAATACCTACTGCCGCGCTCTGTCCGGATGACATTCGATCGAGCCGCGCACTTCCTGAGCGATATTGTCGCCCTCAACGTGCGTGGCTCTTACGCTGAATAGCCGGTTCGAGTCCGGGCAGTGCCACACGAATCCCGTCAAAAACTTCGGATGCGGGTTCAGCGTCAGCGAATACGCCGCGGCCTTTACAAACTGCTTTATTCCGCTGCGCCTGCCATCCAGCTTCAGACCTTCGTGACCAGCGATCTCGCTTTCCTCGAAACCCACCTTATAGCCCTTGATATCCGGCAAGGCATCTTTCCGATACCAACTCCTCAGGCTGTCGTCCGCAAGAACCGTAGACGCCAGGCCCCAGCGCTCCACAACCAGAGTCCTCGCCCCTCTCTTGAACGACAAAGACAGGTATCCGGACATCATCACGTGTTTCTCGATCCGATACCCCGCAGGAACCGCGAACTTCAGAGAGTAAAGCGCCCAGTCAGTCCAACCGTCATCGCGATGGTCTTTCAGTGACCCGAGTATGGCCGGAGCTTCCCGGGCAACGTTCTCATCCCGAGACGAAACAACCTGAGCGATTATTACACGATCACAATCAGGACAGTATATAAGGCGCCCCTGACCCAGTCGGTCGGCCCGCCACGTAAAGCTCACTGAACCATCCGCATCCTTGCCTGGCTTCAGGCTCTTCGAGAACTTGATCTTCTTTTTCTGGCAACTCTTCTCAAGCGTGGACAAAAACTCGCGCCCCTTGACCATCAGGTCCGGAGCTTTACCCGACGCCGAGGACCATCTTACTTCTACGGCGGAAGCCACCGGGCCATCAGCCCGGAAATAGCCTTTTTTGTCGTCTCCATTTACTCCGACCAGACTCCAGTCCGCCGGAACCTTGAGAGTAATTCCCTGCCACCCAACGGCGGCCATTTTTTCTGCCATATCCCAGCTTTCAGCTCACCCATGTCAGCCGCCAGCCCACAACTGACAGCCGTCAACGATCGCCGTTATTACATCCATTTAACCACGACAGACTACTCAGCGCAAGGAAACAAGCCAATTCGCATTCGTTCCGCCGCTCCTCATGGCCGGGTTAGAATGGCAGATAGTTCACTGACTTCATAACCAGCGCAATCGCGATGCCTGTCATACCTGTCAGACCGGTTCCGCATCCGAAGCCCGCAACCAGGACCGGCGCGTACTGGCTCCATCTGACTTCGCCGAACCGCTTCTTGAAGTAGGTACTTGCTGAGCAGGGCGCCGCCAAACATAGGAACAGTTGCCATCGGCTGTCCCTGAATTCCGCTCGCAAACCCGTAGAAGAACAGCAGCGGAATCTTGCACGCGCAAGAAACCGCATACAGGGCCAGTGTACCAATGCCGGAATACCCGATGACATTCCAGCGCAGCGCGCTGAGCAGCCAGTTATCTTTGATACTGCCCCTGTTCGCAGTCCACCAGATAGAGGACATGGTCGCGTTAACCGGCCACACTTTCTGAACATAGGGGTACTGAGCGGACGGAATCGGGCTCGTCTTCCAGAAGAAGCTCCAGAACATGAAACTAGCCGGCAGGATCACAATGAACTTCAGGACCTCTGCCTTCAGGATACTGGTAAACTTGGTTCCCGTCAGCTCGACTTCCCGGAAGAGCTCAGCCTGCCCTCCGAGGTCGTTCATCGGTATCGGCGCGAACCAGATATCCGACTGCTTGTACCCGCTCTTGATGATCGTAGCCTGCATCAGATAGGGGATACCCACGCCCTGTCCCGTAATACCCATCATTCGACCGGAGACGTAGGAGATCAGCGGAGTATATAACAACCCATAGAAAAGTATGATCCAAGTCGGGAATCCCGGAACCAACCAGTGCGCGAGCGCCATCTGCCCCATTGTCGCAACAAACCATACACCAATGGAAAGCCAGATATTCCAATCTCCTCGACCTTCCGGAATTGTCCGCCTCATCGTCGGTCGACTGGCCTGGCCGCGCATCTTGAGAGCCGTACCGGTGACAGCGCCAAGACCAATCAGACCGATGCCGATGCTGGTACCGATGCCGACGCTGATCCAGAAGTCGATGGTTGTACACTGGTAAGTCTGCAGATAAGGCGTGCCGTATACCCAGTGCGGGAACATACCGACCTTCTGCAAGATCGGATTGAGTCCTATCTGACAAAAGACCGACGATATAAACTGTCCAAGCAGCATCGGATATGGAAGCACCAAACCGACCATCACAGTGCCGAGGTCACCCGACAACGCCGACCACGCCCCTGGTAGGAAGCGTTCCGTATTGCTGGTAAAATCAATGAACGGGATTGGAATGAGCTGCACCGGTTTCGGAAAAAGGACACCTGTAACAATCGGCACAAACACATACACAACGCCAAAGAGCAGACCTATAACAGTGCCGGTCGAGAACACCTGCCATCGCCACGATTCTTCTTTGCTGCTTGCTTCGGCAAGGGCCGTAGCGCCGGCCGCCGCAATCGGAGCCAACGGGAACGGCAGTCTCTCGATATCTGAAGTAACATGGAATACGGCATAGCCGCCGCCGATAAAAACCAACCTACCGAGGATTTCCTGAGTGACCAGCAGCGCAATTGGAACCGCCCAGGACATACTCATGAACGTTCTCTGCGCCAGCGCCGGATCATTCGCGTGCGGTGCGACCCACGTCGGAATTTCCTTGGCCAGCTCGCCTATCTGAGGACACTGAACGAGGTATTGATTCCAGATGAGGTTGCCGAACGGCCCACCCGACAAACCACCGGCAGCCGCGGCGCCGACCAATCCACCCGTTATGTAAAGCAGCATGTAGAGCTCTTGCTTTTTGAGCGGTTGGAACGAACGTCTTGCTATCTCCGAGAAGAGAACGACCGTTACCCACGACGCCGCTCCACCGAGCCCCTGCCCAGCTACCAGTCCGAGATACATGGCTCCCGGCATCATTATAAAACCGACGAAAAGCGCGCCGATGGCGGTCCGCATGGTTAAGCCATCTTCAAATCGTTGATGCTTAACATCCTCCCCCGAGACCTCTTCCAGTCTCAGTCGCGCTTGCTCAATATCCTGATGTTCAGCCAATACAGTACCGCCCCTTCTATAGGGAATTACGAATAGCGAATTAAGGTTTATGAAAGGCCGCAGGCTATGCCGGTGCGGCTTCCGACTCCACAATCTCCGACGAGGAAGCAGCAGAAAGGTACTCTCTCGATCACTGGCACGCAGCGTCCGCCAGATAAGGAACTGCTTTCTCAGCGTATTCAGGAACCTCCTGTTGACACGCTTCCAGTTTGAAATGTCGCCGCTTTCTCTGGTGATTCTGACTCTCACCTCGAAAACATCTTCCATCGCCGTCGGCTCGGTCCTAAGATGAACCATCTGACTAACGCCCAGGTCGAACGGAGCCAGCCACGCTTTGCACGTGATCGTATGCGCCGGACCGTAATCAGTAGTCTCGCGCCCGCCTTTTACGTTTTGGGTAACAAAGTCGCCAATCGAATATTCTTCGTACGCCTGGAACCACTCGCAAAGAAAGCTGTTCACACCCGCAGCCTGCTCACCAGTGACCGCAAACGGCAAGGTGATCTCCCAATCATCTCCTACCGGATCGGGCACTTTCCACGCCCGATCCACGGACGGAGTCGCCACTTCCGAGGCTTTACGAGCGGGATACAGCGTGCTCAGCAAAACGACTACAACCACTATCACCGTGCTTGTCACAGCGGACATCGAGGAGAAGTTGAGATACAAACCCGGCATCAGATTTGTAACCATGAGGATCTTGTTAGCCACCTGTCCAACAACATATCCCGAGACCGCGCCCAGGTTGGCGTACACCATCGACTCCGCGATAAATAGCACGGCAATATGGTTCGGAGCGAGTCCAATCGAACTGAAGATACCGATCTCCTTCACGCGCTCGAAGACTGAACCAAGCATGGTATTGAGCACGATGAGCGCTGCGATAAGAACCGGTACGAAGACGTTGCTGAAGCCTTTGCTGGAACTGGAAGCAACCGAACTATATCGGTAGATCGAATTGCCGATGCCGGCGTAAAGGTTGAGCCCAAGCCTCGGCATCAGCGCGTCCAGCTGCTTCTGGACTTCCTCCACCGTCGCATACTTCACGGCAATTGATCGCAGATCCCCACCAAGGCTCATAATAGTGTCATAAGGCACTATGAACGTGTTAGAAGGCTCATGGTGCGTGTATTCACGGAACCCGGCGTCACCGGAATTGCCCTGCTGCTGGGTCTGCTTGCTCATCAAAATGAAGTCGACAGGAGTCAGCGGCTCGTTATCCAGGTCTTTGATCCTTTTGAATACATCATTTTTGATAATTGCGATGACGGTGTATTTCGCGCCGGCGAATTCTATCTGCGCTTTGCCCACGTCGCTCGCCTGAACCCCAAGTTTCGTGGCAATAACATCCGGTAAGATTATGGAGTAAGGATCGACCTTGTCGCTGACTCGTTTGCCGTTCTTGTAACCGAACCAGTCACCCGCGAGGAACGCCTTCCTGTTGGTCGTCTCCAGGTTCATGATCTCCGCTTCATCAGGAACCATACCCACGGCCGCCTTGGCGTCGTAGGAATTATCGCCCTTGCGCAGCGTCAGGAACGATTGTTCTCCCAGCAGCGTGCCATAGAACCACGCTCGAGGCGCGACAGGTACACTTTTCCTTTCCTGCCGGGATTACCGAACTCGTCCTTGATATGGCGGTATGCTATTTCCTGAAGCGGGTCCCACATAGCTGTGCGAATCATAATCCCGTCGTAGACGTGCGTATCGGCATCGCGCTTCGACGGCACCTTATTGAACCGCAGGACCGGCACTATCGAGGTGAACGACAATATCGTAAACGTCAGGAGGATCAGCGTGATGCACGTCAGAACGGTCCTGGCCTTGCGACGCCTCATATTCGAGATGCCCAGCGAGAACGCGGCGGCGGCCACGCTCATTCGACCGATATCAGCCTTGTGTATTCCACCTACGCTTCGGTTAAGCTGCGTGAGCTGCTCCTCAAACTTGCCCGCCACAATCGAAATGACAAGGATACTCAGAGCCAGCATTACGAAAGCGATGAGAACGACCAGCGATGCCAGTCCTGCAATCTGAAATGCCGGATGAACCAGCCAGAATATTCCAAAGACAACAAGGAATATGGCGAAGAACGCCGCCAACTGGTACCGCAAGTCCGAAAATGCGAAGAACAGTCTCTCACAGAAATATGCGAACGGCAGCATCAGGAACAGGTAGAAAATGACACCGTTCACAACGTCCTGAGCGGTCGACGTTACATCAGGATAAGCCCTGGCCTCATATCCCCATGCCGCGCGGCAGTAGGAATCGAAAACGCTGTAGTTGAGTGAATTCTTCGCTTTGTCAGCGAGGTCTATGTATCTTCTGGCCTCATTGTGCAGCGATGTCAAGCCCTCGTTCACGACTCCCTTGGATGCCAGGTTCGCAAGCCTGAAATCATCGAGCTTCCACATGTCACTGGCGACCTTGTAAGCCGTTTTATCCAGCGTGCCGCCCTCGGTGAAATCATATCCAATACCCTCGGGCTGCACCAGAGGCTTGATGTAAACCTGCTTCGTGCCGGCAGGCAAAGGACCAGTCAGACCCAGACCTCCGTGGAAGAGCGTCCCGCTCGTGTACGGGCCGAACTTGGTGTCGATATAGTTCTTCCCCTTGCAGTCCCTGGACGTATATACGCCGTCAACAAACACCTGCAGCGACTGATCGACAGTGATATTCTTGCCATCGGCCTTCACTACATTAGCATGGATCACTTCTCCTTTGAGAGTCGAATTGAGCAGCAGGAGTCTCTTGTCCACCGGACCCGACGTCATGACGATTTTGATCCTGACGCGTCTGAGCTCTCGCTTTTTGCCGGCGGCCTGTATCGCAAGCGACTTGGACTTCCTGGTGTCCTCGGTGAATACCACCGCCATATCCTCGACGTGAGGATTCTGCGGCTCCGGAACCGCTATCGCCGCACCGTATTGCCTCGGCGCGCCGTTCGTATCACCTTCATAAACCGAGAGGCCGGTCAACGCTCGCAGACTCTGAGGATCGACAAGATCGTAAATCGACGTCGCCTTACAGTCGAAGACGATAATCGGCATTTCCTTGTAGCCGGTTGTGATCGTGAATTCGGTCGCGTAGAACTGGCCATAAGCGCCCTCGTCGGGAGCGCACACAATATCGCCGTTCACCGGGTCGAGCTTATAGGCGCCAGTCGACGTCAAATGCGGCCAATTGTATGCCGTAACAGGAGCAATACCGGGGATCGAGAAGAAGCCTGCCTCGGGCGTAGTCTTGTCTACGATATTGGCGCGAACCCCCATAAACGACTTATTGGCGCTGCGCACCACCGCGAGACAATCGCCGACTTTTAGATTCGGGATGAAACTCTTCCTGGGGTCGTATTGAACGACGTTGCCGCTGAGCCTCGCGAAGCCGCCCTGCAGACCCATACGGGTGAACGAACATGCATCCACGATGCCCAGTTTACTGAGAGGCTTGTGCTTCAAATAAACTGTCTTGACGCCGGCCGGAAGCTTTTGTGTAAGTTTGAGTTCACCGCTGATCAACGACGCAGGCATCTCTTTTTCGGATTTCGGCTTGAAGTAGTTCGTGCCCCTGCCGTGACCGATCGGCGTAGACTCCCTCCACATAGCCCACCCCGAGCCTGTCGGATTCCCGAACCGAAATGGAATCGTCGCTCAGCACAGTGGCGGGAACCAGTTCCTCGTCCACAACCGTGTTCGAATCGCGGAACCAGTGATCCGCAAGGCATCCGATCATCACGAGCTGATCGTGGAGATTATCGTAGTTCACCTTGTCAGCGGTATCGAACGGCGTGTCAACAAGCGGGCGGCCATCGTCCGTACTTACAAATGAAACGCCCTTGCCGCCTGCCAGCGTCACGACCTCACTGTCCAGAGCGAATTTACCTGGAACGAAGTTTCGCCAGTTCTTGCCCTGGATCGGGTTGACGCCGTCTGCAAAGCGCGAGGTCCTCTGATCGAAGAAGCCCAGCGTAGAAGCTACCCGTTCGGAGTTTTCTCTTGCGCGGCTGGCAACGTCCGAAAACTTGCCCTGGATATCCTCGCGGTAATCGTAGAAGTAGCCTTTGTAGAACAGGCCGACGCCCTTGGTCTGGCTGGAAAGGTCCAGTCCCGACCACAAGTAAAAGCGCGGAGGATTCGGGACGTAGAAATCGAAGCCCCTTCTGAACGATCCGCCGACCTGGAACGAAAACGCGATCGCCAAAATCGCAAGAAGCGCGGGGATACCCGCAGCCCATGCGAACCTCTTCCGTAGCTCCTGGGTCTTGATCCAGATCGATCTTACGATGAGTAAGAGTATAATCGCAAGAACGATGGGAGGCCAGGGCAACGTCTTCTTTCCATCCTTCGGCCAGCTTTTGTTCAAGCTCGAATGGATGCTGTCCAGTGTCCCCGGAAGAGAATACGCGTCAATATGCGCCTCGATAAACTCGCGCATACCGGCTAAGCCCTGGAAGTGAGCGCTTGTTGCCACGAACATGTACTGAACGCTTCGGCGCGAACTGCGGCTGCCTGTAGAGTCTGGCAAGCTCGAGAAGACCGGCAACGCCGGTCGCGCACTCCGCGCCCGGCGCAAGTGAAGGCACAACTGAAGTGGCGTCGTATGAAGCGTGCAGAACTATCCACTGGTCTCGCAGCTTCGGATCGCTGCCGCGAATGCAGCCGACGATGTTCCGGCCCGTGACCTTCTCCCAGGGCATTGTGCAGAACAATCTCGCGCGCTGCGCCTTACCCTGCTTAATGAGGTCCTTGACCTTTGCTGCGTTAGCCTTGGAAATCCAGAAGCGAGGCATTGAGACGGGGATTGAAGAAAACTTAGCCTCACCTTCGCCGCGCATGGTATTGTCCGGCTCGACGAAAATCAGCGCTCTGGCGCCCAGCCGAGGGGCATTGAGCCATTCGGTGCCGGAGTTAAAATCGACCAGCGCGGCGCTGTCTCTTATGACCTTACCGTCGAAGTTGGGGAGCTTACCATCGCCCCCATCGATCAGGTGGACCTCCATCCCATTGGGAGGAAGATTGGACGTTCGCACCAGATTAGGCCACAGGCCGTAGATCGGGAACTCCTGATCGCCCACAACCAGCTTCGATCCCTTGTCGATCGGAACCGTGACCTTAAATTCTTCGGAGTAATGTGCGGGCTTATTGGAGCTTGTGTCTTTCATAGGCTTGAGGCCGATGCTTTTGAACTGCCCCTCGACGTAGTCGGCCGCTTTGTCGCAGCCCGGGTATCCCACCATCCTCGAGGGATAGGATGAGAGATTGACCACATCGGCTTTTACTCTGGAAAGGCTTATAGACTGAGCGATAGACTTGTATCGTGCCGCCAGAAGCGGTGGAACATCAGGTTTAAGGTCGGCTGCCGGAGCAGCCTGGGAAGCGGAGTCTGGCCATTGCCGGTTTTCGGGGTTTTCGCCTCAGGTCGAGGCATGAAGAACAGTGCTACAAGAAGGGCAACAACCGCCAGGAAGATGATATTAGTGCCTTTGAGTTTACCTATCGTCATCGCTCCCTTTCCCAATCCACGGATAGAAAAGCGTTCCTACTGACTCAACTCGCCCAAGTGAGAGCGTAGAATATGCGGGAAGCTTCCGAGACTTATGGCACAGGCTCACATGACCGTGGTGGCCGGTGGACTTTCTGCCTGCGAGGCCATTATAGCACAGCAATAATACCGAACGCAATATATTGCTGAGGCAGTCTCAAGTGGGTTTGCGTATTAGCGTCGCCCACCACCTGTCAGGCAAACGTGCGGGCATTTAGACGAAGACGAGGGCAGGCGCTGCCAAAGCACCCCTGCCCCCGGTGCAGTTTTGTGCGCTCTCAGTCGACAGGCTGAATATCCGATAAGCTTCTTACTCGAATCAGCCGGTGCAGTTCAGTCCCGACTATCTCGCAGGACGATGTTGTTTGAAATGGCAATCGGCGCGGTTGAGCAGGTAATTCCATTCCCTACATTTCCAACTATGGTGTTGTTGGTGATGATAGGAGAAGAAGTGCCGGAGCAGTATATGCCGCCGCCGTAGCGGACAACGGTATATCCCCTGATGACGTTATTTGATATGACCGGGGACGAATTGGAACAAACTATTCCAGCTACAGTGACTCCACCTAGAATGCTGCCTGCAAACGTATCGTTCGAAATTGCGGGAGAAGCACTGGAACAGGAAACACCGAACGCATGCATTTCTTATCGTAAACCCGTCGATGATGGTAGCCGTTGTCGCGCCCGCCGGAACCCCTGCCACCCAAGCCCCTTTGTTGCCGTCAATGACAGTAACATTTGTCTTCCAGTTCCTCTGGTCGCGCGTAGTCTCCGTCCCAGCAAACCCGCCATATAACCCAACGCCGGATGTGAGGGTAACGCTTTCGACGTACGTCCCTTTGCTTACCCAAACTTCATCCCCCGATACGGAGGCCGCAAGTCCGTTCGTGACCGTCTTTTTCGCCGTAGCCCAGGAAAGACCATCACCATCCGTTGCCACTGAGCAATTGACATAGACGATCTTGCCGGCTTGCGCACAAGATGACAGTATTGAAAGAAGTATTGCAGCACATAAACTCACCAACCACAATCTGAATCTCATCATTCCCACCCCTTTGTCAACTGCTAATATTTGTTAGTGCAGTGATTTATCTATTGCATGCTGTGCTGATTACGCAGTATATGCCGGTGGCAGGCAGACGTCAAGAGCTGATTTGGGAAATATGAGAAAACACTGGTGGAAATTGGGTCGTGTGATTAGAAGGAAACGAAGGACTGTGCCCGTTACTCCTACTTAGTCCACTTTGAGTTGGGCAGAAACTTCTTGAGCTCGGCGATTTCGTCGCGGAGCTGCGCGGCCTGCTCGAAGTCCAGGGACTTTGCGGCCCTCTTCATGTCGCGTTCGAGTTCTCCCAAGGTCGCCAACAGATCATCCAGCGAAATATCACCGGATATTGCGCTTCGTTTTCCTCCATCGCCGGACTCCTGGCCTCTTCCGATAAGAACATCCCGCACCGCTTTTGTGATGCTCACTGGGGTGATGCCGTGATCCCGATTGTAATCCACCTGCGCCTGTCTGCGGCGGTTGGTCTCATCCATGGCCCGGCGCATGGAATCGGTGACGCGGTCGGCATACATTATAACCTTGCCGGATATGTGGCGGGCAGCGCGGCCCATAGTCTGAATCAGGGAGGTTTCCGAGCGCAGGAAGCCCTCCTTGTCAGCGTCGAGTATGGCAACCAATGATACTTCGGGCAAATCGAGCCCTTCTCTCAACAGGTTAATGCCGACCACCACGTCATAAACTCCGAGCCGGAGGTCGCGCAGAATCTCGGTCCGTTCGATGGTCTTTATGTCGGAATGCAGGTAGTGCACCTTCAGGTTCAACTCGAGCAGATACTCGCTCAAATCCTCCGCCATTTTTTTGGTGAGCGTGGTCACCAGCACCCGCTCACCGCTTTCGATGCGCTTTCTGATCTCGTCGATCAAGTCATCGATCTGGCCGGCTGTCGGTCTGACCTTAACCTCGGGGTCAGATCAAGCCCGGGGGTCTGATAAGAGGTCGACAACCTGGTGGCTGTGTTTTAGCTAAATAGGGCCCCGGCGTGGCAGACACGAAGACTGCCTGGTTGATCAGCTTCTCAAACTCCTGAACCTGAGGGGCCTGTTATCAGCGCTGACGGCAGCCTGAATCCAGACTGCACCAGGGTTTCCTTGCGGGATCTGTCGCCGGCATACATACCATTTAGCTGCGGGATCGTCTGGTGAGACTCGTCGAGGAAGAGCAGGAAGTCCTCGGGAAAGTATTCAACAAGCGTATGCGGAGCGCTGCCGCGGGCCTGCCGTCGATGATGCGGGAATAATTCATGCCGTTGCAGTATCCGACCTCACGCATCATCTCCATGTCGAACCGGGTCCTCTGTTCGATTCGCTGTGCTTCCAGAAGCAGCCCCTGAGACTGGAACCACTTCACCCGCTCCTCGAGCTCGATCTCGATCTCATCCAAAGCGCGTTCCATCTTGTCGGTCGAAGTCACGAAGTGGCTTGCGGGATAGACTGTGATCGCGTGGTGAACGGCCAGCACTTCTCCGGTCAGGTAGTCTACGATGCTGATCTTCTCCACTTCGTCGCCAAAGAACTCGATCCGGGTGATCGTTTCCTAATCCTTGGGCTGGATTTCAAGAATGTCGCCCCGGACCCTGAATGTTCCTCTTCCGAGGGCGATATCGTTGCGCGTGAACTGCATATCCACCAAGCGGCGCAGCACCTCTTCGCGCTGGTAGGTTTCCCCTACCCTGACCGACAGAACGATCTTGGAATAGTCTTCTTTCGAGCCGATACCATAAATGCAGCTTACGCTGGCGACGATTATCACATCGCGCCTTTCGATCACAGCCTGCGTGGCTGAGTGCCGGAGCCTGTGGATCTCATCGTTAACGGACGAGTCCTTCTCGATGTACGTGTCCGTCTGGGGAATATAGGCCTCGGGCAGGAAGTAATCGTAGTAGCTCACAAAGCTACTCAACGGCATTGTTCGGAAAAAACTCTCTAAACTCCGAACACAACTGAGCCGCCAGCGTCTTGTTGTGCGCCATCACCAGGGTCGGCCTCTGTAGCGCCTGTATAACGTTTGCCATAGTGAACGTCTTGCCCGACCCGGTTACTCCCAGGAGGGTTTGGAACTTCTGGCCCCCCTCCAAACCACGAACGAGTTTCTCAATTGCAGGCGGCTGGTCACCCGTCGGAATATAATCTGATTTGATCTTAAACTCGGGCATGTCAATCTACTTTACGTACGTTTGTTCGGGCCATGATAGACCTGCGGGAATACCCGGTCAAGGAGGAAGGCACTGAAGGGCGCGTGTCTTCGGAGGAAAAATGAGCCCGTTCTTTAAAGAGACGTGTACGAATTGGACGGTCTCACCCGCAGCAACAACCGGAGGACAAAATGAGGGCGCTTACACAAAACACAGTCACCGAGTGGTCGCTTACCTCTTCCACTACATACGACGATCCCTTTAACGAGGTCGAGCTGGACGCTCTCTTTGAGGACGAGAGCGGCAGGCGGTATCGCGTTCCGGCTTTCTGGGCGGGTGGAAACGTCTGGAAGTTCAGGTTCGCAGCGCCCAACACCCGCCATTACCGTAACAAAACCATCTGCTCGGACGATACCAACGCGGACCTGCGCGACCAGCGGGGGTGCTTTGCGGCGCTGCCCTACGCCGGAAACAACCCGCTGTATCTGCACGGACGCATCAAGGTCGCCCCGGACAAGCGCCACTTCGAGCACTGCGATGGCATGCCGTTCTTCTGGCTTGGCGATACGTGGTGGATGGGACTCTGCAAGAGACTGGAGTGGCCGAAGGGTTTCCTCACCCTCGCTGTGGACCGAGCGGAGAAGGGCTTCAGCGTCGTACAAATTGTGGCGGGCCTGTATCCCGATATGCCGGCCTTTGACGAGCGAGGCGAAAACGAAGCAGGTTTCCCGTGGGAAAAGGACTATGAGCGCATAAACCCCGCCTACTTTGACATGGCTGACCGGAGAATGGAGTTTCTAGTAGAGTTGGGACTCGTTCCCTGCATCCTGGGCTGCTGGGGCTATTATCTGAAGCTCATGGGGTGTCGAGAAAATGAGGCAGCACTGGCGCTGTCTGGTTGCGCGTTATGGAGCGTACCCGTCGTGTGGTGCCTGGCGGGCGAAGCGTCGATGCCTTATTACCTGTCCGAGACTCAGGACGCCGACCGGAAGTTCCAGAAGGAAGGCTGGAGCGAGATTGCGAGATATCTTCGCGAGATCGATCCTTTCCGCAATCTCATCAGCGCCCACCCCACCGACACCGGACGCAATCAGGTGACCGATCCGTCGGGTCCTGGACTTCGATATGCTGCAAACAGGCCACTCCGACCGCCTCAGCCTGCCGAACACGGTGAATACCGTCCTCGATGCCTGCGGCCGTGAACCGCGGATGCCGGTGATTAATGCTGAAGTTTGTTACGAAGGGATCGGCCAGGCGTCCAGGCAGGAAGTGCAGCGGCTGATGTTCTGGAGCTGTATGCTTCTTGGAACTGCGGGGCACACCTACGGCGCAAATGGAGTTTGGCAGGTGAATACCCGCGAAAAGCCGTTCGGTCGGTCTCCACATGGCATGTCCTGGGGCGACACCCCCTGGGAAGACGCCTATCAGCTTCCGGGCTCGTCAGATGTGGCACTGGGCAAGCGGCTTTTATCGAGATGTGAATGGTGGCGATTCGAGCATCACTCGGAATGGGTGGAACCGCGATGGAACAAAGACAACTATGCCGGTGCGTACGCAGCAGGGATACCCCGCGAGGTGAGGGTGATATTCTTCCCGCTCTCCTGGTGGGGGATCAGGCACGGTCAAAGGCATCGAGAAGGACGTCCACTACCGCGCCCGTCTGATCAATCCCATGGACGGAAGCGAAACGGACTTAGGGCCAGTCGCACCGGATGCGAATGGCGATTGGGAGCTGCCGGTAGGCAGCCCACCGTGGAGGCTGATGCCGATATTTCAGGATTGGGTGCTGGTATTGGAAGCGTGAGAAGGCGAAATACCCACACCCTGCAACTATTCCGGCTCTCGCACGTCTATAATTGCGACGGTTCAGAAAACATGAGACTATAGATTCTCTAAAAACGTCGATTGGGTAAGCAAGACGATTGCTCAATCAGGAGGAAATACGCTTGAAAATGAAACGCATGGCTCTCGGGATTTCTGCCTTACTCACACTAACATTATCGCTGATGCTGCCGGGGATATCTCATGCCGATCTTATGATAACCTCGGAAGTCACCACGGCGGGAGGAGCGTCGCAAACACAAACAAATGCTCCTCAAGTCACGCCCTCCAGCGGTCAGACGACAACCCAACCGGCGCAACCCCAGCCAAACCCGGTAGTCGTGAACACCGTAACCACCTATCTCAAGGGCAATCTGGCGCGCGTTGAGATCCCAGGTGATCCTGTGGTCATCTACAACGGGGACAAGAAGAGTGTATACTTTATATCGCCCGGGGACAAGACCTACAAAGTCGTTTCCACAAAAGACTATCTGAAACAGACCAATCTCCCGACTTCATCGAGCGCTTCCACGCGCCGCAGACCCTCCAATCTCCAGTTCGAAACAACCCTAACATTCACCAAAACTGATGCAACTTCGACTATCGCCGGCCAAAACGCTGTAAAGTACACCGTCACCGGAACGATGAAAGCGAGTCCGGGCAGTTCTTCGCACAGAGGCGGCGGCGGTTTTGGCGGCGGGTTTCCAGGCGGTGGTCGAAGACGGGGCGGATTTGGCGGCGGCGTATTCTTCGGCGATTCCGGTTGGTCTGGTGGAGGACAGGGCTCCAGCGGCGGGCGCGCGATGAATCTGCCCTCCATTCAAATAGATGGCGAATACTGGCTTGTGGACAGCGCGTTTCTGCCAAAAGGCAGCAAAACCTCGCTGCTTCCGATTCTACACCAGGCAACCGGCGTCGGACCGGTAATTGACGAGATGAACAAGCAACTGACTAAAATGAAGCTGGTCCCTTTGTCCGGAAAGACTACGCTCACCTTTACAAACCCAAACGGCGACTCGCCCACGCCCCTGGTTACTACAATGGAAGTCAAAGCGATCTCCGAAACCACGGCGGATAACGCATCATTCAAGGTTCCGGACGGCTATAAAGAAGTCAAACCGGACAAAGCAAGTAAGTAGCTTGTGACCCGTGCAGGGACTAAAACTGTGGTCTAACTGTCGAGATTTGGCCAGGACACTTGGAAAAGTAACTCCCGGTCAAATACTGACAGCGGCTGGTTCCGGATGGATTGTAAGATCGGAACCAGCCGGGCCACATGTGCCCGGAGACAATGCTACGATTGAACTGCTTGTTCAAGGTCGGTAAAAACGCTCTGCATTATCTGCTGCACGGTCGAGTTTCCGGAACTCGCGCTGCTCGTGCTGCCCAGGCTGCCCAGACTGCCCAGACTGCCCAGGGCGCTTTGAGTCTGATCAGTGGACATCTGACCGGTCTGATCATAGGTACCCTGCGCGCTGCCCGAACCGTGATGATGGTGTCCGTGATGAGCGGCCGGCTGCAGTTCCGACAAACTCCCGCCATTTGCAACGTCCTGGAATTTTTGCGCCAGCGAGCTGAGCGCCTGGCCCTGGGGGGTGTTCACGCCCGCCTGTGTCGCAGCAGCCTGAAGCTTGGTGGCTTCAGCCGTCATCAACTGATTGAACTTTGTTGGGTCCGTAGTCTGCAGATTCTGCAATGCGCTGAAGAGCTGCCCTGACTGAGAAATGCTGGTCGAGTCGCCACTCGGCAATATCCCGTTGGAACTGCTGGTAGTGGCCTGAGATGTGGCCCCTGTGGCCTGCGCGCTGAGCATCTGAGTGATGTACGATACAGCGTTCTGATTGTTGTAGATTGACGATATGTTCACATCTACCTCCAAGATTGTTTTGGGATTGGCTGCTCTTCGCAGCTATCCCTTCATTACAAATTTCGACACTTCCCCCACAATCTTGAATGCATTTTTGCGGCCCGGCATCGATATCCCGTTCTACCATTCGGAGACGTCCCCATCACCTCTCGGCAGCACCAGGCTGCGGTGGTCGCGGTCCGTCTTGTAGAGGCTCGATATGCCGATCACTGAGACATAGTCATTCACGCTCGGCGGCGTGGCGAGAGTGGTGGTGTCCACGCGAACCGGCCCATTACTGTCATCTATATCCACGTATCCGGTTCCGGCATCGATGACCTTGCCCCAAGTCTGGATCAGCAGACCTATGTTGTTGAGACCCGGGCTCCGAACCCACTCCGAGACCCACGCGTTGTCTTCGCACTCCGCCTGCCATCGCCAAACGCCGTATTGCCCGAGCGGTGGTACACCTGTGTCCCCGCCGCCGACCCCGGCATTCGACATCGACAGCGGCGCAAGCGGCTGCGCGGTCGAGACGACGACGAACATCGGCCCCGTCAGTTCCCTCTCATCATCCGCGCTCGTTCCGAGCGTGCCGATAATATTCACCACGCTTCCGTTCGCAAGGCCCGATACCGCGCTCGGCGGCGCGGCTATACGAATGCCGCTGGTCCGGTTCGACTCCTCGACGTAAAAGAAGTCCGCAAAGTCGCCGTTGCCGCTGGTCGCGATCCTGCCTGCGATGCTCACATACGTGCCATCCGCCAGCATCCTGGCGCCGGCGATGCTCGGCGCCACGGTCGGCGCGTCCATCTCAGAAGTCCAGAACCCGATCCAGTTCAACGTGCTCGTGCCCTGGGCTAACCCGGCTGCGGGCTGGCCGGCTGTGACGGTCATGTCATACGAAAACGACGTGCCGGTGTCACCCCCGCCCGCGACAACCCCCCAGTCCAGGTTATAAACCGCCTGCGCCGACGCGCCGGCGCAGGCAGTTACCACGAGCATTACTGTTATCACGATCCGCGATAGGTTGTACATAGCTTACCTCTTCTGCTTAGGCAGCGCCGCTTCGCTCTTGCTCGAAACTGAGTCGTGCTTGACCGGCGCTTTCTTGCTATCGAGCGCCGCCACTTGTGCCACGGTCGGACCCGGAAAATAAACAGTCACGCTGTCGTACATTCGTCCTGTCGTGTCCATCAGCGACACCAGACAATTGTTCGCATAAGCAAACGCCTTGGTGCTCCGAAGCGTGAACGTCAGCTCGGTGGTCTGTTCCGAACCCAGTGTCACGGACTGAGCTAGAACGGGCTCTACGTACGGGAGCATGTCGGTCACGGTAACGACGTAGTCTGACGGGTACACATCAAAATCGCCGATCTCCACCACCAGTTGCGCCTCACGGGCGCCTGCCTGGTAGGGCTGAATCAAGGCCCCGGTGATGTATCCCTGGCTTTCGGATGTAGTCACGGTCGGGGTGGTCCACGTCTCATCAAAGGGCGGCCCACATGCGAGGCAGAGCTGAGAGTCCGACAGAAGGCTGGCCCGAACCTGCCCCAAGACAGACTTGGACAAGTATATGGGATTGTCCGGTGAGACCGTAAAGCTGCTAGTGCTGCTCTCAATGACCTGAGTGCCGATGTATTGAACCTGTGTAACCGCGACGGTTACAACCGGCGACTCGGCCAGCGGCGCCTGTGTTTCCGGCGAGCCGGGCACCGTCAACTGTCCCATGGCCTTAGTGATCACGATGTGTTCCGTGATGTAATCCCATTGTGAACCGTAGGTTACCATCCCCACTGAAGTCAAGTCAATTGTGGTCGTTTGCCCATAGGCTAACGCGATGTTGAATGTCTTCATCAACTGCTCATCCGAATTCCCGACGTCAGTGTATTGCACGGATTCCGGGACATCGGATACGCTAAGCACTCCTCCCATGTACAGTCCTGGTTGCGGGAGCGTTGGCTGCAAAAATGGCGTTTGGGGTAGGCGTCAGCTCCACACGCGGGGAAATGGTGTTACCGGCGACCGCGAATATCCATCCAGCGCCTATCGCCAAGAAAGACGCCGATTCCGAAGTCGAGTTGCACGGTGAACACCCCGCCCGATACATCGACGGTGCTCATCGCGATGGTGCTCGCTACCTGGTTACCCCCAGTGAGCGCGTCGAACACTTTGAAGGTCATGGGACGGGTTCCCCAGATTGGAGCGCCTGCGGAGCCGGTCAGCTTTCCCTGATAGGTAAATGCCGTGCCGAGGGGCGTACCGGCCAAACTCGGAACCGCTAGAATCGCCAGCACGGCGACCAATATAGCAAACGCAGTTCGAAAATCTCGTTGCATTTTCTTCCTCTCAGTCCTGCAATCGCAGAAGGCAGCATCCTGAGCGCCGTCGAAGGGCGCGGTGAAGTTTGATCATACTGTGTTGCTTCGATTCCGAAGAGGCCGAAGCCGCCGCCGCAGGCGGCGAAAACGCGTTTCTATCCTGAACCGACGTCTGGTTCACATCGGTACGTCTGCCCTGCGGCTCCTGGGGAGCCGGCTTCGGCTGCGTGCAACCGAAGCAACCACGGCTGGTGCATCTCGATTCTCGTCAGTCGATCATGAGGCTTACGGCCCCGTCGCCGCCGGGAAATCGACACTCTTCGTATCGGTCACAGTCCCGGACTCGGCAATCAAGGATACCTTGCACGCGTAAGCCCCCGGCGTAAATGCCTGGGAGCTGCGAATGTTGAACTTCAGCGCGGCCTGCTGTCCCGCGGTCAGCGTCACATGCTGCGCAGCGACCGGCTCCGCGTAGACGCCGGCATCGGTCACAGTCACGACGTAGTTCCCCGTAACCGCCGTGGAGTTCTGAGCTGTCACGTCCAGTTGCACCGCACGGTCGCCGGCCTTGAAGGGCTCGATGTGGGCATCGGTGATAGACCCTGGGGTGTCGGCTATTGTCACGGTCGAACTAATCGAACCATTAGGGTCATACTCAAGGTCAAGCAAAACTGAGAGTCTGACAGAAGGCTTCCCCTCACATAGTTTGAAAAACTCCTGTCCAAGTATATGGGATTGTCCGGCGACACGGTCCAGGACTCCTGAAACGTTCCAATGCTCGGGGGACAGCTCGTCTGAACGGTGACGACGGGAGAGTCTTTCAGCGGCACCTGAGTATCAGGCGAGCCCGATACCCCGGGTATCGCCAGTTGTCTCATGGCCTTAGATATCTGGAATTGGAGTACAGGCCCAATCCGGCTCATAGGGCAAATTGTAGTGAGCGACGATCGAGATCGTCTGCCCGTAGACTAACGCAAGGTTGAAAAGTCTTCGTCGGCCAATTATCAGAACTGCTATTATCCTCCAAGAAACAATACGAGGCATCGCTGACGCTGAGCACTGCGCTCCCGTAACCCCTGGCGCCGACGATATTGGAGGTGCAGATTGCGTTTGGGGTAGGCGTCAGTTCGACACGTGGAGACATGGTTTCACCAGCGACGGCCGTTTCCAGCCAGCGCTTCTCGCCAAGAAACACGCCGACACCGAAGTCCAGGGGCGCCGTGAACAGCCCGGCGGATACGTTGACGCCACTGATTGAGACGGTCGCGCCGACCTGGTTGCCGGCGGTGAGCGCGTCGAAGAGCGTGAAAGTCATATTACGGACACCCGACACCGGGTTACCGGACGAGTCAGTCAACTTACCCTGATAGGTGAACGCCGTGCTTGCGGGCGTCCCGGCCATCGCCGGAACTGCGAGTATCGCAAGTCCCGCGGCCAGTAGGACAATCGTAATTCGGAACCGCTTGTGCATCTTCATAGTCTTTAGTCCTCACTGTTCCGCCTGGAAATAGACTGTAACCGAGTCGTATAATGTGCCCGTCGGAGCAAACAACTGTATGAGGCAACTGTATGAGGTCGAGTCATATGCCTTGGATCTGCGTATCGGGAATGTCGAGCATGGTTGTCTGCCCCGCTTGCATGGTCAAAGACTGCGCCTCAACGGGCTCCATGTAGGGGTCGAGAGTGTTGGACGCAGGGTCGAGAACGTTGGACACAGTGACGGTGTAGTTGGCGGTTGCCACCCCGGCATTGCACACCCACGCGAGCACTGTCCCGTCACGGCTGCCGACTGTGATGGGCTCGACGTAGGCATCGTTGAAATATCCCTGGGCTTCGATTAGCGTCACGGTGGGCGCGGTCAGCGATTCCATCCGCGGCGGCGGACTGGCCAACGCTGAGACAAAGCTGATTGTCCGATACAAGGCTCGCCCGCAGACCACAGGAGAAAGCATTCGTCGATTTGTACAAGGGAGCGTCCGGTGAGAGCGTGATGGTCTCTGTGTTGACAGCCGTGGTCCCGGTATTGCCGGCGATCACATTGATAGTAACAACCGGAGAGCCGTTCAACGCAACCTGAGTATCCGGCGAGCCGGCCAGCGTCAACTGCCCCGCGGCTTTGGATATGTCGAAGTGCAGCGTTTGAAGAGAGGTCCCCGTGCCGGATTGAGTCATGTCTAGCGACATTGGCTGCCCAGACGTCAAGGCAAGGTTGATAACCTTCCTCAACTGACTGGTAACCGCACCTGTACCGTCCGTCACGTTTTCGGTGATATCGGATAAGCCAAGCAATGCGCTAATGTAACTTCTGGTTGCGGTTGCGTTTATTGCGCAAGTTGCGTATGGGATAGGCATCATCTGCACCCGCGGAGAGATGATCTCACCCCCGACGGTGGTCTCCACCCAGCGTTGGTCACCACGAAATGCGCCAATACCGAAGTCGAGGGGCACGCAGAACAGCCCGCCTGATACGTTGACTCCTGAAATGGCGTCGGTTTCGCCGACCTGGTTGCCACCAGTAAGCGAGTCGAAGAGGTTAAAAGTCATGTCCAGCGCACCGGATATCGGCTTGCCCGACCAGTCAGTCAACTTCCCCTGATAGGTAAAGGCGGTGCTGACAGGTGTGCCGGTTGTAACTGATACGGATAAAGCTGAAAGAGCAGTGAGGATGCAGACGCAGCGCCAAAATCTCATCTGGTTGTACCTCTTCTCCTGTTTGCGCCAATCGCGCACCAGCAGGTATTCACATGGAGTGTGCCATACGACCACTCAAAAGTCAAGCATTTATTGTCAGCCATCCCCGATTTGCCAAGGATTCTTCCCTGAGTAGACACATCGTTCCGGGTCCTGACGACCATACTTGGAGGTGGTTTTCGTCATGGGTGTTGGGGGCCAGAAAGCTAGTCGATGGGACGGGGCAGGCCTCCGTCCCATCAAAAACAGTGTTAGAACTCGATCTTGATCTTGATCTTGTCCCCAGCCTTGCTCAGCGTAACAGGCTGCTTCACTATGACGTAGCCATTCGCCTCGTCTAGCTTCCATTCCTGCGATTCGCAGCCGCGGCCGTTCACGTTCACACAGACACTTTTCGGCTTGGGACCGGCGGGAACGCGGGTTATCACTTCGTCAAAGGCCATCGCTTCTCCTTCGAAAATAGCCGAAGGCTATTTTCATCCCTTCGCGGTGAAACCGACAGCGTTCTTCCGCAGGAAGAATGCGAGAGGTTTCATCGAAGATCCGGTGAAACGAGTCACCTCGAACGCGGCTTGCTGCGAGGCCGCGCTTCGGTCGAAATCGATTGCCGCGTACAGCCGCGCGGTAAGAAGCGGAACCTTCTCAAGTCGCCCCATGCTCGAAGGCGCATTGTGCTCGGGGGCTACTGGGCGAACAAGCGTATGAAAGCCATTCGGTTTCTGATAATGTGCGTGCCTGGTCGGGTGATTGAGAAAGCGAGACAGCTATACTTAAGGCTTAGCCGCGATCATCCGGCTCCGGAGTTGCTCATTCAAATGAGGCGGCGTATACGCGAACTGGCGGCGGAACCGCCGATACCAGTGGGTCCTTAGCAGTCCTGGCAGCAAAATTGTTGCAACGTCCCAGGGAGAACTGCTGTGAAATAGCGACCCCAGCCACGGACAACGCAAAAAACGTGACTTCTGCAACGCGAGAAGTGCGTAAGAAACAAATAAGGGAGACCGGAAGCCTGAATGCGTCTCAAAAACCGGCCTCCCGAATTTAAGTCAGACTTCACAGCTACCGTAGGTGGCGGATTTGGGAGTTTCCTGCCCGGTTGTATGCCCGTGTCCATCCTTGGTATACTATTACCAGGGTGGAGTTAAGAAATTGAAGTTAATCAGCGTTTGTAAGAGTAAGATACACAGAGCTACGGTCACCGCGTGTGACGTGGATTACGTGGGAAGTGTCACTGTCGATCAGGATCTGTTGGATGCGGCGGGAATAATCGACGGAGAACTCGTTCACATCTGGAACGTGACTAATGGCGAACGATTGGAAACCTATGCCATTCCCGCCCAGCGAGGGAGCGGCGTCATCTGTCTCAATGGCGCGGCTGCGCACACCTGCAGCGCGGGAGACAAGGTGATTATAGCGGCGTTCTGCCTGACGGATGAGCCGGTTGAGCGCAAGGTCGTGCTTGTCGATGAGAGCAACCGCATAATCAGCACGATTTAAGTGCCAATAACCCCTTGCGCAAGTACATTGTGGGATATACTCCGGGTACGACCGAGTGATTCAAGGGATGCGGATTTGCAGTTCTTGAAATGCACAGGCTTTATTCATCTCGCTCTGCTCAGGTTCAGGGCGGAAACCCCACGCATTCGGGTCGTAGAGTTGCCTCCGCAGTGATGTGGTACTGCATTCTAGCTTCGATAGGAATGCTTCACGCTAACGTCATAATGACTAGCAGCAATCAGGGAACCGGTCCCAGGCTGCCATTGAGAAGCTCTTCTATATTGTCGAAGTCCGCCTCTGCCCACAGCGGATCGACTCCAGCCGCTACCATTGCCTCGTGACACGCTTGCTCAAGCTCCCCGCACATTAGAAGCGAGAAAGCCTGATCCAGCCGCTCCCATGGACCTAGCTCGGGTTTCGTGCTCCCCACGACAAGCTCCACTGCCTGCTTCAGTGTGGGCGCGAATGTGGCGCCAAGTTGGGTCTTTACTCCGAGGTGCATCAGCTTCTCAGCGTAAGGAAACGGCCTGCCTTCCACGAGAAAGAAGAACCTGAGGAACTCGTTGGCGCAGTTGACAATTGCTGAAGCCGCTGCCAAAAGATCTTCGGTGGATGCGTGGTTGTGCGGATACACATCGATCGCCCAGTAGTCGGACATGAGAAATCGGTACTTGATTTTACGGATGAGCACGTCCCGCGGATACCCGTCGAAGGACGCAACAACACGCCCAAACTGCTCGCCCGGGTCTGTGATGACCTTCGCGTTCGTCCATATCCACAGCGCTACGTCATCATACGCGCGAAGCCGCTCCTGCATCGTCTCCAGAGAGGTAATGCTGAAGTGGGGATTGCCGAGGCTCACGCCGAAGTAGCGAGCGCGATACTCGTCTCCAACAATACGGAAGAATGCGTTGGGGCCATTCACTATGCCCTCCTTAAGCGAGGCTCGATGAACCGGCTCATACATAGACAGCGGGCAGACTACATCAATATCCACGTCCGACTTCGAATTATGAGTTCCCACCGCGCGGCTGCCGGTCAGCAGAATGCTGAACTGCTCTCGGTGCGAGTCCGTGCCCGGAAGCGAGTAGATCTGCTCTTCGATGAACCTGCTCATAGCCTCTGGTTCGATGCCTGATGCAATCGGATCCCAAGCACTCACACCGCATTCTTGAGGTGCCCTGGCATCTGTCAACTCATTCCTCCTTTTGTTGTATCGGGAAACCCTTTTCCCGATACCATTCTGAGCAAGTCTGATTAACGCGGCCTAAATGTATTCGTTGAGAATATTCTCAATCATCTCCTGGCGTCCGCTCTGAAGCTCGGGCTCACCGTTCTTCAGAGTGTAGGCCTCAAGCTCTTCGAATCCAACCTTGCGGCCTTCGATCTCGGCGCCGATGCCGCTGTTCCAGCCCGCGTAGCGCTTGTCGACCACGTTCTCCAGCCCCTTGGTCTCGATCATTTTCGCTGCATTCTTGAGTCCCCGCGCAAATGAGTCCATCGCGCCGATGTGGGCGTGGAACAAATCTTCGAGATCGATCGACTGCCTGCGGACCTTCGCGTCGAAGTTCAAGCCGCCGGTTGTGAACCCACCCCCGCGCAGGATGGTGTACATGGCCAGGGTAGTATCGTAGATGTTGGTCGGGAACTGGTCTGTATCCCAGCCCAAAAGCTCGTCGCCGCGGTTCGCGTCAACCGATCCAAGAATGCCGTTTGCCACGCTGAACTCAAGCTCGTGATGGAACGTGTGGCCGGCGAGAGTCGCGTGGTTGGCTTCGATGTTCATCTTGTAGTCGCCCGCAAGGCCGTTCTTGAGAAGGAAAGCGTAGACATTGCCTGCGTCGAAGTCGTACTGATGCTTTGTCGGCTCCTTTGGTTTGGGCTCGATGTAGAGCTGGCCGGTGAAGCCGATCTTCTTCTTGTAGTCGACAGCCATGCCGAGGAACATCGCCAGGTGATCGAGTTCGCGCTTGAGGTCGGTGTTGAGCAGTGTCTCGTAGCCCTCGCGGCCTCCCCAGAAGACGTATCCCGCGCCGCCGAGCCGCTTGGTGATCTCCATAGCCTTCTTAACCTGGCTTGCCGCGTAGGCAAACACAGCCGGTGAAGGGTTGGTCGATGCTCCCGCCATAAAGCGCCGGTTCGAGAAAGCGTTAGTGGTGCCCCAGAGAAGTTTGACGCCTGTATCACCCTGCAGTTTTTCAGCCAGGTCGACTATCTTGTCCAGGCGCTTGTTTGTCTCGGCAAGATCGCCGGCTTCAGGAGCAATGTCGCGATCGTGGAAGCACCAGAACCCGACTCCGAGCTTGGTGAAGAACTCGAACGCCGCGCGATGGTCATCTCGGCGACTTCCATGGGATCGCTGGACGCATCCCAGGGTCGTATCATTGTCTCCGGGACCGAACGGATCGGCACCCAAAGCCTTGAACGTGTGCCAGTAGCAAACTGCGAAGCGCAGATGCTCAGCCATAGTCTTGCCCAGCACGTTCTCACCGGGATTGTAGTGCTTGAAAGCCAGCGGGTTCCTGGAATCAGGACCCTCGTCACTTTACTTTCGGGTACATTCGGAAAAAACTCGGTCATTTTGTCCTCCTCTGAAAATGCCTTCGGCATTTTCATCCCTTCGCGGTGAAACCGACAGTGACTCGCCGCAGGCGCAGTCGCGAAAGGTTCCTCTGAATATAACGCAGTTATATTCATCCGCGATTCCTTATGTTGTAACAGCAGCAGCCAAACCCATTGGGTGGTCTTCGAGTCGACCGCTGAAATCTACTACATCTGCAGCATTTCCGGATCCATCAAAATCGCCTGGTCTCGCTTTCGACCTACGCTCCCGCCATGCAAATCGGCGCTTCCGCCAGGTCGGCTATCCGTGCCAGGTAGTCTCGGCATTTTTGTAGGAAGCGTGGCAATCGACGTTATTCCGAAATGTCCTCCTGCCAGCCCGGCATTTCCTCATAGACCCCGGAACAGCTCTGTAGAGAGTCTCCAAATCAGTCGGGAAATCGCGAACCTGTTGGCCATCGACGCAGTAATGAGTGCAAATCTTCAGGGTCTCGAACCCGCTCAGCAATCGAGATAGGGTCGCGATGCAGGAGAGCGCTCGTTGAACTTGCCGTATACCGCACCTGAATCATCAAACCGTCCCACAGGCCTCGGGCCGCCGTGGTCGTGCCGTACTCGTGCCCGCGCTCCCTGATGCGGTCTGCAACCTCATCGTGAAGCTCAGTGGGGCACGGACCTCGCCGACCCTTGTTGCGTAGGCTTTCGCAACGCCGATCACACGGTCGATCATAGTAGGACCGACGCCTGTTCCGATGGTTGCTCCGCCTGCCACGCAGTGGGAACTGGTGACAAATGGGAACGTGCCGTGTCGAATCCAGCAGGGAACCGTGCGCGCCTTCGAATACGATATTCGCGCACTCCCTGGAAGTGTTCAACAGAATGTTTGTCGTATCGGAAACATAGGGCGCTATCTTCTCGGCATAACCGTTGTATTCAGCGTAAATCTCGGCCTCTATCAAGGGAGGAGCGCCGTAGACCTGAGTTATGAGCTGGTTCTTGCGGCGTATGCACTCAGAGAGGCGTTTTGCGAACTTGCCGGGGTCCGTGAAATCAGAAATCCTGATGCCGGTCCTGGAAACCTTGTCCGCGTAGCACGGGCCGATTCCACGCCCGGTTGTGCCGATCTTCGCGTCCCCCTTGGAGCTTTCCTCCAGTTCGTCGAGGAGCTTGTGATAAGGCATAATGACGTGCGCATTGCCGCTGATCTTGATCCTGTCGGCAGTTATTCCGCGTTCTCTGAGGCCACCGAGTTCGCCGACGAACACCTTCGGGTCCAGAACAACTCCATCAGCAATCACCGCGGTGACACCCTCGTTCAGCACACCAACCGGAACCGTATGAAATTTGAGACTTCGTCTCCAACTACCACTGTGTGGCCGGCGTTGTTGCCACCGTTATAGCGCACCACATAGTCGGCCTCCTGCGCGAGAAAATCGACGACCTTACCCTTGGCCTCGTCACCCCATTGCATGCCAACGACCACGACGTTCGACATTAACCCTACTCCTTCTGAAAATGCCGAAGGCATTTTATCCCTTCGCGGTGAAACCCCCGGGGCGACAGTAGTATCGCCAGATACTGCGAAAGCCCGACAGTGACTCGCCGCAGGCGCAGTCGCGAAAGGTTTTACCGCGATTCCTTGCCAGATTCGATGGGTCCCACCCGGGACAACCCATCCAAGGTATCAAAAGCGAGGACGTTTGTCAAATGCCGGCGATTCGTGAATCTGTGTCAACGTCGTGAATTATCCAGCGGAATCACAGGAGATAAGGGCATTCCAGTGGCGCCGCAGTTCCCGGACCTTCGCTACTACTATGCTCGGGGCGAGGATCTGCGATTGGCCTCGACAACCTTCGAGATTATCCACGCCACGAGTCCCAGACCCGCAGCGAACAGTATCAGAAACACGACCAGCGCGCCAAGTTGCAGGTCTAACCGGTCGCGCAGCCAGATCGGTATACCGTGAAAGCTCCACGTTTTGCAGCCACTGCCGGCTGGTCGCATTCAGGGCAATTACACCGAACTGCGCGACGCCCGCCAGTGCCGCGAGCCGAGGCAGCGGGCCATTCCTTTGGAAAAACAGGAGCAGCAGGGGAATGCCCGGCGATACCATCGTCAGAGGAAAAACGATCCTCATTGACAGGGCTGTCCAGCGCAAGGGGGGTTGCAAACGGCCTGGTTCCGAATATGCACCAGTTCCGAACGCAATAAAAAGCAGCAGACCAATTGCGTACATCGCGGCTGCGAAGCGCGCTGCATACCGGCGGTAATCCCCTTCGTCTCCGCCCGACAAGAATGCGGCATCTACGGCGATAAACACCGCGGTCGTCAAAACGGCGAGTGAAAACATGAACAACCAACGAGGGACCAGAGTAGGATCGGACCAATTCAGCGCCAGTCCCGTAGCTCCGCCTGCGATATTTGCGCCTTTGAATATCGCCCACCACCTATCGGGCCCGGTCGTCAGACTGAGCGCATTCGCAAAAATGAACCCGACCACAATAAATGCGCCGGCTGCCAGCCAGCCAAGTTTTCTCCCAACATTGACGGGACCTCTGCCTTCGGTTGCCAACCTGTAAAGATAAATCGAGAAGTAGGCCACCATAACTATCCAAAACACGGCAAACCATGGCCAGGCAATGAGGACAGTGGCCGGGTAGAAGAACTGATAGTAGGCAACCTGCATAAAAAGCAGCGGTATTATGCCAAAGTTAATCCCGAAAGCAAGGGCGAAAGGCAGCGCTCTTGCAATATGATTGCCGACTTTCCTTGCGTGGTCGTGCCCGAATCTGCCGAGGACCACCGCAAGCAAGGTGCCGGCATACCACAGATTCATTGGCGCCACGTGTAGCGAGAACCCGAGCACTTTGAAGAGCTCGATAAACCAAAACGGCGCGGGATAACCGAGCGGACTCGCGGGAGCAGCCAGAGAGTGCGGATCCATCTACTGCGCCTCCTTGAATTTAGACACAACGCTCCTCGGATACGGATGCCGCACCGATTCGATGTAGTCTGTCAGCACTTCGGCTTCCTCCCTCGTGCCAGACCATGGAGGCATAAAGAAATGGACACGGTCAAGGTGAGTTACGGTGTACAGAATCAGGGGTCTTTGCCACCCCCTTGCAAGTTGTGACACTGCTGAGTATCCGTCGACAGCGTGGCAGTCATTGCAGTGATACTGGAAAACCACACGGCCCACTTCGCGGCGCTGCTCAATCGGAAGAGCGAGAAGCCGGTTGCCGTCGATTTGGCCGTTGATCATAACCCCAGGAAAGCGGGCCTGCATATATGCCTTCGTCCAGACACCACCGTTCAGATACCCGATCCGGCGCAGGTGTGGTATTTCTTCCGGCCGCACCTGGCTTCCGAGCACTCGGTTATAGACGATGTAAGGTTTTCTGACGCCTTCGCGGATAAACTCCCCCGCGCCCGTGGCCGCGTGCCCAACTGCAAAGAGCAGGATCGCAAACCCCGGGGTCAGCCATGCCGGGTTTCGAATTGGCCCGTAATACATCATCACTACCGTGGCGCCTGTCAGAATGAAGATGATGAACATCAGCACATTCATAACCGCAGCGCCCACCAAAGCGGCGGATGCCGTGGTTGGCAGATTCGCATACCAGCCGAGACCGCCGGCAATTGTCAGAACGGCTCCAATCATTGCCCATTTCGCGCTTTCTCGTCCAACCATATCGCGAAGGCGAGTATTGCCGGGCAATCTGAAAGTGGAGTGCAGGAAGAAGAACAGCGCGCCCAGCAACAGGGACCCGCCCGTTCGAGCAGCGATCTGAGGGAGCGCCTGGGGATTGCAGCAGGCTCTCCAGAACCCGTCTTCCGGTTTCCACGCCCCGATATTCAACTGAAATGCCGTTATCGCCGTTATGATTACCAGGGAGCCAAATGCCGCTCCGGCATATACCCAGCCGATTCGCAGATGCGTCTTGGGGTCGAGGCGTCCCCAGTAATAGAAGAATACGAAAGCCGCCGCGATTTCCACGAAGAATGTGACGTATTCCATTGCCCAACCGAGAACGAACACGTGGATAAGATCTTCAGTTGCCAGCGGCGACGCCAGACCAATCGTCCACCATATTCCGACGCCGAGAAGAGAACTATAGACGAGCGTGACTAGCGCAAAAAACCAGGTGTGGTTCCTGAGGTAATCCAGATATTCCGAGTCGCCGCGCCTGTAAGCCAGACCTGCCTGGTATGCCAACAGAATTGAGCCGCCCACGGTGTACATTGCCGTGTAAATGTGGAGCACGGCTACAACCGCGATCCACATGGGCGACGTCAGACCGGGAACGTACCAGAAAGGGTAGTGCATGATAATGCCTTATTCCCAATCCGGTGTGCCAAAACCTTTGATGGAGGAAGAAAAGTTAAAGGCGCCTCAGCTTGGCGGCTTTGCGCAACGAAGGAACCCGGTGGCTCGACGGCGTATGCCAAACTAGTAGTTTTATTACTGGAAGTGAGGAAAACGTTACGTGACACGCAACAACAAAGACATCAGACGATGCATCAGCATCGCAGCGACAATCCTCCTGCTGGCATCAGTCGTGCCGGCCGGAGCGAACCCGGCATTTGCCGCGAAGAAAAAGACCGCAAAAAAGGAAACACCCGCTAACTACTGGTGGTATTCGTATCCGACGTTCGCCGGCGTGGATTCTCTCAAGGATTTCGAGCAGACGGGCGCAAAGATGGATATCGACGGCTATTCAATCGATCCGACCTGGGGTCCGTTCGCGCAGCGGGCGAGCCAGTACGATCCGCTTCCGAACTTTCAGGCCTTGAAAAAAGCGGGAGCATTCGTGACGTGCTGGATCGAAGGTTTCGGCGATGTCATGACATACGCGGCAGCATTCGACCGCAAGCCGGACGGGAGTTTCGTCACGAGAAAAGATGATCCATCGGCAGCGTGGATAAAGCGCAACGACTGGACCTGGACGTTTGGCACAACACCGGGCAGTATTATTCGTTGGGTCGGCATCCACAACGTCGTGAATGATGACGACTTCACAATGCCCGCATTCTCACACGAGAGAGTAGGACTGAAGCTTCCGAGTTATCCGGATGGCCGGAGCGCGGTTGGATACCTCAAGGATTCCGAGTGGGCGTATCCGCTAAACGCGGCGGTGTATGACGCGTGCGGGGCAAAGGACGTCAACGGCCACATCGAACCCGATCTCAGTGTAAATGAGAAAGCGAACCAAATCGACAAGAAGACCGGCAAGCCGGTTGGACCGCTCAATGGTCTTTTTGCTGCCACCGTGGGAAAGAATGGGTGGAAGCATTCCGGTTACAAGGACGGTGATACCGTCTACTGCGGCTCTATGAGCATTCACAAGGACCTCTCGGCACCGTTCTGGCGCGACTATGTTCGCATTTCAGCGCGAGAGTTGATGAAGAGGGGCCTTGACGGTATCTGGTGCGACAATTACTCTCCGTGGGATAACTTCAACTACCAGGCAGTCAAAGGAGCATTCGGAGACTGGTCCGTCTACAGGTTCTATCAGTATCTGCACTCCAACTTCTCGGACGATCAGCTCCGCGCGTTGGGAGTTGCCGATCTGGCGACGTTCGATGTGCGCGACTACCTCAAGAAGAAAGCCGCTGAGTTCGGGGCAAAAGATCCATCAAACCTCGACGACCGCGCGTGGGAGGACGCCCGCTGGCTGGATGAGCCGATATGGAGTCTTTACAAAGCCTTCAGAGAGACGGCTGCTCAGCACGACATGCGCGAGTTCTACAACATCATCCACGACGAGGCCCAAAAAGCCGGGCGTCCTGATTTCTGCATACGGGGCAACGACATTCCACTTTTCAGCCTTGGATGGATCCACGACGATTATCTGGACATGGTGGACACAGAGCTCAGCGCCGGCTGGAGCATGGGCGCAAGCAGCCGGGGTGTAACTCTGCCGCCCGCCGGAAAGATGGCGGTCGTTCACAAGGCGGCACACGTGCTGCAAAAGGGACCGTTCTCGTCCGCCTGGTATTACATGGACAACATCAACGCCAAATATCAGCACAAGCCGACCATATCCAAAGTTCTCGAATCCGAAGCTTTCGCCAACGGCACATTCCTGCTTTGCTCGCCAAACAATAAGACCGTCTGCGGAACCGCGGCAAGCCATGCCTGGCTCAATAAGTGGGTAAAGCAGAACGTGAGTGTGCTTGGTGTGCGCAACCCGGCAGCCGAAGTCGGCATCCTGTTCTCGCCGGATAATCAGATGCAGTTCATGACGCCCATGGCTTTGCCAATATGGACAAACAGCCCAATATGTTCGGCTATTTCGGATGGGGAACGGCCTTGATCGATGGACACATTCCCTACCTCGCTCTGGGGGATTGGAAGATAGACTCAGCTCATCTAGCCCAGTTCACCACATTCATCCTTCCGGATGCCGAGTGCATGAACGATTCATCTCTGCCGGCCCTTCAGAAGTGGGTTAATGCCGGTGGGCATCTTATTATCACGGGTCCTACCGGAACGAGGGTACTCGACATCCGGCTACTTCAGAAAGAGAGCCACACCGCTCTTTGCAAGCTTGATCGAGGAAAGCGGCGCCGCGAATAAAGAGGTAAGCCTTGGCAAAGGCAGGATCACCTGGATGCCGGCCGGCGTTGGCATGGATTACTACAACAACATACCCCAGCGCGACGCGCTGCGCCCGAACCTGCTTTCCGTTGTCGGAGCATCCGACATCGTAGACGCCGCAAGCCTGCCGACGACAGTCGGTATCTCTACGTGGAAATCAGAAAACGGCAGGGCAGTCTATGCTGATCTGGTCAACTACAACATCGACCTCGATGCCGACAAGATGAACCCGGCCACGAACCTGACATTCCGCCTGCATCTGCCGCGGGGGTGGAAATCAGCCAGGGCAATCACTCTGTCTCCTGACAAGGAAGGCTCCGCAGAGGTAAGTGTAAGCGCTGGTTGGGCGACGGTCAAAGTTGCCAGGCTTACGAACCTGGCGGTCGTGAAGCTGGTGAAATCCGCGAACTGATGGCAAGGCCATAAATGATAACGGGGGGCTGGATTTCCGCTCCCTGCACGAACAAGTCACCGAAATAAGATGAAGGCGCTGAACATATGAGTTCAGCGCCTTCATCAACATCAACGTCTCAGCGATTCAATCGCCTACTTCATCGGCTCTGCCTCGCCGGGGGTCGGCGGTGCTTCATTTCCCTGCTTTTCGATGATCAAACGACCGTCCTTCACCCCGCCGTAGTCCGCGCGGAGCTTCTTCACCAAGTTCGGAGGACCCCAGTAGTAGGCCATCAACTGCCCTTCACACCCCCGGTCAGGCATTGCCTTCACGTAGGTCTCCATGTAGTTCTCGACCATCTGCGCCGCGTCGTCACAAACGGCGAGGACCTGCTGGCGCTGCTGGGGCGTAGTCTCATTGGGCTTTACGTCCTTCAGGATCTGGGAGACCTCCAGCATCTTGGCCAGAGCGCTCATGTGGCATATGGAGCACTGCACTTTGTTGTCCAGGAACTCGAGGTACGTCTTACCGGCCTCCGAAGAAGTGTCCTTGTCGCACTTCAGCAGCGTATCGCTGATTTCCTTGTAATTCTTGGCGGATAGCACCGCGTTGTCGCGCCCCCACCATCTTATCCCGCCAAAATCGCCCGACCATGTGTTGTTGACCGGGAAGCCACAGTTGGTGATGGTGCGGCGCATCATGTAGGTGTTATCGTCAATCATCTGCATCGCCTTGGCATAATCCGCGGCATCAGCGATCCCGAGCGCCCTGGCGTACTCCGCGTAGAACGCCTCGGGAGTGAGGGTGCTGTCGATAAGCGCCTCGGAGACGTAACGAATGGTGGTCCGGTTCTCGGATGTGCGCCAATGGTTCAGGCTGAAGCCGTGGACCGGCAGTCCGCCGTTGCCTTGTTCGGCGATTCCGAGCATCTCGTGGATTCCCTGAATGTCGTTTTCCTGCAGGAACATAACCCCGTCGAACTCGATCCAGCCGTAAAGCATCATCCTGTTCCAGGTGGTCTGGTTTGACGGAATCCGAGGTGAGCGTTTTTGCGGAAGCCCTGGAGCCGTAGTCCACCATTGCGGAGGTGTAGATATCTGCGGGCAGGTAAAGCTGGATCAATCTCTCGGCAATCTTCAGGTTTTCAGTCGCGCCGGAGATGTAAACGCCGACTGTGAGTTTCGGCTTGGTCGGATCGCTGCCCCACATCTCCTTGAGCTTTTTGGCTACCTGGGTGTTGTGGCCGACTTCGTTGATGATGCCGGTAAGGCACTTTCCACCCGCCGGTTATCAAGGAACTGAGTTCCGGGTCCTTCATAGCGTCGGGGCCAAAGTAGCTCTCGACCAGCTTGCCCATCTCCTCGGCGGACTTGTCTTTTTACGTCGCTGCCGGTTTCCTGGGTGATGAGTTCCAGGTTGTCGATCATGGGATAGATCTTGATAATTGCGTCGACTGCCGCCAAGCGAGTCTTCCATCGTCTGGTCTCTGAGCTCGAGTCGAGAACTGGACCGACATCCCGCATCTCTTGGCTTCGCTCATAACGGCTGCGAGCCAGTCCTCGGCCATCTGCGCCTTGACTTCCTTCTGGTCATCAAACGGCTCGATGCTGGGAATGCAGAAAAGCTTCTTATTGCGGACGTGGTCCGAGATGAGTTTGTCGTCAGGGATCGGGTAGCGCATCCCGTAGAAGAAACTGCCCGCCGTAAGCTCTTTGCCGCTGGGCATCTTGACGGAATACCACTGGTTCGGATAGCTGTGGAACGTGATGTGGTTGAGTCTCAGCCTGGCGAGGTTGTGGATGTACTGCTTGGCCTCATCCAGTGGATAAGAGGACACGTCCATCGCGAAATTGATGTGCTGCCGAACTCCGCGCTGCTGCACGGACGGATGAATGACCGTATTCCAGCCGGAAAGAGCGTTGAGATCAGCCGCCTTGGGCAGCACCGGGCCGGTCACCTCAAAGTGAATCCCGGTCTTCTCCAGCATCGTATAAACCGCGCTCAGAACGCAGGATGCGTCGGGTCCGGAACATGTGACGGTGGTGGTCGGGCCCGCCTTCGAGCAGGCGACACCAAAGGAGTAGGGCTGCATCGTCTTGTCCACAGCAAGATCGAATCTCCAGTTCGCGGACTTCGAATCGTTGCCCACGAACTTCAGGGCCGATGTCTTGGTCAGAAATGACTGCAGCTCATCCGCTGCGAAACTGAGTGTGGCGTTTGACGCATCATACTTGAGAGTGGCTGTCATGGATCCCCCTCGTGCGGACCGAGCCAGAGCCGGGGCGCATACGCTGCCCAGCACCAGCCCTGCTGCAAATAATAAATACAGATGCCGCATGTTTTTGTTAGATACCTCCAGTGTTTCTATTGCGTGAGTTACCAACTACCCCTTCTATTGACACCCTTTAGTGTCCTTCTCTCATTAACAAATGCCTTTGGGGGCGCACTGACTAGTGATATAATCTAGCGATGTTCCGCCGACTCCCACCGGATAAGGGGTATGTGCATGCTTCAAACAATCGAGATAACAAGCCCGGCGATCGTCCGCTGAGCATGGGACCGCCCGCGTCTCAAGCCGTCGGGGATGACCTCGAGGCGCGCTTTCATTGCCTTCTCGGAAGTTCTCTCGCGGGCCTGTCGATGCAGGCGGGTCTGGGCGCTTCGCACAGCCTCGCTCCCGCGGTATGCATAGTCGCAGGAATCCGGCATTCCGAGGCGGTCGGCGCTCTACTTCCACACTCAATTAGGCTCAACGAACGCCTCGCGCCGGGAACCTATGATGACGTGAAGCGAGCAATCGGCGCGGGTGATGTGGCCTCGCGCCTCGAAGAAATGTGCGCCTATGGAGGATTCGAGCCGGCCTCGCGCGGTTCGGACTCTCATCTTCGGATTGGGAGCAGGTCAGGGAGGCAATGAGCCGGTATGCAAGTCACCGGGCTAGCAACCCCGTGGAAGTAACCGATGATCACGCCGCAGAGCTGTTCGAGAACAGCCTATAAAAAGAGGAGCGCCGAAAGAAACATCATTCGGCGCTCCCTTTGACATAGTTTGTATTTCCGCTCTTAGAACTTGAGCACATGGGAGAGCATCTGTGCGGTCCTGCCATCGAAAGCGAAGTCCACGCCAAGCAAACCCACGCCGTAAGTCCAGTTCTGACCCGAATAGCCGGCTCTGGCGGTCAGGAAACTGGTGAGTCTGAACTCGCCGCCCATTCTTAACTGCACGTTCTCGTCATTTGCCCTGTTGAGGTTCACTACGTCTGCCGCAAGCACCAGTCTCTTCGAGGGAATTGCTGCAACTCCCATGCTCACCATCGGCTGGGTTACGGTGTCCGTGATCCCCTTCAACTCCGGCTGGATGACGTTGTTGACGACAACTCCGTACTGAAGAATGGATTTTTGAGGCCGGAAGATCGCGCCGATGTCAGCCTTGACCGTGTCGCTCTTCACCACCGGCTGCTCAACAGCGTTGAACCCCACGTCGACGCCGGTCAGGCTGTTGCCGTTATAGTGATAACCGTTCGGGTCCGCGGCGCCCTGGATCGCCCACGTATGCGCCTCGGAATGGAGGAACTCGACGTTTGTGCCATACCAAAGTTTGCCTCTGGAAGTGTTGACCCCCGTGCTGAGTGCAACGGTCGGCATCGAGTAGACAACATTGGCCTGGACGGTGCTCGTCGACAGATTGCTGAGATAGTTATTGAAGTCAGCTTCGGCTGCGGTTTTGTTGGCGGCGTTTCCGGTAAAGGAGTATGCTGTCCAGTTGGTGACCGCATCCTGAAGGGTGGCATTGTTGACTTTCTGAAGATCCGCCAGGTTTAAGCTGCCATTCTGAAACGCGAGGGCTGCGTTCGCCCAGTCCTGCGCGGCGGGGGCCGGGGTAACAACGCCTTCGGCTTCGGCTTCCATTGTGACCCCGATAGGACCGGTAAAGCCGACCTCGGAATCGAATGAGAGGGTGGTAGGATGCTTCGCGAAGTCGTTGACCAGGTCGAGCGCGCCACCGCTGCTGCCATTACTCAGCTTGTTGATGCTGTTGGTGAGGTCGCTGAATGAAGCGCCTGTGGAGTACATCCCCAACCCGGGCCATACGATGTGCATCGACCGGCCGTTTACCGCAGGCGCCGCGGGATTGATAATAGCATCAGCCCCCGACTCGGCCCCGAGGGCTACGCCCGCGCCTCCCAGAGCGATTGAACGAGCGGTGGTGCCGAAGTTGAGGTCAGAGGCGCCAACCGCACTCGCCACCCCTACTGCCAGACATATGAGAGTTACCAGATACAAACCTTTCATTTTATCCTCCCTTGAAAATGGCGGTTTTTGCCATTTTCATCCGCGCTTACTCTGAGTTCGGATGTTTGCTTGGCATCTTGCGTAACCTGCATTCGGATTATTCTCGGGCAAGCGAGCGTAGTCCTTCATTGCTGAGCTTGTTTGCGCACGGATGCCTCGTTGCCAAGATCCGGTGCCTGATGACATCATTATCGGCAATCGGGGGCTGAATTGAAGGCCATTTGTCTTATGCGACTATACCTGGTATCCTCTGATATACCTGAAGGAGAAACACATCATGGGAATTAGCTTCGAACACAAGATTCACCCTCACATTGAGGAGCGCAGGAAGGCGGGCCCGCCCAAGAGAAAAAAAGAGGCCGTCGGCCTCAACGGCCGCATTGCGCTGGTGCTGACCACGGCAGTCGGAACCATGTGGTGCGCGTATATCTTTGCCATCCTGGCTTTGCTGGTGGTTCCACAGGCGATCCAGGGCGGTCTGCTTACCTTCGTCCAGTGGGTGAGCCAGACGTTTATCCAATTGGTGATGCTTTCTGTGATTATGGTGGGACAGGCTATCCTGGGACAGACCTCGGACAGGCGGGCGGAGATGACCTACAGGGATGCCGAAGCTACTTTTCACGAGGCCCAGCAGATTCAGGACCACCTCAAGGCGCAGGACGAAGCCATAAGCGCGATTCTGGACCGTCTGGAGAAGCTGGAAGACGGGCTCGCCAAGCGATAGGTAAGCCTGTAAACGGCGCCCCAGGGCCGCGTGACGCCTTGACAGGGCAAAGCTCGGAGCCTAGAATAATATTTGAACTAATCGCGCCCAGGCGCGGCACGCTTCGCGTGAAAACGACGGCATCAAATACAGTCATTCCGAGCGAAGCCGAGGAATCTGCTTTGAACCAAACCTCCTTCGAAAATAGCCGAAGGTATTTTCATTCCTTCGCGGTGAAACCGACAGCGTTCTTCCGCAGGAAGAATGCGAGAGGTTTCATCCGCGATTCCTTCGAAAATGGTGGTCTTTGCTATTTTCGTTCCCGCGCTGAACACGACAGCGCTGCGAAGCAGTCGCGAGAGTGTTCATGCGCGATTCTTAAAAAGCGGATTTCTCACTGCGTTCGAAATGACAGTATTGGTAGGTCATTGTGAAAGACCATTTGGCAGGTTTTACGCTCAAAACGAGCTATGATTTCCTAAGAATGTACTAATATACACGAAAGCTTGCGGAGATACTATTGTTAGCTGGAGACTTCTTAACGGTTGCGATTTTTCTGATCGTGGGAATCGCGTTTGTGGTTATTACGCTGCTGGCTTCGCTCCTGTTCAGGCCGCATCGCCCCAGCGTTGAAAAGCTATCGACTTACGAGTGCGGCGAGGAGCCGATCGGGCCCGCATGGCTGCAGTTCAGAGTCGGGTATTACATCTACGCCCTCATATTCCTTATATTCGATGTCGAGGCCGTGTTCGTCTACCCCTGGGCTGCCGGACTGCTGCATTTCTCCAAGACCAGGGCGATGGCGATTCTGGGCCTGGCGGATATGGTGATATTCGTCGTGGTTCTGGCGGTAGGCCTGGTCTACGCGTGGAAGAAGGGTGTTTTGACATGGAAATAGATCACCCATTTGATTACGTGGAGCGAATACCGGGCGGCGCGGTCATTACCACCACTGTGGATAAAGTCATGGAGTGGGGGCGAGAGTCTTCGCTGTGGTATATGGCGTTTGGGCTGGCCTGCTGCGCTATCGAAATGCTGATGGCGGCTGGAGCAGCGCGTTACGATCTGGATCGCTTCGGCATGATCTTCCGCGCAACACCGCGACAGTCGGACCTTATGATCGTGGCGGGAACGGTTACCAAGAAGATGGCGCCGAGGATCAAGCGGCTCTACGAGCAGATGTCGGAGCCGAGGTTCGTCATCTCCACCGGAAGCTGCGCTAACGCCGGCGGCCCGTTCGCCGATTCCTACGCGGTGGTAAAGGGAGTGGACAAGATCATACCCGTGGATGTGTAAGTTCCCGGCTGCCCGCCCAGGCCCGAAGCGCTGATGTTCGCCGTCCAGAAGCTTAAAGAAAAGATGCGCGAGGAAGTTCGGCTCAAACACGCGGCGAAGTAGTCGAGGGTTTCACCCTCGAGCTCCCACCAAGGGCGCTGCCCTTGGAACCTGCCAGGAGCCAAGTGGCCCCTGGACCCCCCATATTGCGCAGCGAGACAGGGGTCTCTGGTGGGGGTGCGGGGGCGGAAGCCCCTGAATCAACGGGAGTGGGTGCTATGAAGATAAAGGTTGTCATTCACGAAGGAATCGCGGATGAAACCTCTCGCATTCTTTCTGCGGAAGAACGCTGTCGGTTTCACCGCGAATAGATGAAAATGCCTTCGGCATTTTCAGAGGAGGAACTGGCGGGTATTGGGCCGAAGTGCCGGCAATCCCAGGATGCGCTACTGAGGGCGACACGCTTGAGGAACTGCTTCGGAATGTGCATGAGGCCATCGAAGCGTGTCTTTCGGTCGATGTTGCCGACGTGAAGGCCACAGACGACAAGACTCAGGTCCTGGAAATTGCTGTATGAGGTCGCTGTCCGGAAGGGAGTTGGCCGACATTCTCGAAGTGCACGGATGGCAGCTTACGGGAGGCGATGAGTGTGTTGCGGGTTTGGAAACCCGGAAACGAAGTCCGGCGCATGGAAGCGCCGAACCATCGTAGTCCGACTGATATTGAAACTGAAAGCTGACAACTGCTATGTCTGAACTGATCGAAAAAGCAATAAGAGACGCATTCCCCGACGCGGTGGTTGAACTACCGATGTTTTCGGAATCCTGAACGTGAGGCTCGATCCGCCGGCGCTTGCTAAGGTCTGCGAGATGCTGCACTCGAGCCCGGATACGGGGTTCGACTACCTCGCGGACGTTACCGCCATCGACTGGAACGACCGCATCGAGGTCGTCTACCAGCTCACCGCGCTCGCGACCAACGCGAAAGTCGCGCTGAGGGTGAGTCTTGACCACGAAAAACCCGAAGTGGATTCTGTGACCTCGATCTGGAAGGGCGCGAACTACCAGGAGCGCGAAGTTTACGACCTTATGGGAGTTGTTTTCAGGGGGCACCCGGATTTGCGCAGGATTCTCCTGCCCGAGGACTGGGAGGGCCACCCGTTGAGGAAAGATTATGTCATCGAGGATTAAGACCGAAGAAGTTGAGATAAACATGGGTCCGCAGCACCCGAGCACTCACGGTGTGCTGCGTCTTGCTGTGAAGGTGGACGGCGAGGTAATCGTCGATTGCCAGCCGGACCTGGGTTACCTGCACCGTGGGATCGAAAAGCTCGCGGAGATGCGCACGTATATCCAGTTCATCCCGATCACGGACAGACTCGACTATTTGGCTTCGATGCTTCAGAACGCGGTCTACATCGGCGCGCTGGAAAAGCTCGGCGGTATAGAGGTTCCCGAGCGGGCTGAGTGGATTCGGGTCATTATGATGGAACTCCAGAGGGTTGCGAGCCACCTCGTGTTCTTCGGCGCGATCGGGCTCGACCTCGGCGCTACCACGCCGTTCCTGTATGCCTTCCGCGAGCGCGAGGACATACTCGACCTCTTTGAAATGGTCTGCGGCGCCCGGCTTACCTATAACTACTTCCGTCCCGGTGGGGTCGCGCGCGATCTGCCCGCCGGTTTCTACGAAAAGGCCAGGGCATACATCAAAAAGCAGCGCTCCGTGTTCCAGGAATATGATGACCTCCTGACGAACAACCAGATATTCATCGCGCGGACCCGCAACGTGGGCATAATAAGCGCGAGCGACGCTGTCAACTTCTCTCTGAGCGGCCCGTCGCTCAGGGGATCGGGAGTGGCCTACGATGTGCGCAAAGCCGATCCGTATTCGGTTTACGATAAGCTGGACTGGCAGGTAATCACGCGTCCGGAGTGCGATGTCCGGTCCCGTTACCAGTGCCGCCTGGATAAGATCAGGCAAAGCCTGAACATTGTCGAACAGGCGTTGGATATGATTCCCGAGGGAGAGCTGAAATACAAGCTGCCGCCGAGATTCAAGCTCCCTGAAGGCGAACTATATTACCACATAGAGTCGGCTAAGGGCGATTTTGGGGTATACCTGGTTAGTGACGGTTCAGATAAGCCGTACAGGTTGAAGCTGCGCGCGCCGTCGTTCATCAACCTCGGAGCGCTCAGCCAGATGGTGAAAGGCTGGAAAATAGCCGACGTGGTCGCTATCCTGGGAAGCCTGGATATCGTCCTGGGAGAAGTGGACCGGTAAGGATTAACCTATCCGGGCGGTGATTTCCGAATCGCCGCCCCGTTAGTTGTTTATAGCTATCGCGAAAGGAGGTGATACTAATGAAGTTCAGCAGCAGACGCATCAGGCCCCTTTTTACGCTTGGTTTCGTTGTGCTGGGGGGAGTGGGCGCGCATTTTGTCGCAAACTGGTATTTCCAATTCATCGATCGCGTCCTTAAAGGGGAAAGCCCGGATATTCTTGGCATAATCCCGCAGACCCCCACGCAGCTCAGTGACCAGGACAAGCTGATTCTCCAGATAGTGTGCGTGGCTCTCGGCGCGCTGCTTGGATTTGTTTTCGAGCGCCTGGCGTTCATGCAGGTCACGCAGGCCCGCCGCAGATGGGAGAAAATGGCCCCGCAGGACAAGATAGTCTTCTTTACCGGAATCATCCTCGGTCTCATACTTACCGCACTCTTACGCTCAATTCTAGCAACTCCTGACTGGATCAACGCGGCGCTTGCCGTTCTCTTTTGTTACTTGTCCGTGCTCGCTCTGGACTCTCTCAAAGAACAGATTCGGTTCTACTACCCGCAAGGCGGCTCTATGAAGGCCGATATCGTGCAGTGCAATCGTCCGAAGCTGCTTGATACGAACGTCATTATTGACGGTCGTATTGCGGACATCTGCAGGGCGGGCTTTATCGAGGGTCCGATCTTCGTTCCCAAGTTCGTGCTGGAGGAGCTGCAGCAGATTGCCGATTCCAGCGACTCGCTCAAGCGCGCCAGGGGCAGAAGAGGTCTGGACATCTTGAGCCAGATGCAAAAGGAGAGAGACGTTCAGGTCCCGGACTTTGCGACGAGTGAACCCGGCGAGGAAGTCGACGCGCGGTTGGTGAAGGTTGCGCGGGATGTTCAGGGCTCGATCATTACCAATGATTTCAACCTGAACAAAGTCGCCGGTCTCCAGGGCGTCGAGGTCTTGAATATAAACGAACTCGCCAACGCCGTGAAGCCGGTCGTGCTTCCCGGCGAGGAAATGTGCGCCACCATCAACAAGGAAGGCAAGGAAAAGGAACAGGGGATCGGGTATCTTGATGATGGCACGATGATCGTTGTGGAAGGCGCCAGAAAGCTGATCGGCGAGACACTCGATGTCTGCGTGACCAGCGTCCTTCAGACAGTCCAGGGCAAAATGATCTTTGCCCGGACAAAGGAGATTGGAGAACAGGGGAACGGTTTTGTCGATGACAGCATCCGCTCTTATTCCGGCGGCAGGCCGAGGAGAAAGATTGCGGTAGCCCGAGTAACAAGGTGTTCTTTAGCATCGCCGGCAAGCCGATTCTTGCGCACACCATTTCGGTATTCGAGAAATGCGGCGCAATCGATGAGATAATACTGGTTATGGGCCGGCATGAGCTTCAAGAAGCGGGCGACTTAGTCGCCCGCTTCGGTTTTGCAAAGATCAGGCATATAGTGGCCGGCGGCGATCAGCGGCAGGATTCCGTGAGCAACGGCCTTGAGAAGGTCACGGGTGAGATCGTGGTAATTCACGACGCCGCGCGGCCGATGGTAACCTGCGAGATAATCGAACGATCCATCGAAGAAGCGTTCACGACCGGCGCGTGCATCGCCGCTGTCCCCGTGATCGACACGATCAAGTCCGCGTCCGAAGGTAATCTCGTGCGCTCCACGGTGGACAGGAGCAATCTTTTCTCCGTCCAGACTCCCCAGACATTCCGCACTGAGCTGATCCGCGCAGCATACGCGAAAGCCTGCGCCGACGGCGTCTACGCCACCGACGACGCCGCGCTGGTCGAAAGGCTCCAGGAGAAGGTGACCATAGTGCCCGGTTCTTACGATAACATCAAAGTGACCACCCCGTCGGATGTCGCCCTCGCCACAATGAAGCTCGGCGGCTGTGAGACCAGGACCGGCTTCGGGTTCGACGTTCACACGCTGGTCGAGGGCAGGAAGCTCATTCTGGGGGGCGTGGAGATCGAGTTCGAGAAAGGCCTGCTGGGTCATTCCGACGCCGATGTGATGCTTCACGCGATAGCCGATGCATGCCTCGGGGCCGCGGCCCTTGGCGACATCGGCCGCCATTTCCCGGACACGGACCCACAGTACAAAGGCGTCTCAAGCGCGCGGCTGCTGCATCACGTGGCGCATCTGGTGGGGGAAAACGGCTGGCGGGTGGTGAACGTAGATGCGACCCTGGTCTGCCAGCGCCCGAAGATAGCGCCATTCGTCCCGCGGATGACACACATTATCGCCGAGTGCCTGGGCATTGAGCCCGACCGCGTCAGTATCAAGGGCACCACGACCGAGGGACTCGGCTACGCGGGCCGCGGCGAAGGAATCGGGTGCTACGCCGTGGCCAATGTCGTGAGAGGGTAGGCGTGTTCGGACGAAGTAAGCTGTGTTCTGGCAGATTTGCAATCCAGCCCGCAAGAGGCAATCCTTGGATTTGTAATCCCCTCAGAGCGACCTTCGGTTGCATGCAGCCGAAGGCGGCGCAAAGACGTTTCAATTCTGAGCCTGGTTTGGGCTCACATCCGCGCGTCTGCATCTCGGCTCCTGCGGAGCCGGCTTCGGCTGCGTGCAACCGAAGCAACTTGCCCCGCTTTTTTCTCCTGAGCTCTACTTAGCCTGCGCGGCGTAAACCTGGATTTCAGGCTGCTGCTGCAGGTTCAGGGTATTCATCAGATTGTCCATTACCGTCTTCGGCGAATCCGGGCACTTGCCGCCATAGATGATGACGTGCGCGGTGCAGGCGTCGGCTTCGAAACCGATCCCGCTCATTTGACCACCCGGACCGATTCCGAACGGCACATAGTTCTCCGGGGTAATGAGCCCGATCATGGCGCTCTGGGGAGTGTACTTGGCAGCCCAGTACTGACCCCATCGCTTCACGATACAATCGTCCTCCCTGGCCGCCGTCTTCAGGATCTTGCCTGTGGTGCCATCGCTGTAGAGATAGCTGCCAGGGGTCTTGCTTTGGGCGCCCATCACGTCGATGTTGTCGTAGCACCTGAGCCATCCGATGGGTCTGTTCGTCGTCATTTCCACCCACGGCATTCCTGCCCACACACTGTAGGTTTTCTGGAAGCCGCTGTCGTCCGTGTATCTCACTCGCGCCAGCACCGGCCCGCTTTCGAGGACCTCCACCTTCGCGCTGGGGCCTCGGTTGGTCCAGATGTCCCCAAAACCCGTCCATTCCGGCCCACCGGGATGCGCGAGGTCGATGCCGCCGAGCGATTTCACTTCCCAGTGAAGAATGTGACTCCCGATAGGTCCAACGGTCAACCGCATCTGGTCGTTTTCGATGATCTTCATGGCGTCAGCGCCGTCACTGCACGAAACCCTGCTCGAATCGACAGGCTGCAAAATATCGGCTTTCCCGTCGACGAAGTAGAGGAAGAACTGCCTGACGCTGCCGGCGGGAATCCTGCCGGGAGCGATGAACGAGAGCCGCCTGGAATCGGCCGCCGGCGAAAGCTGGCAGGGAACCGGGCTCTCCTTGCCGGTGTCAGGGTCGACCATGGCAAGCTGTACGCTGCCGGTTGCATCGACTGGGATGCCCAGATCGAGTTCTATGGGAATATTGAAGCGGTCTGCCTTTCCGCTGGCAATCGAGAAACCAATGCGCTTCCCGAAGCCGGGGAACGCCCACGCCGCGTTCGGCGAGAGAGGCGTTTTGTCGGTCTTCTGAGCAATGGTCCTGCGGGCGCCGGTCTCCGAGATCTCCATCCCGGCGTCGCGGGCCGTAAGTATGGGCCGGCCGTCCTTGAGCGCGGCAACCGCCTGGTCCAGGCTCTTCGAGATCTTGTCGTAGCTGCCGATAATCTGATCGTAGCGGTCCATCACCTTGTCCAGTGAATACGGCCTGTTCTCGTGGTTCCAGACCTGGCGATACTGCTCTTTCGAGGCAGCGTGCTGGTCGCGAATCCCGTGCACGATGTCGCTGCACTTCTGCACGAGCTCGAGCTGCTTGGCCGCGTCGCTCTCGCCGAGGGCCTGCTGATAAAGATCAGCCGCCTTCAGCAGATCCAGCGACCTGGTCGCCATCAGCTTTGTCCGCTCGGTTCCGAGGATAAAGCAGTCCAGCAGGTCGGTGTTGAACTTGGCCTCTCGTCTCACGGCCTGCAAATGCGCCAGCGCCGGATTGACCAGATCGAGGAGCGCTTGCGCATTCTTCATCTCGGTTTCTGTGTTTCCGGGAATGTTCGGGCCGTCGAAGCGCCAGAAGCGTGTCCAGTTCAGCTTTTCGTAGCCGGGGACCGAATGCGCCTTGCCGAGGAGTGTGATCGCCTGGCCGAATTGGTCGCCCTTTTCGCCAAAGAGCACCGCGCCTATGCGGCGATTGAAGTCCTCTATCGGGGTATTTGACGCATTCCAGGAGCACTCCGCGCCCCACGCGATGGCATGCCAGCTATAGCCCATCAGCGTCTCGCCGTTGTCGCGCCAGGTTGTATTAAGCATCCCCAGCGCGCCCTGCTTCACGCCGTCGCGCACGAAGTTGTGGATATTGGTGACCGCCTCATCAAAATCGGGAAGCATGTTGGCCCAGCAGTTCACGCCCGGGCAGACGAAGAAATCGAAGCCTGACTTGGCGATCGGGGTTATCCTGTTGTCAAATGACGGGTCAGCGCTGTATGCCCAGACCAGCATTACAGCGTCCTTGGGGATGTCCTTCAGGTTCTCGGGGTGCTCCGAGATTATGTCACCCCACATCATCATGCGCTTGCCATATTTGTCTCTGAGGATGTCGTGGATCCGCGTTATGTGCTGCGCGTAGACCCCGCCCACTCCGATCTTGGCGACGAGGTCCTTCGACGGGCCGTCTCCAAGGCCACTGGTCTCATCGCAGCATACGTTGAAAAACTTCGAGTCAATCAGCGGAGCCTGTTCGGAGTAGAGGTCATCGAGGAATTGATAGGTCTTTTCCGACGTGGGGTTGATCACCCAGGTGGTCTCTCGCAGGTCCTTGTAGGCCTCTTTTTCCAGAATCGTGCCGAGGTGACCGAACGACTGCTGGTTGCCCACCACTTCGATGCCGTAGCGCCTGGACCGCTCGACGAGCGCCTTGAGCTCCTCGGGAAGAAGACTGCCGTCCTTGGGGCCGATGTCCGGGTGTTTGGCGAACGCGAACTGATGCTCGATGTAGTAGGTATACATGTTCATCTTGAGCCCGGCTGAACGGCGCATCTCAGCCTCAAGAGTGTCGATCTTTGGGCTGGGCCCGCGCGTGATGTCGTTGGACCATCCGCGATACCTGAGCGATGGATAGTCAGTTATACTCAGGCAGGGAATCGAACGTCCCTGCATATTCGCGCGCACCAACTGCCTCAGTGTCTGAACGCCGAACACCAGTCCCGCGCTTGTCCTGGAGCCGATGGACACGGAAGTCTTCGAGACAACCATCTCATATCCCTCATTCTGTGGGGGGATTGTGCCGGGCGCCGCGCGCTTGCCGGCGCCGGTGGAAAGCTCCAGCGTCCATGGGGCATTCCTTGCCCGCAGCCGGCACACTCTTAACCACGCAGACGACGTTCGCCGCGGTGGAGAGCTCGTCTTTCAAGTCCTGGGCGGCCTGCCGCGTGACCAGCGAATCGGTGACCGTAATGGTCATCGTTGGAGAAACTGAAAATCTCCCCTGGTTTATGGCAATGCGCTTGGGAAATGGGACAAGGCGAAGATCGTTTGCCTGTCCCGACGATCCTGTTCCGGATACCGCGGCATTGGATAGACCGGCTGCCAACAATCCCGCAACAGCCAGCGCCGCAAATTTGTAGATACTCAATTACTTGCTACCTCTATCTTCGATTAACGCTCAAACAGAGCCTCTTTATCACTGGGCTCTACATTAACCTTATGCAGTGAGGTCGGGTTTTCCTGGTAATGAAAATGAGGAAAAATCTCGCTCGGATGGTTCGCGCGTCTCCTTACGCCGGATCCTCCGGTGGGCAAGAGAATCTATCACGAAAACACGAAAGGCAGGAAGCGCGAAAAATGAAAACCGGCGGTGGTCCGGCGATTCCTTACGCCTTGGATTCTGGGTGGCGATTTCGAATCGCCACCCAGGAAAGAGAGAACGCCCGCGTCTGACAAGCGCCCTACTTAAGGAAAAGCTCGATAACCGGCACCGTGACGTTCGGCTTAACGACGGGCAGCTCAAGTGTGAGCGTGCCTTCGGCTGCCGTCTCAAGAGCCGCCTGGTGCGGTGGCATCGTGGTAGTCATCTTCACCTCGGAAGCGTCGTTTAGTAACTGCGCATACTCTACCTTGCCCGCAAAGCCTTCCATATGGATCTGGATGAACGGCCAGGCAAACACGTGTTCATCGAGGCGCTTCGCTGCCGGGTTATAGGTGAGACGGCAGTCCTGCGGGCACTTGAACTCATCAGGCGCCTGCGTGCACCCGTAGATCGAGCGGCTGTGACGCTTCATCCATTCGCCGATGCCGCTCAGGCGAGTGAGCGCGCGTTCGTCAAGCTCGCCGCGTCCCGTCGGGCCGACATTCAGCAGGAGGTTTCCACCCTTGCTCACACTGTCGATCAGCATTTGAATGAGCTGATCCACACTCTTCCAACTGGCCTCATCCCTGTGGTAACCCCAGGAGCCTGAGAAAGTCTGGCAGGCTTCCCAAACCACCGGCTTCCCGTCGACTTTCACCCACTCCGCCGGCTGATACTGCTCCGGCGTCCTGATATCCCAACCATAAGGCAGATCTAGCCGATCGTCCAGGACGACCTGCGGCTGGAACTCGCGCACCATCTCGAGGAGCTTCTCGCTGTTCCAGTTGAGGTGGCCTTTTCCCTTCTTTCCTTCCGGATCATCGGGAGACGGGTAGCTGAAGTCGAACCACATAATGTCGAGCTTCCCGAACTGGGTTATCAGCTCGCGCACCTGAGAGTGCAAATATTCTATGTACCCATTGTTCTGATCGCGAGAGAGGTTGAGCTTGTCCCGGTCGGGTGATTGCGCATGGAATGAAGATCGTCAATGACGAAGTCGGGATGATGCCAATCGATCAGCGAGTGGTAAAACCCGACGCGCATATTCTCCCTCTGAACGCATTGACCATCGGCGTTAGAAGGTCGCGTCCGGCGGGCGTATTCGGGGCCTTATAATCGGTCATCTTCGAGTCCCAAAGGCTGAAACCTTCGTGGTGCTTCGTGGTTACCACAAATACCTTCATGCCCGCGTTCGAGGCTGCCGCGGCCCACATTTCGGGATTGTAGAGATCGGGGTCGAAATGCTTGAAATATCTGCTGTTGTAGATATCCTCCGGTATCTCTTCGCCTTGCTTGACCCATTCGTGCCGAGCCGCAAGTGCGTAGAGTCCCAGTGGATAACAGTACCGAAACGGTCGTGCACAAACCAGCTTGTGTCACCGCCGAGCGTCTGAGGCTTTGCCTGCATTGGATGTATCTCCTTGAGTCGTTAATCGAGGCGCCCGAGCATCAGATCGAGCGCCTGCACGTCAGTATACTACACCAAATGCCTCGGGGTCGTAAAGCGCGAGATTAGGAGCGAGAGAGGATGGATAAGCTTGAGACGTTTCCACCCTCACCCTGGCCCTCTCCCTCATAGGGAGAGGGAATACGTTGGTGCATTCTTAGGAAAATATAGCTCATTTTGAGCGTGAAACCTGCCTAATGATCAAAATGACCTACCAATATTGTCATTTCGAACGCAGTGAGAAATCTGCTTTTAAGACCTCTGATTCAAAGCAGATTCCTGGTTCGCTTGGAATGACTGGATTTGATGCCGTCGTCATCACGCAAAGCGTGCCGCGCCGCAGGCGCGTTAGTGCACAATTAAAGCAAACATAGCGGCTGTAACTCCCCTCGCCCCGGCAGACGGATTGTGCGCGGTCCGGCAGGTCCGCAGCAGGGGTGAGGGTGGAAAGCGCATAAATCCAGCGCCGGAGGATTAGCTGACGTATCGGCTCCTGGCAAACAAGGTCGTTCTCTACCTTTCGCGTTTTACATTTCTAAGAGCTTGTCGAAGAGCGGCCGTTTCGCCATAAAAGTTGGAGTGCGTTTGTGTATGATTTTTCACAGCCAACATATAGGCTGAAGATCCCCCGCGGCTAAGCGGCCTCTATATCCCTGATCTAAGACCACTTGATCATGCGAGACCCGGTTTCCGGACAGTTGCCGGTAAACTCCACCACGTCCATCGACTGGCGCATGATTAATGCCCATGCCGTGGTCGCGCATCATCTTGGGGTCCGGCTGGGCTACCGCGTCAGCGTCGAACGGCTTGCCTCGTCCTGATCTCCACAACGAATGCCTGCCGGCAGAACATACACCGCAAGCGTATTCTGTTGACACCTTTCACGGGCGAACCGTGTTTGTAAGCATTGGTCAGGGCCTCACCGACCGCTATTTGAATGTCGCACAGAACGTCGCCGCAGGCTCCGGCTTCCTGCGCCGCATTCATAGTGCTTTCTCTCAGGTTGGAGATCATCGAGGCTTCGCTGGCAACAATGTGCTCGAACGTGCTCCACGTCGTCGGTTCAGTTATCTCAGCGTGCGGCCCCTGTTCCTGGCGAGCGTGCCACTCGGTTCGGGCCGGCCGAACACTTCAGCCAGACCGCTCATCCTCATGATTCGGTCCACACACTCCGATATAGAGCTTATCTCAAACTCGACACCGGCTTCTTCACAGAGCTTGCGGCTTTGCAGGAAGCACCTTCAAGCCGCTGCTATGGATCATGCAGACGCTGCCCATCTCCAGGACCACTTTCGCCGGTTTCTCAACCAGCACCGACGAAACCGCCTCCACTACTGTGTGGGCATTTTCGTAGCACAGATTGCTGCTGATCGTCAGCCTCCGGTGCGTCGCGTTGTTTGCGGCATCCGAATCAAGTAGGGTGAGTTGGGAGACAGTATTCGCTTTCATTTCGTCCTCCAGCTTCGTGTATTGCAGGGTGCCCCCACACCGTCAAATGACACAGCAAGCACGGCAATGTCGTCTCTTGGCAGCGCATCCGGATCGGAATTCAACTGGCCGCAGACGTGTGCTACGAGCTCGGCCGCGGAACAATCCCCGGCCTCAAAAACTATCCTGTGGAGACCTTCAAGGTCTAACACGCAGCCGTTGACCGACGCATCAGTGACCCCGTCAGTGTAGAGCAGCATCACGTCTCCGCAGCAGCCACGGCCCGGCGGGTCTGGTAGGCACACGGATATCCCGCTCCAACCGGGGTGCCGGAGCTCGACAGGCAGGTATCATTTTGCCGCCCTGCGTTACCAGCAGCGCAGGCAGATGGCCGGCGCTGGAGTAAACGATGGTTCCGTCTACCGGGTCGATGACCGCGTAAAACACAGTAACGAAGAAACTCACATCAAAGTAATCGTTGATAGTATCGTTAAGCTTGCGCAGCACATCAGCCGGATCGTCCGGATTCGAATACACCGAGAGCCCTGATCATATACTTGCACGTTGCCAGGTGAATGGCGGCACTTAGACCCTTTCCGGATACGTCAGCTATAACTACACCCACCTTGCCGTTAGGCAGGAGCGTCACGTCATAGAAATCTCCTCCGACCCTCGCTTCATCGAGGGCCGGGATATATCGGCTTGCGAACCCCAGACCGTGACTGCACTCAGGGAACAGGCGATATCAGGTTGCCCTGGAGTGTCTCCGCAATAGACGCTTCGCGAGTATACAAGCTCGCGTTTCGCACAATGGCGGCTGTGTGCACGCCGATAGAAGTCAACAGCCGGACCTCCTGTTCAGAAAACTGATGAGGCTCACTGCTGAATACCGATATACTCGATGGCGGCATCTTCTATCAGCAGCGGGGTGCTCAACGATATCCCGTCCCCCGCATTTTTCCGCGGTCCGCCTCGACGCCGGGTATTTGCTCTCGGGAGGTCCCGGCAGGTGAACTGCATCTTCTTCCAGCGTAAGCTGCGCCTGTTTCCGTTTCTCCGGGCCGCACTCTCACTTTACCAGACATTCAACGTCAGGCCCGTGGTATCCTTTAATCACCAGACATCCCGAGCGATCCGGAAGAAATATCGCGCACTCGTTGGCGCCCATTACCAGCGCCGTTGCTTTGCAAGCGCGGCAAGTGTCTCATCCTGGTTCAGCGACGGCGATATGGCATCCGTTACGTGCATGACCGAATACCAATGCCTCGCCCATTCCTCCATTACCTCGGAATGCTGCTGGGTCTGGCAGTGGAGCTCCGCATTTCGAATAGCC
>CAVZJH010000010.1:0-23073 GCA_963775535.1 uncultured bacterium | reverse complement strand
AAGATGTGGAACATATCCGGCCAAACCTGTTCCGTCGCTATCCTTAGCTTGCCCCCGTAATGCTCCTCGCGTATCCTCCGGCATTTGTCGACCAGAAGATCGTAGGCGACATCCAGTTCCAGACCGTCGGTGTTGACGAAAAACGGCGTGTCCAGCGGCGTGCCGTCCTCGGAGACTGAGAAGCGGTTACTGTTTATGAGCATGTGCTCGCACTCGTCGTATGTGACCCCCATCAGAGCCGGGGGAGCGCTCCTCGTGGGCGGCAGGACCCTGCTGAGCCACTCCATCCTGATGTCCCATCGATGGGTCCCATCCGGATGCTCGTATTCGTTGACTCCGGGCTCGACCTCGGCGCGGGCGACCCAGTTGGAGTCCTCGTTGTCCAGCATATAGCGCAGGCCGTGCGCGCGCATCCGTTCGTCTATGCGCTCGATCCTGCGGGCGTTCAATTCGCTTCCGCCCGCGCCTGCGCCAAGCAACGGATAAAGATGGTAAACCATGAAATCCAGACCGAGCGAATCGAGGATCGAGGAGTAAGAGGGATCGTTCCACAGCTCGAAATCCGGCGCCTGCGGCAAGTAGGACGCGTCGACGCCGAGCATGGCCGGGTGGTTTGGTGATTCGTTTGTGTTATTGGACATTGTGTGGTTCCTGTCGTGAGAAATGCTGGGTGGCGATTTCCGAACCCGCAAGCGATATTATACCTCGGGGCAAGGATACTGGGAAGCATAAAATGGCAGGTTAAATGGGGGATTGCAAATCCCTAAAATCCTCTAAATCGTGTTCAGACAAGAATCCCCATTAATGCCAGCCTACTCGATAGGCGAAGTGTTATGCATCATTCGGGACTCCCTGGACTCCAAACTCGAGAACACCGGCTCGCGGCCCTCCTTGACACAGATGTAGGCGTACATATACATACCGGCCGACCAGCATTGGTCGCCGGAGCCTCTCGGCTCGCCCAAGATCCCGTGAAGCCATTCATTGAACTCCCATTCTCTCTCGATCCCCTGCTTGTCGGCCAGAGCCAGCTTGAAGAGGGTTTCCCGAGCCCGTTCCAGATGCCCCGCGCGAACCAGCGCCGCCACATACAATCCGCCTACCCACGGCCATATTCCGCCGTTGTGGTATTGGTTGGGCATGTTCAGGGAGTGTTCGGTCTCGTAGTAATTGCGCCAGTGCTCGGTCCCCGGTTGAATCGGGGGATGGATCACGCGGACGGGGAACGGCTCGTCGAGCCGGTGTTCGAATACATAATCAAGAATCCGCGCGCTCTGATCCTGATCAGCGAGCCCGAATGCGATGGCGAACATGTTGGCCGCGGTGTCGAACCAGTCGCCGTATTCCTGCTTCCAGGACCACGGCCTGAAGTAGCCCAGCTCGCTGCTCCAAAGAAAGCCGTTGATCGCTTCCCTTACGAGGTGGGCCCGCCTGATGTCGCCGCGAAGCTCGAGGCACGCGAAGTAGAGGACGTTGGTGTAAAGAACGTGGCCCCGGCAGCAGATGAGGTCCATCCAGTCCGTGGCTTCCTGCTGCTCGATCAGCCCTTCCTCGTGCGCGTCCTGATATCTCAGCCAGAACAGTCCGTGCGCGGCCGCCTGATGAAACTCCGGGTGTATTCCGATGAGCCTTTCGGCGTATGCGAGCATCAGAACGAACCACAGCGACGCGTCGGCCGCTCCGAACGCCACCAATCTCGGCCTGGACGGCACGAACGTGTCTACGTTGTTGGGAAGCTGACCCGTCGGTGATTGCCTGTCCATCAGCGTGTCCATGCTCTTCAGCCACTGACGGATAAACCTTTCTTCGCCCGAAATCAGGCCCCCGAGAGATGAGATCAGGGCATCTCGCGCGTAGACGGCGTTGTAGTAGTAAGGCGAAGCAAAGAGCCCGCCTGGTGTTGAACACCGGTCGAGGACCGTCTTTGCCCTCTCGAAAGCTTCCTCGATCAGAATCTGGGACTCCTCCAACTCTTTGGCTCTGGCCTTCGCCATTATTTAACCCCTACCTCCTGCCGCGAGGGCGTTGTCATTATCCTGTCGCCCACGACCTCTACCACCCGCTTTGCCACCGCGCGGTAGTCGAAGTGCTTTTCGACATGCGCTCTTGCCGCTTCGCCCATTCGAGCGGCCATCTTGTCGTTCGTGAGAAGTCGCAGGACATAATCCGCCAGATCGTCCACATTGGCGCGGACCGCGATGACTTTGGGTTCGGCGAACTCGACAACGCGCTTCTCGGAGTAGCCGGCCGCTTCGCCTGCTTCACCCTCGGTAATTGATATCCACTTTGCCACCCGCGCGAGGTAGCCCGTCTTTTGGTGAACGACCGTCTCTTTTATACCCATTGCGTCTACGCTGAGCACCGGTTTTCCACAGGCTTGAGCCTCGACATGAGGCATTCCGAAACCTTCCTGTCGGCTGGGGGCGGCGTAGATGTCACAAGCGTTGTAGAGATAAGGCATAAACTCCCGGGACAGCACTCCGTCCACGTATGAAACCTTTTGACGAATTCCCAGTTCTTCCGCCATCTCAAGGTCCAGCTTGTTTTGCTTCTGGGTGCGCTGCTGAGACCAGACCTTGCAGACGTATCGCCACTTGGGATACTCGGCATGGATCCTGGCGAGGGCTGCCATCATCTCCTGACTGCCTTTGCTGGCGCCGTCCCCGCCGATGGTCAGGATCAGCTTTTCGTCGTCGGCGACTCCCAGTGTCTGGCGAACGGCCCTCACCTTCGGATCGGTCCTGGGAAGCGGCCTGAACGAGGTCAGATCGCAGCCGATGGGTTGAGACACCATCCTCTCCGTGGAAACGCCGTCCCTGGCATAGGTTTCCTTCACCCAGCCGCTGGTGGTCAAGATCAGGGGCAGAGAATTGAGCTCAGCCTGGTAGTTTGCGACCCAGCCATCAGCGACAAGCCACGGCACCGCTTCGACTCCGAACTTCCTGGGGTGCAATACCAGGTCGGGCAGTTGTCCCCAGAACCCGACACCGATTGCTACGTCGGGCTTGAACCAGTGGTAGAGCCATTCCTTCTGCAGTCCTCCGGTAAGATGTACGGGGACGCAGTCCACCCCAAGCTCGCGCATCCCGCGATAGAGCAGGTCGCCCTGGGTTGCCAATCCCGCGGGAGGCGGGGGATATTCGTATAGAAGCATTATTCTCAATTTTGTGCCTCCTCTGAAAATGCCGAAGGCATTTTCATCCCCTTCGCGGTGAGCCCGACAGCGTTCTTCCGCAGGAAGAATGCGAGAGGTTTCATCCGCGATTCCTTCGAAAATGCCGAAGGCATTTTCTTCCTGGTAGAGGATTCCCGAATCCTCGCCCTACCACTTCAGTTGGATTTCAGATAATGAACAGCCAGACCCTCTTCCGGCGCCCGAAACGCCTCAACGCGTCCCGCCGCCGACGTCTCAAAGCCGCCATCGGCAAAGCCATATATATCTCGCACCAGATGCAGCTTACGGGCATACTCATCCCGGCGCAAAACAACCTGGACGTTTGCGCTCGCTCCCGGCCTCGGCGCGTAGAGACCACCGCCGTCTTCGTACGCAAACTCTACCATCTCTCCCGCTATGCGTTCCGAGCGCAGCATTTCATAAACAGCACTGTGCACCTGCTCGTGCCGCTCGTGGCGGGTGTATTCTCCAGCAGGACCGTGCGTAAAGACTATATCGGACACCCTCGGCGCGAGAGCTTCAATCCTGTCTTTGATCTCGTGCAAATCCTGCGAGAGCCGGGCCAGGATCGGGCCATCCTCAAGATCGGATATATAGGCCCGGGCGCCGAAATATTCAGCCGCCCTGCTGAAGCGTGGAGCGCGGTCCTCATCATCCGCCCTGCACAGGCTCAGAATGTGCCACTCCCAATCCGAGTGCCTCAGGATCGTGCCACCCATCCATATAGCTTCATCGTCCGGATGGGCGACGATAACCAGACATTTCAAAGCTCCTACCTTACTGCTGAACTATGTCGTACATTGTGCTTATACCCAATTATGTAGCGGCCTCTCCACACAATGCAGCGCTTTTGGTGACATCGGGAGGATGTTGCCGGGCCATCGGCGCAACACAAACTTGATTCAATCACGAGAACACGAAAGCAAGAAAGCGCGAAAATGGATCAGGCGGCATTGGCTGGTGTTATTTCGTGTTCTCCGCCTATCGTGCTTTCGGTAAGAATAGTTCCCAAGACCCGGATGCGGCGCGCGTGCTTAACGTGACCGCCTCGTGGTATAATAGGCCGTCATGGTGAAGGAAAAGAAACCACAAGACGTGTCGATAAGCAATCGCAAAGCGTGGCACGAATATCATATAGATGAAACGTTCGAGGCGGGCGTTGTCCTGGTCGGGACAGAGGTTAAGTCCCTGAGACTGGGCAAAGCAAGCCTGCAGGAAGCCTACTGCAAGGTCGAGAACGAAGAAGTCATGCTCTACGGCATGCACATCGCTCCCTACGAGCAGGGCAACCGATGGAACGTGGACCCCCTCAGGCCTCGCAAGCTGCTGCTTCGCAAGGTCCAGATCCATAACGTAGACAGGCAGTTGAAGGAAAAGGGATATACGCTCGTACCACTCAAGCTCTATTTCACCAGGGGTTATGCGAAGCTCAACATCGGGCTCGCCAGGGGAAAGAAGCTTTGGGATAAACGGGAAGCTATCGCGGCTCGGGATGTGGAGCGGGACAGGCGCCGCGAAGAATCGGAAAGGCACTAATCAATGGAACATGTTCTGGTAACAGGAGGCGCGGGCTTCCTCGGCTCTCACCTGTGCGATCTGCTGCTCGCCAGAGGCTGCAGGGTCACTGCGATGGACAATCTCATTACCGGGAACGTGAACAATATCGCCCACAATGCCGGCAATCCTGACTTCTCGTTCATAAAATACGACGTTACGAATTACCTCTACCTGGAAAGTCACGTGGACGCGGTGTTCCACTTCGCATCGCCCGCGAGCCCCATCGATTATCAGCAGCTTCCAATTCAGACCCTGAAAGTCGGGTCATTGGGCACGCACAAGGCGCTGGGACTGGCGCTGGCGGAAAAAGCGGTCTTCCTGCTGGCATCCACATCGGAGGTCTACGGTGATCCGCTGGTGCATCCGCAGACTGAAGATTACTGGGGCAACGTGAACCCGATCGGGCCGAGGGGAGTCTACGACGAAGCGAAGCGCTTCTCGGAGGCGCTGACGATGGCATACCACAACGCTCACGGGCTCGACACTCGCATCGTGCGCATCTTCAATACCTACGGTCCGAGGATGAGGCTTCACGATGGCCGGGTGGTCCCGGAACTCATCTACCAGGCGCTCACGGGACGGCCCCTCACCGTCTTCGGCGATGGATCACAGACCCGCAGCTTCTGTTTCGTCAGCGACCTCGTGGAGGGAATCTACCGGCTTTACAAGTCAGGCTGCGTGGAACCGGTGAATATCGGCAATCCCGCTGAAATGACGGTGCTCGAGTTTGCTCGGACGGTGATCGAACTGACGAACTCCAAAAGCGAGATAGTCTTCAGAGCGCTCCCGATAGATGACCCCACCAAGCGCCAACCGGATATAACCAAGGCGAAACGCCTCCTCGACTGGGAGCCGAAAGTCGCGCTCCAAGAAGGGCTGGCACGGACTATCGATTACTTCAGGACGGAAGTCTGACTCGAGGGCTTCGTCCCCGAACCCCTGAATCTCCCCAAAATGTGACGGACTCCCTCTGCCAAAGAACTATTTGACTTTCGCAGCCGCCAGCCATTAGAATGAGCGTGGCACACGGATGGGCTTGTTTCGAGCCGCAAATCCACGGAGGTCCGGATGAAACACTCGAGATCATTGACAAAATACACGCTTTCCCCTGCGGCAGCCAGGTTGCTTGCAGCGGCTGCGCTGGCGTTAGCGGCAGCACTTGGGAGCCTCCCGGGCGCTGCCTTCGCGCAGAAGCAGCCGGACGTGCAGTATGCCGATGTGGCTCCGCTGCCTGGAGCAGGCACGGCTCTGGACTCGCATGGAAGTCCCGACGGACTCGGCAGTGTGCAGGTAAACATTCCCATCGCTTACACTCCCGGAGCTAATTACGCTAATGCTTCCGCGTATGGGGGTGGTTACTTTCTTGGCTCGGCGGAGGAAGTAGACAGAAACCAAACTCTACCTAACGGAACGGCTGTCGTAGGGGTAGGGTTTGGAGGTTCGCCCCGGCTGTATGTTTCACTCATGGCTGTCAGCTCACTTGTTTTCACCGAGAGCAAGGCTGTAAACGGACAGTTACAGCTTGTGGAAGAGGGCCCGCACACTCCCGCCCTGGCAATCGGCACCCAGGACCTTCTTAACAAGGAATGGCAGTCCGGCCATGCCAGAGCCTACTACGCGGTCGCCACAAAATCGCTGCCCCTTGGAGGACGGAACCTGTATATGTCTCTGGGATACGGCACGGGCCGGTTTTTGGACAGGCCTTTCGTTGGCGCGTCCCTGCCGCTGAGCAGCCAGTTCAACTTTTCGACCGAATACGACGGTTTCCAGCTTAACCAGGGCATCGACTGGCGGCCCGGCGGTCGATTTGGCAGCCTGACATTCCTCGGAGCATATGACGGCCGCACGGGATGGCTGATCGGAGCCAATGAATCACTCGACAGCACGAAGGGGTGGTTGGCTGGGCTGGCCGCAATGGCGACGCTGGGCTTGCTCTAACCCCGATCGTTCTTTACGGGCCGGATTGCAAATCCGGCATTAGCCATTCCCGAGTAACTGAGCTTTCGCCCGCCCATAATCCTTGACTGTCCACGCTGCCTGGTGTAAAATCAATCCACCAACCAGGATGATTCGATACCTGGGTCAGGACCTTAACAACATCAAACGCTACTTCTTCTGGGTGGCGAAGGGAACGAAAATAACGCAGTTATTTTCAAGGGAGAATAATGAAAACTGAGCTTCTTTCGTGCCGCAGACTAACTGCCGGCGTTGTATACCAGCCATATCAATTGCAGCAGCAGCAGGTAAACCGGATTTATGCGGATGTCACCGAGCGTCATCCTTTCCAGACGCTGCAGCACCTGCCCGATGGAGCGCGGATGGCCAATCCTAACGGCGATTTCTTCATTCAGACAACCAGGATGCAGGTCAACGACAATGTCGACTACTTCCAGAGCTCCAAGGAAAAGACCGTGGATTTGTTCAGAGTGGCCCAGGAAAGGCTCTCTATCCCGCAGTTTATGACGTTCGGCATCAAGCTGACCGCGTTTCTGCCCATGGATAAGGGTGTGAGTTCGGCGGAGCTGGTCGAAAACAGCGCCCTCAAAGCAATAAAGGACAACATCGATCTGCTGGGACCGGGCCGAAAGGGCGCAGGGCTGCGGTTCGTTCTCCATCAGGACGGAGTTCACGAACTGAAAATCGAGCCGTTTTTCGGCGACCTTACGCAGCTTTACGTGGAACTGGATATCCAGCATGTTAACCCGTTCAACAGCCTGGATTTTATCGAGTCCAAGATGGATGCGGCTTACGATTACCTCTTCCGTGAGGTCCAGGGTTTCCTGGAGACCCTTGGCTGATCTGCTTGGGCTGCGGCAACTAGGAGGACAAGATGAAGTCCCGACTTCTTCCGGTGCTCGTTTTCACATTTTTTATTGCAAGTTCGATCTGCCTCGGAGCGAGCGCTCCCGTCCACATTGCCGGCATGAAGACAATGGCGTTCGACAAGTGGGGCTTTGAGGTCGAGATGCCGAAACTGGCCGAGAGATATTCGATGCCGGAGCAGGCCCAGGCCCAGCTATCGGAGCTTTTTGTTTTTGACGGGCTCGTCTACTTCGTGAGAGTTACTCCGACGGCTGCGGACGCGCTGACCCCGACGGCAATCGAGCAGCGCATACAATCGCTGATAAAATCTTCTCCTGCCCGGACTCGTCCCGAGAGGTGGGAACTGGACGCGGGCCAGGGCGTTTTGTTCAAAGGCCTCAGCCACACAGTTCAACTGAGCAAAGACTTTCCCACGGAAGAGCGCTACATCAGCAGAGTCATAAAGGGCGAGACCGCCTTTGAGAGCGTGTCGATGGCGCCGCTCGGGGATGATTTCTCTCCGATTATCAGTGTCGGCATCATCGGACCCGGTCAGCGAGGCGCTGAGATCGAAACCAGGGCGAAATATGCCGCGCACACCCTGCGCAAGATCCGGAAATCTGCCCCCGGCTCCAAGGAAATGGAATCATCATCCAAGCCATCGGCTGATGCGACCACCCGGGAGATCGCCCCGGCGCCCGTGACGGCGCCTGGTTATTCTCCTCGAAAGCCCGGCGAAGCTCCCAGGTCCCTTAAGAAGGGGGAGATAGAGCTTGTCGGAACCGTCGAGTCGATAGGCGACGAAAAAGGAAGCCTGGTGATGGTTGTGGACCAGATAACAATGCCGAAGCTCAAGCCGATCAAACTGGAACCGGCGCGCAGCAAGACCGTCTTCGTGAAAGAGATTCCACCCGGCATCCAGGTCGGAACGCGGATCACCATTATCGGCAGGAACACCGGCGTAGGCAACCCCATGAGCGCCGACGTGCTGAAGGCGATCCCGTAGGGGCAGACCCCCGTGTCTGCCCTGTATTCGTGTCTGCCCTGTATTCGTGTCTGCGCATCCAAAACCCAGTGCGCCGTCATCCGCAACCGGGCGCGGACGTGATAGGCATCCGGGCGGCCATGTTGTAACCGGGCGGCCACAGGGGGCCGCCCCTACCTGTATACGATGGAAAACGCCCTGCGACTGGCCTGAACCGTGTTTTCATGTCTGCCCGTCCCGAATCCAGTGCATCGTTATCTGCATCCGGGCGCGGACGTGATAGGCATCCGGGCGGTTATGTTGCAACCGGGCGGCCACAGGGGGCCGCCCCTACCTGTACACGATGGAAAATGCCCTGCGATTGGCCTGAACCGTGTCTTCATGTCTGCCGTCCCGAATCCAGTGCGCCGTCATCCGCAACCGGGCGCGGTCTCAACGGGCATCCGGGCGGTTATGTTGCATCCGGGCGGCCACAGGGGGCCGCCCCTACCTGTATACGATGGAAAATGCCCTGCGATTGGCTTGAACCGTGTCTTCATGTCTGCCGTCCCGAATCCAGTGCGCCGTCATCCGCAACCGGGCGCGGACGTGATAGGCATCCGGGCGGTTATGTTGTAACCGGGCGGCCACAGGGGGCCGCCCCTACCTGTATACGATGGAAAACGCCCTGCGATTGGCCTGAACCGTGTCTTCATGTCTGCCCATCCCGAATCCAGTGCGCCGTCATCCGCAACCGGGCGCGGACGTGATAGGCATCCGGGCGGTTATGTTGTAACCGGGCGGCCACAGGGGGCCGCCCCTACCTGTATACGATGGAAAATGCAGGATGCGCATAGACAGCATCCTGCACTCCCATCCCCTCACTCCTCATCTTCGGTGTCACTCTTGGCTTCTACCAATTGGTAAGGGTATTCGGCACGGCCCGGACAACAGTCGCGACCATGGAGTTCGTAACCTCGTGGCACACCACACCCGTCACCGACACGAAATCACCTGCTTTTACCGCGCTCTGGGTTGTCGTGCGGACCTCGACTCCCTTTGCGCCGTAATTTGACTGGACATTCACCCCGTCACATATGACAAAGTAGCCGGTTCCGGCCTGGGTAACCTGCCCGCTGACGCGGACCAGGAGCCCTATCGGGTTCAGCCCGATCTTGAAGAGTGCCTGCATCGGCATCCCAAAAGGCTCGACATTTCCCGTGAAAGCCGACTCATCGAACGCAACGTTAGTCAGCACCGTTTCTCCGTAGCTTTGGTTGACAGTGCCCGAAACCCCGACCACTGCCCCTGGCTGAATGTCTGTTCCTGTAATGACGCAGCGTATTCCGGCTGTTCGGTCGGGCTCTTCAACAAAGACACAATCGCTGAAGACCGCGGTGACGACCTTGCCGGGCATGTTGACATTCGTTCCGGTGTTGGCGTTCCGGACGGAACCGATCCTGCCGGCGGAGATGGGCGCGGTGACTACGATGGGGCTGGAAACACCTGCCGCGCTTACCAGGGACACATTATTTGTCGCCTTGACCGATATGTAGTACGACTGGCCGGGAACCAGCACAAGATCCGACCGGCTCACCGAAGTTGCAAGGCCCACATTCGTCCACCCGACCATATCGCTTGCCCCCGCCGAGGTTCCTATGGCGTAAGAGTATCCGGCTATCCCTGCCTCGGCATCTGATGAAGTCCACCAGGCGGATAAAGGCATGTTCGGTGTCACGAACGCATTGTCCGCATGCACCACCGGGGTGAGCGGAGCAGTGGTATCGGCGGGGGCATGGTCCATGAAGCAATAGACCATGCCGTTGTCGGACCCGACAATCAATGCTCCACCGGTACCGATCGCGGGCGAGGACAGAATCGACCCGCCGGCGTTATAGCACCACAGCACGTTTCCAGCGGAATTGACGACATATACCTTGCCGTCGGCCGTACCGAAGCAGATATTCCCGTCCTTGGAAAGCGCCGGTGAGGACCTGACACCTCCCGTGAGGTTTAGTTGCCAGAGCAGATTGCCGTTGGGGTCGAACGCGCACATGCTTCCTGCATATCCCGCGCCTCCCGTGCCGACGTACACGTCGCCGCTTGCGGATATCGCCGCCGAAGAATCGACCAGTTGGCCGAGGTAAGCCTGCCACTTGAGCGTGCCGTTGGGATTAATGGCGTAGAAGAAGCCGTCGCCCGAGCCGAAATAAACGACTCCGCTCGGGTCAATCGCGGGAGATGAATCCGCGGCGGTGCCCGTTTGGTACGTCCACTTTAGGCTCCCGTCCGAGCCCAGCGCGTAAAGCTTGCCGTCGCCGCAGGCAAAGTAGACATTCCCCTGCGGGTCCAGCGCGGGAGACGACCACACCTCGCCGCCGGCGGTAAACTTCCATTTTAACGTGCCGTTGGAGTTGAGGGCATAGAAGCGGCCGTCCTCTCCGCCGAAATAGACTGTCCCATCGGGAGCGAGGGTCGGCGATGACCACACCATACCTCCCGTCGTATATTTCCAGCGAACCGCGCCGCTGGGCAGGACGCAATACATACTGCCGTCGTAGGAACCGATATAAACGGAGCCATCCGGCCCGATGGTGGGCGAGCAATCTATGCAGGAGCCGGTCTGACAGGTCCAGAGCTCGCTGCCGGCCGCGCTGATGGCGTAAAGCTTGCCATCCCCCGAGCCGATGTAGACGGTTGAGTCGGAACCGATTGCCGGGGATGATTCCACGTAGCCCGTCGTCTGAAATTGCCAGTAGAGGTTCGCCCCGGAAGGCGCGTTGAAAGCGGCATTGCCGGAGTTGCGGGCATCGCACCTGAACTTCGGCCACACCGACGAACTGGGCTTGAACGTAATGCCATCGCTCTGGCCTGTGGCGCTCCACAACCCGGCGCCGTTTACTGCCGAGGCGAAAACATAATACGTTACGCCGGACTGGAGGGCCAACCCGTATGCAACGACGGACGCCTGAGCGCTTCCCGAGACATATGTGGCGGCGTCGGCGGCACTCGCTGAAGTTCCGATGGAGTAGGAATACCCGGCGATGCCGGATATTGCGTCCGTGGAGCTGAGCGTAAAGTGCAGATAATCCGGACTCGACGTGAACGCGCCGTCATCGACTACCACCGGCTGGGTAGGTGGTGTGGTGTCGACGGTGATGCCGTCCGAATAACCGGGGGCGCTTGTCAGGCCCACGCGGTTTGTCGCTCGGACTCCGAAGTAGTATGTCATGCCGCTCGTTAGGCTGAGTCCGGTTACGGTGGCCGAAGTATTTACGGTATCCGTCCAGCCCAGTACGTCGCTCGCGCCGGACGCGGAGCCGATGCAGTAGGAGTAGTGGTCGATGCCCGACTCCGGGTCCTGAGCGGTCCAGCTTGCGTGCAAACTGGCCGCGCTGGATTGGTATTTGCCGTCATCCGTGACGACGGGGACAGTAGGCGGAGTATTATCCAACTGCAGCGCCTTGCTGAACACTGCGGCGCCTGCTGTCCCCGCGCCATTGACCGCCCGTGAAGCCACATAATAGGTTTGGCCAGGCGCATAAACTCCCGAGATTACAATGTTCTGACCGACGGTCGCGGATAGCCAGTTCGGCGATGCGGGCAGCGCGGGAGACGTCAGCAGCAGGTATTGGACCTGCGCGATCCCGGATTCAGGATAGGATGCGCTGATGCTCACATTGATCGCGCCGGTTTGTATCCATGCATCCGTAATGGAGAGCACAGGTGAGGTCAGATCCACGAGTATGCCGTCGGAAGAGCCTTCGCTCATCAGCCCCGCCCTGTTATAAGCCTGGACATTGATGAAATAGGTTACGCCATTAGCCAGGGTGAGTCCGGTGATGGTTTCAACTTTAACCAGCCCCGCGCCCTGCCAGGTGAGAACGTCCGTCAGGCCGGGAGCCGTTCCGACCGAGATCTCGTAGTATGCGACGCCCGATATAACATCACCCGACGCGTAGACCACGTGAAGCGTGTTAGGGCTGTTCGTGTAATCGCCGTCGTCAATTACCACCGGTATGCCAGGCGGTGTGGTGTCCACGAGAATGCCGTTGGAGATGCCGGGCTGGCTGACGACCCCGCGCCGTTTGTCGCGAGAACCGTGAAATAGTAGTTCTGGCCGTTGACCAGGCTGAGATCCGTGCGCGTGACCTGGGTCGCCTGGCCCGCATTGGTGAATGGCACGACGTCCTGCGCGCCCGGCGTAGTCCCGATGGCGTACTGATAGCCCGCAATGCCCGATTCGGCATCGGAGGAGGACCAGATTGCGTGCAGGGTGGTAAGGCTGGTCGAATAGGACCCATCGTCCGTAACGGCGGGTGTGCTCGGCGGATTGACATCGATTCTGATGCCGTCGGAAACACCGACTGCGCTTTTCAGCCCGGCGCCATTCACCGCGGTGACTGCGAAGTAGTAAGTCGCGCCGTTTGTGAGCGTCAGGTCCGTGCGCGTAACCTGGGTTGCCTGGCCTGCGTTTGTGAATGGTACGACGTCCTGCGCGCCCGGCGTAGTCCCGATAGCATATTGATAGTCCGCAATGCCCGATACTGGGTCGGATAAGGACCAGATTGCGTGCAGGGTGGTAAGGCTGGTCGAATAGGCCCCATCGTCCGTAACGGCGGGAGTACTCGGCGGAGTGAGATCGATTCTGATGCCGTCGGAAACACCGACTGCGCTTTTCAGCCCGGCGCCATTCACCGCGGTGACTGCGAAGTAGTAAGTCGCGCCGTTTGTGAGCGTCAGGTTTGTGCGCGTAACCTGGGTTGCAAGCCCCGCGTCGGTAAACGGCGCCACGTCCTGCGCGCCGGGTGAGGTTCCTATCGCATATTGATAGTCCGCAATGCCCGATACGGGGTCGGATGAGGACCAGATTGCGTGCAGGGTGGTAAGGCTGCTCGAGTAGGCCCCATCGTCCGTAACGGCGGGTGTGCTCGGAGGAGTGAAATCGATTCTGATGCCGTCGGAAACACCGACTGCGCTTGTCAGCCCGGCGCCATTCACCGCGGTAACAGCGAAGTAGTAAGTCGCGCCGTTCGTGAGCGTCAGGTCCGTGCGCGTAACCTGGGTTGCAAGCCCCGCGTCGGTAAACGGCGCCACATCCTGCGCGCCGGGTGAGGTTCCTATCGCATATTGATAATCCGCTATTCCCGATTCGGGGTCGGACGATGACCACGACGCGTGAAGCGTTGTCGAACTGGTGGACCACTGCCCGTCGTCGATTACCGTCGGCAGCAGGGGAGGGGTGGTGTCCTGGATGAAGGATCGAATCCAGCCATCGTATGTCAAGACATAAAGGCTGCTCGAAACACCCACAGCGGGCGAGGACAAGACGGGAGAGCCGAGGGAATCACTCCACAAAAGCGAGCCATCCGGATTGACGGCATATACGGAGCTGTCGTTGGATCCGACATAGACCGTCCCATTCGAATCGATCGCGGGACACGAATCCACGTAAGAACCGGTTGTGTATTTCCACTTCACGGCCCCGTTGGAATTGAGGCAGTAGAGCTTGTCGTCTCTGCAGCCGAAGTAAATGGAACCGTCCGCCGCAATCGCGGGCGAAGAATATACCCCGCCGTCCGTCGATGCTCGCCACCGCTGCGTGCCCCCGGAGTAGACCGCATAGAAATAGCCGCCGGTCGCTCCAAAGTAGACAGTTCCGTCCGTGCCTATTGCGGGTGAACTTCGAACGGCTGACGCGGGGCTGGTGGAGAACTTCCACTTGAGCGCGCCGGTCGATTTGAGCGCGTACAGACACCCGTCATCGCATCCGAAGTAGATGGTGCCGTCCGAGGCAATCGCGGCGGAGGATGAGACCGCCGAGCCTGCCGTATAAGTAAACTTGACGCTGCCGTCGCTGTTGAAGGCCGTGAACTTGCCCGTGGAGGCGCCCACGTACACGCTCCCATCCGAACCGAGGGTGGGCGAGGCGTCGGATAGAGGCTCCTATGCTTTTCTTCCACTTGAGCGTTCCATCCGCGTTCAGCGCGTAGAGGTTGGAATCGGTGGAAGCTACGTATATCGTGCCGTCCGTGCCGACCGATGGAGAAGACGATCCGGTGCTGGCGCAGTTGTAAGACCACAGCTCATTTCCCAGCGAGTCGAACGCGAAGAGGCTTCCACCCGACACCGCATAGACCGTATTTCCGGCAGTCGCGGGCGAGGCTAGTCCCGAGCCACCGAGCGAGCGATTCCAGCCGGGCAGGGCCCTCGGCGGGCCCGGGAGGGTCGAATCTGCCCGTGTGAAGTAAGTCGTGCCGAAAGGCGGGCCACGGCGAATCGGCGATTAGCGGCGCCGGATGCGCCAGCGAGATCGCGGCGAGAAGCGGGAGTAACCGAACGACGAGTTGAACCTTCATCTGCGCATCCCTCGATAGCAAGCGGACGTTAAGAACGTAGGTTCGTGATACCCGAGTGTCGTTTAACTTCAAACATGTCACAAGCTCTACAAACTATTAGCTGAGGTCGATGGGACTACTGCACAGTTCGTGTTGATTGTTGAGGCATTTACTGGGGAAGATACCTGAAGAATATGAACACCAGAGGCTGAATACCGGAAAAGGCCCCGATCATCGGTACGCGTTTCTGGGTGGCGATTTCCGAATCCGGCTGCACGGAACTGAAATTCGGAAATCGCCACCCAGCATTGCTTTCCGGGGCTTTGCGCCCGGCTCTAAACCCGCGTGTTAGTTTCTAAATCGGCCAGTTCAGCAATGATCGGCTCGCCATATTCGGTGAGAGTAACATCTCTGCTGCACAGCCCGCACTTGAAGTTGCGCCTGGAGACGTAGACGTCATTCTTGCCCGCGCAGTACGGGCAGAACGTCGGTCTGGACTTCTCTTTGCCAAGCATCGAGACCCAGGCAATCGCCACAATCAAAACCACGCCCGCAAGCGCCATAACCGGGACTCCAAACGCTCCGAGGCCCACGAGCGTTAGAACTATCCCCGCAAGCAGCCCGCCGCCGGCATAGCTGAATACTCGGAATGTCTTTTTTTCAAGTTCTCTGACAGTGTTGAACTCAATCTTGAAAGAACTTCATGGCTCCTCCACCACTCAACAAAAAACGGGCAACAATCCACTCCATTGCACCCGCCCCGTGATTCCTTTATATATTATACACCAGTTTTAGAAAAAAGCCGATTCACCGCTTGTCCGGGGCAGAGTCAGGGACCCACGGACGCCGTGTTTACCTCGACAAACGAGTGCCACGGCGTGAGCGTGACCGCCCTTGCCTCAAGATGGGCCAGGCCTCGCACCCGGGCAGCGTGCCCGTCAACATACAGCGTATTCCGAGCCGCCACCTGGCCGTTCGGCGGCGTCTGATCGCCTAAGTGCCAGAACCACACGTCGCCCAGCAGCGCCTTCTTGCTGGGACTATTCAGCGCGGAATAAGGCGCGCCGATGCGCACGGTATTGCCCGAGGGTCCATAAACCAGCGGAGACAATGCAGTCCACCCGACGTTCTGGGTCGGGTTCAGCGGGTTCGGCTGGTTTTCGGCATAATACTCATAACTGGAGCCGCACTGCTTCCAGATGGGCTGCTCCGCGACCACACCGCACAAGCCGTTATACTGCCCCGGCAGACCGATGTCACTGGGACACGTAAAGACACTGGCTTGCGTATAGAGTATAAGAATTGCCCCAGGGTTGCCGCATCATTCCATGCTTCATAAACGGGGAGAGGATTTCCTGGAACGTGACTTCCTTGCCGACCAAAGTCGGATCAGGGAAACCCCACGGGAGCGCCGTAGGGAAGCGGCTGTTGTTGTCGTCCATATACATGCGCAAGCCAAAGCCGAGCTGCCTCATGTTGGAAATGCACTCAGTCACCCGGGCAGCCTCTTTGACCCTGACAAAAACGGGGAATAAGATGGCGGCAAGGAGCGCGATGATCGCTACGACGACCAGCAACTCCACCAAAGTGAAGCCGCGGCCGTCTCTAATGGCAAACCTCTTTGTGTTGACGCTTCCCACTCGCATCACACTCGGCCTTTCGTATGAGGTCTGAACTCCTTCGAAAATAGCCGAAGGCTATTTTCGTCCCTTCGCGGTGAAACCGACAGCGTTCTTCCGGAGGAAGAATGCGAGAGGCTTCATCCGCGATTCCTCTAAAAATAGCCGAAGGCATTTTCATCCCTTCGCGGTGAAACCGACAGTGACTCGCCGCAGGCGCAGTCGCGACAGTGTTCACTCCACGATTCCTTAGTCAGATACCGCAAGTAATCCTGCGCTATCTCAATCCGACTCATGAATAATGCGGGCTATTTGGCTATGTGCCAGGCAGGTCTTCCCAACTTCATATTACACTACAATTTGACATGAGTCAACCGTAGTTTTAGGCTCAGCCAAATATAAAACCAACCCAGCAAGCTTCCTTGCACGAGCAACCTTGGCCCCTGTCCACATCCCACCGCAACAAACGCCGATTGGATTAATCGGATACATGTTACCTATTATCCGGGCCAAAACAAACACGACCCGCGTTATCACGTTCCGGAATGCGCAGAGCATACCTATATTATGGGTTGAATGCGCCCGTGACTTTACACAAAATGAATGCCGGTCGAGGGGCGTCGCCCCCGCACCCCACTACAGACCGCACCTCTTCGGACTCTGCTGGGGCCGCGGCCCAGGCTCCGTAATCCCCACATTTGACATGCGCCCACTCGGTCCGAACGCATTGCAGAATAGACTCGGCTCGTGCTAAAATACGCACATGAACGAAACGGAAGCGGCCATTCGGGCCATAAAGGACAGGGTCGCTGCCGCGATGGGAGTGCTCGACGAAGCGGCGGTCCGGGCGGCCAGGAAAGAGAACCATCGCAGGCTTTCGGATGCGGCCAGTGAGATTCACAACTGCGCCGATGAACTGCAGAGGATTCTGATGCGCATCAAGGCCAAATAGAGCAAACGGCTGGCCCGCGTCATTCACGATGAGATGTCTCTCGTGAACAAAGCGGGTGAGGTTACGTTGCGTATGTCCCGGGGGTATAGGCATATAGAAATGGCGCAATGAGATAAAGAGCTTCCGGCGCCGGATGAGAGGTTAAAGTGGACAATATAAAGAACATAGCGGAAGACATCCGAGCGCTCCTCGATGAGACCAACCGTGTGCGTGAGGACGCGCTGCGTCTGTCGCGCGAGGTGATCCGGCTTTCGGCAAACTCGATCCGAGCCAGCCACAGGGAAGATTTCGACGAAGCACGCGAGCTGAAGGCGCAGGCGCGCGGCAAGGTCGAAGAGACCAGGGAAATGCTCAAGGACAAGCTGGAGATCTACTACACCGGCTACGTTCAGGATGCGCAAAAAGAGTACGCCGAGTCCGAGCTGACCCACGCCATCGTTCGCGAACAGCCGCTGCCGAGGCACGACGAACTGGGGGTCGAACCGGCTGCCTACCTCAACGGTCTCGCTGAAGCCATCGGAGAAAGCCGCAGGCACGTGCTGGATGTGCTGAGGCACGGTGATCTGGACCGGGGTGAGAGAATTCTCAATATAATGGACGAGGTCTACTACGTCCTCATTACCTTCGACTACCCCGATGCGGTCACCCAGGGGCTTCGCCGGCAGACCGATATGGTGCGCGGCGTGCTCGAGCGCACCAGGGGAGACATCACACTGCTGTTCCAACAGCGTAAGCTGGAGAACGCGATAGAAACGGCGCTGGATCGGTTTGGCAATGAATCAGACACTGGACATTCTGAGGGAGGCGACTAAAGGAAGCCGATACGATGGCCGTCTGTATCTGGTCGGCGGCATAGTTCGTGACAGGTTCCTGGAAGACGGGTCCGTCGAAGACGTCGATATCGTTCTCGAAGGTGATGCCGGGGAGCTCGCTTCGTTCCTGCACGAGCGCGGAGTTGCCGAGACTTCACCGGTTACTTACCCGCGCTTCGGAACGGCGATGGTCGTCGTGAACGGAAAGCAGGTGGAACTGGTCGGCGCAAGAAAGGAATCTTACGACCGCCTCAGCCGCAAGCCCGTCACCGAGCCCGGCACGCTCCTGGACGATATAATGCGCCGCGATTTCACCATCAATACCCTGCTCGAGAACCTCCACACCGGTGAGACCATCGATCTGTCGGGGATGGCGATGCGGGACATAAATGACCGGATCATCCGCACTCCGCAGGAAGCGCACCGCACGTTCGACGATGACCCCCTGCGAATGCTTCGCGCAATCCGCTTCGCCGTCCGGTTCGACTTCACAATCCACCAGGACACTTACAACGCCATCCGTGAGCTTGCGCCCCGGCTTGGCATCATTAGCGCGGAACGCACGAGGGAGGAGTTTGTCAAAATCCTGATGAGCCGGCGCTGCGTTCAGGGGATGGAAATGCTCCGCGAGACGGGCCTGCTGGACCAGTTTGCGCCAGAGCTCTCCGCCATGTTCGGAGTCACCCAGAACATCTACCACATCTACGACGTCTGGAGCCACTCAATGAAAACACTTGAGTTAATTTCCGCAGAATCGGGTATCATTCAAAGGATGGCTGCTTTGATGCACGATGTCGGCAAGGTCAGCACCAGGACTGTGGACGAGAAGGGCAGCGGTGCACTTTTACAACCATCAGTCGGTGGGAGCCAGGATAGCTCGTGGGATAATGCAGCGCCTGAGATTCTCGAACTCGCAGACATCCGAAGTTGAATTTCGAATATCAATGCATCTGCGAGTTGGGGAATACGATGAACAGTGGTCAGATGCCGCGGTGCGGCGGCTGATCCGCGACTCAGGCGGGCATTTGGAAGATTTGATCCGGTTGACCCAGGCCGATAGAGGCGCGGGAAATCCGGCGATGCCGTCGGTAGACCTTGAAGCTTTCCGCAAGCGCCTGGCAGGCGTCAGGAGCGCTCTTGCGGGAGCGCGGATAGCGAGCCCGCTTGATGGACGCGAGATCATGGAAGTGCTGGACATCGAGCCGGGACCTGAAATAGGTAGCATCAAAGAATATCTGGAAAACGAGATTGTTGAAGGCAGTCTGCTTCCCGGCGACAAAGAGGCCGCCGTGGATCTTGTGCTGCGCAAATATGGTAGGAAGTCAAAGTAAGGGTGTAGTTAACTGGTCAGAGTGGGTTTTCGATTGACAGTGAGCATGGGGCATGATATACTTCAGTTAGTTATCACCTCAGCTTGAAGTAGGGAAATCGTATCCGGCACAGAACCAAAACCCCGCAGTATATGGACTGGCTGCGTAATCTTTGACCTTAATATCCCTCAGCCTATACCGATAATATAGGCGGGTGTCAGCGAGGGAGGTGAGCGACGGATTGCTGTTCGAACAAGGCCCGAAGCAAACTCTATCTACCAGGATCGATCCCAAGTTGATCATGGCAAACAACATACTGCAGCTTTCAAGTCTGGAACTGCAGCAGGTTGTGGAGCAGGAACTCGCCGAGAATCCGGCGCTTGAGCTGCCGGAGGACGACCCATGCTTCAATTGCGATCAGCCCAGGACGCTGTGCATAGATTGTCCATTCCACAAGGAGATCGTCCGAACCGACGACCAGGATCTGAGCATCTACGAGCTCGAGCAGCCCATAGACTTCGCCTGTGACATCGACGACTCCGAGATGGACTTTATCTCCAACATCCGCGACGAGATCACTCTACGCGACCACCTCACCGCTATAATGCGCGCGGTCGTTCCGCAGGAGCAGTGGGGAATCGGCGAATACATTATTTCCAACATCAATGAGTCCGGCTACCTCGATGGCTCCGTCGAGGAGTTCAGCATGGACCTCAGCGCGAGCATCGAGGAGGTCGAAGCCGTCCTCGCCATTATCCAGACGTTCGATCCCCCCGGAATCGGCGCGAGAGACCTGCAGGAGTGCCTCAAGATCCAATTGGAAAGGCTGGAAGAGGATGAGTGCGGCAACTCGATTGCGCTCGCGATAGTGAAAGAGTTCTGGGCGGAGATGCTCGGCGGCAAGATCGGAAGAATTGCGCGCAGGCTGAAGGTGAGCGTCAAGGATGTGCTCGGGGCTATCGAGTACGTCAAAAAGCAGCTCAATCCGTATCCCGGCAACGGGTTCCGGCCGCCGTATCAGATTACGGCGGAAAACCGCGGCTCATCGGTGAAACCCGACGTCATCGTTCGCAGGACGACGGCGGGGTATGAGATCGAGATCGCGGGCAACGACCAATTTTACCTCAACATCAATTCCAAATACCGGGCGATGTATGAGGAGCTCAAGAACGGCCAGGCGAAAAAATACAGCAAAGAAGAGACCAAGCACATAGTGGAGTTCGTAGAGCGCGCGGATATGTTCATCCACTACATCAACGAGCGGCGCCGGACCCTCAGGCAAATAACCAAGGCGATAATCGAGTTCCAGCAGGGGTATCTGGAGACCGGGTCCAAAGCTTTTCTTCGTCCTCTCACGCGAACCAAGATCGCGCGCACGCTGAATGTGCACGAGTCCACCGTCAGCCGCGCCACCGCCAATAAGTATATCCAACTGCCGAGCGAAGAGGTGGTATCGTTCGATTTCTTCTTCGATGGCTCGGTGTCGGTCAAGGATATGATCGGCGGTCTGATCGCGTCCGAAAACCACTCCAGCCCCCTCAGCGACCAGCAGATAGCCCTTATACTTCAGGAGAACGGCTTCAACATAGCCCGTCGCACGGTTGTGAAATACAGAGAGGCGCAGAAGATTCTCTCTTCAAGGCAGCGGAGGATTTAGCAGGGCGAGTTCTCCCCGCGAACGATGGGCCGGCGTCTCCCTACGCCGGGCTCTTTTCCCCCGGGCTTCCCAGCCCACAAACTTACCCATATTTTTTGCTGCTTGGGTTGCAGCAGCCTGAAGCGACGGTCGTCATCGCTTCCGTGTCCTCCGCCGCATCCTGAGCTTAGTCGAAATCCGTGATTCAGTTTCCCCTTCCTCGCGCCGATAATCTAACCAAAGGTCCCCGCAAGAATACGGGCTTTAGCATCATCCCGGGTGTATTAGATTTCCAAGGAATCGCGGATGAAACCCTCGCGACTGCGCCTGCGGCGAGTCACTGTCGGTTTCACCGCGAAAGGACTAAAATGCCTGCGGCATTTTCAGAGGAGGCACGATTGATATGCAGGCAGTAATTCTGGCCGGCGGCAAGGGAACTCGGCTTCGCCCTCTTACCACCAGCGCCCCAAAACCGATGGCGCCCCTGTTCGACCGTCCCGTGATGGAATATTGCGTCAAGTCCTTGCCGGGCACGGCATAACGGATATCATCGTGGCTGTGTCCCATTTGGCGCAGGAGATGATGCATTACTTCGGCGACGGTTCCGCTACGGCGTCAAGATTCGCTACTCCGTGGAGATGGAAGCCCTGGGCACAGCGGGCGCGGTGAGCTCGTGCAAGGCATGATCAAACGGCACATTTCTGGTGGTCGCGGAGACACGATCATTACAGATTTCGACCTCGCCGCCGCGCTGCAGAGGCATAAGGCCGCCTCCGCAATTGCATCCCTAATGCTTTATCGCGTGGATGATCCCAGCGATTTCGGCCTGGTCGAAAGCGACGACGCCGGCAGGATAACGCGCTTCCTTGAAAAGCCGAAGTCGACAGAGATTTTTAAGGATACGATCAGCACCGGCATCTACATCCTGGAACCCGAGGCTCTGAGCTGTATTCCATACCACCGGCCTTGCGATTTCGCGCGGAATTCTTCCCCAGGATGCTCAACAACCGCGAGCCGGTCTATGGCTTTGGGGTGCCCGGTATATGGTGCGACGTGGGCAATCTCCTGCAATACAGGAATGCTCACTTCGACGCGCTTGAAGGTAGGGTCAAGCTGGATCTGCCCGCAACCCACGTCGGCGGCGGCGTGTGGTTCGGCGAGGGAGTAAAAGTGCACCCATCGGTGAATATAGCATGCCCGGTTTTCCTCGGCAGTGGGATGTGCCGTTCCGGCGCAGCGCAAATGTCGGGGAACGCGCAGTCATCGGAGCGAATACGCTGGTAGACGAGTCGCGAGCATATCTGACGCTTCTTATCGGAAAAGCGGCTCGTTCGCTCGGCCCCAACGCCCGGATCACCGGCTGCGTTATAGGCAGCGGCTGCGCCACGACGGACGGCGAAGCACGAGTATCGCACCCTTGTCTCGCACGCGCCGAGCGAACCCAAGGAGTCTCAACAAGAAGCCCAGACCCTCTCGACTGCCGCTCAGCAGACGAGCGAAACTGAGAAAACGGCGGCCTCAGCGGACGTCGGATACTCCCATAGGCCTGGTGTCTCGGGGACTTTATTCCTGATACGCGCTCCAGGTTTCGGGAAACAAGATTCCCAGAACAGCGGTGTTCGGTGCTGTTGGGCACTTTAGCCACTTTCTGCTGGCAGGTAATTTTTAATCCTCACCCCACCACGTCCCCCCGAATAGCAATTTGCTGCCATCTACTCGTTCAGGTATTTGCTCTGCAACATCAGCTATTCTGGTTAATTTAGGTTTTGATGTTTGAAATACTCAAAAGGCAAAAAACATAATTTGAGATACTGGCATTAATTAGTCTTGTCAAATGGCAAGATAAATCTCAGAAACCATGAACTTTAAGGTTTATTAGTACTTTAAAAGAATACGAACACTATTCAC
>CAVZJH010000009.1:0-28345 GCA_963775535.1 uncultured bacterium | reverse complement strand
TCATATTGCTGGTTTGCCCGATTACATATTGCCCAACCACCCCTGTTCATAGACAGGCTGATATTCGTGATTGTCCGGCGTCTCCCGACGCCGGACGTTCTTTCTATGTTTTCTAACCTGACTCTCCTCGCTCTCCTCTGCATTTGATTTCCGAAGTCCGACTCTCGAGATGGATCGCTATCTCCGGAGACGCCGCCCTATCGGCATCCGTCATTGTCACGAGGCTTGGGTGCTATCGCGCCTGAAGCACAGGAAACCCGTTCGCCTGGTTCTTCTCGTAGTAGCGGCTGCCACATGCACAAATAGGCGGCCGGTCGGCCGCCTATTTGCTTTCTACCTCACGCGACTATTGGTGGGCGAATACCGTGATGCTCGCCGAGGAGGTTGTGCGCAATACGGCAACAGTATTGCCGTTCACCTGCTGCTTGCACAGGATGCCGGTCACCCCGACGAAGTCACCGACCGCTGCCGGAGTGCCTGTGCAGTCGACTTGAATGCCGGGATTCCAATCGGGCAGGTCAAAACTACTCCCATCGTCCATTACAAAGGCTCCAGTTTCGACTGATTCCACGTTCCCCCATACCGTCACATAGAGCCCGAACGGGTTGGGCTGGGCGGAATGCACGGCTCTCCCTGAAAGGCCGAGCGGCAAGGGGGCATTTCCGGCTGCCGTGACTTCGCAGCTTGTAGCATCGAATGTCGGCCCGTCGGCGTCAGCGCTCAGAGTCCCGGTTATCACCACCTGGTCTCCAGGCTGCAGGTCAACGCCTGTCGCAGTGCATCGTATGCCGGCGCATCTGTTCGGTTCCTCGATATAGAAGCAATCATCGAACACCGCGGATACTATCTTTCCCGACATCGATCCCGCGTATCCGTCATTTTGCTTCATCAGACTACCGATGCTGCCGATTGTGCCGCTGGGTACCGCAATCACCTCCGGCGACGTTCCTATGTCGCTCCACCTTTCAGATGGGTTTCTCGCCTTAACCGAAACATAGAACTCCTCACCGGGATTTAGCGCGATTCATCCAGCACTATGGAAGTTTCTATCCCGGCGCTGGTCAAACCGCTGATGTCGGAAAGACCGGGGGCTGTTCCTATCGCGTACGTGTATTCGGCTACCATGCTATGGGGTCAGTGGCTCGCCACGAGGCCTGGATCGGCTGGTCTGACGGAAGGAAGGGACCAGGCACGCTGACAACGGGAGTTGTCGGGGGTGTAAGCTCCGTGGCGGTCCTGTCCCGGAGGCAGTAGATGTTTCCATCGTAGGAACCGAAGATGACACTGCTGTCGGCGCCCAGAGCCGGCGAGCTCACAACGGATGATCCGGTCAGGAACGACCATTCAGTCGTGCCATCAGAGTTAAGCGCGTACATTTTGTTGTCGCAGGCGCCGACATAAAGATCATGCCGGACGGATCGATAGAGGGTGAAGATACAATGGCTCCGGGCATATTCCTCTGCCAAACCACCCTTCCGTCAGTTCGCAGACAGAACATTTTTCCGAGCCACCATCAACACCATTGCCGAAGTACAGGTTGCCGTCGGGTCCTATCGCTGCCGAGGAATCGGCGACGCAGCCCGTATCGAACTTCCAGTTCAGGGTGCCATCGGGTTTTATGGCGTAGAAATAGCCGTCTCCGCTGCCAATGTAGATTGTTCCATCAGTTCCGATAGTGGGCGAGCTGTCTGTAGCCGACCCGGTCAAGTAGCGCCACTTCTGCGTGCCATCGGGGTTGATAGCGTAGACTGCAAGAGTCCTCGCTGGCTATGTAAACTATTCCGTTCTTATCGACTGCCGGCGCAGATCTCAGCGCGCCATCGGTGGCATGTTTCCAAATAAGAAGCCCTGTGTCAAGACTTATAGCGTATAGACAATTGTCCCCGCTGCCCACGTAAACACAGTTTCCATTGATGGTCGGCGATGATCGTATTACGTCCTTGGCTTGGTATGACCAGACGAGGTTCCTTCCATGCTCAGGCAAACCAACTGGCCGTCGTTGCATCCGATAATGATGTTTCCATTAGGAGCAATTGCCGGTGAGCTGTCGATGGATGCGCCAGTGTCGTATGTCCAGCTAATGGAGCCGTTTTGTGTTATTGCGTAGATGTTGCCATCGCCGGAGCCGATGTAACTCGTCCCATCAGTGGCAATCGCGGGAGAAGATTCGACGTAACCGTCGGTGGGAATGGTCCAGCCAACGTTGTTCACCCTGGTTGCGTCGAACAGCCCCCGGCCCACGTTGGCCGAGTCGTTGCGGAACTTCCACCATATCGCGGAACCCGAGCTGTACCCTATCCCGTCGCTGGCGCCGACTGCGCTCCAGGCTCCGGCGTTGTTTTGCGCTTTTACCGAGAAATGATAGCGCAGCACGGGGTCGAGCGTCAGACCGGTTACAGTGACCCCTTCGTTCGTTCCGGCGCTTGTCCAACCGACAACATCGGTTGCGCCGGAACTCGTGCCGATGCAGTACATGTATTCCGCAATTCCGGACTCAGGGTCCGTGGATAGCCATGTCGCGTGAAGTCGATCCAGCACGGAGGTAGTGTCACCATCATCAGTTACGACAGGCGTGGTTGGGGGCGTGGAATCAACCATAATTCCGTTGGAACTGCCGACGTTTCCCAGTAAACCGGCGCCGTTCGTGGCTTGGACATTGATGAAGTAGGTGACGCCATCCTTGAGCGTCAGGCCGGTGCGGGTGTACGTAGTATTGTCGCCAACGCTCAGCCAGTCCGCGACATCCGTGGCTCCGGCAGCGGTTCCAACCGACATATCGTATTCGGCGATCCCGGATTCGGGGTCGGATGCAGTCCAGGTAGCACTGATGCAGGTCTTGTAGCACCAGTATTTGCCGGTGGTTGTGACAACGGGTGTGGAAGGCGGCGTGGCATCGAGTTTGATGCCGTCCGAACTGACCGGCAGGCTCTGGTCGCCGGCATTGTTGACGGCGATGACGGTTACGTAATATGTTTTGCCTGTCACGAGGGAAAGGCCGTTCCTCGTCTGGTCGGTTGCGGTCCCGGCGTCCAGCCAGTCCGCAGTGTCATTTGCGCCGGGTGAAGTCCCGATGCAATACTTATAATCCGCGATTCCGGATATGGGGTCCGTGGCGGACCACTTCGCGTGCAAGCTGGTGCTGACAGAGGTATATGCGCCGTCGACCTGGACTGTCGTTACCAGCGGTGGCGTCGTGTCGACGGTGATAGCGCCGGATGTTCCGGGAGGACCGACGAGTCCCGCCCCGTTGGTTGCGCGGCCGCTGACATAGTATTTAAGGCCGCTCTTGAGTGATAGAGCGGTAATCGTAATATCCCCGTTGCTGCCTGCGCCGGTCCAACCCACAACGTCCACTGCGCCCGACGATGTTCCGACCGCGTACTCATAGAGCGCGATGCCGGATTCAAGGTCGCTGCACTGCATCACTACGTGTAATTGAGTCGTATTGTCAGTAAATGGACCATCGTCTACAATTGTCATGGGGCCGGGCGGGGTTGTGTCAACGGTTATTCCGTCGGAAGAACCTACCGCGCTCACCAGGCCGACTCCATTTGTTGCTTTTACGTTTATGAAGTAAGTCTGGCCCTGCGCGAGGGAGAGTCCCTGGCGAACCACGCTCGTGTTGAGCATCGCATCCGTCCAACCCAGGACGTCGGTGAGTCCTGCAGCCGTTCCAATCGAGTATTGATAGTCCGCGATTCCGGTTTCCGGGTCGGAGGAAGTCCAGCTCGCGCTCAAGACATCCGTGTTTTTAGTGTAGGCTCCTTCATCCGTCACCACGGGTGTAGTTGGCGGCGTGGAATCCACAATAATGCCACCGGAGCTTCCGACATTGCTTACTGAGCCGGCGCCGTTGGTCGCTCGCACGTTGATGAAATACTGGGTGCCTGCTGCGAGTGCCAGTCCTGTGATCGTCTTATCCGTCTGAGTTCCCGCGTTCGTCCAGCCAACTACATCCGTTGCGCCGGCGGAAGTGCCGACCGAGTAATCGTATTCTACGATTCCGGACTGGGGGTCTGTGCTGCTCCACGTGGCGTGGAGCTTTGTTGGATCGACGGTGTATTTGCCGTCATCGACAACCACCGGTGTCGTGGGCGGAGTCGCGTCGACGGTAATGGCGCCTGATGCGCCATAAGGGCTGGATTCCCCCGCTCCGTTGATTGCAATGACGCTTATGAAGTATTTGCCGCCATCTACCAGCGAAAGTGGGGTTATCGTTGCCGAAGTCTGAGTTCCCGCAGATGTCCAGTTGAGGACACTGGCGCCGCCGGGGCTTGTTCCGACGGCGTAAGTGTACTGCGCGATGCCCGACTCAGGGTCACTGGAAGTCCAGCTTGCCGTCAACTGGTTCGTTGATGATGTCCACGCTCCGGAGCCGGTAACAGCGGGCACGCTCGGTGGGGTAAGGTCCACCGTTATACCGTCGGAGGATCCTACGTTTCCTGCCTTGTTCAGCGAGTTGCGCGCACGCACGTTGATGAAGTATGTAGTTCCGGTATAAAGTGAAAGTGCCGTTGCGGTGACTTGATTCGACAGCCCCACGCTGGTCCAGTTCTTCACATCCACGGCTCCCGCACTGGTTCCAATCGAATACTCGTAGGAGCTGATGCCTGAGAGCGATGTTACGGACGACCACGTCGCGTGCAACGAACTCGCCGATGCCGTATAAGCGCCATCATCATTCACTGTCGGAGCGCCGGGCGTATCCAGATCGACGGTAATTCCGTTTGAGGACCCCACTGCACTGACAAGGCTTGCATTATTATAGGCGCGAACGTTGATATAGTACTCCGCGCCGTCTTGCAAACTGAGCCCGGTCTGTGTGATCGAGTTACTCAGTCCTGCGCCGGTCCAGGGGACGACGTCAGTCGCGCCCGCGCTGGTTCCTATAGAATACTCGAACTTCGAGATGCCCGACTCGGGGTCGGAGCTCGTCCACGCGGCATGAAGCTGTGTGTTGTCCGCAGTGAATTGACCGTCGTCAGTGACGACCGGCTGCAGGGGTGGGGTGGCATCGACTCTAATTCCGTCGGAGCTGCCGGCAGCGGATTGCGCCGATGCGCCGTTTACCGCAATTACGCTGAAATAATACATCTGGTCCTGTACCAGAGAAAGCGCGGAATTCGTAACCGATGTGTTAGTCCCGGCATCCGTCCAGGCGACAACGTCAGTAGCTCCCGGAGTCGTGCCGATAGCGTATTCATACGATTTTATGCCCGATACCGGGTCAGAGGAACTCCACGAAGCATGCAGTTGAGTTGTCGAAGATGTCCAGTCGCCATCGTCGATGACGACCGGTGTGCTGGGAGGTGTGACGTCAAGCGTGGCTCCATCCGATGATCCGACTGCGCTTACGAGAAGCGCGCCATTGGTAGCGCGAACATTTACAAAGTACGTGGTCCCATTGGTCAGGTTGAGCCCCGATATACCGGCCTGGGTGTTCGTTCCGGCGTTTGTCCAGCCGAGAATCTGGGCGCCTCCTGCCGTCGTGCCCACGCAGTATTCGTACTTCGATATCCCGGATTCGCCATCCGTTGCGGACCAGCTCGCATGGATCGAGTGCGGATCGGAGATGTACTGGCCATCGTCGAGGACAACGGGAACGCTCGGGGGAGTGGTGTCCACGGTGATACCGTCTGACGAGCCGACCTGACTGTAAATGCCGCCTCCGTTGAGCGCCTTTACGCCGACGTAATAGGTTTTTCCCGTCTGAAGCGTCAGGTTTGATGCGGTTACGGACGTGTTGAGGCCGGCGCTTGTCCAGGCGAGGATATCGCTGCCACCCGCCGTGCTGCCGATCGCGTATTGGTACCCGGCAATACCGGATTCGGGGTCTGTTGCGCTCCACGTTGCGTGGAGTGAGCTGGCATTGGATGTATATTGGCCGTCGTCTGTGACCACCGGCGTGGTGGGTGGCGTGGCGTCAACGATGATGCCATCGGAGCTGCCTTCCGGGCCGGCCAAGCCTGCGCCGTTGATGGCGTAGGCAGTGATGTAGTAGACCTGCTTATCGACGAGTGTGAGCCCCGTCCTGGTATCCTGAGTGGCGCTTCCCACATTCAGCCAGGGAGCGACGTCAGCGAGTCCGGGGGCGGTGCCAATGCAATACTCGTACGCGAATATTCCGGATTCAGGGTCGGATGCGGTCCACGAACCGTGCAGGTGATCCAGAAACGATGTGTATGCTCCATCGTCGGTTACTGTCGGCGCGGCCGGTGGTGTGGTATCCGCCGCGAAGCAGTAGAGGATGCCGTTGTCAGCGCCGATGAACAGTGCGCCTGCCGGGCCGATTGCGGGAGAGGAGTATACCCCTGAAGCAGCATTGTACCTGCCAGCGCTCGGTCCCGTCGGGGTTCAGCGAGTAGACATTGCCGTCAGAAGATCCGACGTAGACGCCTCCATCCACGCCGACAGCGGGAGAAGAGTCGACGTAGTATCCCGTGGTGAATGTCCACAGTTGAACGCCGCCGGTGGAAAGAGCGTAGAGTTTGTAATCCCGGCATCCGAAGTAGATGGTGCCGTTTGATGAGATCGCCGCAGATGATTCAACGTCTCCTCCGGTGTTCGCGCGCCACTTTTGGACTCCTGTGCTGCGAACTGCAAAGAAGTATCCGCCTGCCGAGCCTATGTAGATCGTTCCATCTGAACCTATCGTTGGAGAGGCTGAAAAGGCTCCTGAACCGCTGGAGAATTTCCATTTGCACGCGCCCGTGGAGCTGAGCGCATACAGATACCCATCCATGCAGCCGAAGTATATGGTTCCATCGCTGCCCAGGGCGGCTGTTGAAGTGATTGCCCCTCCTGCCATGTAAGTCCACTTCTGAGTGCCGTCGGGCCCGTACGCGTAAAACGTGCCGTTAGAGCTGCCTGCGTAGATTGTGCCGTCAGGAGCGATGCATACCGACGTATCGAAACCCGCGGCGACTGTTCGCATCCACTTGGCGACACCATCCGGTCTGAGAGCATAGAGCGATTTGTCGACAGACGCCACGTAGATTGTGCCGTCGCTTGCAACTGCGGGTGAGGCTGAGCCCTGGCATTGGCAGTAGAAGCTCCATTTTTTGCTTCCGTCCCCACCGATGGCGTAAATGCACCCGTCGTTGCAGGTGAAGTAGACTGTGCCGTCGGTACCGATCACTGGCGCCGAACGTATAGGACTGGGAGCCTGGTAGATCCACGTAAGGCTCGAACCGGTCCCCCCGTAGAGTCCCTGTCCGGTGTTGAAAGCATCCTTGTGGAATTTTGGCCAGCACGAATTCGCGAGTTGGGCGGAGACTACCTGGGCACAGGTTACGAGTGCCAGGCACAGCAGGCAAGCATAGACGACGCGTTTCATTTGCTCTATCCCTCCCGGTAGCATCTTGGTGCAAAAAGGCCTGTGGGGTCATGAGAAGCGGATCGCTGTTTCCCACGGGTTGTGAGGAAGGCGAAGTTCGGCCCCTGCGCGTTTGCCTGCGCGGGCAAGCAAGCTGGCGTTTTAATACCCTGTGCTCAACGAAGTCAAACCTGTCACACCCCAGCCATACACATAGCTGAGATTGACGAACTTAACCTTGCCAGTGCAGCCTATACACTGGTTGTTGCTGATCTAAAGCACGTCTATATGTGTCAGGTATTGTAGCGGGTATGATTCAACATTAGCGGATACGTTGAGAGCTAAGCAGTGTGTGCGCGGGCTTGTACGTTGCAGAGGCCGCGACATGGCTGTCGCGGCCTCTGGCAGGATGACTTGGGCGAGTTAACCAATTTATACCCTCGCCTGCTTCAGCTTAAACAAGCAGGCATAAAAAACTCAAAAATATTTGCAATCGGCAAATGAACGTCGGATCGAATGCTGCTCGGCGGATAATGTTGGAGTTACGGCGTCTGTCCCTTGATCTCGCCGCTCAGGCTGATCGTAACTACCTCAACAGGAACTTCCTTTTCACTCGCAGCCACCGCCTGCTCCGCCAGACGCTGCATCGCGGAGCAACACGGCACCTCCATCTGCAGCACTGTGATCTGTCGTATATTGTTTTCCCGCAGTATATCCGTAAGTTTATGCAAGTAGAGATCGGTGTCGTCGAACTTCGGACAGCCCGTCACAAGTGTCTTGCCTTTTAGAAAGTCCGGGTGAAGCGAGCCATAGGCAAAAGGCACGCAGTCGGCTGATATCAACAGGTGCGAGCCCCGGAAATACGGGGCGCTGGGATTCACGAGGTAGAGCTTTACAGGCCACTGCCTCAGTTCGCTGCCGAGATCGCCCTTAGCCCGGTGCGACTCATCTTGCTCTTCGCGCGTTCGGTCTATCGTTCTTGCCGATGGACAGACGAAGCCGCCGCCGTGCCCGTGGCGCGCTTGATGATCTCCCATACCGTGCTCGGCCATGTGCTTTATATGCGGTTCGTGCGGCCTGCCGATATCTGTGAGATGCTCCAGCGTTGCCTGCTCATCGAAGATTTCCGCTTCCCTTGTCTCGAATGAGATTGCGCCCTGCGGACACTCACCCAGACACGCGCCCAATCCGTCGCAGGACTTTTCAGCGACCACCTTAGCCTTGCCGTCGATTATCCGCAGCGCGCCTTCCGCGCATGATGGAACGCACAAACCACATCCGTTGCAGCGTTCTTCGTCTATCTTTATAACCTGTCTGGTTGCTTTTGCCATGGAAATCACCTCTCCTTGTCTGATCCAATTATATTCTACCGGCACAGGCGCGCTCGTTCTTTGATCTAAATCAAACCCGGAAAAACTTTGATCATTATCCGAGGGCTTCCTCGATGCAAATTCCCTGTAACATACAAAAAGGGCAGGGGACGCGCCCCTGCCCGATCTTTTCTCAATCCTCTTGAAGTCTAAGTTACACCGATACCGGCTCCCTGTCGTCCTCAAGAGCTTTCTTAGGGTTTCCCGAGCCAGCCTCCGGGCCGGCGTCGATTCCACCACGCTTGCTCCACATAGTTGCGCCCACCAGCGCGAGAATCGCAACGACCACGATCGCGGTTCGCACGGTGTTGCTGATGCTGGAAATGGCGATGGGAGCGATCAGAATAGCGACCAGGTTCATAACCTTGATCATCGGGTTAAGAGCGGGACCGGCGGTGTCTTTGAACGGGTCACCAACGGTGTCGCCGACGACCGCGGCCTTGTGCTCGGGCGTGCCCTTGCCGCCGAACATACCGTCCTCGATCTTCTTCTTCGCGTTGTCCCAGAGACCACCGGAGTTGGAGAGAAGAACGGCCATCAACTGACCGGAGAGAATCGTTCCGGCAAGGAACCCGCCGAGGGCGGCTGCGCCCTTCAGCGGATCACCGTAGCCCAGGCCGAACGCCACCAGAAACAGGAGCCCCCAATGCGAGAACAGCCGGGCTCATCAGCTCTTTCTGAGCTGCTGCGGTCGAGATCGCCACGCAGCGCTGATAGTCAGGCTTGCCCTTGTCTGAGCCCGAGCGCGGGTCGTATTCCATAATGCCCTTGATCTCGCGGAACTGCCTGCGCACTTCCTTAACCAACTGGAACGCCGCGCGGGTAACCGCGTTAATGGCGAACGAGCAGAAGAGGAACGGCACGGCGCCACCGATCAAGAGACCGATGAACACCTGCGTCCACTCGATGTGGATGCCGGTGGTGTTCAGAACGTTTATCATATGAGCGCTGGTCATCTTTGCCAGCTCTATCGCTGACGGCGGCAGGAGACCCGCATCCGCCATAAACGATCGGAACAAGGCAGTTGCCGCGATAACGGCAGTCGCAATCGCAAGGCCCTTGGTGAGAGCCTTTGTCGTGTTGCCGACAGCATCGAGCTTAGCCACGATCTTGTTGGCGTCTGAGTCCTCACCGGCGTCCTTCAACGCGCCGGACATCTCGAAGATGCCATTGGCATTGTCGGAGATCGGGCCGAATGTGTCCATCGCGAGCATGAAGCCCGTGGTGGAGAGCAGTCCCAGGCCGGAGAGAGCGATGCCGTAAGCGGCCAGTGCGGGGTTGCCCTTGAAGAGGAGCATCGAGGCGAGAATCGCAAGGCAGATCGCGACTACGCTCCACACGCTTGATTCCAAGCCGGAAGCGAAACCGCTGAGGATGATAGTCGCCGGACCGGTCTTAGCGGCCTTCGCGCATTCGGTGACAGGCTTCTCATCGATAGCCGTATAGTGCTCGGTCAACTTGTCAATAATCAGTGCAAGAATGATACCGGTCAGGTTCGCGGCAGCGAATCTCCACCAGGCAAAACCGGCAATCGGTACATTTGTGAACACGTAATAGGAGACGGCAAAGAACCCTACCGTGGCGAAGCCGGCCGATACAAAGAAGCCAACGTTGATCGGCTTCATTGGGTTCATGTCGATGTCATCCCTGCCGCGCACTGCATAGATGCCGATAATCGAGGCCGCCACACCGACAGCTCTGATGAGCAGCGGGTAAACAACCATCGCGAGAACAGCCATTGTTGCCGCTCTGTCGCTAAGGACAGTCTTGAGGAACGGGAACGACGCCGCGCCAAGGATGATCGCGGCGACGAGTGTGACTTCGTAGCTCTCGAAAACGTCCGCAGCCATACCGGCGCAGTCACCGACATTGTCACCGACGTTGTCAGCGATCGTGGCGGCGTTACGAGGATCGTCCTCAGGAATGCCCTGCTCGACCTTGCCGACCAAGTCAGCGCCGACGTCAGCGGCCTTTGTGTAGATACCACCGCCGATCCTCATGAACAACGCCGCGAGACATCCGCCGAATCCGAATCCGATGAGGACCTTCATCGACTGTTCCCTGAACATAAAGAACACGATGCACGCGCCCAGCAGACCAAGCCCGACCGTCGCCATACCTGATACGCCGCCGGCGCGGAACGCCACATAGAGCGCTTTCTTGAAACTGGTCAGAGCAGCGTTGGCGACGCGCACGTTAGCGCGCACTGCCATCATCATACCAATAAGGCCTGCAGCGTAGGACGCTGCTACACCAAGGACAAACGCGAGTGGCACACCAGCGTATACGGGAATACCGCCAACGCCGGCCTCTCCGCCCTGCGGCATACCACTTGCATCGGTCCACTTGACGCCGAATCCATGCACATTCTTGTACATGAAGAACAGGCCGATGGCAATGATGATCACGAACCAAATCATTGTCTTTATCTGCCGCAGCAGATAGGCCCAGGCGCCTTCCTGTACCGCACGAGAAACTTCCACCATTCCCCGCGATCCCGGATCTTCCTTCATAATCGCGGTAAACCATTTGGCTCCGAAGAGCAGTCCAACGATGGCGCAGCCGAACACGATCCAGACCGATGGCCACATGATGTTAAGTTCTTCAAACTTCGGAAGTGTGATCGCTTCGCTTGCAGAAGCGGCGCTCGATGCCAGCACGCTCAGCAAGCCGACCGCCATTATTGACAGAAGCAACTTGATACGCACACTAATACCGCGGTGAGTCGAAGGAGCGCTACCGGCTTCCAATCGCTCGCAATGCATTCTCTTTACTTCCCCCTTTGTGTGAATTGAATAGGCAAATAAAACGCCGCGTCTCACTCGTATTGCGCGAGATCTGCGGCGACACAGGACCGCCATTTGCGGGCAGTCCAAATTGCCCTCCATTGGGTCAACTAGATTATATGCAATGGCCTCTGCCGTGTCAAGAAAGGTGCCGATAGCGAGAGAGTTCAGTTCTGCGGGATCAAATAGCCTCAATCCACGTCGCCCTACTTGATTCAGGGTCCAGGCCGCATGGGGTGGGTGCCGAATCAAGTTCGGCGTGTCGTGACTCCCGGAAAACGGAACTCACTCCCGATAGCGGCTACTTGACATTTTCTGCAATTGCGCCAGAATATATGTCTAGAGGCTTGGCTTATGGCTGGCCCCCAGGTTTTAAGTTTGCTTAGTACCGGCATAGGGTTGAGGAGGACCAGGATGGCAACAAAGCAGGTAAATGTTGGGTTAGTTGGCTACATGTTCATGGGAAAGGCCCACAGCGTCGGTTATCGCGACTGCGCGTTTGCTTTTCCGGATGTGAAAGCTGAACCGGTTATGAAAGAAATCTGCGGCTTGGTCCAGGCTGAGGCCGAGCATTACGCAAAGCAGTATGGATGGGAGCGCGCGAGCGAGGGATACAAGCATGTGGTGGAGGCCGATGACATCGATATGGTCGATATTTCCACAGGCAACGACACCCACAAGGAGATCGCCCTCGCCGCGGCGAAGAACGGCAAGCACATTTTCTGCGAGAAGCCCATGGCTATGAATGTGGCGGAGTGCAAGGAGATGGTCAAGGCCGTAGAGGACGCCGGGGTCATCGGCATGATCGATTTTTGCTACCGAGCGGTCCCGGCTGTGCAGTTGGCGCGGAAAATGGTGGAACAGGGAATGATTGGCAAGCCGTTTCATTTTCGTGCGGTTTACCTTCAGGACTGGATTATCGATCCCAATTTCCCGCTTGTCTGGAGACTGCAGAAGGATAAGGCCGGGTCCGGTTCACACGGCGACCTCAATGCCCATATAATCGATATGGGAAGGTTTCTTTGCGGGGAGTTCGACTCCGTCTGCGGCCTGATGGAAACGTTCGTCAAGCAGCGCCCGAAACAAGCGGCGCACGGCGGTGGTTTGAGTGCAGTCGCCGGTACAGGAAATGGGCGAAGTCACAGTGGACGACGCAACGCTCTTCCTGACCAGATTCAAGAACGGCGCGGTCGGCACATTCGAAGCTACGCGCTTTGCCGCCGGTAACCGGAATGGCGCTCACTTTGAACTCAATGGCAGCGAGGGGAGCATCCGTTTTAACCTGGAGAGGCTAAACGAGCTGGAATATTACTGCCGCAATGACAATGAATCGTATCAAGGCTGGAAGACGATCATGGTTACCGATCCGCCGCACCCGTTTATGAAAGGCTGGTGGCCTGCCGGCCATATTATCGGCTGGCAAAACTCCTTCGTCCATCAGGTCTACACCATGATGAACGGAATCGCGGAAGCAACGAACCCGACTCCCAACTTCTACGACGGTCTGAAGTGTCAGGCCGTATTGGAAGCCGTAGAGAAGTCCGCGGAAGTCGGAACGTGGGTGAACGTAACCGAATAAGCAAAGTCAATCAATCGCAATTGAGCTTCCGGGCGAGAGTTCCCGCGCCCGGAAGCTGAGCCCGTATCTCCGATGTCCGAGGATTTACCCCTCGCGCCCGCCTTGTTAGCTTGCGGGCAGGGCTAAGAGAGTTTCAGGAACAGCTCCATAGCTTCTTCCATTGCTTTCTCTGAGTCCCTGCTGCTGCCTTTCTCTTGCATGCACTCCTGCATCCTGTGGGTCAGAATTATGAATCCGACCTTATCCAGCGCTTTTCTCGCCGCTGAAAGCTGATGCACGACTTCAGTGCAATTCTTGCCTTCTTCTATCATTTTGTGAAGACCTCTGATCTGGCCTTCGATCTTTCGGAGCCGCAAAAGGACATCATCCTGGGGCTTGGTTAAGTTGTCAGCCATTATTCACCTACACTAGGGGGTATAGTATTGCAGTATTATACCGTACCGAGTCGGTGTACGAAAGGCGTGAGCATAATATTTCGGCTGTTTGTGTGAGTCTGCCGGCCGGCCGGTCCCTCGAAAGGGTGTTGGTGTCCTTGTTAGGCCACATCCATTTATGTATAATGAGAGCGATATGAGCGAATTGGTTATGGGGTCCAGGGGAAGCCAACTGGCGCTGCAGCAGGCGGGACAGGTAATTGATATGATCCTTCGGGGAAATCCGGGTTTGTCCTGCCGGACTGAGGTCATTAAAACAACCGGAGACGCAGTAGCCGACGTGCCGCTGTCCGCGATTGGTGATAAGGGTCTCTTTGTAAAGGAGATCGAGCTTGCGCTCATAGGCGGGGAGATCGACTTCGCGGTGCACAGCGCAAAGGACGTGCCCTCGACTATGCCGGATGAGCTGTTCGTAGTGGCATATCCCGAACGGGAAGACCCTCGCGATGCGCTGGTATCTAAGGTCGGCGGGCTGTCTGACATGCATTCCGGGGCGAGAGTAGGAACGAGCAGTGTTAGAAGAGGCGCCCAGCTCCTTCACGTCAGACCCGATCTCAGCATTGTCGATCTTCGCGGTAACCTTGACACGCGCCTCAGGAAGCTTGACAATAGTGTGTACGACGCGGTGGTGCTTGCTTGCGCGGGACTTCGCCGGATGGGCTGGGAGTCACGAATAACCGAGGCGCTTCCGGTAGAGGTGTGCATTCCCGCCGCTGGGCAGGGAGCGCTTGCCGTGCAATGCCGGAAAGACAGCCCTGGGGCGCTTTTTCTGAGTAAACTGGATCACGCGCCGACTCGCAGGTGTGTCACGGCGGAGCGCGAACTACTTTCTCACCTCGATGCAGGCTGCCAGACCCCGGTTGGCGCGCTTGCGAGTGAGGTGAATGGAGCGCTGGAACTGAGGGCTGTGGTGGTAAGCGTCGATGGCTCTGAGATTGTGCGTGGGTATGGGGTTGGCGACCGCGAGGAACCCCGGGAGCTTGGCCGGCGGGTGGCAGCGCAACTGCTTGCCTCCGATGCCGGACGGTTGCTTGAAGAAGCGCGACGCAGTGCCGGCACAAAAAGTATGGGAGCTGCTTGATCAGTGATTAATGATGTTGATGTATTAGGTCCTAGGCACCGGAATAGCGGGCCTGAGTTTTGCGCTGCGTGCGGCGGAGTTCGCCCGGGTAGCAGTGGTAACAAAGAAGAGTGATACGGACTCCAACACGAACTACGCCCAGGGCGGCATCGCTGCAGTGGTCGACCCCAACGATACTTATGAGTCTCACATACACGATACCCACGCAGCCGGGGCGTTTCTGTGCCACGAGGATTCAGTGGATATTCTTGTCAGAGAAGGCCCAGACCGCGTACGCGAGCTTGTGGAACTAGGTGTTCGGTTTACCCAGTCCAGGTTCGCTGGAGGCAAGGTCTTCTTCGACCTCGGGCGAGAAGGCGGTCACGGGGCGAGAAGAATTGTCCATGCAGCCGATCTCACCGGCAGAGAGATAGAACGTGCTCTTGTCGCCCAGGTCAAGGGGAACCAGAACATCAGAGTCTTCGAGCACGATCACGCAATCGATCTGATCACTGAGATTAACGGCGATAAGGTTGTCTGCAGAGGAGCCATGTCCTGGACTCTGAGACAGGCGATGTTATGACGCTTCGAGCAAAGGTTACGATGCTCGCCACGGGCGGGCTCGGCCGAGTCTATCTGCATACTACCAACCCCGAAATTGCCACCGGCGACGGAGTCGCTATGGCCTACCGCGCAGGCGCAGTGATCGGCAACATGGAGTTCATCCAATTCCACCCGACGACACTGTATCATCCCGGCGCCCGATCGTTTTTGATCTCCGAAGCCGTGAGGGGAGAGGGCGGCGTACCTACGCCTGAAGACCGGTGAGACGTTTATGGAAAGCTATCACGAAATGGGATGCCTGGCCCCGAGGGATGTGGTCGCCAGGGCAATCGACGCTGAACTCAAGAAAAGCGGCGAAGAATGCGTGTATCTCGATGTGACTCACCTTGACCCTAACTTGATCAAGGAGCACTTCCCGCACATTTACGAGACTTGCCTGTCGGTCGGCATAGACATCACCAGGGATTGGATTCCGATTGTACCGGCGGCCCATTACTCGTGTGGCGGGGTCATCACCGATGTCGACGGACGAACTTCTATCGAGAACCTGTACGCGTGCGGCGAGGTTGCCTGCACAGGAGTTCATGGAGCCAACAGGCTTGCCAGCAATTCGCTGTTGGAGGCCGTTGTGTTCGCGCGCCGGTCTGCCCTGGATGCGGAACACCGTTTTGATTCCATCGATCTTCCGGAGGTTCAGCAGTACGCAAGCGACCTGCATACGAAGCCTGTGGCCCCGGGACTGATAGAGGAGCTTATACTCAGCCTGCGGACCGCGATGTGGAAATACGTTGGTATCGTCAGGACAAATGAACGCCTGGCGAAGGCCCTGAACGTCGTAAACTCTATCGAAGTGACGGCTGATGAGTTGTATGCCGACGGATATCTATCGGCGAGACTGCTGGAACTGCGCAATATGGCCCTGGCCGCGAAACTGATAATTCTTTCGGCGCAATCACGAAAAGAGAGCCGCGGTCTGCAGTACAATCTCGATTATCCCAACCTCGATGACGCAAATTTCAAGCGCGACACGCTGCTCATTCGCAACGGCTGTCACGTCCCGGAACTGGTCAGTTGCCCATAGTCGGGGCGTTCTGGGGTTTCACCCGAGCCCCCACCAATGGCTCTGCCCTTGGAACCCGGCAGGAGCCGAGTGGCCCCTGGTCCCCCATATGGCGCTTCGCGTCTGTGCTTACCCCTACCGGTGAGCACAGACGCGAAGCGAGTCGGGGGTCTGGGGCCCGCGGCCCCAGCGGGATGCGGATGATCATAATGCGTCATTAGCCACCCAGATATTCAGTTAGAGAATGGTTGCCAGCGACCATGCTTACCAAAAAGCATCCACCGGCACATGTATATCCACGTCGGGAAGCCTGCAAATAAAGTCTGGTTCGTTCGGACTCGCTTGTTGCCCAACAGGCCCGTTCCTGATCGTTCTCGAAAGCCGTTTTCAGCAGGCCCATATCTCAGCTACAAGGAAGCCACTTTATCCATTGCCTGCCAAGCGAGAATGTCCGGCGAAAGCTATTAGCCTACCAAAGCTGCCTACGAAATTCGACGCTTCCTTCTTTGTGTCAGAATCCCAACCAGACCGCATGCCAGCGCCACAAAGGCGGATGGTTCCGGAACCGGCTGCCAGACTATGGCCTGAGAGTTGTTGAGGTCATTTTCTCCAACAATCCAGCCGGAGTTATTGATAGCATGAGCGATTCCGGTCCCGACAATCGTAAATCCCCCAGCCGAACTCCATGTTACAACCGTTTGAACGCCCTTGATCTCCGCATTGCCGAGTACGACGCCATTGTCGTTTATGTCTACTGGGGCAAAAACGCCATCATCCAATTGTGAGGAGGTCGGAATGAATATAGTCGCGCTATTGGAACTCCATATATAGCTGCCGATACCACCGTTGCCGTTTCCGTAAAGGCCCACCACCTGTCCCGAGTTGTTGATTCCCATTGCGTCGCTCCAAGTTCCCCCAAAGGTTCCAATGTCAGTGACGTCACCTCCTGGGTTCCAGACACAGGCGTGTCCGCCCCCAACTGGAGCGGATGAATCACCCGCTATGTAACCTGAGCCATTAATGTCGCATGCGACACCGCCATTGCCGCAGGTATAGTCGAGATAAGTGACACCGCCTGTGCTGCTTACTGCTACAGGGACTTGCTGTCCATTGGAAGTCGACCCCCAGCCAACCATAGTTCCGTTTTCATTCAAGGCTTCGGGAGTAAAGTCCACAGCATTTATAACGCCGGTAGATAAGCTCCACTGAAAGGGCATTTCGACGCCGGGCGACGCATTGTGCTCACCAACCACTAATCCTGCGTTGTTGATAAGCTGCGCAGTGGCGAACGAGTTCCCTTCATCAAGCGATTGCGGATTCGATTCATAACAGCTCCAAAGCACGGCACTGCTGATCCCAGTGTCCTGGCTCTGAATTGATCCCACGATCTGTCCGGAGTCGTTAATGTCTTCCGCTGACGAAATGCCCCAAGTGCTCAATACGTGGCCAACATACCCATAGCCATATGAGCATGTAGGCACGGTTAATAACAGCGTAAGAAGTACCGATAAAACGAACGACAGCCTTTTCACTTCATTTCTCCTTCTCTACTGAACCTCGTCGCATCCGACATCAATTATGCCGCCAACGATACGCGGATCACCATCTATATCATCTGGGCCAACGTAACGTGGTATGCCGTTCCAATTCTGACTGCCCGAGTTTATGCACTGGGAGTCGGCAGCCAAATGGCACATGTCCGAGCCAAGGCCGGGATACATGTTCTGATGGTCATTACTAGGGGAGTTGAACGTTGCGCCTGACCCGGAAGTGCCGTAGTTGCCGGAGGCGTTTTGGTAAGTGCAGTTCTTGAGCAGGTATACTGTGTAGGCAAAGTTCCAACTGTGATTATCTATATAGAGCCCATAACCGCCGTTGTTGTAGGCTACTATGTTATTACAGATGTATGGGCTTTGGCCGGGATAATTCCTGATGTAGACTCCAGCACCGTTTCCAACGCTTGAACAAACGTTATCAACAATCGTATTGCTATAGACATTTGCAGTAGTCTGTACGCAGTAGATTCCTCCACCGTTGGTAGCCCCATTTCCTCTGATGAAGTTGTTACTGATTGTTGGGGTACTAGCGCAGGCGATGCACGACACTCCTCCTCCCGGGTATAAATTGCCGATGTTGTTGTATTCTATGTGGTTTCTGTCGATGTTGTAACCATAGGAACCTCCGCTTGTGCAAGATATGCCGCAATTGGTATTATTGTGGATATTGTTGATGAACACATTGCCACCGGATGAAGTGCTCAGATTGATGCCATCGCCAGTATTGTAGGAGACCTCGTTGTTTTGGATGATAGTGAACGCAGTCATCTCGATCCCGGTGGTATTCGCGGTTATTTTACAGTTGTAGATCGGGAGCACGGAAGAAGCATTGACTCCATTGTTTCCGTGTTGTATGGTGAATCCGTCCAGGCCGTTATAAAAATTGGAGCTGCTAGCCGTGACAACGTCTCCGCCATACTGTCCGTCTATGATAGTTTCATCGTCGTCGGGACTGGTTCGAGGAAACGCCGGGCGCTGGGCCGTTGTAGCTTCGTTTCCGGCAAACCCTCCGTAGAGAGCTATCCCCGCTGGCAGCGTGATTCTCTCGTTATAGGTTCCCTTGGCAACCCATACTTGAGCCTCCATATTATAAGCTGCATAATAAAGAGCAGCCGTCTGCAAAGCCGCCCCGACAGTAGCTTTCGCGTTGTCCCACCTCCAACCGGAATTATTGTTGTCGCTTCCGCCATTCGCTGGAGTTTGAACATAGACAATGCCGTCCCAGTAGGAAACCAAGTTATCCGTGCTGGTCGAGGCGTAATTCAAGTCACCGGACACGTCGTGCACGTTACCTGCTGGAACCGTAGGTATTACTGTACCATACGTCAGGTTGCTGACAGCCACATTATACTGCATGCCTTCCTGATCAGTCTGTGTGATCGCGACATTCTCCGTTCCGCCAGCGGTTCCGGTTATGCTCACGTCACCAGGGCTGTTGAAGTCCGTAACCGGCTGGCTGAATATCACGGTAAAGTTAATCGGCGTGGTGTTCGTTGGATCGCTCTGCCCTGACGCCTGGTTAATAGTGCAGGTCAAAGGCTGAGGCCGCAGCACCCGAACGGTGTTCCCATCGTTGTCTATCTCGCATGAGCTGATACCCGTAATGCAGGCATAATTGCCCACCGAATAGCCATACGGAGGATAAGCCACGGTAGGAAGAACGCCTGATCCATCGTCGATTGTGAACCACTGCGGAGGGACGCTGGGATCAAGCGCTGTCACCTTGCCCCAAGTTCTCACGAGGACGCCTATGTTATTGAATCCGCTTGCGCCGAATATGCCTATTTGACCCGGTGCGGATGTCCCAGTGATACAGGCGAAATTGCCGCCGCCAAGCGACCTGTTGTTCATTCCCAGGGGAGTGAGAGGCGTGCCCGCGCCGTTATCATTTATCGTCGATGCATCGATGTAGCGCTCACCGTTGGAATCCGTGGCCATTGTGCCGATAATATCAACCACATCGCCTGGCAAGCATCCGTGAGCGCTCATTTCCACCTTGATGCCGGCTTCGCGGGTAACGTCCTCTACATAGAAATAATCAGTCCAGACACAGGTGACGATTTTACCAGTGAGGGTAATAGGTGTATGCCGCCGTCGGCATAGGTCTTTGCCCAGCCTACAGTCCCCTGAGAAGCGACCAAGACGCTTCCTTGATAGCTTTCCTGATCGTTGTAGCCTGGCCCTGAATCGACATCAAGAAACAGGTCCGTTCCGTCCGTCGTTTCAATGGTACCACTGACAACGCACACCCGGTCGGTTTGATCGACGGTTCCGGTGTAGTTGACTGCAAGGGTATCCGTGTCGCCGTCCTCACCAAGAACAAATGAACCGGTGCCCCCGGATGCAACGGGATGGCAACTGATCACAGCTACATCGCCGGGTGAGAGTTGTTCTGCATCCTCGATAGTCGCGCAATCGGTGATATCGAAGTCCGAAGAAGAGCTTGACGTCGTCTGACGGCGCGGGTTGTAACTGGGATTGTTCGGTAGATGCAAATCCGGAGGAAGTAACCGTCAGATCAATCTTATAAGCCCAGGGGGTAGGAGCGCCAATGCCCTTCACAAGTGGACCGTGATAGAGGAGCGTTCCTGAGCTGTCCGTATAGCCCCAGACGGTTGCATTGATTATCGCCCGGTCACCGGAATCGAGGGTCGTCAGATCGCCTTCGATATCTACCGTTTGTCCCACTCTCAGTAATAGTGAGGGCTGGGTCAGAACAATGATCTTGTCATTTGCCGAAAAACATTCCTGGACAACAATATAGGCCGGTGACTGCTGTGCCCGTATCTTGCTGATCTCCTCGGCATCGAGGTAAACGTGTGTGCCGTCCGCAAGCCCTTTGGCCCACTCTATAGTGCCTGCTCGCGTTTGCCAATCGAAGCTTGCTGCGGCATTCACGGAAAGCGCGAGCAAGGCAAAGCACGCCATCCCCAGAGCCGCTCTAAGTCTTCCTCCGAACCTCATTTTGTGATTCTCCCCTTCAAGACCTCCAGCGCAGGGCAACAGGCAATGGCAGACGATATATCGTTGTAGGCCCGTATGCTGAGTACTATATGCCTACCTGTTCTTTATGAGCGAAAGAATCTCCTTCGTGCGAATTCCGGGTCATATCGACCAGTGATATCGGAGTAAGCCGTCCACACATTTCGGAATGTGGAATACTCTACTTCCTGTCCAACAGTATCCTTTCCCCCTTGAACCTTGCGTCGTACATCGCCGCGAGCACTCTTCTTGTGCCGTCAAGGAGCGGAAGCCGCAATGTTACCCATGCCCCACGGCAGCGCTGGGCTTTCGGCAGCCCGGCCTGTTTGGGATCTACCGCAACCGGAGCCTCGACTTTTTCAACGAGAGCAAGGACGAGCATGCGTGTCTGCTCTGCACTAAGTCCGGAGGCGGAGCCTCTGGTCAGGAGCCCGAGGGTGAAACCCTCGGAGTCACAGCCACGGCGTAAGGCCTGTGCGCGAGGTAGATCGCTTCTACTGCGTCAGCGCGGCTGATTGGAGCATCGGGGGCGAACTCTCCAGGCTCAGCGCCCTCGAAAAGCTCCGCGCCTATCCTATGCGCCTTCAGTGTCTCGACATCCGCGTAATACGGGGAACTCGCAGGAACATCGGCGTAGGATTGGCACTGCGGCGCAATCAGCTTCCATCCGCATGGGTCCACTTGCTGTTTTGCTTCTGCAAGAAGCTTTGCAAACTCGCCTCGGGTGATGGGCTAATCCGGTGAAGCGCAGTTGAGATTCACAGCTTCCGTGTTTCCGCGCTCAAGTTCCAGAAGATTTCGCATCGCGCAAAGCGCATCGCCGCAACTGAGATCTTTATCCGGAGCGAACGCTTCGCCCGCGAACATTCCTCTCGCCCCCATAAACTGTATCGCCTGAAAGTGCCGCGTATCCCGGTTCACGTCCGAATACCACGTTATATACGCGTGCTGGGACAAAACTTTGTCCTGGACCCATGCGGGATTGATGCACTTTGGCGGTTGGCTGTAAAGAGCGCTTTCGTATGCAAGTGCCCCGGCCGCCTGTCCCAGTGACATGCGAACCGATTCCATCCGCAATGCGCCGTAACCGACGTGGGTGGCGGAAACCGCGGTTGAAACGATGAGCCCATCGACGTTCGCCGGGATCAGAACTCCCGCTGGAACCTGATACCAGGGGGTGAAGTCTACCAGCCACATTTCGCCTTCGCCTTTGTGCTTCGCTGTCGGATCTTTCAGATCTTCGACTGCGTGGCTGTCCATTGGATAGTCGCCGATCGCAATAGAGTCGGCTCGGCTGGCTTTTCAAGCGTTGGTGACCTCGGACTCATCCAACACATGACTGCCAATAACCCGCCTGGCCTCGCGGACATAGAGGGAAATCGGGAAGTTGCCGTTGTCCAAAAACTCATCGTCAGCGAGCCCAAGGTTCTTGTGCTCCTGGTCGTTTTGCATAAAATACAGGTAGCCAAGGGCACGGTCTCTATATAACTGCTCTATTTCACGGCGACGAGCGTCACTGGCGGTCGGATAGTCATAGTTGATGCCAGGCCAGTCGACCCCGAACGGGTGTTGGTTTACCTCGAACTTACCGTTTGAAAGCCGACCCGAGGTGTCGTTCCAGGTCTCTTCCCATTTTGGCGAGTAGCGGTATGTTTCAGGATCGTAGAAACGCGGCTGAGGTATGAGCGGCGCGCCGGTGTCGCCATAGTCTTTCCATATCATCAGGTAGGCATAGGACTGCACTCTGCAGTCTCCCACACCGGTGCTGCCAGGCAGAATCTGCTGGGCGTCGTCGTCGAAATAGATAAACCCTGCATGAGGCTCCTGTGGCGAACGCGGCTCTCTGCCGACGAGGACCTTGCATCCGCACAGTGTCGCGAAATCGGCGGTGTCGGTGGCATCTATCGTTATCGGCGCGCAAAGTCGACCCGTTTGTCCGGTCAGAAGGTCTCGTGTAATTGCGCCTTCAACGCGAGATCCGTCCCTGATCGGCTGAATCGCCCTGCACTTGAGGAAACTGGATATGTTGGGGTGCTCGTAGACCATTTCCTTGATCAGTGCATTGGCAACCCTCGGCTCGTACCTGAGCCCGTCGCCTGTGCCGTAAAACTCGACAACTGAGCGCCTGAAATCTTCGAAGAAACCGTTGGAGTGGGCGATGTCTCGGAGGTCGGTGCTTCCCAGCCCGTTGGGCGCCATCCCGCCCAGACGGTTCGTTTCCTCGACTAACGCAACTCTCAGCCCCAGCCGCGCCGCAGTGACGGCGGCAGCGACACCTGACGCGGTACCACCGATGACCAGCAAATCATAATCCGCGTTAGGAGGCACCTCGCACGAGGTCTTCTCAACGACCGACGGTCCATCGGGCGCAAGGGAGAACGTGTATTTGGTATTTGGCGCCAGCGATGTGAACACCCGGCAGGCAAATGGATTCTTGCTTTCAGGCGCGATGGTTCCGGCTGGGGAGCCGTTCACCAGCAACTGCGCCTCGCGGCCTTCGTGGCGCCAATAAAGAGCGATGGAGTTCGGTCCCTGCGCGATTGCCTGCAGATTGCCGTCCCTGGTTGTAGAAAGCGTGTTCGCGAAAACCGTGCAGGAGCACAGAAGAATGCAGATTACGTGGATGTAAGTCATGTCACCCGGTGATTTTACAGATTTAGATCTATGACCTCTTACCCAGGCGATCAGGTATTGCCTTCATCGGCGTCCATACTTTCTTTCGTGAGTTTCTCGACGTCCCAGTGCATTCGCCTGGCGCACAGCCTCAGGCAGTCGCATTCCGGGCATACATGCGAGAGCCAGGCGGGCTCGACCACGGAGTCTTCGTCAGTGCTCATTATCTCGGCGGCGACTGTTCTCACCCCATCCTCGATTTGCATAATCTCCTCGTCGGAGAACTCCGCGGCAGCCCTGTCACCGGTCCGCAGGCAGTAGATGCTGGCGGTGATTTTGCGGCCGGGGTAGTTCCTGGAGGTCAGATAGGCATAGATTCCCATAGCGAGGTCGTTTCGCATTTCATCACCGGTAACGCATAGCCGTCCGCTTTTGTAGTCGATGAGCTCAATACGGCCATCAGGATGTTCGTCCAACCTGTCAAGCCGTCCCATGAGGTCGAACTCGCCCATGTCCCACCTCAACTGCTTCTCGGTGAAGAGCGTTTTGACACCCGCGACCTGGTGCTGTGTGTGATACTGCTCCAGATACTCAGATGCGGCCTGGAAACGCGCGTTTTCTTCCTCGCAGGAAGCGTAGCCGAGCGACGTCCATACTTCGTGCAGCTTCCCGACCAATTCCTCGCTCGATTGTGTCTCGGCTCCTCCTGACTTGTGGAAATCTTCGAGTGTCCTATGCAGCGAAGCCCCAAAGCTGTGGTAGGCTTTGGGCCTGTAGTAGAAGCGTCCGATACGGTCGATGTAGGTGTACTTGTACAAAACCCTGCAGGCGAGATAGGTGCTGATCCTGGTGGGGCTCAACGTGAGCCTTTTGGGTTGGTGGCGCTTCCCCGCGAGTAGACTTGCCATAGCCGCATTATACCAGAATTGATGCCCACGGATAATCTGCAAATGCTGCAGACACTCTTACGATTATTTGCCGCCAACAAGGAGGAGATTCTTATCGGTGTGGCTAATGTAGCCTGAGCCAGCAAATCATTTAGTCCTCGGACGGATTGGAGGAGACAAGTGGTTGATATTGCCGTTCTAGCCAACAGGCTCGATGCTGATGAAAGGCTGAAGCTTTCCTATCGGTTCCCCGTGAGGGAAGCGGGCGGTGAAGTCCGGTATGAGACCCGAGAGGGCCGTCTGCTGGACATAGCGGAGGAAGCAAAGCTGCTCTACGTATCGCATAATGGCGATGTTATTTGGGTTAAGTTGGAAGAGGTGGTTGATATTCTTCCGGATCAAGAAGACGGCGAAGAGTATTAGGGACGGCTGCGGGTTCTTCCGATAAGCCGCTGCTTGGAATGCGGGTTTCGGCTGGGCAATCCTATGCCGGAGTTTCGGGCTCATTTTTTCTCTCCGCACGCCCTTTCTCATCTTGTTCGCGTTCCACAGCTTCCGTTGCCGCTTCGTCTTCCTCCGATTTCTGCACTGGCGTTTCCTCACAGCCATCACTGAGTTCGTGGAGGTAGAATTCTTCATAAAGCACACCGGCGGTGACACCCGCCGGCGTCGCCAGGAAAACCCCGATAAGTCCGTAAAGGCCGCCCATCACAAAGACCCAGAAAATGACGGTAACGGGATGCAGCCGCACCTGCCGTGACATCACCATTGGGATCAAAACGTGGTTTTCGATCTGCTGAATTACGATGAACGCCCCCACAACCCATAGCGCCAGGACCGGGCTCATCGCCAGCGCCACGACGGTAGGCAGGACGCCTCCTGACATGGGTCCAATAATGGGGACTATCTCCAGCAAACCGGCAATCACGCCGAAAAGGAAAGCCTGCTTGATCCCCAGAAGAAACAAGGCAAGCCAGGTAAGCATGAATATTGTCACCATGGCAATGACAGTTCCCCGTGCCCATGTCTCTGATCTGCATTGCCAGCCTTTGGGCGGCAGCGGCCACCCTGACTCGGTAGTCCCGCTGGACCGCTCTCAGGAATCCGTCCACCAGCGGTTGAGGATTTATGAGAGTGTAGATAGTGGCCACGAAGATTGCCACAGCCGCCGCTAGAACGGCGACCGTGCCGCGCGTGACTTGTGCTATTCCGCCGGCGAATGGCTCTACAACTCGCTCGAGAGTTCCCAAATCGAGCTTTGGAAGGCTTCGACCAAGGCTGGGATACCTGGCAGCCAGTTCATTCTGCCAAGCGTGCAGCTTGTGCGTGAGTTCAGGCACATCCCTTGCGAGCTGAGAGAGCTGTTGAGCGGCGACCGGAATTATGAAGTAGAACAGGAGAACGAGCGACCCGAGGATTACTAACACGACGAAGAGAGTTCCAAGCCACCTCGGTATTGCGTGATGATTCATCCAGGTGACAAACGGGTCAAGGGACACGACCGCCAGGGCTACGATGCTGAAGATCAGTATTACATCGACCACATCGGCGATAAAGACGATGATCAGGAATAAAAAGGCCGCAAACAGGATTGCGTGTCTCAGATCGCGAAAGGTCAGACCTTGAGTCGGCATAGCTGTGCCCTCGGAGAGTTACCTGTTTTTCTGTCCACAATGAACTTCGTATCTGCTGGATTCGTCTAATAAGTGTATCGAGCTCTTCCGTATTACAGCCGGCCCAAGGCCGCCCGTACACGAGATGACCGGACGGACGTATTACCCCAGCCGGCAGGGAGGTGCGGAAAGATGCGAAAGATCAGATTGGCGTCCGCGTTATCGTTTGCTGCACTGCTTCTTGTATTAGCCACCACAGCCGTGTGTTCACCCTACGCTGCTGATTGTATCGCGTTGGAAAAGCACTGGATCAGGAACGCGTCTCTCTATGTTATTGTGGTAGACCTTAACGATCCGCGCCTCAGAATCGATATAGGCCTCCCTGCTAAGGGTATTTCCCACAGCGAATCATTCCTGAACATGGTGAAGCGCCTTTCACCTCTCGCCGCCGTTACGGGGACCTATTTCGACACCCGCTCGCTGCTTCCCGTTGGAACGATTGTGGTGGACGGGAAGACGGTACACGCGAACGATATCGGCAACACGGTGTGTTTCCTGGACTGCAATCGGGTGAAGTTCATCGATACCGCAAAGGGAGAGTCGTGTGATATGGCCGGCGCCATATCGGGAATGAGAACGGGCCCCAGGCTCTTGAACTCGGGCTCGTATTGCGTAAACCCGGCGCGGGAGGGGTTCAGATATCCCGGATTGTTCGGCCGTCGCACTCGGATGGCGTTAGGCGTTACCCGGAACAATAAGCTGCTTCTGGTGTCCGTAGTTACACCTGTGACATTCCCAAGGCTCGCTGAAATCATGCAATCGCTGGGGGCACTCGACGCCGTAACGCTGGACGGAGGGACTTCTTCGGCGATGTATTTCCGAGGGAAGATGGTGCGCCGTCCGGGCAGAGCCCTGACAAATATAATCGAGGTCTGCGCGGCCCCGGAAGACTCGAGGGTGGGGCGCCGGAACATTGAGCCACCTCCAGGGCCGGGCGTTGGAGCAGCAAGCGCTAGCCGGACCTTGCTGGCGGTCGCGATTGCCGGACCGAACACGGGACCGGCTGGAGAGGATTATAGATCGACCAGCCGGCCCGAGACTGAATTTGCTGTTTTTGATGAGTCCGTGGCTGTTCCGGAAACGTCCAGCCTACGCTTTGCCAAGGGTCGCAGCGCCTTCTTCCCAGTTAACCGGGCAAAGTTCGCCGGTCTGGAGGGCCTTGATCACTCTAAGCACCTCGTCAACATTTCTACCAACGCTCAGGTCGTGCACGACCTGATACCGTAGCTTGCCGTCCGGGTCTATTATAAAGAGGCCTCGAAGCGCTATGCCTTCCTCCTCTATGAGGATCCCATACTCACGACTGACTTCCTTTGTAATATCTGAAAGCATGGGGTAGTTGATGTGACCGATACGGTCGGTCCAGGCGAGGTGGGTGAATTTGCTGTCTATGCTTGCTCCCATTACCTCGGCTCCCAGCGCTTTGAACTCGTCGATGCGCCTGCTGAAACCTGTAACCTCAGTGGGACATACGAACGTGAAGTCCAAGGGCCAAAAGAAGAGCACCACCCATTTGCCCAGATAATCGCTCAGTTTGATCTTGCCAAAATCTTCGCCAACTACGGCCTCCATGTCGAATTCGGGCGCCTGCTTGCCTACCTGTACCATATAAACGGTCCTCCATGTTCTGAAGCATACTGTCCCGGACATTTTACCCATTATCAAGCTCAGCTAACCGTGAAAAGGGAGAACCCTCAATCTCAGTGTTCGGGTTCTCCCTTTTTTGAACTTTATCTGGTAGAATATACGAGCCGGTGGCTAGACAGCGCGGACGACTTTGCCTGCCTTCAGACACTTCGCGCATACACGCAGTCTCTTCGGTGTGCCGTTGACCTGGGTGCGCACGGTTTGCAGGTTCGGCAGCCATCTGCGCTTGGTTCTTGGCGCGCGAAGTGCCCACGATCCCGAATGGACGTGTCTTATGTTCTGGCCGAACTGCGGTCCCTTGCCGCAAACATCGCAATTATTAGACATATCTATAAAGTCCTCCTGAACTGAGTAGCCGTGACAAACGCGAGTGCTATAATACCATGTTTTGCGGTCATTGGCAAGTATGCATCAACGAGATCGAACACGTTGCGCGGAGTCGCGAGAAGATGGAAAGCCAAAGCTTATAATGGATAACAGCATAGTTAGAGTATTGAAGAGTGCGCCGGTGTTGACTCCCGATGACAGTGTGCGCCGAACAGCGGGATTGATGCGCTCGTCGAGCAGTTCCCGCATCTTCGTTCACCGGTCCGGGCAAATAATCGGAGTCGTGACAGAGCAGGCGATATCCAATCACCTCGCGCGCAGCGAAAACACTCAAGTCGCTCTCGACTCGATCATCTCGGACCTGGTGGATACCAACGTCGTCAATGATAAATGAGAACGTCACGATGAAGGAAGCTGCGGGTGCGTTCGCAGACGGTGGCGTGGATGTTCTTCCTGTCATCGATAACTACGGGAACTTTCGAGGAATTATCC
>CAVZJH010000008.1:0-25587 GCA_963775535.1 uncultured bacterium | reverse complement strand
ACTGCGGGATCGTGCTGCTGGGTATGGCGACCGGCATTTGAGTGATGGTTGCTGTGAGAGTTGCCGGGTCAGCCGCGGCATTCAGAGTGCCCTCGACCATGGCGAAATCGCCGTTTGAGAGGCCGTGCGCCGGGCAATTTACCTCGACACTGGCTCCCGAGCCGTCGTTGAGGGTGTATGAGTTGTAGTCGATCGTGGTCGCTTGGCCCCACAGCATCCAATCGTAATTTGCAGCCGCAGTGGCCGTAACCAGGTGCTTGAGTGATCTGATGTTTGTGCCAACGCCCTTCTTGGGCAGCGGAGTCTGAACACTTTGCAGGCCGGTGATCTCGGCCTGCGTAGAGCTCCGGCGTAATTCGGACTTCATCGAACTGAGTATAGCCGGGCTGCTGGGAGAATTGTCTACGTAGTAGAGTAGAATGAGGAAATCGGTGAGCAGGTTGGGGTTCAGCGTCGGTGATACCGTGTCCGGGGTTCCCGATTGTCCGAAGAAGTTGATGGCATTGCCGCTGACGGAGCTTGAGGTTCCCAACTGCTGCGCCCCATTTCCGTCCAGCTTGTCGAGATAGGCGCTCACAAGGTAGTTTCCCGGAGAGTTGGGGTCCGCCTGCATGGTGTAGGCAAGTTTCACCGATTGATTGGCCCCAATGCTGGGGAAGCCGGCAGTCGGTCCGAAGTTCCACGAGAAGGCGCCGGTGTTCAGGGCGCCGCCGGACAGGTCCTCACCGGTGCCGTTTCCGGTCACCTGCATATTGGGTAGCCTTGCCAGTACCTGCCAGTAGTTGGCTATCTGCAGGGCGTGATCTGCAACCGGGGTGTAACCGTCGGTGCGGTTCGTTTTGTTGAGGTTTAGAAGATATTGCATGATGCCCTGATCGAAGTCCGACCACTCCACCCACGCCACCATGCTCGAGTTCCTTGAAATACTGTGTCTGGCCGAGGTCGGTGGTGAGATGCGTGATGGCTCCGGACTGGGTCCATACGCTTCCGTTGAAGTAGCGCTTAATAATGAGCTTGCCATTGATTAAGTCGAAATCCCCCGTGCCGTGGCCCCACGCGGCAATGCTGGTCCAATTATATCCAGGGGCTTTATTGTCAAGCGGGTTCGGGTTTTCGAAATCCCACTGGCCTATCAGCGCCGGCATTGCCCTCACAGGGCCTGCCGAACATCCTGAGACCAGGACGATCACGGCAATAACCACCTTGCGTAATCTCTTATATCGTATGATGCTCATTAATAAGCCCACCTCTCACGTTTCAGCCTGGTTACTTCAATATACCATATTCTGAAAGCCTATGCTGTTTTACTTGCCGGCTTCCGTTCACATCTTTCTTGAGCGGGTAAAAAGGGTTTATACATTCTTAGGTGGGAGTCCTTCGCTGAGAACGCTCATTACGATATTTGCCGCCTGCATACTGTTTTGCACGCCGGTGATGGGAAGCAACCAGCTTTACACCGGTGACGCTACAACCGTGCCTGTGGACACGGTGCAGCTTCAGGTCTATCAGGACACTACTCCCAGCCGCAATTACCGGATTGCCGGTTCCGCGGCAACTCTCGGCGTGACAAGCTCCACCGACATCCGGCTGGCCTACGGCTATTTGTGGAATAACCAGGGACCCGACTCAACAATCGGGCCGAACATCGGGTTCAAATGGCGCATGGTGGGAAACGGCGTGACAAATCCTTCCGTGGCCGTGTCCACGCTCTATGCGATCAACAATGGTGCGGGCGGTGCGGGTAAGGGCGATTACGGCGCGCTCCTTATCCTGTCATATCCGACGCGGCCGGTCACTTTCCTGGCCAACTTCGGGCGCGTTTGGATCGGCGATCCCAAACCGGACCTTTACTTTATCGGGCTTGCAGCGGTCCATTACCTTTCCAGAAAAACCCTGCTTGCGATAGAGTATTCGGACCTGATCAGAATCGGCAGCTCACCGTTAGGAGATATCGACGGCCAATACGCTATCGGAACCGTCTATAGGGCGGACAAGATATGGAGTTACGGCCTGCAGTTGGGATACTTGCCCAACAATCCTTCTACTCGCTTTCACACCACCATTTCCGTGAGCGCGTATCTCTGATTTGGCCCTGGGAATTTCCTTGACACTGAAATGCTGCGATGATAAACTCCGGTCATCAGGCTTTCAGTTTCGGCGTCGGATATTTGGCCTGGACAACCTGCGGAGTGAGCGAGGTGATTCGATGGACTTGTCTGCTGAGATCGTAGTGCGGGGTTTGACCGGCGAGCCGGAGGGTGGGTTCCGGATGTCGCGGGAGACGCATCTGGGAACAGTGCCGTTGTGCGGTATCCGGCAGAAAAAACCCAGCCTGGCCATGACCTGGAAGACTGCCTCCGTTCCGTCAGTGATCTCCGGTGACTGTGTGACCTTTGCATGGACCGGAGCCACCGGCGATCGCTACACGGTGCTCGGCAACTTCTTTATATTCGTCAACGGTAAGCTTGCCGCGGAGTTCGATGTTGCGGTCGGCGGGCCGACGAGGTATGTTTCGCGCGCTCCCGGCTGCGACTTCGTCTATGACGTGCTTTGGTTCAGCCCGAGCTACCTCGACACATCGGGGCACTTTTATCTCACGGTCCCTGCACGCTGGGTTGAGCCCGGCGAGCCGGCGGAGATAGAGGTTAAAAGCAACGATCGGAACTGGAATGCGTGGTTTGCCGTAATAGCCGGTCACGACGCGCCGATGGCTGTTCCGTCGCGCGAGTGGGAGCCGTTTGCTCCGCGCACAAAGCCCGCATTGCCCCCGCCCGATGGCAGCGAGGCAAGCTATGAATGGTATCTTCGGCAGCATCCGGACTGGGGCGTGTTTACGACTATCGGCGCTCCAGCCGATCCTGCACACACCGCAGTTTCCAATCGTGGGCAGCTTATGAACGCGAACGACAAGAACATCATCGGCAGCAGCTACATCCGCAATTCTTTGGCTTTCGCTGTCTATGACGGAGTCTGCGTTACCCCAATCGGCGTCGGCGAACCTGCGCGCCAGTCGCTCTTGAATGATTGTATGCCGATAGTAGTCACCAACTGGAAGCACGGCGATATTGAACTACGGCAGACTTCCTACGGCGAGCCGCTTGACGGCAGGCCTTACGAGACCGGAACGGAGAGCACGCTGGCGTGGGCTGCCGTGGAAGTCATTAACCGGGCCTCGGAGCCTCGAGAGTTCACATTGCTCGCGTCTTATATTGGCGATGAGAATGACCTCCGGCGGGAAATGACGCATCACGCTGGAGTGATATTTGAGAACGGCAGCGCCGTGTTTTCGGTTCAGGCGTCGGATGGGTTCAGCATCGAGTTCACTCCCGTGTTTCCGGCGGATGCGGATACCCGAGAGGCGCTCGATCTTCTCAAAAGCGGTAAAATCCTGTTCAACGTGCTGGCGGTCCGCGGCGAGATCGGCGCAGGCCAAAGGACCCGTGTAATCTTCAACAGAGTATTTCCTTTTCCAGGCACATACTATCTGCCTGCAAGCCAGCTCAGGGTCAGCCCCGAACAGTTGACCGGCAGGTCGTTCGACGAGGGACTAAGATCACTTGAGGCCGCGTGGAGGTCGCTTGCCGGAGGGGTATCCAGGTTCAAGACGCCGGAACCTGTTTTGAACCGGATCCTCGTAAAGGGGATGCTGGATGGTTACCAACTGACCAAACGCTGGGATAGCCGCTACGTGGTCTTCGATTCAGTCTGCTACCAGTGCCAGTGGGATGACGCCAGCACGAAGTGGTTCTACGCGCTGGACCTGATGGGAGACCACGAAACGGCTGAGAAACTGCTGGATACCGTGTTCGAGCGGCAGGGCAATCGTAAGCCTACGGGCACCAGGACCCATGAAGGCTGTTTCTCGGACGTAACCAACACCCTGAGGGATGGCAGTTCGGCATCGTGGACAAGTTGTAACGGCTGGGCGCTTTGGAGCACAGCCCAACACGCGCGGATGACTAATGACAGGGACTGGCTGGAGAATTATAAGAGCAAGATTCTGGAGGGATGCGGGTGGATCATTCGAGAACGCTCGTTTTCTAAGGAAGAGCCAGGTAACTCTTGCCGCGGACTCATCTACGGCAAGTTCGTCTGTGACATGGCCGACGACGGGGACGTGAGCGGCGTCGGTTACTTCGTCTACAACGATGCCATCAGCTACATGGGCCTTCACCACACGGGTCTGCTTCTAAAAGAATGGGGGCATCCCGAGGGCGAGGCCCTGCTCGCGGAAGCCGAGTCTTACCGGCAGAATATAATCGCGGCGGTGGATCGCCTGACCGATAAATCCCGAAACCCCTGGTATATACCGTTTATGCTGCACGCCCCGAAGCACGAAGACTGCTATCTGTATGACGCCTGCGGTCCGATCAACCTCGCACACGGGGGTGTATTGCCGTGCGATGACATTCGCATCTCGCACATTATCCGCTGGATCATCGACCACGTTCACGGGGGCAGTGTGGAAGCCGCCGCTGCCGGTGTGACCGCGCCATACGAAGGCGCCATGTTTTACAGCCAGGACCTTGCAATTACCCTTTTGGAACTGGGCCGGGTGGAGGAGTTTCTGCGCATATTCTACACCCTGCTGGCGGGCAATGTATCGCACCAGACACTTACCACATGCGAGAGGGGACCCAATACGCTTCCGCATATCCACTCGATATCGAGCATTGTCAGAATGCTGAGGACGATGCTGATCCATGAGCGTGACGGCGCGCTCTGTCTGCTGCAGGGAACGCCGCGCCGTTGGTTCGAGCAGGGCGAGGAGATAGTAATCCGAGATGCGCCTACCTGGTATGGTCCGCTCTCGCTGAGATGCAAGTCCGACATCGCAAATGACTTCGTGCGGATCAGTCTGTCGGCTCCCGAGCGCATTTGCACGGTTCCCATCATTTTGAAGCTGCGTTTGCCCGACGGGCTGCTCATCAGTGGCGCTGAGTCGACCGGCGGCGAAACCCACAGGATTGATGGTGAGTCCCTTGTTCTGAGTGGTCTTAAGGGCGCCGCGGATGTTAGAGTTCACACCACAGCGATTGTTGAGTAACAGGGGTGATTGTTATGCCTGGCCCGGACCCCGCGCCGCGCATAGTAAGCCCGGTCATTGACAGACGGATATACTGGGTAATAAGGTAACGACAGCCTCGGTAAGCGATTCTCCAGAGGGGTTGATGCGAGGGAGGTCTGCAGTGCCTTAGACGGTTTCGGCACAAACATAATGCGCGCGAGCTTAGCGCAAGTCGCAGGAACTTTCCTGTTGGTATTTGCGGGGACGGCGGTCGTTTCGGCTTCGGCGCTCGGCGTCCCGATTGCCGGCGCGCCGCTGAATTCATTAGCGGTCAGTCCGCCGAAAACCTGAGCCGGAGCGCTTCCTAAAAGGCTCCTGACCCGCTCTAAGGTGAAAAGTGCGGGCGAGGTGGTGGCAAGTGACAAGTGGTGATGGAGATATATTGCCGGGTTATGACGCCGAAGAGCTTTGTCGACTGTCCATCAGCAGCCTCGACAATCTCCCCTATACGGTGAGTGTCGTCTCAGTGCCGGATTACAGGCTGGTATTTGCAAATCGAGCCCTGATCGAGCTGATGCGGTCGCTCGGGGTGGAGCTTTCTGAGGACGACATCGGCAGTCACCCGTGGGAAATAGTGGATGCCTGGCGGGAGGTGCTTGAACCGGTTTATGAAGAGGTTCGGACGTCCGGACAGCCCAAGCGACTCAAAAATCTGGAATACGAAGTGAACGGTACGGTCACATACTGGGATGCCGCCTTCGTGCCGAACTTCGACGATGTGGGCCAAATCACATCCATTGTGTCTATTCGAGTGGATACCACCGATCGCCACAATGCAGAAGAGGCGCTGCGCAGATCAGAAGAAAACCTTCAGGCGATCTTCGACAGTGCGGCCGCTGCGTTTTTGACATACGACCGCAACGGGAACATTCTTCAGGTCAATTCAGCTTGCGAAGAGCTCTATGGCTATTCCAAAGAGCAGATGGTGGGAAGGCGAGTGTGCGAGACTATTGCCAGACCCGAAGACCGCCCGAGAGTTGAGGATGTTATTTCTCGCGTATTTGCCGGGGAAGCTGTGACGAACCTGGAATGGGAGAATGTGCGCGCTGACGACTCCAGTGTATATGTGTTGGTCAGTGTCACTCCCGTGTGCAATGCCTCCGGCGATGTGACCATGGGGTTGAGCCTGGTTGTGGATATTACCGAACGCAAGCTGGCGGAGCAAAGAGCACATGAGCTGGCAAGACACAAAAAGGAGTTTTACCGACGCACAATCGAGGCCGCCACTGACGGGAAGCTCATACTTGCCGATCCGGCGGAAATACGAAAGGTAGCCGGACCGCTGATCAAGCGCTGGAAAGTGAGGCACACCCAGGACGTCAGCAGCATTCGAGATGACGCGATAGAAATCGCGCGAACTCGCGGCATGGATGAGCCGAAGTTGTACGGTTTTTCCCTTTGCGCAGGGGAAGCGCTTACCAACGCATTCAGACATGCAAACGGTGGTGTTGCTTCCCTGCACGAGGTTGTCGGCGGCCTGCTTTTCATTGTCTCGGATGCGGGGCAGGGTATCAATTACCTTGCGCTGCCTGAGATCGCTTTGAAACGGCGCTATACGACGGCCGTTTCGCTGGGGATGGGATACAAGGTCATGCTTGCGCTCGCAGATAAGGTCTACCTCGCCACCAGTGGCGAGGGCACTACCGTGGCTATCGAGGAGAAGCTCCGTGTCCAGGACCGGCCCCTGGAATATGCGATATTCGATGAGGCCGCGACTATTTAGCGCGCTTTATTCACAAGACAAAACGCGGGTTTGAGCGACGCGAACTAATCCCCCATGCTCAACAGTTCCGGCACAGTAGCGAACTTGTAGCCTCGTTTCTTCAGGCCTTCTATTATCAGCCCCGTGGCTACGACATCTTTCCAGCGTGAGTTGAATGAGCCATCGTGCGCCAGAATTATGCTGCCGGGGCCGACGTGTTTGAGCACGCGCTGCGCCATCATCTCAGGTGTGGGAGCGTCGTGATGGTCGGCGCATATCGACCAAAGAATAGTCTTGTAGCCTTCCTCGCCGGCGATGCTGATCACGGAACCGTCGAACATGCCCCGTGGTGGGCGGAACAGGTGCGCTCTTTTCCCGGTCATGTCGTTCCATTACTTCCTCGCACTTGTCCAGTTCCCTTATCACCTGCGCCTGAGTATCGAGATCGATATCATGAGGGTGCGTGTAAGTGTGATTCCCGATCGCATGCCCGCGCCCGGCCACCTCCCTTACAATTTGCGGGTACATTTCCATGCGATTCCCGATCATGCAAGAACGTCGCCTTAACGTGGTAATGATCCAGAACATCGAGCAGCTTCGGAGTGAACGTCGGGTGCGGGCCGTCATCGAACGTCAACGCGACCACTTTCTGCTGCGTCCGAACCCTGTAAACTACGTCTTGCCGCCAACGAATACCCCCTGTCGGCCGGGACACGGCAAGGAAAACCACGAGTGCTATCAGGGCTAGTTCGAAGATCGCACGCACGACACCAAAGCGGCTCATCTTATGCTTGAACCTCTCTGAAAATAGCTGAAGGCTATTTTATCCCTTCGCGGTGAAACCAACAGTGACTCGCCGCAGGCGCAGTCGCGAAAGGTTTCATCCGCGATTCCTCTGAAAATGGCCGAAAATCATTTTCTTCCCTTCGCGGTGAAACCCCTCGGGGCGACAGTAGTATCGCCAGATACTGCGAAAGCCCGACAGCGTTCTTCCGCAGGAAGAATGCGAGAGGTTTCATCCGCGATTCCTCTCTCAAGCGAACTTTCCGACTCGCGCGCTCACTTCGCCGGCGAACCGTTGGATAAACCCATCTACGAACTCCTTTGCATCGAGGTTGTCGTCTTCAATCAGGGGCGTCAGGTCCATGCCGAAGTTGAGGCTCGTCGATACGTTAACCCCGTGAGAGGCGTAATATGTGGCATGCGCCCGCCTGCGGCCCAGCGTGGCAAGGTCATATCTCTTCCCGCCGCAGATCTGGGAATCGAACACGCCCAGCAAAGCGGCAGCCAGGTTTTCGTGAGCCTGAACATTGAAGACGACCTTGTCATCGTCGTTCAGCCAGTCGAGGTCTCGCCAGACTTCACAGCCGTAGAGACGCCTGGGCCGCGCATCCATGGGCAACTGCCTTATTGCCTGGATGGTGCGCAGGGCAACCGACACGTGAGTATCGTGCTTATCAGCGAGGTTATGAGTGTAGATGACCTCAGGCCTGGCTGCGTTTATGAGGTTTTTCAAATCTCGCGCCACGTTCGGATTCTTGGGGTCCTTGACCTCGCTGCTGGCGTAATCGAGGAACGCCTGGGCGCAGTAGTCGCCTACGCAGGCGGCCTTTTGCTGCTCCGTCCGTCTTATCTTCTGCATTTCGTCATCGGTGAAATCGGCGTAGAGGTCATCTCTGGGACTGCCGGCGCCATCGGTGACGACAACTCCCATAAAACCTTTACCTGCCTTTTGGAAGCATTCGAGTATGCCGTGGTATGCCATTATCTCGATGTCATCCTGATGCGCTGAGATGCCCATGTGCGTTGTTCTTGCTACAGCGGCATCTTCCGGCGAACCATCAGGCACAAATACCCCTGCAGTGTCGATATGCAAGTTCAATTCTCTCCTCCGTATCGCGTATATTGCGGTGCGCCGGCGTATCGCTTACGTCCCGGGGCACGGTTTACTGCTTGTTTATTACAGGCAGACTTGCTGCCGCTACAGCTTGCCCGATGCGCCTGGTAGACTCGTCCGGCAAATGCAGCGCTACTTTCTTAGCCAGCTCCGGGAACTCTTTACTCAGCACTTCCCGCGCTTTTTCCAGGATAATCCCGCCGCCGTCTCCGGATGTGACTCTGCCAAGGATCAGAACGTGGCGCAGGTCATAGAAATCAGCATAATGAGCGACGCCGTAGCCGGTGTAGACTCCGATGCTCTGCCATATCTTTGCCGCGCGTTCGTCGCCTGCGTGCAGCAGTTTTTGAACTGACCTCAGTTTATCCGCAAGTCCCAGAGACTGGTCGATTTCTATTCCGGCAGCACTCGCAAGCCTGAATACAGCCTGCTGCGAGAAATACTGCACTCCGCAGCCGCTGTCTCCGGACCATTCGTCTACCGGCGCGTCGGGATCGTAGTCCACCGGGCAGAATGCGATTTCGTTGAGCCACGTGGTGATCTCGCCGCCCGGCGTTACATACCCGCCGGCCTCACTCGAACCCATCGCAACTCCTAGCACCGCTCCGTCATTGAGAGACAGTGCACCGGCCAGAGCAGTGACCTCGCCGTCGTTGACTACGTCAAAAGGGACACCTCCCCATTCCTTCTTGAGGTCGAAAAACAGGTTTGCTATCCTGGAGTCGAACTGATCCCTGGGAATGCCTCTGAAGAGGGAGGCCACTCGCGGCCGGTTGTTGATATACACCCCTGCTGAACTGCCTCCGATTGCATCGACGCGAGGCATGTGAGCCGCCGCTGCTTTGAGTGCCGCATTGATCTCGTTAAAGTGGTATGCGGGATCGGTCGCATTGCGTGGGTCCCAGTTCACCTCTTCAGTAAATACCGCATGGCCATCGATGACTGCACAGACTTTCCTGTCGCTGGCACCCAGGTCGAAACCAATCCTGCATCCGTCCAGATGTCCACCCAAGAGCAGAGTGCCCTCCGAAGGGGCCTGAATCAGGTCGGGATTCGTGGTTTCCACTGTGAACGGGTGCTCGTATACGCCGGCCATGAACTCCGCATCGAATGCACGAGTTCCTTCGGGGGAGTAGACCCGCCTGATGTGTTCTCCGATGCTTCCGGGTCCGCCGACGATCACCTTCCAACCGCCGCGCTGCCAGAGAAGCATTTTGACAATCCGCTCAGCATAAGGGAGGTTAAGTGAATGTAGATCGGCGCGCTCATCGAAGCATTGAGTCCTGAACACAGATACCGACCCATCGCCTCTTTCCAGAGCAATGATCAATGGGACACCCTGTCCTGACTCATTCACAGCGTTGAGGAATGCGCGGTTCGCTAGCACCGCAGGGGAGAACCGCTCATGAAGTGGAGGAACGACAAGCGGTTTCGCCAGGTCTGTCAATACTTTCATTATACTTCCTCTTGGGTTATCTGTTGACTTGCGCGAGGGTAAGCCGATTAGCACAAACCAATCATAAGAACGCAGACATGAGTTGTCAAGCCCGAAAACTGTCGGGAAGCTTGGTGATGTGTGACGTGTTTTCTTATTACCTCGTGTTTGAGTTAAGGTCGAACTTGGTACCACATAATTACTATTGACAATGAGCGCTTGTTAATACATACTGAAGGTATATCAGATTAGCTTGTTCCCTGTGGTATTACTCATGGAGCGAACTTTCAGATTACGGCAGGCCACCTAAACAATACATGCTCAACGCCTTCCGATTTTATGAGTAGTCGGTAGTTTGACGATGGATGGTGCAACATGCATATAAGTCACTTGACCTGTGCCGCAATATTCAATAGATCGATTGCAAGTCAGGATGTATCCGCTGAACGATGCGCCCGGTATGAGGGGGAGGATTGTCGAGATCACTGCCCCATGTCCGGCGGAGCGCGCTTGATGTTGTGTGGAATGCTGCTGCTCCTTTTGGGGTGCGCAATAATGTCCATTGGGCAAGGAACGGCAGCTGGCCACTGTATAACACACGTGTCCGGCAGACGCCGTTTGATCCTTGGTGGAATGGTGCTGGTGCTTTTGGGAAGCGCAGTGCCCGCGATTGCGCAAGGAACCGGCAGCAGTTCAGTAACCACACCCATCGTGGTTGTGAGAGAAGACGACATAAGAGGCACCTGGCGAACACCATTTGTTGGGCTGGGCAACGTTTCCGGGCTCACTTACGGCATGCAGAAAAACATACCGATAACATGGGGCATTATTGCTAGTTTTGCTTCCGATGCCAGCACCAATCTGACGTGGGCGGAACTGAAGGATTATCTGGACGCGACCAACGGCGAAGCGGCAAGTCACTCCGTTACACACCAGGCGATGCCGAGCGATGCCGCCTATGTGTCAGAACTCGTCAACAGCAAGGCGATGATCCAGGCAAACCTCCCCGGTTATTCCTGTACCACATTTCTTCAGCCCGGCGAGTGGACTGGCGATGGCAATATGGGCAGCTTCGCTAACCTCAATAACACCGTTGGGCAAGCTATACAATCCACCTACACGCAGAGTCAGGCTTACCTCGGCAGTGCCTGGTTGGTGGGTAATGTGTATTATGATTACGGACTTGCTCCTACTTACGGCCTTGACTACTGTGGAGCTGCGTCACCCATTGACGCCCTGAATGCCACTTTGAACATAGTTGCCGCCACCCCGGGGCTTGTGTTCGTGGTCACCTGTCATGGTGTTCAGGAAGAGGGTGGAACGGACAACCAAGAGGTTCCGGCAGACGTGTTGAAGGCGTTCATGGATACGCTCGCAAGCTTGCGTGATGCCGGTAAGATAAGACTGATGACGATGCATGACGCTTATCACGCGCAGTTTCCGAGCAATTTGAACCACATATCTGGACCCGGGATTCGAGCTTTGTTCGCCGGGACCGCTGAATCCGGTAGGTCCGTGGACGCTCACCGGCGCTGCGTCCATAAGCAGTACCGGCGGAGTGGGTAATTCCAGATACCTGTCTCTGACAAACAGTAGTTCGTACGCCCAGACGTACACTTCGCTTGCGCCAGGAAGGTATCAATTGACGTGGTGGCAGAAAGCCGAGATTGGTACCCCGCTTTACTTTCCGATGACGGTCGGCGTTACCAACTATCCACCCAGTTGGCAGAATCCGGTGGCGGCTGTCAACAACGACACCTACTACAATTCCGGCAATGGCATTTGGGAGCAGGAGACAGCTCTGTTATTGTGTGACTATGGATATCCCACGTCGCAGCTCTTTTTAATGCCGGGACATACTACCGGCGCATCATTCGGAATCGACAACGTCCAACTGGTGAGTGCGCCCATCAATCCGGCTGTTTCTCCGAGCAACTCGACTGTTGTTCCTTCTCCGAACGGTTACACGGTATCTTGGAATACACCCGCCGATCCCACAATAGCTTCTATCTGCGTTCGGTATAGCCCAAGCGCCCATCCTATCAGCCCGACGGACGGCATGGCGGTTGGAACTATCCCGGCCGTGCCTGGTACCAGGCAGGTACTCAACATTAGCACAATCAACTGGCAGCAGCAGAATTATCTATACTTCAGTATCTTCGGGATTAAGACGACCGGCGCGTTTACACCTCCGGACTTGGTGAGAATCCAATTCAACACGACTGCGCCGAATCCTCCGCAGGTTTCAGTCAACATCGCATCCGGTCAAATGCCGAGCGGCCAGTGGTCCGCGTCTGACTCTGTATTCGGTATCTATCAATACAAGTATGCCGTCGGTACTGCTGCCGGGCTGGCTGATGTCGTACCTTGGACTACGACCACCGGGACCGCTGCAGCACTTTCCAGTCTTCCGGCGAGCAGCCAACTCTACCTGTCGGTAACGGCAGAGAACGGGGTTGGAACCTGGTCGCCTACTGTTTCACAGTCTTTCCAAACCCCTGCGAACCTGACTATCTTTGTATCAAGCGCAACTTCGCAGAGCGATGGGACAGTCGTTACAGTATCCGGCCGTGTATCCGCAGTCTTCCAGGACTGCTGCTACATTCAGGATATGAGCAATCGGGCCCGTGGAATAAAGATTCTGGGGTTTCCGCAGGCTGCGGAAGGACAAATGATAACTGTCACAGGCCCAATGTCCACTGTTTCCGGCGAGCGCGTGGTGCAAGCGCACATGGGAGAGATTTTGCCACAGTAGATTATGTTAGAGGGCAAAGCGTTCAGTTTTGACCCTTTGTGCGGAGGGAATACCCATAAGGCAGCATGATTCTGGGAAAGGGGATTCTTTATGGGTGGTCCTCCGAAGCCGAAATTGGTCGTAGCGGCAGGTATCGCGGTGATAGCTGCCGCTCTTTCAGTTGTGGCAGTTTGCGTATATGCGATTCTCCTGCTTCACGGGGCGGCGGGTGGGCTAAGGCAGGTCGGTGGAAGGCTGGATAAGCTTGATTCGATGGCGGATGACTTCCACCGGCTTACGGCGCGGATGTCTGCGCTAGAGGAGACCAGTGTTCGCCTGCGCCGCGTCGAAGGCTATATGCGTTATGTCCCCAAGCTAGCGAATACCAGCGATGCTGCCCTGGCGCAGACCGTGGATATGGACCGCAAGCTCGACAGCATGAACAACACGCTGATTGGAACAGGCGCAGTGCTGGGCGCAGCGGCAAATAAGCTCACTGTGGCTGATCCCGGAATGAAGACGATGAGGGACGAACTTGCCGGTATGCACGCATGCATGACCACTTTGACAGGACACCTCCCGCAATTTGACGATATGCGCCGGATGCTCACGAAAGCAGACTCCAGCCTGGACATGGCGGCGGCGGGGATCGGACAGGTTAACGGCGATTTAAGTAGAGTCGACGGAGGTCTAAACAATATGGAAGGTCTGCTGCGCGGGATGAGCACTGATTTGGAGGCGCTGCCGGAGATGAAGCGCAGCCTTGATGACACAAACCTGGCCGTCAGAACTTCAATGGCGTCGCTGCAACAAAGCGTGCCGCTATTGGGCGCATCTCTCGCTCAGATGAGCCAGACCACGGCTCAGATGAACCAAACCACCCAAGATATGGCACGCTCATTCAAGAAAATGCCCAAGCAGAACGCGTTGGGCATCGCTATTATTACAGCCGCTTCGCTTGTCAAGTAGACTGCGGAATCACAGCCTGCCTATTCAGAGCCATCGTTTGTGCTGTTGGGACGGGTAAGGCAGGACCCCGGTTTGCTGCCACGTCTTGAGCGCGTTTATCTCGTTTGAGTCGGTTCTTACAATCACTCGCGCCTGCTGGCGAAGCTCGGGGATTCCGGTGTAGTCGATAGCCATGCCAGCCGCGTCCATGGACTGTTGCATTAGCTCGGTCATAATGGTGGTGTAAGCGCAATCAAACTCCAAAGCCTTGCACCCCGACAGCATCGGCAGTAGGTTGGAGAAACGATTGGTGTTGGAAGCCGGCATTAGCCGGTTCGTGAAGGTTCGGTAGTAATCTGCCAGGTCGCCGTTCACATCCGCTCGTTCCGAGGCTATCTTTGCTGAAAGCAGTCTGATCGATCGATCATTCGCTCGGTCCCCGCCCCACAGTGCAATGCCGGCGATGTCCGCGTTGAGCTGGTGCATGGTCAACATGTATGCCTGGTCAAAACTGGGCTGTGCCAGGGATCGTATTTTGGACGCTGGACCCTCTCCGATCTGAATTGGTTTAGCCGGACACAGCGGGGCGCAGACCGCAGGCGATGCCACCCAGGCCCAGACGAACCCCGCCGACGCCCAAGTGAGGAATGCTATCATCAAGGCGGTGTATGCCGTTCGCATTGTCGCTCCTCCCGTAAAAATGGGTTCTTGCCATTTTTATTACTTCGCGAGTCATTATATATAGGATACCCGCGCGGATTGGACGCGGCACAGATTTGACGTGCGCCATCACATATAATGCCCGTTGACAATGAATGCTTGTTGATACATACTGAAGATATCAGATTAGCTTGTTTCCTGTGGTATCACTCATGGAGGAAGCTTTCAGATTACGGCAGGCCACCTAAATGATACATGCTCAACGCCTTCCGATTTTATGAGTAACGGTTATTTGATGATGGATAGTGCAACATGCATTTTATTAGTCAGTTGACCTGTGACGCAAGATTCCGTAGATCGATCGCAAGTCCGGATTTGTCCGCTGAGCAGCGCGCCTCGCATAAGTGGGAATATTGTCGAGATTGCATCCCGGTATCCGGCGGACTTTTCTTGATGCTTTGGGGAATGCTGCTGTTTTTGGGGGGCGCAATACCTTCGATTGGGCAAGGAACCGGCGGCAGTTCAGTAACCACGCCCATCGTGGTTGTGAGAGAAGACGACATAAGAGGCACCTGGCGAACACCATTTATTGGGCTGGGCAACGTTTCCGGGCTCACTTACGGCAAGCAGAAAAACATACCGATAACATGGGGAATTATTGCTAGTTTTGCTTCCGATGCCAGCACCAATCTGACGTGGGCGGAACTGAAGGATTATCTGGACGCGACCAACGGCGAAGCGGCAAGCCACTCCGTTACACACCAGGCGATGCCGAGCGATGCCGCCTATGTGTCAGAAGTGGTCAACAGCAAGGCGATGATCCAGGCAAACCTCCCCGGTTATTCCTGTACCACATTTCTTCAGCCCGGCGAGTGGACTGGCGATGGCAATATGGGCAGCTTCGCTAACCTCAATAACACCGTTGGGCAAGCCATACAGTCCACTTACACGCAGAGCCAGGCGTATCTCGGCGATGCCTGGTTGGTGGGTAATGTGTATTATGATTACGGACTTGCTCCTACTTACGGCCTTGACTACTGTGGCGCTCCGTCACCTATTGACGCCGTGAATGCCACCTTGAACATAGTTGCCGCAACCCCGGGGCTTGTGTTCGTGGTCACCTGTCATGGTGTTCAGGAAGTGGGTGGGACAAATGACCAAGAGGTTCCCGCAGATGTTTTGAAGGCGTTCATGGACACGCTCGCAAGCCTGCGTGATGCCGGCGAGATAAGACTGATGACGATGCATGACGCTTATCACGCGCAGTTTCCAAGTAATTTGAACCACATATTGGATCCGGGATTCGAACTTTGTTCGCCGGGAGCGCTGAATCCGGTAGGCCCGTGGACGCTCGGTGGCAATGCATCAATAAGCAGCACGGGCGGTGTAGGTAATTCCAGATACCTGTCTCTTCCGGACAGCAGCTCATACGTCCAGACGTACACTTCGCTTGCGCCGGGAAGGTATGAATTGACGTGGTGGCAAAAAGCCGGGACCGGCACTGCGCTCTTCATTCCTCTCACGGTTGTTCTCAACAACTATGGACCGGATTGGCAAGGTCCGCAGGCCATTAACGACGCGCTCTACTACAATACCGGCACGGGCGTTTGGGAGCAAAAAACAGCTCTGTTGTTGAGTGACTATGGATATCCCACATCGCAGCTCTTGTTAACGCCGGGACATGCTGCCAACGCATCTTTCGGAATCGACAATGTCCAGCTCGTCAGTGCACCCATCGACCCGACTGTTTCGCCGAGCAATTCGACTGTCGCTCCTTCATCCAACGGTTACCTGGCATCATGGAACACGCCTGCCGACCCTTCAATTGCTTCCATCTGCGTTCGATATAGTGCAACCGCGCATCCTGTCGAGCATGACGGATGGCATAGCGCTTGGGACTATCCCGGCCGTGCCAGGGGCGAGGCAGCAACTCGATTTTGGCCAAATGTACTGGCAATCGCAGAATTATTTATACTTCAGCATCTTCGGGATTAAGAATACCGGCGAGCTTACGCCTCCGGACCTGGTGAGGATCCAAGTCACCAAGTCTGTGCCGAATCCTCCGCAAGTTTCGGTCAGCGTCCAGTTCGGTCAACTGCCGGTTGGCCAGTGGTCCGCGTCTGACCCTGTGACCGGTGTCTTTGAATACACGTATGCCGTAGGTACTGCCGCCGGGTTGGCAGATGTCATACCCTGGACTACGACCAGCGCGACCAGCGCTGCACTTCCCAACCTTCCGGCAAGCAGCCCGCTCTATCTGTCGGTGGTAGCACAGAACGGGGTTGGGATTTCGTCGTCCACGGTTTCGCAGTCTTTCCAGACGCTTGCCGATGCCAGTGTAGCAGGCGCAACCTCGCAGAGCGACGGAGCGGTCGTTACGGTGATAGGTGTTGTATCTGCCGTCTTCCAGGACTGCTGCTATATTCAGGATAAGTTCAATCGGACCCGTGGGATCAAGCTCCTGGGGTTTGGGCAGGCTTCGGAAGGAGACACAATAGCCGTCACCGGTTCAATGTCCACGGTCGCCGGTGAGCGCGCGCTGCAGGTGCAAACGGGACAAGAATTGCCACAGTAGTTCTCTAAACGTTCAGTTTCGCGAACACCCCAAATTCGACACGCCCCTCACACATAATGCCTATTGACAATGGATGCTTGTCAATACATACTGAAGGTATCAGATTGCTTGCTCCTTGGATGGTGCAACATGCATTCTATTAGTCACTTGAATTGCGCGGCAATACCCCATAGATCGCGTCGGGACCTACCTGCTGAGCAAAGCGTTCGGTATCGGGCCGATGTTCGAGCTTTTGGACCTTTGCGGGCCAGTCTTGGCGTGATGCTGTGTGGAATGCTGCTGCTTTTGGTCAGCGCAATACCTTCGATTGGTCAGGGAACCGGCGGCAATCCAGTAACCACACCCATCGTGGTCGTGAGAGCAGACGACATAAGAGGCACCTGGCGAACACCGTATATTGGATTGGGCAATGTTTCCGGGCTCACTTATGGCAAGCAGAAAAACATACCGATGACATGGGCCATCATTACCAGCTTGGCTGCTAGCCCCAGCACCAATCTGACCTGGGCGGAACTGAAGGACTACCTGGATAATGCCAACGGAGAGGCGGCAAGCCACTCCGTTACGCATTCGGAGATGTCAAGCGACGCGGCCTATGTGTCAGAAGTGGTCGACAGCAAGGCTGCAATCGAGGCAAACCTCCCCGGTTACTCTTATACACGTTTCTTCAGCCCGGCACTTGGACGGATAACGCCTATATGAACAGCTTCGCTAAACTCAATAATACCATTGGGCAAGCCATACAGTCCACTTACACGCAGAGTCAGGCTTACCTCGGCATAGGCTGGACGGTTGGTAGCGTGTACTACGATTACGGACTATGTCCAGCCTACAGCATTGACTACGGGGGCTATCCTTCCATTGACGCTATGAATGCCACTCTGGACATAATCGCGGCAACTCCGGGTGTTGTGTTCGTGTTCACCTGTCATGGTGTTCAGGAAGTAGGTGGAACAGACGCCCAAGAGGTTCCGGCAGACTTGTTAAAGGCGTTCATGGATAAGCTCGCAAGCCTGCGTGACGCCGGTGAGATAAGGTTGAATGGGGATGCACGACGCTTATCAGGCGCAGTTTCCGAGCAATTTGAACCATATAGTGGACCCGGGATTCGAGCTTTGTTCGCCGGGGTCACTGAATCCGTTAGGTCCCTGGATGCTCAATGGTAATGCATCCATAAGCAGCATCGGCGGAGTGGGTAACTCCAGATACCTGTCTCTTCCGGACAGCAGTTCGTACGTCCAGGCTTATTTTACGCTTGCGCCAGGAAGGTATCAGTTGACGTGGTGGCAGAAAGCGGAGACCGGCACCCCGCTATTCTTTCCGCTGGTGGTTGCTCTTACCAACTATGGACCGAACTATCAGGGCCCGGAGGCCGTTAACGGGACCTACTACAATTCCGGCAGCGACGTTTGGGAGCAAAAGACAGCTCTTTTGTTGAGTGACTATGGATATCCGATGTCACAGCTCTTTTTAATGCCGGATTGTGTCAGCGCATCGTTCGGAATCGACAATGTCCAGTTGGTGAGTGCACCCATCGACCCGACTGTTTCGCCGAGCAATTCGACTGTCGCTCCTTCACCCGACGGTTACGTAGTATCGTGGAATACACCTGCCGACCCCTCAATTGCTTCCATCTGCGTTCGGTATAGCACGACCATGCATCCTGTCAGCATGACGGATGGCATAGCGCTTGGAACTATCTCGGCCGTGCCTGGGGCGAGGCAGCAACTCGACGTTGGACAAGCGTACTGGCAGCAGCAGAATTATATATACTTCAGTATATTCGGAATTGAGAACACCGGCGAATCTACGCCTCCGGATTTGGTGAGAATCCAAGTCGACAAGACTGCGCCGAATCCGCCGCAAGTTTCAGTCGGCGTCCAGTCCGGCCAGCTTCCGGTCGGCCAGTGGTCCGCGTCTGACTCTGTAACCGGTATCGGTGAATACACATACGCCGTAGGTACTGCTGCAGGGTTGGCAGATGTCATACCTTGGACTACGACCAGCGCGACCAGCGCTGCACTTCCCAATCTTCCGGCAAGCAGCCTGCTCTATCTGTCGGTGGCAGCACAGAACTGGGTCGGAATTTCGTCGCCCACGGTTTCGCAGTCATTCCAGACGCCTGCTGACGTCAGTGTATCAAGCGCAACTTCGCAGAGCGATGGAGCGGTCGTCACCGTATCGGGCGTTGTAGTTGCTGTCTTTCATGACTGCTGCTGACATTCAGGATAGGTTCAATCGGACTCGTGGGATCAAGCTCCTGGGGTTTGGGGAGGCTTCGGAAGGAGACACAATAGCCGTCACCGGTTCAATGTCCACGGTCGCCGGTGAGCGCGTGCTGCAGGTGCAAACGGGACAGGAATTGCCACAGTAGTTCTCTAAACGTTCAGTTTCCAGGTTTGCCTCGGTGGAATCCCCATTAGCAGGACACCCGCCATGCGGATCATCGTTCTTGACATTCCCGGCAGCCACTGCTTTAATGATGGTAGTCCGGCTCTGGGGTTTATGAATCAGCTTCACGGATTGGTTGCCCACTACGCTTTTCCACAGTGCCCTGAGAAGTGTTCTCGGTCCTGCCTGCTCGTGGCGGCAGCATCCGCATTGGAGGCAAATCAGCCCCAACATGAGGAATCTGAGGTAAGTAAGATTGTTTGTGAGACCGTTCGTGAAAATCCTGGCGCTGGTGGTGGCGATCATCGCGTTCTTGGTGATGGTATCTGCGGCGGGCGCCGCCGAAACAAAAGGGGGAAATGCAACATTGAAGCCTGCGCTGGAAACCGATCCGCAGAAGGTTGCCAAACTGCTCACTGCGGCGGACGTTTGGATTATGCCACAGCCAAAGGCTGCGGCGGTCAATGGAGAGAGTTTTGATTTGAAGACCTGCAAAGGTGTCAGGCTCGTGGGTTTAGCGGGCAAGGTAAGGAACATCAGGACCGATTTTCCTGAGCTTATGAAGCAGCGCTCGGGAGTCGAGTTGAAGGTCCGCGTCGGTAGACCTGCTCACGGTTATATTGTCCTGGGGCTGTTCCCGGACGGCAAGCCTGTGCATCCTTTCAACAGCATAACAGCCGCGGATTTGAAGGGCCTTGGTAAGCAGGGCTATGTACTGCACGTGGAGAGTTCCGGCATCACTGCCGCCGCCACGGGTGACGAGGGGCTTTACTATGCAACCCGCACCATTGCCCAGATCGCCGCTGATCGCACGATGCTTCCCGGCATCACACTCCGCGATTGGCCGTCAATGGAGTATCGCGGTGCTCACGAGGACATGAGCCGCGGACAGGTGCCCACGCAGGATACATTCAAGCGGCTGACGCGTGTCCTTTCAGAAGCCAAGGGGAACATGCTCGAGCTCTACATCGAGAACACGTTCAAGTGGAAGAAATATCCCGACATCGGTCCGCCGGAAGCAATCACCGGCGAAGAGGGGCGCGATCTGTTCGACTACGGCGCGCGGTTCTATATGGAAGTGCACCCCATGTTCCAGGTGCTCGGCCATTCCGGCGGGATTCTCGCCCTTCCACCGTATCAGAAATACCGTGTGAGCGAGTGCAAGACTGCGCCGTGGGGAATGACTTTCGACATCCGCAAGCCTGAGACGATAGCGTTTATGCACGACCTCATAAATGAGATCTGCAAGGCATTCCCCGCCAGGATTTTGAACGTTGACATCACCGAAATCGATATCGAGGGCCTGAACGCAACCGGCACGACGAATGAAGAGGCCACGAAGCTGGTTTTCGATTACGTGCTGAAGCTGCGTGACATGATAAAGCCTTACGGAATGCGTTTGATGATCGCCCAGGGACCGCTGGACAGCATTGGACATCTCGCGGGGCAGGGGCCGTTCCTCGACAAACTTCCGAAAGACGTCCTTGTATCGAGCTACTACACTGTAGCGCCCGGGAATTACGCCCCGGCGTGGGAGAAGGACTTCCCCAGGTTTAACAAAGATGGGATCGACTTTTTCTCCGAGTCCTGGATAGACTCGCACATCCGGCTGATGCCCGATACCGTTCATTCGGCCGCATTTTCGGATGGAATGGTCAGCAAGGGCGTTGAGTTCAAGGCATTGGGAAGCACGGCTTCGGACTGGGGTGACGACGGTCACTATCACCTCACCGGCCAGACGTGGTATCCGTATCTCTACCACTGCGCGTGCGCCTGGACCGGGGCAAAGCTCGACCGGGATTATTTCAATCAGGCGTTCTGCCGATTGATCTACGGAACGAAGGACGATTCTATTGCCCGGGCGATCAACCTTGTCGGCGGCATCAACGGCCAGAAGATCAAGGTTTTCAATGACAAAAAGGAAGTCGTCTCCGTGGACAGCTATCATTATTGGGAGTTCTGGCAGGATCCGTTTGCGCATCCGGACCTTGTAAAATTGGCTGATCCGGCCGGCATGGCTGCGGATATTCTCAAGCCGGCGGATGAGGCTGCCGCTGCGTTGGCCACAGCGTATAAGCAGGCGACCAGGAACCAGGACAATATCGAGCAGCTTATCTTCGGCGCCAGGAACTACCAGGCCATGGGGCGTAAACTGATTATGCTCGGTCACTACCGGGACAGCAACGTGCCGCGCGCTCAGGTGGTGGATGAGTTGAACCAACTGGTGAAGACTTATGAGGGGCTGCAGACGGATTTCCAGCGTCTGTGGCTTGCCGAGGACCGGAAGAACAAGGGCTACGAGGAACTCGTCGGCCGGTTCAATAACACGATCGTTCCCTGCCGGCAGAAGGCTGCTGAACTGGCGAAACAGGGAAAGTGAGTTCTTTTTGCGCGATGGACCGGGACGTTGAGTCCCGGTCCATCATTACGGTATGCCGGGCATGTGCCCGTTCTCGGGGGTGCAAGTCCCCTACGGTGAAGGAAGTCGGAACCGTTAAGCGAAGGCAATTGCGTCACCGGGAGGTGGGGTCTGAAAGAAGCCGGAGCCACAGTCACGACCCGACGAACAGAAACCGGATAGTTAGGCTTGAGGCGGTGGGTGAGCTGGCCGAAGGCAGTGAAACCCGTGACTTCCAAGACCGGCCTGAAGTAGATCCGGCGGGTGCGGGGCGAAAGAACGAGCGCTTATCCCGGGAGGTCTGTCATCTTGCCCTTAGGCTATGGTTGCAGTGATGCAGTCAGAAGAGGTGACAGAAGTCAGCCGAGGCCATAGTAGTTCCGAAAGCTTCCGGAACGAAGGGCCGAACACGATGACAAGGTGGCAGTTTGGACTTCGAGGATATGATGCAGCAGAAAACTGAGCAACTCAGCCTCGACTTCAGCGATAGGGGTGAAGCCCGGAAGCGCTGGAGTAAAGGGCGGCAATTGTCTTCGGCACCCGAACCAGAGGGGCGAAAGCCTGTCGCGCCGACCTTGGCGGAAGGTCTCATGGAGGCGATGGTATCAGGCAAGAATCCTGACGCCGCGCTTCGCAAAGTGGAGGCAAACAAGGGTGCTCCCGGTGTGGATGGAATGGGAACGGAAGAGCTTCGTCCCTACCTTATGAAGCGTTGGAAGGCCCTGAAGCAGAAGCTGCTGGATGGGAAGTATCGACCGAAGCCTGTCAGGCGGGTGGAGATACCAAAACCGGACGGAGGGGTGCGGGAGCTCGGCATCCCAACGGTGTTAGACCGGTTCGTTCAGCAGGTGATCCTGCAGACAATGGAGCCACTGTATCAGCCCACTTTCTCCGAATCAAGCTACGGTTTCCGACGCGGCAGGAGTGCCAAGATGGCACTTGAGGCTGCACGGGAACACGTGGCAGCCGGAAATAGATGGGTGGTGGACATGGACCTTGAGAAGTTCTTCGACCGTGTAAACCACGATGTGCTGATGGGCAGATTGGCTGGGCGAATAGGCGACAAGCGGCTACTCAAGCTGGTACGCCTGTATTTGCAGGCTGGCGTCATGCTCAACGGCGTCGTGGTGGAGCGGTACGAAGGCACTCCCCAAGGTGGCCCGCTCTCTCCGCTGCTCTCCAACATTCTCTTGGATGAACTCGACAAGGAGTTGGAGAGACGGGGACACAAGTTCTGTCGATATGCGGACGATTGCAACATCTACGTAAAGACAGAGCGAGCAGGGCAGCGGGTGATGGAATCGGTGACGAAGTTCCTGGAGACGAAGCTGCGGCTAAAGGTCAATCGCACAAAGAGCGCGGTAGGCCGACCAGTGACGCGCAAGTTTCTGGGGCTCCGGATTATCGGCGGGGCAAAAGCGATAGTGAGCATAGCCCCCAAGAGCATCAATCGGTTCAAGCGACAGGTGCGACGGCTTACCCGACGCAACCGCGGCGTGAGTTTCTCCAAGGTCCTCTATGACCTCAAGAAGTTCACCGATGGTTGGGTCGGCTACTTCCGCATCGCCCGGACTCCGAGTGTGTACGAGGAGTTAGACGAGTGGGTGCGTCGTCGGCTGCGCTGCTATGTCTGGAAACAGTGGAAGAAACCCAAGAATCGTGCGCGTCAGTTGCTGACGCGTGGGATTGGTCCCTGGTTAGCTTGGGGGGTGGCTTGCAATGGGCACGGACCTTGGAAAGTAGCTGGTAGCCCAGCTATGACGCGGGCCTTTACCAATGCCAGTCTCGAGTCTCTAGGCTACTCCAGCCTTCACGCGAGGTTTCTTGCGTTAACATCGTGAACCGCCGGATGCGGACCCGCATGTCCGGTGGTGTGAGAGGTGGGGCCGGTGACGACCCCACCTACTCGATTATGCCGGGCATGTGCCCGTTCTCGGGGGTGCAAGTCCCCTACGGAGTAGGAAGTCGGAACTGTTAAGCGAAGGCAATGGCGTCACCGTGAGGTGGGGTCTGAAGGAAGCCGGAGCCACAGTCACGACCCGACGAACAGAAACCGGATAGTTAGGCTATAGGCGGTGGGTGAGCTGGCATAAGGCAGTGAAACCCGTGACTTCCAAGACCGGCCTGAGGTAGATCCGGCGGGTGCGGGGCGAAAGAACGAGCGCTTATCCCGGGAGGTCTGTCATCTTGCCCTTAGGCTATGTCTGCAGTGATGCAATCAGAGGAGATGGCAGAAGTCAGCCGAGGCCATAGTAGTCCTTGCGGTGGATGAAGGGCCGAACATGATGACAAGGTGGCAGTTTGGACTTCGAGGATACGATACAGCAGAAAACTGAGCAACTCAGCCTCGACTTCAGCGATAGGGGTGAAGCCCGGAAGCGCTGGGAGCTAGGGCGGCTAGTATCTCCGGCAGACAGACCAGAGAGGCAAAAGCCTACAGTGCTGACCTTGGCGGAAGGTCTCATCGAGGCGATGGTATCGGGGAAGAACCCTGATGCTGCGCTTCGCAAAGTGGAGGCAAACAAGGGTGCGCCTGGTGTGGATGGGATGGGTGCGGAGGAACTTCGTCCCTATCTTATGAAGCACTGGAAGCATGTGAAGCAGGCACTGTTGGATGGAAAGTATCGGCCGAAGCCTGTAAGGCGAGTGGAGATACCCAAGCCGGATGGAGGGGTGCGGGAGCTCGGCATCCCAACGGTGTTAGACCGGTTCGTTCAGCAGATGATCCTGCAGACAATGGAGCCACTGTATGAGCCCACTTTCTCCGAATCAAGCTACGGTTTCCGACGCGGCAGGAGTGCCAAGATGGCACTTGAAGCTGCACGGGAACACGTGGCAGCCGGAAACAGATGGGTGGTGGACATGGACCTTGAGAAGTTCTTCGACCGTGTAAACCACGATGTGCTGATGGGCAGATTGGCTGGGCGAATAGGCGACAAGCGGCTACTCAAGCTGGTACGCCTGTATTTGCAGGCTGGCGTCATGCTCAACGGCGTCGTGGTGGAGCGGTACGAAGGCACTCCCCAAGGTGGCCCGCTCTCTCCGCTGCTCTCCAACATTCTCTTGGATGAACTCGACAAGGAGTTGGAGAGACGGGGACACAAGTTCTGTCGATATGCGGACGATTGCAACATCTACGTAAAGACAGAGCGAGCAGGGCAGCGGGTGATGGAATCGGTGACGAAGTTCCTGGAGACGAAGCTGCGGCTAAAGGTCAATCGCACAAAGAGCGCGGTAGGCCGACCAGTGACGCGCAAGTTTCTGGGGCTCCGGATTATCGGCGGGGCAAAAGCGATAGTGAGCATAGCCCCCAAGAGCATCAATCGGTTCAAGCGACAGGTGCGACGGCTTACCCGACGCAACCGCGGCGTGAGTTTCTCCAAGGTCCTCTATGACCTCAAGAAGTTCACCGATGGTTGGGTCGGCTACTTCCGCATCGCCCGGACTCCGAGTGTGTACGAGGAGTTAGACGAGTGGGTGCGTCGTCGGCTGCGCTGCTATGTCTGGAAACAGTGGAAGAAACCCAAGAATCGTGCGCGTCAGTTGCTGACGCGTGGGATTGGTCCCTGGTTAGCTTGGGGGGTGGCTTGCAATGGGCACGGACCTTGGAAAGTAGCTGGTAGCCCAGCTATGACGCGGGCCTTTACCAATGCCAGTCTCGAGTCTCTAGGCTACTCCAGCCTTCACGCGAGGTTTCTTGCGTTAACATCGTGAACCGCCGGATGCGGACCCGCACGTCCGGTGGTGTGAGAGGTGGGGCCGGTGACGACCCCACCTAC
>CAVZJH010000007.1:0-35178 GCA_963775535.1 uncultured bacterium | reverse complement strand
CAGGATGTCCAGGGAGCGAACTGCCTCGCCTGCCGTTTTCGCGGAATTGGAGTCGAGAAATGGAATGATCGACTCTACCAACTGCCTCACAACGGGCTGGAACAAATCCGCGTGTTGGCTCACGTAGTGGGCCACGGCGTCAGTAGGTCCTTCTTTGGCCAGCACGCGCGGGATCTCACGCTTTATCACATCATTCCCGTAGTAGTCCAGCGCGTTAAGGGCATAGTTCTGCACGAACTTGTCGGAGTTATACAGGCATTTGAGTAGCGGGCAGCACCTGTTCATCGGGCTTCAAGCAGCGAGTGCAGGTAATCTCTACCATGACGCCCATGTTATCAGGAGGGTGCGATATCTGATCTTTAAACCATGCCCTGCGCTGTTCGGGCGAGAACGGCTTCACTTTCAATGGAGTCGAGTCCGAATAGGAAAACATTGCCTTGGCCGGCTCAATGTTGCACCAGGTGGCATAGCCCACGCGGCCACCGTCAGTGCTGGGTTTGCTGAACCGGTAGTAAAGATGTAGAGGCAGTCTTCCCTGCGATGAGGACTGCGGCGTGCCAGGACGTGTGCCACCCATCCCCGTCATGTCCCAACTTCACTGGGGGGTATCGCCAGCGTGCTTGAGTCTCGGAAGTGGCTTGCCGTTCAGGGTAACTTCAAAATCGTTGCCGCCGAAGAACCACGGTTCATTTGAATACGGATAGCGAATGATCGCATCGGTGCCGCTGTGATCCGCGGGGAAATGAACGTGGACCCACACGGGCATGTCCGTATACACGGGATTATCGAAAGACAGGGTCGCGTGCGGCATGGCATCAGCCGCAAGAACGGCTCTACCTGGGGCTGCAATCAGCATCACCAGCACGACAAAACATATCCGAAGAAACGATGGGTGTGACATAGACGAGTAACCCCATTGCTCAGTAATTCAACGAACCAATGCGCTTGCCGCGAGTGAACCGGCAGCGCCTAATGATCAATTGTAACAACGCTGCCCGGTGGCGTCTATGATATTAGACTTTCAATCCGCATAAATGTTCATATGCATTCGCTGATTCGTAAGCGCGACTGTCAAATAGAGGCTGGATTGCAGCCGGCTCGAATACGCATAGTGCTGCACGGAGGAACTGGAGGCGGACGCGTCGCATCAGGACAATACGTTCAGCTCTGCGTTCGGGCCGGATTTGCAATCTGGCCCGAAAAGGGCGACCCGGCATCTGTGATGCCCCCGAATCAGCGGTAAGCGATAGATAGACGAAGGCAGCGGGATTGCAAATCCGCCCCAACATCATTACCGTTCGGCGGGACGAGCCTCCCCGCTTTGCGATCCTGGTGTTTATAAAAAGGAAACGGAGCAATGACTTGGAACCTTTGATAACCTGCTCGAACCTCACCAAACGCTTCAGGCGCGTGCTGGCGGTAAATGGACTTGACCTGAGCGTGGGCCGGGGGGAGTATTCGGCTTCCTCGGGCCAAACGGCGCTGGCAAAAGCACCACGCTCAGAATGATGGTCGGGTTGATCCGGCCTACCAAAGGAAGCATCCGGCTCTTTGGACACGAAGTATGGAAGGAGCACATCCCGGCGCTCGAGAAGGTCGGGGCGCTGGTGGAGGTCCCGGCGTTCTACGGCTACTTGAGCGGACGCGACAACCTGCGCATTCTTAGCAACGCGGGCCGCAGTTGCCCATCCAAAGAGATTGATGAAGCCCTGGATACAGTAGGTCTGCTCCCCCGGGCAAAGGACAAGGTGAAGTCCTACTCGCAGGGAATGAGGCAGCGCCTAGGGATCGCCAGCGCCATTATCGGCAAGCCCGAGCTGATTCTTTTGGACGAACCGACCAACGGCCTCGATCCGCAGGGAATGAAGGAAGTTCGCGAGCTCGTGCAGAGCCTGGCGCGCGAGAAGAACCTTCAGTTTTGCTCTCGAGTCACTTGCTTCACGAGGTCGAACAGGTCTGCACGCGCATCGCCGTGATAAACGAGGGCAAGGTAATCGAAACAGGCGCGGTTAAGGACCTTCTTTCGGGTCAGGACTCATACAATCTGCAGGTGGACTCGCCGGCGAACGTGCGCGAGCTGATCGATAAGCTGGACTGGGCAGAAGCCGATCCCGGAAGCGACGGCATGATCAACGTGAAACTGAGCGGTGGGAGCTCCGCGCAGCTTAACCGGCTGCTTGTGGAACAGGGAATCGAAGTCTCGGCCCTGGTGCCCGTGAAGACGTCGCTCGAGGACCTTTATTTGAAACTGGTGGGAGAGAACGATGCTTAAGCAAATCGGTTTTGAGGTTTTCAAGATGTCGCGCCGGCCGCGCAGCTATATCGGGTTCGCCGCGCTTCTCTTCATCAACTCAATGGTGCTCCTGGGCCTGAAATACGGCAGGCTTTCGGACTTTGCCATGAACTCCGCCTCGGGCTCGGGAATGCAGGTCGTCGGCTCACCCGCTAACGGCGAGTTTATGGCATGGCTCGTGCTGGCCTCGCCGATGGTTTCGATATCCATCCTGACCATGTTCATGCCGTTTTTTGTGTGCCTGATTTTCGGGGAGATTTTCGCGGGCGAGAGCAGCGATGGCACGCTGCGGATGGTGCTCTCGAAGCCGATCAAGCGTTTCACGCTCCTCACCTCCAAGTTCGCCGCTGGGCTGATCTATACGCTGTTCCTGGTGCTCTTCCTGGTAGTGTCGGCTTATCTCATGGGGCTGGGATTCTTCGGGCACGGTGGGCTGCTGACAATGGAAATGTCTAAGAACATGACTGTAGCCTGGTACGGCGAGGGCGAGGCTTTGACGAGACTTGCGCTGGGAGTGGTCCTAACGTGCGTCGGGATGACTGCGGTCGGCATGGTGGCGTTTTTTATCTCCGTCTGGCTGAACAATGCGCTTGGCTCCATCGGCGGCTCGATGATGCTCCTGTTTACGATGCTCATCATCGGCGCCATACCGTATTTTAAGCCCATCCAGGATTACCTGTTTACCAGCCACTTGTTCGTTGGACAGAAGGCGTTCCTCGACCCGATACCCTGGAAAGATATCCGGATTTCTATGGCGTGCCTGGGAACTTACATAGTGGTCCTCTACACCGCATCTATGCTGATTCTTCGCAGAAAGGATATCCTGAATTGAGACTTGCGCGATTTTGCATGCTTAGCCTTATATTGAGCCTCTCCGCTGCTGCGGCGTGCCCCGCTCAGCCCTCTGGCAGCGACGTGATAGCCGCCGTCAAAGCCAACTTCGCCGGGATCAGAGACTATCGCGCGGACTTGACAATGAGCGTGAGAAGCCCCGGCATGACCATCAAAAACACATGCGGATGATACTCTACTTCAAGAAACCGGGCAAAATACACGTTCAGCCAAAGGATGGAATGGCTGTGGTCCCACCCAAGAACTACTTTGGCGATCCGATACGAGAAAATGCTCTACAACCAGAAAGCGACCTATCTGAGGTCCGAAAAGAGGCAGGGAAAAGACTGCAACGTGGTCAGGCTCGACCCTCCCCAGCAGCAGGCCGGCCGGCCTTCGGTAACCATCTGGGTCGAGAAATCCAGCGCCACAGTAGCTGCAATGGAATCGTCAGGGCGCTTCGGTTTCAAGTCCACCTGGCAGTACACGAGGGTAGACGGCAAGTCCTTCCTGCCCACGCAGATCGAGGCCGAAATGCGGACGCCGGCGCCGGGCAAAGACAACCAGGTCGAAAAAGCCACAACCTCGCTCACTTTCAGCAACTACCGCGTGAACAAGGGCATCAGCGACAAAGTGTTTCAGGAGCAGCCCAAGAAGACATGCCGAAGAGGAAAAGATGGCGCCACCGTCTGGGCGACTAGACTTAAACTGGATTTCACATGAGGGAGATTTGGGATCAGCAAGTACGGAATACGCAGTGGCGATCGTGTTATTTGCAAGCGTTTCAACAGCCGCGCTGGCTCTCGGGAAGATCACCGTCGACCCCAACGCCGGTCCGATCGTGAGCACAAGTGAAACCAAGCAGGCAGTAGATAAGCGACTTGACCAGAAAGTGACATACGAAGCCCGACAAAGACCGTGCTGGCGATTATGAACGATCTTCCGCGGCGACGGGCATTACGTTCAGAGCCGGTTACAATAACGAGGACTGGCAGGTGCGCGACCGCAAAATGAACATCTTCGCCAGGGATGTGCCTCTGACCGAATTGATGAGTTCCATCGCGCACGTGATGAAGTTCAAGTGGAAACGCGCCGGCAAAGAGGGCGGCTACACCTACCGTTTATTCATGGACAGAAAGACTCTTCTCGATGCAGAGAACCAGAGGCTTCGGGAAGAGGAACGCCTAAGGCAGATAAAAAACGAGGGGCGTCAGAAGGCCCTTGATGCTTACAGCAATCCCAACGATTTATCCCCGCAAGACCTCGGAAAGCTAAAGTCAGATAACCCGTTTCTTTATGTGTTCGAGCAGTCCGGATTGACGAAGTCCCTCGGCGCGTTCTTCGGGGAAGTGCCCGCAGCCGCCGACGCCCTTGCGAGCGGCGAGGAGTTGTCATTGAGCGCGGGCAGCCTGTCCGAAGAAGGCCAGCAGGGCCTGCTTCAGGCAATGCAAAGCCTCTTTGGGTTCACTTCCAAGATCAGCGGCGGAGCCGTGCCATTTCCTAAGGACCTGGCCAGCAAAATAGGACAGGTCACAGTTATGATCAACTACAACCCGGAGAACATCGGTGACATGCCCGGAGGCGAGACATTGCTGGGCGTGATGGACATGTTCTGCGACGACGGCCAGAATGTCGAATTGCCGCTCTTCGACCCTGACTCGAACGCTGCCAAGCTGTTGGGCAAACTCCTGGTCAGCAGCCAGGACCAAGGCAAAGATAATCAGGACACAGGCGGCGATATGGAGACGATGTTCGCGCAGGCGATGATGTCTGATATCAAGAATACCGACACTGGAGAGCCTGTCGCGCAGCACAAGGATGATCCGGCCCTGGAGGCTAAAATCAATATCAAACTGCAGAGCCGCAACATCGACGACGCCGAGGCTGCGCTCGCCGAAGCGAGCAAGATGACGGTGGTTTCCGATTCGTTCGGGAGAACCTACGGTCCAAACCTGACCCAGGACGAGGCTCAGATCAAGGTCGTCCTCGACAAGATAGCCGACGGCTTCCGATATAACTGGGACAAGCCCGCGTCGGTGATAGAACTGCGCGACAGGGACTGGTTCCGCAAGCGCGGCAAGCAGATTCCGGAAGCCTGGCTCGAGGCCTGGAGGCAGACTCTGAAGAAAACCGGAACGCTGGACATCGGCGACCTGTCTCAGATCGCGGTCCTCACCCAGGAGCAGTACAACGCTAATATCAGCAGAGACGAAATCCTGGACAAGGTCGGCATTGAGGACCTGGTTTTCACAGCTCGAGACGTTCTGCGACTCTATGCGCTGTTGAGTGATGGCGAACGTGATGCGCTGTTCTCGGAGGACGGGTTGGACCTGAGATCTGTTGAGCCGAACGCTTGGCCGTTGGCCCAGAACCTCATAAACCGCCGCAATGCTTCTTTCCTGCAGGACCCGAACGCGCAGATCATCCTCGCCGCTTCACGGCAGCCCAAGGACAAGCAGTACCAGTACACCATCACAGCAACATGCGCCGGCAGCGATAAACCGATAGAGTGGAAATTCACCACTCCGAAGTACGTGGAACCCCTGAAGAAAGAGGAGCCCGCGAATTAGGACGCGCCCGCATTCATGCCTCGTAGCGCCTCCAGAGCAACCTCTCATATATTTTTTGGACCTCCCAGACATGCTGCGCGATGCCGAAACTGCCGACGCGTTCCCGTCCTCTGGCAACCATCGCGGCCCGGTCCTCGGATGTCATGGCGAGAATACTCAGGATGCCGTCAGCGAGCGAAGCGGGGTCCCGGGATGGCACCAACAGACCGCTCGATCCGTTTTCGATCATCTCGGGCACGCCGCCTACTCGAGTGGCAACCACCGGGACGCCGGCAGACAAGCTCTCCAATACGACACGCGGAAACGCATCCTGCCGCGATGCGAGCACCGAAACGTCCAGACATCCCAACAGGCGGGCGGCGTCGTCACGGAATCCCGTGAATGTGAAGCAGTCCCCGAGGCCGATGCTCCTGGCGTAGGCGCGTGTTTCGGATGCATAATCCGATCCGTGGGCGGGATCGGCGCCCACTACCAGAAAGTGTGCCGGTCGGCACTTTTCGTGAACCTGGGACGCGGCGTCCACAAAGTCCCTGATCCCCTTCTCGGGAGTGACTTGTCCCACAATCCCCACGACCTTAGACGCCGCGGGGATTCCCAATTCGCGGCGAAGTGTCTCCTTGCGAGCCGGTTCGGGAAGCGTTCTGAGGCCGTCGTAGACCACCACCGTCCGCGCAACCGCGCGCTTTACGACCGTCGACCGAAAGTGTGACTGAAGATATTCGAGAAAGCGCGCCCTTGCCGCCCCGGAAACACAGATCACCCGATCCGCCTTGAGGATCCATCGGGCGTAACGGCCAAAAAACTCATCAGTTTCCACACCCCTCAAATGCACGACAACGGGCAGCCGGCACAGCCGGCCGAGCACGACGCCGTAGTCGCTGAACTGCTGATGGTTCACGTGGATCAGCCGCGCATCGTGCCTGAACGCAAGCCGCGCCAATCCTACGATCGTCTGAAAATACCTCGTGGGGTTGGGCGCCCGCAGCCCGTAATACGGGACTATATAAGTCTTTATGCGCTGCGCTTCCAGCATCCTGGAAAACTCCCCGGGGTTTGGACACACAACTACCGGAGCAAAACGCGAGGCGTCCAGGTTGGTGGCCAGGTCAAGAAGCGCGCCCTCTGCCCCTCCGATCCAACTAACCGAATTAATATATAGAACGCAGCGCACCAAAACCTGGTCCTCCCGCTTGACGCCGTCGTGTGATAGACAAACAATGACACGAATCCTGATCGCAACTGTGGCAGAAACCGCTTGCGCCGGCGCTTGGACCGCAGTGCGCCCGATTCATCGGCCGGCGATAGCCCGCCATCGTCGGCCAAAGACAGACTTCAGGACGCCTCCGGTCCGTGTATTGGACACGGCGCCTGCCACCGGGTCGGCTGTCGAATAGAACAAACAGATCAGCCAGCTTTTCCACCATCGGTTTTTTCGCTGAGCCCGCCGGGCAACTCTCACGATCTCCTGCCCGCCCGCCGTGCCGGTCAGGGAAGCATCGTGAACGCGATAGTAATACTCCGCGGCGTCCACCCGGCAGCAGCGAAAATGCCTGTGCACCCGGAGCCAGTAGTCGTAGTCCTCGGCGAGGCGCATTCCCGGATCGTAATCTCCGATTCGATCCCTCACCTCCCGCCGGTAGAGAAAGTAGGCGCCCACCGTGTTATCTTTCGGCAGGTACACCGGCGGCGGGCAATCGCGCCGGCCGATCACGTTGCCCTGTTCATCCACCAGGTGGAATGAACCGTATACCAGGCCAACGTCCGGGCGCGATTCCAGTGTATCAACCAGTCTGGCAATCGCGGTGGAACCGTAGTAATTGTCGTCCGAGGTCCATGTGAGGAACGTTCCCGCGGCCCTGGCGAAGCCCACATTCAGCGAACGCGGCAGCCCCAGATTGTGCTCGTTCCTGATCAGTGTGATGCGCGAATCGCGCAGGCCGGCGAGCGTGTCGGAAACATCATCCGTTGACGCGTCATCGACGACGACAAGCTCAAGCGATTCATAGCTCTGCGCCAGGCAACTCTCAATGGACTGACGGAGAAATCTGACCCCGTTATGCGTCGGAAGTATAATGCTGACGAGTGGTCCTGTCACCATGTCTCCCTTCCTCGTGTAGTCCGCGTGAGGGGTTTGCGAAGGCGGCTTCGGGCCACCGCCAACTCCCCTGCAGCTTTATCAGGCCCAGGCGCACACCGGGACCGGTGCCGGTGCGCTGTGCTGATCCGGGAAGAACGACGAGGCTATACGCGTGCCGCCCATAGTCATAAGCGGTTACACCACAGGTATCCCAGGCAAACACCTCCACCCCGTAACGCCCGGGCAGCAGCGGCAGACGATCCAGCGCGAACTCGACATTTCCGCCGCCGTCCACGTCCATGCTTTGCTCGTAGTCGGTCGTGCACGGTTGAGCAATGGTAACGCCATCGCTGTTAGTTATCCGGAAGGCGATCTCCGGGCGGGAGACCAAGCGCTGCGCCTGGTAATGAATTCGAAGCGCCCATGGACCATCCGCGTAAGCTTCCCACGCGTCGGCAGGAGAGAATGATTCCACGCGCGTGATCACAAGGTCCGACCCTTCGCCGCCGCGCTCGCCGCCGCACTTAATGGGCGCCGATGCTTCGCGAGCGATCATCTCCCGGTAACCGGCAATCGCTTCCGAGGGTGAGGCGTCGACAAAAACGTTCCCCAGCCACAATCCAATGGCTCGCGTGCAAATCGAGGTCACGGCGCTGAAGCTGTGCGATACAAAAACAACGGTAACGCCCTGTTCCTTCACTTTCAGCATGCGCGCCGCGCACTTTCCCTGAAAGGCGGCGTCTCCGACGGACAACACTTCATCCACGATCAGTATATCGGGCTCAACATGCGCGGCCACCGCGAAACCGAGCCGCGCGTACATCCCGCTCGAGTACCGCTTCACCGGCATATCGATGAACTTTTCCAGTTCGGCAAACGCCACGATCTCATCCAGCTTCGATTCTATCTCACGCCGAGACATCCCAAGTATGGAACCGTTCAGGTAGATGTTCTCCCGGCCCGTCATCTCCGGGTGAAAGCCCGCTCCGACCTCTATCAACGCCGACACGCGGCCGCGGGTTCGAAGGCGGCCGGACGTTGGGTCCATTATCTGCGTGAGCAGCTTCAGCATCGTGCTCTTGCCCGCGCCATTATGGCCGATGATGCCCAGCGCCTCGCCTTGCTCCACATCGAAACTGACATCCTTCAGCGCCCAGAAGTCTTCGCGCTCTCTGCGCCGGAAAATCCCACGCGCCGCATCCGCCAGGCTTCTCGGCCTGTCGTGGGCAAGTATGAACTTCTTCGATACGTTTTCGGCAGAGATAACTTTCATATTTCTTCAGAGCACTCCACAATTCCCATCAGGTAACGCACCCGCCTATACAATTTCCGCAAACGCCGGTTCCAGTTTCTTGAATACCCTATAGCCGGCAGCGAGCACGATCACGGATACAATCAACGCAACCCCGAGAGGTCCCCACGTAGGCGCTTTTCCCTCGAGCGTAACGCGGCGGTAGGACTCCATAACCGGCGTCATAGGGTTCACCATATAGATAAACATGAACCTGTGCGGCACTTTCGAGAGAGGGTAATAAATCGGCGTCAGATACATCCAGACCTGAAGCGCGAGCGGGACAGCATACCGGATGTCCCGGTAAAACACGTTTATGCTCGAAAGCAAAAACGCCAGCCCAAACGTCAGGCACATCTGCACGAGAAGAATCGGCAGCACCCAAAAGACCATCCACGTGAGATGAACGTGGTATAAAAAGAACAGCGGAACCATTACCGCCATGCCGACCCCAAGATCGACAACTCTGCCCAGGATCGCTGTAATCGGGAATACCTCGCGCGGGAAGAAGATCTTTGTGATCAGGTTGAAGTTTGCCACAAGGCATTCGGACCCCGAGACCAGCCCCTGGTTGAAGAAGTTCCACAGCAAAACCGCAATGTAGACGAATATCGGGTAAGGAATGCTCCCCGTGTCGATCCGCGCAATGCCGGAGAACACAACGGTGGAGACGAGCATCATTGCAACCGGGGTCAGGACGGCCCAGGCTACACCGAGCAGGGACTGCTTGTAGCGCGAGCGAATGTCCCTGGCTACCAGGTTAGCGATCAACTCGCGCTGGCCGAGCACGACCGCGACTATGTTTCTCCTTGGTTTCTGAGGCCATGTATCCGGCACGGTTTCAGCTCTCAGCGTTTGATCTTGTCTTTGTTCCAAATCTGTCTCCTGAATCGACGCAGCCGCCGGACTTGATCGCACCCTTCGACTAAGCTCAGGATGCTGCGTCGGTGCCCCTCAGTCCGGGAACAGGTTGTCCTCGCCGGCTTCGGCTGGCGGCTCCGGTTTTTCGGGGCATGTCAGCACAGCCGGGCTTGCTCCCGGATGACTCGAGTCTTCAGCGTTGGGGATTGAGTCCCGCCGGGAGTAATCGCCTTCCCCAAGCAGCCTGTCGTTTTCGGGCATCGTCGCGCTCGATGAGTAATAGTGTGAGAAGAAATAGCAGCTATCCACGTTTTCCGGCGCCATGCGGTTGACTACTACCCCCACGACATTGGCCCTGGCTTTTCCGAGCAGATCGCGGGTCTGAACCTCGGTGCCCCTGGGCACCTGATTGGCCGAAACCACCATCAAAACCGCGTCGACCCAGCTTGCCAGCATTGGACCATCGCTGAAAACCACCGCGCTTGGAGAATCGAAGAGGACGAGATCGCAGTGATCTGCCAGTCTTTCCACGATTTCGCGCATTCTATCCGAGCCGAGCAGTTCGGACGGGTTTATCGGCCGGGGACCGGCGGGTACCACGATCAGGTTGTCGACGTCCGTCTTCCGGAACGCGTCCGTGATCTTCCCGCTGCCCTGAAGCAAAGTGCTGAGTCCGGCGTCGTTGTCGACGCCGAAGAACTTGTGCAGGCTGGGACGGCGCATGTCCGCGTCGATCAGGATTATCCTCTTGCCGATCTGTGCCAGGGCAATGGCAAGGTTGCAGATCGTCGTGGTCCCGCCTTGGCCAGGCCTGCCCGTAGCAACCATCAAAGTCTTGAAGGGCTTGTCCCTGAGGGCAAACATAATGTTGGTCCTCAGTATTTTGTAGGACTCCGCCATCGCCGAAAGTGGATACAGATGAGTGAGTTTCGGCAGGTCGCCATTGCGGCCGGTGAGCCGCGGGGTGAGCCCCATAACCGGCAGCTTCAGCAGCTTCTCGACATCCGCCGCGTTGCGCATTCTGTTGTCGATGGAGTCCAACCACACCGCGGTCATTACGCCCACTATCAGGGAAAGGACCAGAGCGTAGGCCATTAGGGCCCTGCGGCTCGGTCCCTGAACGACCGGACCCCTTGCCTCGCGCGACCAGCCGTAAGGAACTATGGAACCGGTCCTCGTGAACTCCTGTTCCGCCATGCGGACCTGGGTGAGCTTTTCGGAGAGGGTGTTATAGTTTTTTTCGGCAAGGCTGTAATCCCTGGTAAGCTCCGTGAGCTGGGGCTCGGTCCTGGCGATCGTGTCTACCCTTGTCTGGGCGCTCGCAACTCCGGCATTGATGGCTGTCAGCCTGGCGGCCGCCTTGGCGAGCGTGAACTGTGCCTCGGCGTGCTGCTTCACGAGATCCTGGTGGAAATCATTTATGCTGGGCGAAGAGTAAGTGGGCCCTTCCCTGGCGATCCTTGCCCTGAGGAGCGCGATGTGGGCCTCCAACGCCTTGTAGGTTTCGTGGGTGGGAGTGTAGCGCCGTGCCAGAGCGCGCAGATCGGCCTCGTCCTGGTCCAGTTCTTCCCTCAGCTTCTTGACTCTCGGGTCCATTTCAGCCGGAAGAAGCGTCCGCATCACCGCCGGCTGCTTCGCGAGCTGTTTGCTGATGCTGCTGTAATCAGCCTGGGCTTCTTTGAGGGCGGCTTGAGCAGCGGTCTGCTCTCCTTTCATGTTGGCCAAAGCGGCAAGCGCGCTCTGCTCCTCCGGGTCCAGCGACAGAACCTTGCCGTTCTTCTTGCTGCTCGCGATGTGCATCTCCAGCTCGTGAAGCTTTGCTCTTGCCTCGTTTGTGCTGTTTTCAAGGAACTTGGCATAGTTGCGGGTGTCCTCGCGACTTTTTTCCTGGAACACCTGCGTGAACGCATAGCCAACGGCATTCGCTATGGCGGGGACCACGTCGCCGTCGGGGAGCTTGACGGTGATGCGGATAATGTCCGTGGTGGTTCCGTTCTCGCCTATGTTCTGGTTTTGCACGGGCGCGACTTCGAGAATATCAGCCCAGTCCTGGAACGTGATCAGCTCGCCCGGGGAAAGTTCTATTCGAGTGATCTGCTTGTTTATGGGAAGGTCGGGCGCGAGCCGCTTTTGTTTGTCGGCGGGAAGAGCCAGAAAATCCATGGCCCTTTGGTAGACGTCACCGCCCTCGGCCAGGATTATCAGGTTGCTCAGGGTTACCTCGCGGTCTCCGGAGGCGCCGGGGGTTGTCTCATCGCCCGCGACGTTCGGGCCGCCGCGCATGACCTGAGAGGTGGGCGACATATACGCCGTTCCCTCATACACGACTTTCGGCTTCGGGGCAGCGATTCCGACAACGATCATTGTCGCCGCGACGATTCCAAGGATCAGCCATCGTCTAGCGCGGATAACCTTGAGCAGATGCCAGAAATTCATTTAGTGGAACCTCCTCTGAAAATGCCGCAGGCATTTTCATCCCCTTCGCGGTGAAACCGACAGTGACTCGCCGCAGGCGCAGTCGCGAGAGGTTTCATCCGCGATTCCTCTGAAAATGCCGCAGGCATTTTCGATCCCCTTCGCGGTGAAACCCCTCGGGGCGACAGTAGTATCGCCAGATACTGCGAAAGCCCGACAGTGACTCGCCGCAGGCGCAGTCGCTAGAGGTTTTCATCCGCGATTCCTTCGAAAATTCCCGAAGGCTATTTTCTCTCCTGGGAGAGGATTTCCGAATCCTCACCTCACCACTTCACCCGGATCTCCGAATCCGGATGCTCCAACAGCAGGCTCCGGGATTCGGAAATCCCACATTAGCACGAGGGTGGCGATTCGGAAATCACCACCCAGAAAAAGCGTTCTTCCGCAGGAAGAATGCGAGAGGGTTAATGCCACACCTCACTCAGCATGCACCGCGGCTAAACGGTCCTGCAGGGATTGTGCGCAGGATAATCAGCAGGTCGAGCATGATGCAGCGCTTTTCGATGTAGAGCATATCCATCTGAACTCTCGCTTCATAAGACGTATTGCTTCGGCCACAGCTTTGCCAGAGACCCGTGATCCCCGGCGTGACCGTCTTGAACCGCTCAACGGACGGACCATAGATCGCGATTTCATCCGCGTGTATCGGCCTCGGGCCGACGAACGTCATGTTACCCAATAAAACGTTAATCAACTGCGGTAGTTCATCAAGACTTAGTTTACGTAAGTAACAACCTAGCCTGGTGACCCTCGGGTCACTCTCCAGCTTCCAGTTCGCGGCGTATTGGCGCTTGAGGTCTTCGTCGCGTTCCAGCAGTTCCTCGGCTCTGTCCACCATCGTGCGGAACTTGAACATATCGAAGCTCTTGCCACACTTTCCGATCACCCGCCTGCGAAAGATGATCGGGCCCGGTCCGCTCGCTCTTACCAACAAAGCGATAAAGCAGAAGACCGGCGATGAAGCAAGGAGCGCCAAAAGCGAAATCAGCACGTCGAAGGTCCTCTTCACAAGGAAGTAAGCCAGCCCCACTCCGCGCCGCAGCCTGGAAACTCGGCGGCGTCTGAGCTCCGCCACGATGATGGTCGCTATTCCCATCGGAGCGAGAACATAGGTTGCCGCCTCCGGGACAGCGTAAGGCTGAACTGTGGATGCCGAAGCAGCGCCGGCCGCCATAAGCAGCCCAACCACCGCTAGAAGAGTTTTGGCCGGTTTGCTCCCCATTCTCTCGCCAACCATTACTGCAGCCTGCGGCCCGCGCTCTAATCGTATCCAGCGGGACCGGGCATCAGTTGTTTAGCTTTTGTATACCCAAGTCTCACGGCAAAGGGACACGTCTGCCTGTCAAAATACCCGGAAAAACTATGATTCTGCCTGCTTGGAGCGTCACCGAAGCTCAAGATGATCACATAATGGATGAAGTGAAGAGAGGGGATTTAGTGTTGGGGGATGGCTCAATCCCGACGGGTGGGTGTATCGGTGTCGCAACTGGTTTGGGCATCACAGATGCCCTGATTGTCCTTACGGGCCAGATTGCAAATCTGCCCGAGCAAAGCAGAAACCAACCTGCCAACCTTGGCTCCATTCCCTAACACCTAACGCCCATTACCTAACGAAACTACAACTATGGCGGCGTCATCGGCGAAATGACCGCCCGCGTGATCCTTTGCGCTGCGCAGAATGCCTTCCGCCAGTGCGTCGGGGCTTTCTTCAGATGAACTCTCAAGGTATCGCTCGACTCCCTCGATGCCGAATAGTGACTCAGGGTCCCGCCGGGACTCCGTGATGCCGTCGGTAACCACCGCGACCACATCCCCGGGAAGCAGTTTCCGTTTTATTTCAGAGTATTGAATGCCCGGGAAGATTCCCACCAGTGTTCCCGGTGCTTCGAGGCGTTCCACGTTGCCGTCCGCGGTCTTGAGCATGCCCGGCTCGTGACCGCCGTTTGCGTAGGATATCTCTCCGGAGCGAGTGTCAATGACGGCGAAAAACGCGGTGAACATGTTCAGCTCGTCCCAGCCCGGTTCGCCTTTGCACAGGGCATCGTTGGCAAGCGTCAGCACCTTTGATGGACGAGCATCCAGATAAGCGTAGCTGCGTATCGAATACCTGATTGCCGCGATTCCAACAGCGGCCGCCAATCCTTTTCCCGCGACATCGCCTATGAGCACGCCCACTTTTCCGCCACTAAGCTCGAAAACGTCGTAGAAGTCGCCTCCCACTACCGCTTCGGCATGCGCGGGCTCGTATCTAACTGCCACTTCAAGGCCGGCCACATGCCGCGGCGCTTCAGGGATAACAGCCTGTTCCAGTATGTCGGCTATGTGCTGCTCGCGCTCCAACAGCGCCTGCCTTTCGTTCTCGAACCGGATTCGCTCGGACTGGTCCCGGAACACCATCGTCGCTCCGATCACTTCTCCCTCACCGCTCAAAACCGGTGACGTGCTCATGCTAAGAGTCACCGATTTGCCCCACGGCAGGGCCAGCGTCCCTCGCATATCGGTCACGCTCTCCCCGAGAAGCGCTCTGCCGGCCGCTTCCTCCTCCGGAGGGATTATGTCACCTTTCAGGTCATAAAAGCGGGTCCTTTCCATCAAACGCTCAAAAGAGGCGCCCAACGGCGCCCCGAGGATGCCCATCCCGGTATCGTTGATGAAGGTTATCTCGCCCCGCGCGTTGAACAGGACCACGCCGTCCGCCATACTCGCGACAAACGATTCTATCTCCGCCGCCCGGCGCTCCGCTTCAAGACGGGCCTCTGCCAGTTCCGCGGTGCGCTCTTCCACTTTTTCTTCCAGCTCGGCATAGGCCTTATAGAGCGCGTCCTCTGCTTTCTTTCGCCGCGTTATGTCGGTGATTGCGATCCGGCACTGAGAACGGCTGGCGTGGTCTTTGGCGGCCATTGCGATAATCAGGGCGAAAAACGGCTCTGTCTTGCCTTTGAGGAGTGTCAGTTCACGCGAAACATTTTCTCCGGAATCAATAACGGCTGAACATAACGCGAGGACATCCGACTTGCTCTTCGGGGCGACCCACAACCTGAACAAAGATCCTATTAGCTTTGATCTCGGCACGCCGAGCATTGTGGACGCAGTCAGGTTTGCCTCGAGGATTATGCCGCCCACGTTGATGGTCACGTAACCGACAGGGGCAAAGTCATAGAGGTCCGAATACTTACGCAGAGCGTCTTCGGCTTCCGCCTTGGCCTGCATAAGCTCATCGTTCTGCATCTCCAGTTCGATCTGATGCACCTGCAGCTCGTGCAGGAGGGCGCGAACGTCCGCATCCGATGTCTTTCCGACATCTCGGCTCTCGCCCTGGACCAGCCGATCCTCGGCTTCCCTGCGCAAACTGTCGCGATCCCGTGATTTGGAATGATCTTCCATGAGCACTTCCTTGCGTGTGCCCCGCGGCCATCCCCAGGTGTAGGACGATCCGCGAAGGCCGTGTATGGGTGGCGATTCGGAAATCCCCACCCAGACGGTATTTCGCGTTTCGGCTCCTGCGAGCCCGCCGAAGAGCGCGCATACGCGATAAGAATCTGCCTGCTTACTTACCAGTCGCCCTGTCCGTCACGTCTTCAATAGCCAGCAGGATCAACCGCTGCTTCTCACCTTCCCGGCGAATTTCGCGCGCATTGAGCAGCATCTTCCTTTGGCCGATTGCCGGGAAGTCGTGCTCTACCGGAAAGTCGTTTATCTCGGTCTTTTCCGGAAGCGCGCCTTCCAGCAAATGCCTGAGAGCCGGAATATTCCACTGCCCAGTGCCAAGGTTATACAGGAAATGCCCTTCGGTTTCTTCGATGGACACTCCAAACTCCTCACAGAATGCCTGGCTTACGAACACAACCCTTAGGCGCTCATCGAGAATGAGCAGAGGCTCTCTCACGGTATCCACAATGCCCCTGGCAAAGGAGCGCTCGACGCCCGTCGATTCCAGGCTCTTGATCTCAGTTATGTCGATAAAGGTCAGGACAACCCCATCGATCATGTTGTCTATGGTCCTGTAAGGCAGTATGCGAACCGTGTACGAGCTTCCGTTAGTGGTCCGCACCTGCGTCTCCTTGAAGACCAGCGTGTCGAGCACTTTTCTGGCGTCCCGGGCAAGATCCACATCCTCAAGGTTCGACACGAGGTCGGAGAGCGGGCGCCCCACGTCGGTTTCGATGAGCTTGATGATCTTTGTGCTCTCTGAGGTGAAACGTTTGATCTTGAGATCGTTGTCCAGGAAGACGGTAGCGATCTGGGTGCTGTTCAAGAGGTTTTTCATATCGTTGTTGACCTGCGAAAGCAAATCAAACTTTGCCGTAAGCTCCGCGTTGACCGTGGCAAGCTCTTCATTCAGGGACTGCATCTCTTCTTTTGAGGTGGTCAGCTCCTCATTGGTGCTTTGAAGCTCCTCGTTGGATGATTGCAGTTCCTCGTTCGCCGACTGCAGTTCCTCGGCTGTCGCCTGCATTTGCTCGACGGTGTCCTGCAGGCGTTCCTTGCCGTATTTAAGCTCTTCCTCGAGATGCTCGATCGTGGCGCGCTGTTCGGGATCCCCCGGCGCTTGGGTTTTGCGGCTCGCGGCGCGCTTGCGCGCCTCGACATCCTGGAACACAACCATCAAGTATGTCTGTTTGTTTCTGGCGCTGGTGATTGGCCTGACTGTCAGATTGACGATCTGTTCGCCGCCGTCGGTGCCGACCTTGATACCCTTGGCGATGACATCCGCGCCCTGCGAAATTGCCTTGCGCACTGCGATCCCGATCTCGTTTCTAAGCCCAATGCGCGCCATCGCATAAATATTGAGGTTGGCTTTCCCGGGCGAGGGTTCCAGGTATTTGCCTGTCCGTCCGTTGATGAAGAGAATATCACCCTGATCGTCGACGAGCACCGCGGGAGGCGCGTAGCTCTCCATCAGAAAGTCCTGTGCCATCTCCGCTACGTTGGTTGGCTTGCCTGTATCCGCAGCGGCCGGAGGGGCGCCCTCGACCCTTGCGCGCGGCTGATGGAATATGGGAAACTCTGCCACATCTCGGTGCAGCGCCTCTGTTTCCTTGCGGCGGAACATTTTGGCTTTGCTGTCCAGGGTCGTGAAAAGATCCCTTTGACCTCCAAGGGATTCCGACGGACCCAGGAAGAGCACGCCTCCCAGCCGCAGGCTGTAGTGAAACAAGGGCAAAACCTTTTGCTGCAGGTCTGTAGAGAAGTAAATAAGGAGGTTCCTGCATGATACCAGGTCCATCCTGGTAAACGGCGGGTCCATGATCACGTTCTGCGGCGCAAAGACAATGCTGTCGCGAATCTCTTTTTTTACCCGGTAGCTCTCCCCGTCCTTGACGAAAAACCTCTGCAATCGCTCCGGCGATACTTCGGCGGCGATGTTTGCGGGGTAGATCCCGTGCCGGGCGACCTCGATTGCTTCTTTATCGATATCCGTGGCAAATATCTGCAGATCGACGGCGCATTTTTGCGCCATCTCCTCGATGCACTCTCGCAGTATAATGGCGATGGAATACGCTTCTTCTCCTGTCGAACAGCCGACAACCCACGCGCGCAGCGTCCCCAGCGTCCCGGCCTCATCGCACAGCTTCCCTGCCATCTTCTCCTTTAGGGTCTCGTATGCCTGAGGGTCCCTGAAGAAGCTGGTTACACCGATGAGCATCTCTTTGAAGAGGAGGTCCACTTCGTGCGGGCTCTCCTGCAGATATCGCACGTAGTCGTTCGCGGAATCAATCAGGTGAATGTCCATCCGCCTCCTGATACGGCGGTTCAGCGTGTCTTTCTTATACAGTGAAAAATCCTGCTGCGTTCGCGCTCGAAGCAGGACAATTATCTTCTGGAGCGCGTTTGAGGTATCCTGGGCCAGTGCAGCGCTGCTGTCCGGAATTGCCCGTTTGTGCTTTGCATACTCCAGCAGCATCGCGGGCAGTTGGGCGGTGGGAGCGATGTAGGCCGCCTGTCCGGTAGCCACTGCGCTGGTGGGCATTCCATCGAACGTGGCCGACGCGGGGTCCTGGACCATCACCATTCCCAGCTTCTCTTTGATCGACTTCACTCCAAGTGTGCCGTCCGTTCCCATTCCCGAGAGAATGACGGCGACAGCCTTGTCCCCCTGGTCCTGCGCCAGGTGCTTAAGGAAGAAGTCGATTGGAAGCCGCAATCCGCGGGGTGAAGCAGGGTCCAGCAGTTGCAGAGTGCCGTGAAGAATAGAGATGTCCTTGTTTGGCGGGATAACGTAGATGGTGTTGGCTTCTGTATGCATGCCATCCTCGATCTGCAGGACCGGCATGCTTGTGTAACGCTGCAGGAGTTCCGGGAGCATGCCCTTGTGCGTCGGATCGAGGTGCTGCACTACAACAAAGGCCATCCCCGAGTCGAGAGGCATCCTCGTGAAGAAATCTTCAAAGGCTTCTAACCCGCCCGCTGATCCACCTATGCCGACGGTATATGAAGGATCTCTCTCGTTCTTTCTCAAAGTGCGGCCCCCCGGCATGCATACCCCATTCACGGGGAAAGCAAACGCTTGAGCTCGTTATTGTTCCGGCTTGTCTCCGTGTCAACTGTCAACTACGGAGTATTTCTGTACAAGCGAATTATAGTCTTTTTTTGCGAAGCAAGCAAACTCAACGATGTTTGTCGAATTTACGGAGCAAAGACGAGGGTGCGCACTCCTTTAATCGCGAAAACGCGAACAGCGAATCCCAACAGGTATGCTTCGTGGATGTATGTTCCGTAGAGCGGCCGCGAAAAACATAAAGCGGTATTCTAAGGTTCATTCAAGAATGGCGTAGGATTACTGCGTTACCACCCTCACCCCCTGCCCCTCTCCCTGCCAGGGCGAGGGGAGCTATAGCCGATAGGTTAGTTCATTCTTAGGAAAACATAGCTCATTTTGAGTGTGAAACCTGCCTAATGGTCAAAATGACCTACCAATATTGTCATTTCGAACGCAGTGAGAAATCTGCTTTTTAAGACCTCTGATTCAAAGCAGATTCCTTGGCTTCGCTTGGAATGACTGGATCTGATGCCGTCGTCATCACGCAAAGCATGCCGCGCCGCAGGCGCGTTAGTTCTGCACGAACGTATTCCCTCTCCCTGCCAGGGCGAGGGGAGCTATAGCCGATATGTTTGCTTTAATAGTGCACGAACGTATTCCCTCTCCCTATGAGGGAGAGGGCCAGGGTGAGGGTGGAAACGCGAAGCATAAAACCAGTAAACAGTCGAGGCGATTCTACTCGATCCTCGACTGTTCACTGCGGATTGTTCGGCTAACCCAGGGTAAGGTCAACCTATAATATCCAGAACCTCCGCGAGCGTGTCGCAGTAGTGCGAACAAAGCTCCTTCACGCCGCTTCCGATGATATTGCCGCCTGAAATACCGACGGTGGTGAACCCGGCCAGGCGCACCGAGCAGACGCCGGCGCCGCTGTCCTCCATGCCGATCACGTGATTGCGCTCACTTGCATCGAGCCCCAGCCCCACGCGGCAGGTTTCGGCATATAACCAGGGATGGGGTTTGGGCGCGAGCTCGCCCAGCGTTCCGACCTCGCCCTTGGTAAGCGGAAATCCGGCAGAGATAATCGCGTCGTAGAACTCCTTCGGGTCGCCCATGTCAAGGGTGCGAAACGCGGAGAGAATCTCCGGCCACGCCTTCTCAAAGAGCCCGGAGGTAACAAGGCCGATCTTTATTCCCCTGGCTTTGAGCGCATACAGGAAGTCCTTGAGCCCCGCGGTCGGCGTGAACGCGCCCGCGCGCCCGCCGCCGTCGAGTATCGCCTTCATTTCGCGCCTGGTATGCTCGAAATAATACCGGCGCGCTTCCTCGACCGTCTTATCCGGGCAGTACTTGCGAATGCAGGACCTGAAGATGCTCGGAGACGCTGTGCCCGGATACGTGGGGCATATCATCATCGCAGAGCTCGAAGTTGGGGTCGCCCAGTAAGCTGGCCGTGCTCATCTGGATTATCCACATCCAGAACTCCTCGCTGCGGACACTCGTGCCGTCGAGGTCCATGAGCACCGCCTTTACCGGCCTGTCCAACCGCACGGGCTCGACCGGATAATATGCGGGATAACCCATCATCGATTTCACGTAAGCGATGGCATGGTTTTCAAACGCGATGAACTCCACCTTCCGGTCGCCGGTCGCGGTAACGGACACAACTCCGTCTTTCCCCACGACAAAACGCCCGTCGGAGCACATCTCCAACGCCACGAAACCCGACTCCTGCGATATCGGCCCGATATTCGGAATATTCACGAGAGCCTGCGCTATTCCCATATGTCCAGCCAGTGCTTCACGATGAGCTTCGACGCGTCGAACGGCTGCGGCGAGCTTATGGTGATCGATCTCGTCTGCCCGGGCAGCACGTCGAAGAAATTGTCGTTGAAGTATGACCAGATGTCCTCGGCCGTCTTGATGTTCACGCATCTGGCAAAGCGCTCAGCCGACACTTCCACGGTGGCAAAGTATCCATCGTCACGCTTGCCGCTATCAACGACGCGAATAGACAGCCCCGGGTCCGGCCAGGCGATGTCGTGCCAGAGGTTGTGGAAATAGATCTCCTGGGCGCACACGTCTCCGAAATCGCCCGTCGCCACCAGATAGCTGTTCGCAAGCTCCCCGATCTTCGACTCCGGGAAACTCAGGGCGATGGTGGACAATCCGACGCCGACCTTCACGTCCGCCTCGGCAAGGAGCCTGCGCTCGGAGCCGTCGACATTCCATTGCTCCACTTTGACGTGTCCGCTCACGTCGCGGCGCAGGTCGTTGACCACGTAGGCTTCGACCACGCCTCCCATCTGCCTGAACGAAATTGACAGCGGCTCGCACGCGCGCTTCAGGAAGTAGTAGACCTGCTTCGGCAGCCCGTAATAGTCGATAACGCTCCAACTCGCCGCCGGCCACGTGTCGTCAATCATCCAGACGAGCGCGCCGCTGTTAATGGGCCTTCGCCGGCGGTGATGCCGCATCTCCGCGCCCAGATACTCCGCGTGATAAGATCCCGCCACCTTTACAAAATCGGCGGCGCTGTTGGGCTTGAAGAACCACATCGTGCCCACGGCTTCCTGCACCTGCTGGAACGTCTCCTTGAGCGGGTTATAGGGATTGTCCTGCACGTGATGGAACCATGTTTCGTTCAACGGCCACTGTTCGTCGGGGGCATGAACTTTTTCAGGCTGCGCATCTGCGGTGGGCCGTGCAGACCGAACTCGGACATAAATACGACCCTGCGCTTGTCGATGTGAGCTCTAAAGTTGTGCATGCCGTCTTCGAACGCGCCTTCCCACGCGCTTCCGTGGGTATCGCCGGTCTGCGGGTCCTGGCCGACGTCGGTGAGCGCGTAAGGACTCGCCGGCGTATAGGAAAGATCGGGCGAGAACCTTGCGATCACGCCCCTGGCGAGGTATTGAGTGATGTAATCTCCATAACCCATCAACCCGCCGAAGGTGCCGGTCTTTTCGTTGCATCCGCACCAGTGCAGCATGCAGGGATGGTTGCGCAGTCGCTTCACCTGCTGCTCGAACTCAGGCACCAGGTCGCGAGTCCACTGGAGGTTATCATCCGGGATATCGGAGCAGGCGAACATCATATCCTGCCAGATCATGATCCCATACTGGTCGCAGAGTTCGTAGAACCAGTCGTTTTCGTAGATGCCTCCGCCCCAGACCCGGAGCGTGTTGAAGTTGCCGTTGCGCACCAGGCGAATGAGGTGTTCGTAACGGTCCCGCGTCATGGTTCCGGGGAAGCAGTCCGGGGGAACCCAGTTGCCGCCGACGCAGAATATGCGCACGCCGTTTACCTTAAAATAGAAGCTTTCCATGTCGGGAGCGACAGGCTCCTGGACAAGCTCCACTTCGCGGATTCCGAAGCGCCCGGTGTATTCGTGCAGCACGTCGCTCCCAAGCTTGAGGCGCACTTTGTAGTCGTATAAGAACTGCTCGCCGTAGCCCGCGGGCCACCACAGTTTCGGGTTTTCCACCTTGAGGTTGCAGAGGTTCTTGCATCCTATCGCCTTGACGGTCTGTTCGAAAGTATCGCCGCCTCCGGCGACGCTCACTTGAATCTCCAGCGTCTCGCCGCCGCGGATTCGCTCTCTTGCCGGCTCGTCGAGCTCGACGCGGAACTCCACATTCCCGGTAACCTTCGGGCGAACCCAGACGTTGTTCACTCTTCCGCCTGCGCCGGCCTCAATTCTTACATCGCGCCAGATGCCCAGGGCAGGCAGGTTGGGGGCCCAGTCCCAGGAGAACTGGCACTGCGCCTTTCGCGCGATAACGCGGGGGGTGTAGAAGCAGGCGACGTATTTCTTGGTATCAAATGTGTCGAGTACGCGAGTCGTGCCGCGGAACCGCACCGCGATCCTGGCTTTCTCGCCGGGCTTCACGAGTTCCGTCACGTCGAAGCGATATTGCATGAACGAATTAGAAGTATCGCCCACCGCGGACCCGTTTACGTATACCGTGGTGAAAAGATCGAGGCCGTCGAAGACGAGCTCAATACGCTTGCCTGCGAGGTTGCCTGGAATGTCGATATCGCGGAAGTAGAGCCAGTCCTTTTCCGAGGTCCAAAGGCACTTGTCGGAGTTGCGGCCCATAAAGTAATCGGGCAATTTGCCTGCGTCCCGCAGCGTAGGATGGATATCCCCCGGCACCGGTGTGTCCAGCACCATTCCGCCGTAATCGAGCTCGGCATCGGCCTCGAGTTCCTTGAGTTTCCAGTTTCCGTTCAGGTTTATGATATCCAAGGGCATGAGTTTCTCTCCATTCATCAAGTAGCTTGCATTTCTTGTCCCCGGGTGAGGTACACGGACAATTATTAGCACGAATAGCTGTGCTTGTCAATAACTCTCGCAATTATGAGCAGAGCTTACACATTAAAACCCGGCAGCCAGTATAAGGCAGCATGTTGAGACCCGTCGAAGCACGCGGTCGACGCAGTGCAACTCTATCTAAATCTATCCGCACCAGCTCAGCTTCCCGCGCTGGTGCACTATCGGAAACCCAGTCATTCCGAGCGAAGGAATCTGCTTTGAACCAAACCTCCTGAAAATGCCTTCGGCATTTTCATCCCTTCGCGCTGAACGCGACAGCGCTGCGGAGCAGTCGCGAGAGTGTTCATGCACGATTCTTAAAAAGCGGATTTCTCACTTCGTTCGAAATGACATTATTGGTAGGTCATCTTGAACGACCATTTGGCAGCTTTCACGCTCAACATGAGCTATATTTTCCCAAGAATGCACTAACAAGACCACCTTTCCCGATCGGTCCTGGCGCATGATCAGCTTCCATAGTTAACTTTACTTTACTTTGCGCCGCATTCTGGCTAGTATAATAAAGCAAAACCCGCATTTGGTTAATTATGCAGGTGCGGGATCATCCCATACTTAAGCGGAGTTTAATATGGCGATACCTCAGGAGTCAACCAGAGCGGGCACTTATGTGCGTCAACTTACTGGCGAAGCGCAATACCGGGCGTTTATTCCGAAGCCCCTGCCGCCGGATCCTCAGGTCGATATGGACCAGGAAATGTGGAAATTGCTCTCCGACGCCGACCGCGCCTTGGGCAGATTGGATGGAGTTACAGAGATGCTCCCCAACCCCAATCTCTTCGTCGCGATGTATGTCCGCAAGGAAGCTGTGCTTAGTTCCCAGATAGAGGGCACCCAAGCCTCACTCGTCGATATCCTGGAGTTTGAAGCAGACAAGGCGACCAAGGGCCTGCCTGGAGACGTTGGCGAGGTCGTGAATTACGTAGACGCAGTCAACTACGGCCTCCAGCGTCTACAGGAACTGCCACTGTCGCTAAGGTTGATCTGTGAGATACACGAGCGACTCTTGAGCGGTGTCCGCGGTCATGAACGCAGTCCAGGCGCATTTCGGACCTCACAGAACTGGATTGGACCACCAGGTTGCTCCATAGCCGACGCCAGTTTCGTGCCTCCGCCGCCAGCGGAGATGGTGACCGCTTTGGGCCATTTAGAACGCTTCCTCCACGACGAGTCGCCAATGCCCGTTCTCCTCAAACTCGGACTTGTGCACTCTCAGTTCGAAACTATCCATCCGTTCTTGGACGGAAACGGTCGCGTGGGGAGATTATTAATCACATTCCTGCTATGCCAGAGCGAAGTCTTGAGGAAACCGCTGCTCTACCTCAGCTACTATTTCAAGCGGAACCGTCAGGAGTACTATGACCGGTTGATGGCAGTGCGCACGCGTGGGGATTGGGAAGGCTGGCTCAAGTTCTTCCTCAGGGGAACTCATGAAGTTGCACACCAGGCGACGGACACGGCCCGGGCCATCATTTCGCTGCGCGAGCATCATCATCACCTGGTCAGGGAACAGATTCGTGGGTATGCCGGCCTGCGGCTGCTGGATATCCTCTACTACCAACCAATCATAACCGTAAAGCGGGCTTCGGAGACGCTGGAAATAAGCAATGTTGCGGCCAACAAACTCGTGGCGGACTTCGAAGCGCACGCTCTGCTTGCGCGACTCGGAGAGTCCAAGAGGAACAGAGTGTTTGCCTATGCCCCCTACCTCGATCTCTTCCTGGACCGTGAGTCACCAGAGGTCATCATCCAACAACCACAGACAACGGGAGGCAGCCCGGAATGAACGCTTGCAGCTCGCACAACTGCCTCATTGACACCGACAAGTGAATGAGATAGACTCAAGCCGGCAAGCGTAAAAACCGGCAGCGAAAGGGAAGCCGCAATTTGATGCGGCACTGCTGGCTGAGGAATCGCGGATAAATCCTTTCGCATTCTTCCTTCGGAAGAACGCTGTCGGTTTCACCGCGAATAGATGAAAATGCCTGCGGCATTTTCAGAGGAGAGAAGACATGCATACTGACCTGACCTTAATCCCGCGCACGGTCCTCTTTGGCAACCCGGACCGCGCGATGGCACGGATCAGCCCGGACGGGGCCCATCTCGCCTGGCTGGCCCCACGCGACGGTGTGCTAAACGTCTGGGTCGCGCCGCGCGAGGACGTCGGCGCTGCTCGTCCCGTCACGCAGGATGTCGGGCGCGGCATCCGGATGTACATGTGGGCCTTTACCGGGAGCCACATCCTCTACCTGCAGGACAAAGATGGCGACGAGAACTGGCGGTTGTATAGCGTAGATATAGAATCGAATGAAGTTCGTGAGCTGACGCCAATCGAGGGCGTGCTGGCCAGGTTGGTCAATGCGAGCCGCAAGCTCCCGGACGAAGTCGTGGTCGGCCTCAACGATCGTGATCCGAGCTGGCACGATATCTACCGCATCAATATCATCACCGGCGAGCGAAAACTGCTGCTGCGCAACGACCGCTTTCAGAGTGTGATCGTGGACGACGACTATCGGCTGCGAATTGCCGATCTGGTGACCGATGACGGCGGCGCGGAGTTTTACATCTTCACCGGCGGCGACTTTCAGCTCTGGGACACAGTTGGGCCCGAAGATCTGATGACCACGGCGATCATCGGGTTTGATGCGACCGATCGGTTTGTCTATAGGGAGGACAGTCGGGGGCGCAACACCGCTGCGCTCTTCGAGGTCGACCTGGAAACAATGCAAAGCCGCCTTCTGGCCGAAGACGCCCGAGCCGACGCCGCCGAGGTTATATGCCACCCCACCGAGAAGAACGTCCAAGCCGTTTCATTTGTATATGACCGCAAGCGCTGGCAGGTCGTCGACCACTCCATCGAGCCCGATCTGACCCATCTCAGCGCCGTTTCCGATGGAGAACTGAGTATTGTCAGCCGGACCCTCGACGATCGATACTGGGTGGCAGCCTTTGATGTGGATAATGGCCCGGTTCGGTATCATCTTTACGACCGAGAACAACGCAGCCTCCGATTCCTGTTTTCGTCTCGCGAGATTCTCGAGGCCCAGCCGCTGGTGAAAATGCACTCAGCGCTCATCCAAAGCCGCGACGGCCTGGAACTGGTAGCATACTATTCCCTGCCGCTTGGGTCCGATTCAAATGAAGATGGCGTGCCGGACAAACCAGTCCCGATGGTGCTGACTCCGCACGGGGGCCCGTGGTGGCGAGACCTCTGGGGCTACAGCCCTTGGCACCAGTGGCTGGCCAACCGTGGCTACGCGGTCCTGTCGGTCAATTTCCGCTCCTCCACCGGTTTTGGAAAGGCTTTTATAAATGCCGGCAATTTGGAATGGGGCGGCAAAATAATGGAGGACCAGATCGACGCGGTGCGCTGGGCGATCGATCGTGGGATTGCGGACCCGAAACGCGTGGCTGTGCTGGGTGGCAGTTTCGGGGGCTATTCGACCCTTGCCGGATTGACCTTCACCCCTGAGGTCTTTGCATGTGGCGTGGATCTGGTCGGCCCATCGAACCTCATCACCTTTATTGAATCCATCCCCCCTTACTGGAAGCCTTCTCTGCACATGCTCACCACCCGGGTGGGTGACAACGGCACCGAGGAAGGCCGCGAGCGACTGAGGGAACACTCGCCACTGACTTATGCCCATCGCATATCACGTCCATTGCTTATCGCGCAGGGGGCGAATGACCCTCGGGTAAAGCAGGCCGAGTCCGACCAGATCGTCGAGGCGATGCAGACCAAGGGCATTCCAGTCACCTACGTGATCTATCCCGACGAAGGACACGGTTTCGCCCGACCGGAGAACAACCTGTCTTTCTACGCCATCGCGGAGTCTTTTCTGGCAAAATGTTTGGGTGGTCGGTGCGAGCCCGTCGGTAGTGACTTCGAAGGATCGAGTCTCACTGTTCCCATCGGCGAGGATGAGGTCCCGGGTCTGCCGGAAGCATTGGCGACCCGAGGGACAAGCACTCAACAATAAGCTGATGCCGAGGGATGTATCCGGTGCAACGCGGACGCCGGCTTCCTCGACGAGCGCGGCCAAGACATCCTCAAAGCAAAACAGGAACTCCTTGCCATTGCGGAATCTGACGATGTCGAAACCCGAGCAGAACTGCTCAAGCGTTTTGTGGTAGAAGTAAAAGCGGATTTTCTGGCGGTCCCAAAGCAAGACGAAAGGTTCCGCAACAGGCACATCCGTTTTGTGGCAACCTATAAGGCTGGGCGGGGATTTTTGGGGTGCAAGAAAGATGGGAGATGATGATGTGGGATGGCCTGAATTACCACGCTGTTGTTGCAAAGGCAATATGTCCTCTTAACTGCAAAGGGAAAATGTCCTCTTAGTGTATCGTAACGTTACGTTATTCCGGCTTTTGTCGGGCGAGTTTGGAGTGGAATATCCTCCAAGCTCGCCAGAGCATCGTGCGCTGATTCGAGCATCTCTAATAGAGACTCTCCCACCTGCGATTCCTGCCAAGTGTCCGTGCGCTGGTCGAAATAATCCTGCATTTCGGTGGTGGCACCCTCCAGCAGAGCCGATGCCGCCTTAATCATGGCTTTCCACCTGCGCAGTCCCGGCACTGATGGGATTGACCCGAATGTCGCCTGAGCGCATCTACCACGATAAGCGGCTTGCCGCTCGCCATTGGTTTGATACTTCCTCCTCCTTGGCATGAGCCGCTCCTTTCACGCGATGCGCGTTGCTCCTATTTGTCTTCCTGGTCCGGACCTTCTCATGGAGCTACCTTCGATAGCACTGGCCGATTTGGATGCCATATACACCCACTGGCTTTCCATAACAGCGCGGACCCCTTTTCTCCTTCTCCTTGCCCGGATCGGTTCCGCGATCTCATTGGCAGGTGCTGTGGCTATCAGCCTTTCCTCGTAGTAGACCCGCCAACTGCCATCTAGGAGTTGCCGCAGTTCGGCTTTTAGGCCGGCATAGCTTCTCTTGCCGGGTCCAGGTGGAATGTCTATGACGATCCCGTCGAAGCGTATCGCGTTATCGTTGCCCACGCGGGCCCCATACTCAAGGGAAAGAACGCGCTCCAGATCAAGTCCACGCCTGGGCTTTCTCCAAGCGCTCTGCGTATCCTGCGGTGCCACCGTAAACTTCTCGTTGAACTCCCGCACGAATATCTCGGCGTATGCGTTTGCTCCAGCAATATCTGTGATACCTTCCAAGCTCAACATCGCGCACAATCTGTCCTGGAGCGTCTTGAAGAGCCTTTCCACTCGACCTTTTGCCTGTGGTGTCCTCGCAAAGATAGCCTCGATACTCAGAGATTCCAGCGCCGAGCCGACCTGTGTCGGGTCCTGGCGCCCAGCCAGTTCCTCTTCTATACTCCAGAAGTCGTCGTTGCGCTTGAGTGATGAGTGACGATCCTGGTAGACGCTCGCCGGAATGCCGTGGCTTGTCACGACACGACGCAGCAGTTCAAGATATGCCCACGAGCACTCCGCTTCCGTAAAGAACAGCCCCAAAACCTTGCCCGTGGCGTCATCCATGGCAGCCATCGCGCAGCACGCTTCCATACCAGGGCCAAACCACCGGTGGGGGCTGCCATCCCAGAGCATCATCAGTCCCTCGCTCACTTTCCTTGGCCTTCTCTTGTGATGCTTCCTCGGTCTGCGCTTCATCTTAGGCTTAATCCCATCCCCGCGACGAATCCCACGAACCGTCTCCCGTGAAAGAGATATCCCCTCACGCTCCACGAGCATTTCGTGGAAATGACTGTCGTTGAACAGGCTATAGCGTTCTTCGGAGAGGGCCAACACTTTCGAGCGCACTTCATCGCTGATCTTATTCCCGGGACTCCGGCCCCGGTTGCCGTGCAGCAGACCCGCGACGCCATCGCCCTCAACCGACTTTCTAAGCCGCCTGGCCTGACGGTAGCTCACTCCCATCTTCTCTGCCGCCTCACTCAGAGCCACACGACCCTCCAATACCATCCGCAGCAAGTGATGCCGCGCTACATCTCGCTCACTAATCTCCATGCCTCCATTCTACAGGAGGACATTATCGCACTGCAGTTAAGGAGGACATAATCGCTATGCTACCACAACCTGAATTACCACGCTTGGCCTGACCGCGCATTGACCTGTATCTTCGAGTATATCGAAGTGTTCTACAATAGGGTTAGGCTGCACTCGACACTGGGATACCTGTCACCAGCCCAGTTCGAGTCTAGGGTCCTGGCAAGAGCTGCTTAACAAAGTACCCGTAACCGGGTACAGGCCAGACTTCCTTGAAGTGAAGAAGGCATCGTGCCTTTTGTTATTCCTGTCTATGAACACTCCAAACACTGGTATGCCTTCCTCCTTGGCGCATTGCACTTCCCATATCGCAGCTTGTGCAAGATGCGTATTCTTGCCCACTAGTTGGATGACAATCTGCACGCGCTTGATCAGGTCGTCGAAACCCGTGGCGACGCCAGGAACGGCCCTAGTCTATCAAGCTTGCGCCTTCACGTGTAGCATCTCAGTTGTCTTGATCTTCGGATCACGGATTCGCTCCTGCAACGCCATCAGTAGCATGCAGTTGTGCTCGGCATTCACGTAGTTTCCCCTGCACGAGGAGTGCCTGACCGAGAAGGCTACCCGCCTCTGCAGCTCCCCATGCGTAATCGCATTCCGGATGTAGTGCACCCGGTAGCAAGAGGTCCGACAGATCGGCATCAGTAGCCTGAACTGTCTCTTCGCCTACCCTCAAGACGCCGTTCAGTGCAGTTCGGGTTGCTGACTCGGCTTGGTCGGGCCTGCCAACCGATAAGAACAATCTGGCCAATTCAATCTGTATGTCGATATGGTACAGAGCGAATCTGCAATGCCGCGAAACATGCAAAGCATCAATCAGGGCGCTGTGTGCGGCGTCCCTATCTTCCTGGCTATTGGCCAGTCTGCCTCGAACCAAATGTAACATACACAAGTGTTCTTGCGATCCTGAAGAACCAATCCAACGGCTAGCATCCTCGATCCTCTTATTGCACAGCACTAGTCGTCCGTCTTGGCGATCCAATTCCGCTAGAGATAGCGTGCAGCGTACTGCTTGCTCCATATTATGGAGTCCCTTGGCCGTTAGGTCCTCTTTTCCTTCGCGCAGAAGTTTAACACGTTGATTTCGTTCATTTTCTGCAGATGCCCAGCTTGTGGTCCATAGGTCTTCAAGTATCGGCTGAATCACGCGACCGAAGTGATGGGCAAGGTGGGGCAGTACAACACAAGATTGCTTATTTGTATAGAATCCCCTGTAGACATTCTGACCTAGACGACCACGCAGTACATTTGCCTGGTGACAAATGCTGGCACTACAGGTATAAGCCATCCTCGCCATTTCCGGCAAGCGCCCCAATAGGAACAGGACCGGGTGCACTCCAGACCCCCATCCGTGGTATTCCTTCGCCGTCAGATAGCACTGCAAAGCCGTCTCCAAGCAACCGGTGGCCGTGAGATAGACGGCCATGTCCCTGGGGTACGGGCAGGTATTAAAAGCCCGAAGAATCCTCAGACCTCGAGCGTACTCTTCCTGGCCATGCCCCAAATGGTTGGCACCACCCAATTTGCCCCTGTATATATCAGCAGCCTCAGCCTCTGAACCGGCAGAAATGGCGTGGTATGCCACCTCCTCCAACAGATCCAGCATGCCCTTGCTTGTTGGCAAAGAGCCACCTGGCGCACTTGTGAGGTTGGAGAAATGATCACGAATAGCAATATGAGCCTTTGTTGGGTCTGCGAACAGTCGATAGAAATGATCCTTAACCGCCGGGTGAGATGTGTATCTCTCCGCTCCTTCCTTAACCACTAGGTGGAGCCTCTCAAGTCGCAACACCATTCGCGTCAAACACGATAGAGACAGGTTCCGTAGTGGCCCTGCGATCTCGCCAGCCGATTTCGCGAAAACACTCTCGATGGTCTCCATCGAGCTGCCAAATCGAAATACGCATAGACGGCACAGCAGACTTACCTCTTCCTTAGTCAGGGCTTTCTCATACGCCTGCAATACCTTGGCTAGTTTACGCTCAAGCCTTGAATCCGACGAGATATCTGGCTCTGGCAACTTTGTCAGTTGGGTCAAGTCACCATGACAAAACTCCACAGCGTATGTGCATAGATAGTCAATGGTGAGAGCGTGCGCCCCGAACTCGTGGGAGATAGACTCAGCGGTGGCATCACTCACATCTAGCCCATGGGACTCAAACAGCAACTGGACATCGCTTTCTCCCATGGCACTTACATCAATCGCACGGTAGCCTGTGGATCGCCACTCCTCAATGTCTGAAAGGGGGAACCGGCTGGTAATGACGCACATTGTTCGCCCAACCCCCATGGCCAGTCGAGTCAGAAACTGACGCAGCAGAGGGTCCTCAAGTTCGCCGAACATCCGACGCTCATCACTTACAGATCGTTGAACCCGTTCCAAGCCATCCATGACAATGAGGGAACGATTGCCTGTGGCGAGCAGGTCAGTCAGCCGATACACAGCTGTGCTGCCTCTGCTATCTGACTCACTACCGCCGCTGAAATATCTATACGCCTCAGCTAGGAATGTGCCCACATCCTGATCTCTGTAGAAGCTCCAGACGAAGCAGCCGTCCGGCTTCGGCAAACTATCTAGGTCGGTTTGAGTGTTGCATCCCACTCCCAAAGAACGCAGAAATTCCGCCGCAAGCGCTGTCTTGCCGGCACCTCCAAATCCTATCAGTCCAACGATGTAGGGTCTGCCACTATTCCACAACTCTCGCATCTGCGTCAATTCGCGCTGTCTTCCCACGAAGAATGGTGCGGGAGGCAAGTCGTGCAGTATCCCGTTGGAGAGATGAGGCAGTGAGATGTTGTCTGGCACATTCAGTGGCTGCCTTCCATTAATGCCAGCCACCAATTGTGCCATCGCCTTCTCAGAGCCGATACCATCACGGAAGTCGACCCAAGTACAGTCTCTTGAGGAAAGGTGGCAAAACTAGCGGATCATTGGCATCCAGACCGGGTAATAGTATTGGGATGACTCGGAAATGACGCACGCCAACACAGTTCTCAAGGGCACAGCGCATCTCTTCGTTTTCCCATGGACCAACCCCACTGGGCCCAAGGAATACCGCACACGACCGACTGTTCGCCAAGGCATCTTCCACAGCCTCCTGCCATGGCTCGCCGGGTACTAGATGCCACTCGTCTAGAAAGACCCGTAGACGATATACGCGCCTCAAGCGCTCGCCAATCTGCCTGACTATTTCCCTGTCTGCGTCCGTGTGGCTTAGGAAAACATCATACTCATACCTGCGCATTTGTCACCTTGTCCCTCGGAGCAAGAAATCCGAAAACGCTCTCATTTGTATCTTCAGTGTAAAAACGGGTACCGGAGGCCGATCTTTAAGTGCAAACGCCTGCTTGGTTATGACCATCCTCCGACTCACATTCCTATGGTAGACGCACTTGGTGATTGAGGAGAGTATAGCATATGGGCTTGTTGAAGTCTATGTACTTCAGACCTAGGAGGATTACGCGATTACTGACTGACAGAGCACCAGACCCAAAGACCCGGGCAATAGCACACACTCATCTGATTCCGGATCCATTGCGGATGGTAAGCTGCTGAACGGCTGAACCAAGGGCTCGACGAGTAACTCAACAACGCTGTCGGCGGCGGCGGTAAAATGATCCAAATACGGCGGAGTGAAAATGTACCACCCGTGATTTAGTGTTGGGCGGAGGAGATGTCTCTTCCGCCCGTTGACTCCGATGGTTAGGTTGAGAAGACCAACCAGGGAGTCAGCATTTATGATATCACGGGAGACTAAAGTGGACATCAGCTATTTTCACAGCTGTGGTAGCATAGCGATTATGTCCTCCTTAACTGCAGTGCGATAATGTCCTCCTGTAGAATGGAGGCATGGAGATTAGTGAGCGAGATGTAGCGCGGCATCACTTGCTGCGGATGGTATTGGAGGGTCGTGTGGCTCTGAGTGAGGCGGCAGAGAAGATGGGAGTGAGCTACCGTCAGGCCAGGCGGCTTAGAAAGTCGGTTGAGGGCGATGGCGTCGCGGGTCTGCTGCACGGCAACCGGGGCCGGAGTCCCGGGAATAAGATCAGCGATGAAGTGCGCTCGAAAGTGTTGGCCCTCTCCGAAGAACGCTATAGCCTGTTCAACGACAGTCATTTCCACGAAATGCTCGTGGAGCGTGAGGGGATATCTCTTTCACGGGAGACGGTTCGTGGGATTCGTCGCGGGGATGGGATTAAGCCTAAGATGAAGCGCAGACCGAGGAAGCATCACAAGAGAAGGCCAAGGAAAGTCAGCGAGGGACTGATGATGCTCTGGGATGGCAGCCCCCACCGGTGGTTTGGCCCTGGTATGGAAGCGTGCTGCGCGATGGCTGCCATGGATGACGCCACGGGCAAGGTTTTGGGGCTGTTCTTTACGGAAGCGGAGTGCTCGTGGGCATATCTTGAACTGCTGCGTCGTGTCGTGACAGACCACGGCATTCCGGCGAGCGTCTACCAGGATCGTCACTCATCACTCAAGCGCAACGACGACTTCTGGAGTATAGAAGAGGAACTGGCTGGGCGCCAGGACCCGACACAGGTCGGCTCGGCGCTGGAATCTCTGAGTATCGAGGCTATCTTTGCGAGGACACCACAGGCAAAAGGTCGAGTGGAAAGGCTCTTCAAGACGCTCCAGGACAGATTGTGCGCGATGTTGAGCTTGGAAGGTATCACAGATATTGCTGGAGCAAACGCATACGCCGAGATATTCGTGCGGGAGTTCAACGAGAAGTTTACGGTGGCACCGCGGATACGCAGAGCGCTTGGAGAAAGCCCAGGCGTGGACTTGATCTGGAGCGCGTTCTTTCCCTTGAGTATGGGGCCCGCGTGGGCAACGATAACGCGATACGCTTCGACGGGATCGTCATAGACATTCCACCTGGACCCGGCAAGAGAAGCTATGCCGGCCTAAAAGCCGAACTGCGGCAACTCCTAGATGGCAGTTGGCGGGTCTACTACGAGGAAAGGCTGATAGCCACAGCACCTGCCAATGAGATCGCGGAACCGATCCGGGCAAGGAGAAGGAGAAAAGGGGTCCGCGCTGTTATGGAAAGCCAGTGGGTGTATATGGCATCCAAATCGGCCAGTGCTATCGAAGGTAGCTCCATGAGAAGGTCCGGACCAGGAAGACAATAGGAGCAACGCGCATCGCGTGAAAGGAGCGGCTAATGCCAAGGAGGAGGAAGCATCAAACCAATGGCGAGCGGCAAGCCGCTTATCGTGGTAGATGCGCTCAGGCGACATTCGGGTCAATCCATCAGTGCCGGGACTGCGCAGGTGGAAAGCCATGATTAAGGCGGCATCGGCTCTGCTGGAGGGTGCCACCACCGAAATGCAGGATTATTTCGACCAGCGCACGGACACTTGGCAGGAATCGCAGGTGGGAGAGTCTCTATTAGAGATGCTCGAATCAGCGCACGATGCTCTGGCGAGCTTGGAGGATATTCCACTCCAAACTCGCCCGACAAAAGCCGGAATAACGTAACGTTACGATACACTAAGAGGACATTTTCCCTTTGCAGTTAAGAGGACATATTGCCTTTGCAACAACAGCTATTTTCACAGCCGTGGGCATTCGTCTCGAGAGATTGCCCGAAAGAGCGGACGGGATCGGCGGACCGTCAAGCGATATGCAGAGAACCCTGAGCTTATCGGGCAGTGTCGGGCGAAGGTGAGCGGGAGAGTATTCTGGACCCGTTTGTGCCGGTGATAGAGAGCTGGCTCAAGGATGATGGTCAGTATCGTGCAAGCTGGATACTCGACCAGATCAGGAAGCTGGGATACACCGGCAGCTACACCATAGTGAAAGACCTGGTCAGGGGGATAAGAGCAGGAGAGGAGCCGGATAGCGTATCTCGCTTCGAGACCGAGCCTGGGAGACAGGCCCAGGTGGACTTCGGGGATTTCAAGGTAGTGGAGCCGGATG
>CAVZJH010000006.1:0-104070 GCA_963775535.1 uncultured bacterium | reverse complement strand
AATCCGGCCCAAGCGTCCTTACCGGCGCAATAGACTCAAAGCGGCTCTTGCACTTGACTGCCGGAGCCGCTTTGTTTACGAGGCCGGTTAGCGCGGGGTTTGGCGCGGCAAATGCCGTCCTGTCACGTGACCTCCAGGGCTACTATTGCGATATCGTCGGCCAGCCTGTCCCCCGACCTGCGCTTCACTTCGTTCAGCACGCGGTCCACCATCACCTGCGCGCTACGTGGACAATCGGCTAACAGGTTCTCCAAGCCCTCAACGTACATTGGTCTCAAGACTCCCCTGGCCTCGGTGACGCCATCGGTATACAGGAGGATAATGTCTCCCTTTCTGAGATTGAGCCTTTCAGAAGTATACGTAGATGATTCCTGCACAGCGAGCATGGGCCGGTAACGTGAATCCTTTGCGGAACTGAGGAGCCTTTCGGGATGTAGAGCGGCTCTTCGTGTCCGGCGTTTGCGTAGGCTAGACTACCTGTGCCGGGGTCCAGGATGCCGAAGAAGCACGTAACAAAGCTCTCCACATCCATGTCCATCGAGATAGAAGAGTTGAGTAAGGTCATTATTGGGCTGGGTCATCATTTTGATAGGAGTAAGCGCGAAGCATATACTTGGTCATCGCTCCATATCGCGCGGCTTGCAGTCCTTTACCGGAGACATCCGCCACCGCAATCCCGACCTTTCCGCTCGGCAATCTGAAAATGTCATACACATCACCACCGATTGCAGCTTCAGCAAGAGCGGGCTGGTAGGCCTGGGCGATTCGGTATCCCTCTAACTCCGGAACTCTGTCAGGCAGGAAGCTCCTCTGCAGGGTCTCAGCGATCCTGCGCTCGCGTTCGTAGACTTCCTGCAGCGCCTTGCTCGCGTTCTCCTTTTCGACCTCCAGGAGCTTGCGCTCAGTAACATCCTCGGAAGTTCCGAGAATCCCGACGACATTGCCCCGCGGATCATGGAGAGGAGTTTTGTTGGTGTCCAGCCAGGCCTCTTTCCCATCGGCTTGAAGCAGCGGCTCAATGATGTGGAGTATCGGCTTGTCTTCTTCCATGACGCGGCGATCGTAACTCTCGGAAGAACTCCGATTCTTCGATCTTCCATGGCATGTCATAGTCATTCTTGCCGACTATACTCGCCGGGTCGCCGATTCCGGCGTCTTCGGCAAAAGTCTTGTTGCAGCCGAGGTAAACTGAGTTTCTGTCTTTCCAGAAGATGCGCTGATGGATGTTGTCCATCACCAGTTGGAGCATTTCCTGAGTCGCCCGCATGGACTCTTCCGCGCGCTTTCGCTGGGTGACGTCCAGGCAGTACTCGATCATTTCAGCCACGTTCCCATCATCGTCAAGTATCGGGAAGCCATGGACTTCCACGTTCCTGAGAACACCATCTTGGTCAAAGTGAACGTGCTCCATGACCACGGGCTGTTTTGTTCTCTTCACTTCCTCAAGCGGGCAGGGATGTTCGCCTCCGCACGGTTCGCTGCGTCTATGGGTCATGGAATAGCAGGTACAGGTGTCGGTCAACTGTCCGAGACGCGCGGCGGAGTTCGCCATTTTGATCGTGAAGTCTTGTGCGTTTATGACATAGAATGGATGAGTGAGCGATTCAAGCACCTTCTCGAGAAACTCCCTTGACCGCCGCTCGCTTTGCAGCGCGACCTCTTCGGCTGACGTGCGTTGGTCATCGGGCGAACCTATGTTTGCCGTATCCAGGAAGACGCTAAGAGACTCTTCCAAATCTGCTAATCGGGCGCGAAGATCGACAATCCGCGCCATTAGTTCTTCGGATGCTATGTGATGTTTTGCCATTATCCGTCCATTTGCGTCGCGCGGCTTCGCGATAGAGCAGCGTCGATCCCCACTGGTTGTTATTCTACCCTGCAGCGGTAGACCCTATGCCTGCACTCACCAGGGATCGCGACAAATCCCACGACCGGGTAATTCGACCGGCCAGTCAGTAAACAACGGCTCAAGATCGCCGGAAGCGGCTCCTATCGCAATTGACTCCTCCTCCAGGTTGACAAACAATCCGTGCGGACTGTACGATTATCGCTGTGATTTGGGAACAATCAGGTCAGGGCTGACAATAAGACTATGGCAGACAAAACGCGGAGGCGACAATGTCAAAAAGACCATTCAACGCAATAGGCAGGCTGCTCGTTCTGGTGCTTCTGATCGGGGGACTTGCTCTCTCGCTCGCCGGGGGCTCAGACGTCCGGCATCACCGAGACCAAGCTCGACAACGGATTGACCGTGCTGATGAAGGAATCCCACGCGGCCCCGGTCTTTACGGCGCAGATTTGGTTTAAGGTGGGCTCCCGCAACGAGTACAATGGGATAACCGGAATATCTCACATGCTCGAGCACATGCTTTTCAACTCCAGCAAGAACTATGCGAAGGGTGAGATCAGCAAGCTTATTCGCGAACGCGGCGGCATTGAAAACGCAGCGACGTGGACCGATTTCACATACTACTGGCAGTTGCTGTCCAGCGACAATTTGGAGCTTTCGCTCAAGACCCTAGCCGAAAGAGCCGGCAACGCCCTCCTGCTGAGAGACGAACTGCAGAAGGAGCGGACTGTAGTTCTGTCGGAGCTGCAGGGAGATGAGAACGACCCCGACACGCTGCTTTTCGACGACGTTTTTGCGGCGGCATTCAAAGCCCATCCTTACCACTGGCCGACTATCGGCTGGGAGTCCGATGTCGAGAACATCAATCGCGATCAATTGTGGGACTATTACCACACCTACTACCATCCCAACAACGCCACTCTGGTCCTCATAGGCGATTTTAACCCGGCCAGGGCATTGGAACTCATTAAGAAATACTTCGGGCCGATTCCCGCGCACGAGCTTCCCAGGCCGGTATATACTGTCGAGCCGGTGCAGCACGGAGAGCGTGACGTAGTGGTCCGCAGAGAAGGCAACGCCCAGAGAGCGTTGATAGCGTATCACACTCCCAGCTTGACCGATCCCGACACTTATCCGCTTATGGTCCTGGATCAGATCCTGAGCGGAGGCAAATCGGGCAGGCTTTACCAGTCACTTGTAGAGGCGCAGTTGGCCACTTCCGCCTGGTCCAGCGCCGACTCTCGCAGGGACCCGTCTCTGTTCGAACTCGGAGCAACTGCCAGGCAGGGCGTTACCGCGGACGCTCTCGAAGCCGCGCTCCTCAAGGAAGTGGAAAAGGCCAAGGCAGCGGTGCCCACAACCCAGGAGATGCAGGCGGCTCAGAACCAACTTGAGGCCAACTTCATCTTCCAGAACGACAGCGTCTCCGAGCAGGGAGAACGGCTGGGCTACTATAACACGGTAGCAAGCTGGCATTACATGCAAGACCTGATCCCCAAGATAAAGGCGGTGAAGCCGGAAGAGGTTCAGGCGGTCGCGAAAAAGTATCTGAATCAGGACAATATGACTGTCGGCAAATTCCTGCCGACTGACGGGCAGAACGGTGGAAGCAGCCCGGCCGGCACGGGCGGCGGCCCGATTCATGATTCACTTTTGCCGGATGCTTCCAAAGGCGTGTGCTATCTGCACATGCCAAGCCTCAAGCCGAAATCCAAGACGACAAAGCCAACAGCAGGGGGAGCGACTTCATCCAGCCTGGCCGCGCCGCACAGAACGGTCCTGCCAAACGGCATGGTCGTAATCGTTCAGGAAAACCCTTCCAACCCCACGGTTTCCATCACCGGCAACTTGAAGGCGGGCAGCTACTTCGATAAGCAGGGCAAGCACGGCGCCGCGTCGCTGGTGGCCGACATGATCAGCAGAGGAACGGCGAAACGCTCGGCGTTGGACCTGGCAAGAGAGGCCGAATCGGTGGGCGCGGAAATGAACGCCTCGGCTTCGGTCGAATCCGCGAACTTCAGCGCCCATTCTCTCAGCAAGGACTTCCCTGTGATGCTCGACCTGCTCTCTGACGAGCTCATGAACGCCTCCTTCCCGCAGGATCAGATCGACAGGGCAAAGGGCGAAGTCGTTTCAGACCTGGAAGACACCAAGGAATCCCCGGAAGACACAGCGATGCGTGCGTTTTACAATAGTGTATTCCCGGATGGACATCCATACCACAAGCTCACCGTAGAAGAAGCCGAAAACGAAGTGAAGCCTATCACGCGCGACGATTTGGTCTCTTTCTACAGAAGTTACTACAGGCCGGATACCACAATTATAGTCATAGTCGGAGATGTGAAGAATGCCGATGCGGTGGCGCTGGTGAAGCAGTATTTCGGCGGATGGAAAGGCTCAGGGGCCACGCCGAAGATCGATATACCCACCGTGACCCCACAGAAGGAAGTCCAAGAGAATTGTCATTCCGATGATGGACAAGAGCCAGGTGCAGGCCGTGTATGGCTATGCGTTTGGGCTGAAGCGCAAGGACCCAGACTACTACGCCGCCAGGATAATGAACCAGATCCTCGGCGGGGCGGGAGCGATGGGAAGCGTCCTGGGAGAAGACATTCGCGAGAAGCAGGGACTGGCCTACGACGTCTACTCGACCTTTGACGCAACGCTCGGCGCCGGACCGTGGTATGCCTCGCTTGGCATGAACGCAAAGAACGCGGATCAGGCTCTGCAGACCCTGCAGAGCGAGGTCGAGAAGTTCAAGGCAAACGGCACGACCGAGGATAAGTTCCAGCAGGCGAGGGAGTTCGTGATCGGCGTGTTCCCGATCCAGCTCGAAACCAACGCGGGAGTCGGCAGAACTCTCTTGAGCGCCGAGTTCTACGGCCTGGGAATGGACTATCTCAAGAACTATGCCGGCATTTACCGCAAGGTCACGCTCTCCGAGGTAAACGCGGCGGCCAGGAAGTACCTGCATCCGGAGGCTGCGACTCTGGTTATCGCAGGCCCCTACGAAGAAAAGCCAGCCGTGCCGGCTCAATAGAGCCGCTCAATAATCCACCAACGCAAAGGCCCGGCGCTCCGCCGGGCCTTTGCGCAAAGATGTGATTCCGGCATTCAGCTCCCGTGCCCAGGCAGGGATAGGAGACAAATAGAATAGCTATCCCACCAGCTTGAACGTTCTGATCTCAAACGGCTTCATCTCGAAGGAGAATTTGCCGTTCTCCGACTCGATTTCGCCGATGTTTCTTTCCATCAGGTCGCATTCGCAGACCCGGCTGAAGGGCACATCGAGCGTGACCGTCGCGTGAGCGCGCGCGTTATGGCACTCGTAGAAGCGCAGGATAGTCGCATCCTCTCGCTCGGCTTTCTTTACCGTTTCCAGAATGACGTTCTGCGCATCAACCGATATGAACGATTTGCTCTTCGGCATTTCACCCGAGTGCGGCTTCTCAACCACTGATCTCACAGGAACGTTCAGCTCATACGCGCGGCGGACGGTTCCGGCCTCAGCATAGGTTCCGGCGTGCGGCATAAGCGAGTAAGTAAAGACGTGCTCGCCCATATCGGCCAGCGGGTCCGGGTTCTTGGGTGAGCGCAAAAGCGTCAGGCGCATCACGCTGCCTTTCGTGTGATGGCCGTATTTGCAGTCGTTCATGACGCTCAGACCGAAGCCCTCCTCCGAAAGGTCCGCCCACTTGTGCCCGCAGACCTCGAACCTCGCGAAGTCCCAACTGGTGTTCGTGTGAGTCGGCCGCTCGATGTTGCCGAACTGAATTTCGTAGCGCGCCTTGTCGGTGTTCACGTCCACCGGGAACGCGGCCTTCAAGCACTTTTGATCTTCGTGCCAGTCGACCCAGGTCTCGAAGTCGATTCTGGGGCACTGCGCGTAAATCACCATTCGCTGCTTCATGACGGATTTGCCGAACTGGCGGGTCATCTCCAGAGCCGCGCGCACCGGCCCCTGTTCCACAACCCTGATCTCCGACAAATCCGTGATGTCCTGCCATTTGTCCTCATAGAAGAAGTCGATGTCCCACGCATCGGGATCGATCGGTTTATCCTCGAAGAGCTGCAGGGCGTTCCCGAGCTCGCCCGCAGGAAGCACCTCCCTGCCCGTGGCCTTGTGCAAGAGTGACGTGATGACACCGTTCTTATCCAGCGCAATCTTATAAAACCTGTTCTCCAGCCCTGCCTCGCTCACTTTCAGATCGCTTTCGGACGGCTGAGGATTGCGTTCGACTATCCGGTAGACGCTGTAACCCATCGAGGGAATATCCGCGGTGAAGAGCACATCGTCACCGATTCTCTGCGACGGCACCTCGTCTGAGTTAGCATCCAGAATCGCGCACGGGCCCGGGCCGGGAGCTCCCACATTCGCGATGTCCCTGCGCTCCCAGGGGAGCGTGTTCAGGATGACAGCCGCCATGCCCTCGCCGCTGGTGTCGATGTTCTGCGCGATCTTCTGCGCAGCGGACCCCGCGGCCTCGCGTCCGACCTCTAAAATCTCGGGATACATCCGGTCGGTATCCTCATAGACCGCCCGGATCGAGCTGCCGGGGATCACGTCGTGGAACTGGTTGCACAGAATCCGCTTCCATTCCCTGTGCAGCGCCTCATAGGGATATGCAAGCCCCATCGGCGCGGCTAACGAGCTCAAAAGCTCGGCGTCCCGGTAAAGCAGCTCAGCCTGTCGATTGTAGCGCTTGTTGTGGCCCTGGGTTGTATAGGTGCCGCGATGATACTGCAGGTAGAGCTCGCCCACCCACTCGGGCAAATCTTCACACCCGTCGATCCTGTGGAAAAACTCGCTCACGGTCATGTGCTTGCATTTCGGCAGTTCCTCGGTATCCCGCGAGCGCCTCAAGAATTCCAGATGCCTGGGATCGGGTCCGCCTCCGCCATCTCCCCAACCATAGCTCAACAGCGACCAGTCGCACCGGTCTTTCTCGGCGAATGAGCGCACGTGATGGAGAAGTTTTTTTGGTTCCACATAAGCGTTATAGTCTGTGCTCGGCGGAAAGTGGGCGAGAACCCTCGTGCCGTCGATCCCCTTCCAGTAGAAAGTGTTGTATGGGAAGTGGTCGAACTGGCTCCAGTTGATCTTGATGGTGGAAAAGTAGTCGATGCCGGCTTTTTTAAGTATCTGCGGCAGCGCGGCGGCGTAGCCGAACACATCCGGCAGCCAAAGAACATCCGTCTCGACGCCAAACTCGTCCTTGAAGAAGTTCTTGCTCACCAGGATCTGCCTTACGAGCGATTCGCCCGAGACTAAATTACAGTCCGCCTCGACCCACATGCTCCCGGTAACGTCCCACCGGCCTTCCTTCACGCGCTCTTTGATCTCCTGGTAAATGGTGGGATAGTGTTCCCTGGTGAAATCGTAGAGCTGGGCCTGGCTCTGGGTGAATATGTATTCCGGATACTGCTCCATCATCCGCATCACCGTGGAAAACGTCCTGGAGCACTTCCGCAGAGTCTCTTTATACGGCCACAGCCAGGCGACATCGATGTGCGAATGACCGTGCACAGCGATATTTGTCGCGCTGGCGTTCGCTTTGCACTCCAGGAGCGGCTTGAGCAGCTCATTTGCCCGGAGCGCGGAATGCTTCAAGGACTCCTCGTCCGTGTGCGTGTAATCGAACGCATCCACGCTCTTGTTGAGGGTGTAGATAATCTTCGATCTTCTCGGGCTGTCCTCGGGGAGCTGCTCCGCCAGTAGATGCAGGATCTCCAGGTTGAACCAGTACTCGCGCACCTCGGGATTTCTCGTGGCGATCTCGGCGCGGTCGAGCTTCGGGGGCTTCTTCGCGTCGAGCGGCCACCAGAACGTCGCGACTGCGTCGATTACCGACGTCGAAGACTTCCCCGCCGTCGGCGCTCATCGTGAGCAGCATTTCCTCGTGGTTGCGGTCGATACCCTGGTAAGGCTTGCCGTCAATGAACGCGCAGCCCTCGCCTCCCACGTTTATATATGCCGCGACCTGTTTGCCCGTCCAGTGCCCGGGCACGGTGAACTTCATCCTGAACCACGCGTTCGTCCCGCCGCTCCACTGGTCACCGACAGCTATCCCAGCGTAGTCGCCGGCCGCCAGCGCATCATCGATACCCTGAAACTCTATTGTCTCGCGAAACACAATATCCGTAATGGGCGTGCGATTCGAGATCGTGTAACCCCTGATCTCTTCCTTTCGCTTCCCTATTTTCCGCCAAAGCAACTGCTGCTTCTTGTGTAAAAACTGCATATACAACCCCTCGGGCGATCTTCCCGGTTTCTTGCGTTGATCTTTTGGATTTGAATGTCGGAAAACAGTTACGCGGTCCGAAGCAGCCAGGCGCCCGCACCACTTTCGACGGGATTGATATCCCGGGCCACGGGGCTGCGGCCCGGGATAGACAGATTGCTTAACCTCTGACCATACGGATATAGTCCTGGGCTACCTTGAGGTCCTCGAGGGCATCCTTGGGCTCGCACATTGGCTTCATGTCGCCCTTGATTGCGGCGATAAAGTTCATGGCCTGCTGGCGCATCGCATGAACCCACGGAAGCTGCGGAACCACGGTCTCTGGGGTAACGCCGTTTCCGGGATCGCGCAATATCTCGACTCGCCCCGGACGATTGTGCGCAAGAGGAGCCGGCAGGTTGATCTTGACGTAACCGTGCTCAAAGCCCACCAGTGCGGACTCCTGCCAATCGATCGTGGTCATGTAGGGAGACAGCTCGATAACTCCGGCGACTCCGCTCTCGCTGGTCACCGAAAGCATAGCGCGCGAGGGGTCGGCATAAGTTACCTTGTATGACTCACCGAGGAGATGGCGCATCAGGTTGACCTGATGGATGTAGTAGTTTACGAACCCCACGTACTCCTCATAGGTCTGGTCGTCCATATCGCTGGCCGGCGGATCAGATTCCATCGGTGGAAACGGCTCATCGCTGCCGATAATGGTCAGAAAGCCATTTGCCACCCAATCGCCGGCCGGCATAACCACTCGAACATAGCGCATCTTGCCGAGTTCGCCGGTCGCCTTCAGCCGGTCGATCTCCGCCTTCGCATACATAGTGGCGGGGTCGCTGCGCTTGTGATAGCCAACCATATGCCAAGTGCCGCTTTCGTTCAATGCTTTGAGTAACTTCTCTCCGACCTCGACACTTGCGGCCAGCGGCTTTTCGGTGAATATCGGTAGTCCCGCCTTGTAAAGCTCGGGCAGAAGCACGCCGTGCCGGGTGAACGGCTGCGCCGCGACTATGCCATCAAGCTTCTCCGACGCCAGCATCTCGGCGCCGCTGCGGTAAGTTTTGGGCACTCCATAATGCGTGGCAACTTTCTTGCCAAGATTCTCGCGCACTTCGGCAATTGCCACTACTTCGCAGTCGGGAACCGTGACATAGTTGCGGAGGTGAGCGCACTGCCCCATGCCGCCGACCCCGACGAATCCGATTTTGACTTTGTCCATGGAAAATTCTCCTCTGACATTTCTGATCTTTCAGTTTTCAACAATTGCTACGTGTTCGCCAGCTTGCCAAACCTGTTGGCAATCGCCAGCGCAGGGTCCGTGGGAACAGCCACTCCAACGGTTCCGGCCGGTGTGGCTATGATGGGCTTGGGGGCAAGGGTCTTGCCCGCGAACTGAGGCAGCCATTTCGCCTCGGCCGTGAACATTTCGCTCACCATTTCCCTCACCTGGTGCAGGGTGAGAACAGCCGATGTGAGCGGGTCCAGGGCGATAGCCTGCATTGCGAGCTCGGGGTTGCCTGTAATCGCGGCCTCGGCCGCAAGCCCTTGCCCGATCACGTTGGTCATGTTCAAGCCCGCGCACTGCGGCGGCAGGTTCCCCACCACGGTCGGATGCAGGCCCATCTTGTCCACGAAGATCGGTACTTCGACACAGCAGCCGTCCGGCAGGTTGGTGATGAGGCTGTCATTGCGGACGTTGCCGTTGAGGCGGAATATCTTGTCCGTCTGAGAAGCCTCAATTATGTAGGAGCAATACTCCGCGCTGCGCTTGCCGAGCTTCTTGGACTCGATGCTCAAGAGATCGGTCGCGATGAACTTTTCAGCCAGCATGCGGCAGTAATGATAGTAGGCCCCGCTCGCGCCGCCGAAATCAGGCTGATCGCAGTAGAGGTCGAGCGCCGCCTGGTTCTTACGGAACCACGGCACATATTCCGAAAGGTGGCCGGTGCTCTCCGTCATGAAATAGCCAAAATGCCTCATGACCTCGCCGCGGACTTTCTCGTTAATATAATACTCGGGCTTCTCCATCTTCTCGCGCAGGATCGGGTAAAGGTCCCTGCCGTCCTTTTCGAGCTTCAGGAACCACGCCATGTGATTGATACCCGCGCAGAGGTAGTCGATGTCCTCTTTCTTCTCGCCGACATAACCCGCGATCAGGTCCATCGTCGTCTGAACGCCGTGACACAGTCCAACGAAGTTTAGCCCTTCTACGGTTCCCAGCGCCCAGCAGCACGCGGCCATGGGATTGGCATAATTCAGCATGATCGCGTTGGGGCAGAGCTCGCGCATGTCCTTCGCAATCTCCAAAAGCACGGGGATCGTTCTCAGGGCTCTGAAGATGCCGCCCGGTCCCATGCTGTCGCCGATGCACTGGTCGACGCCATACTTCATCGGTATTTCGTAGTCCACCTGGAACGCATCGACTCCGCCGACCTGGATCATGATTATCACGTAGTCCGCGCCCTTAAGCGCCGTGCGGCGGTCGGTGGTTGCTTCGATCTTCGAGGCCAGGTTGTTTTCGCGCACGACTTCCTTTGCGAAAGCCTCCATCTTGCGAAGCTTTGGCTCGACAGGGTCCATCAGGCAGAACGTGCTGTCCTGAAGCGACGGTGTGGCCATAATGTCCATCATCAGTGTTTTGCAGAATATGACGCTGCCAGCGCCCATCATTGCGATCTTAGCCATGGTTTGCCCCCACATTCTCGAACCCGAGGTTCTTGAAAATGAATAGTCCTTCCTTGCCCGGCGCCACAATATCGAGGCGGCCGTTACCATCGAGATCGACGACCTGGAAGAAGATCCCCGTCCCCGAATGGCACGGCACCTTGCCATAGTCCACGACCTGCTTGGTAAACGACTCGCCATTCCACTTGAATATGTAGAGTCCGACAATGTCGTCTTCGCCCGGCTCGTTCCCGCAGTGAGCGCGATGCCGGCAGCCGGTGATCAGTTCGCACTGGCCGTCGCCGTCGATATCGACCCAGATCATGTCGTGGTACTGTGAGAACCACGGGTCAATCGGGTGTTTGGTCCACGTCCTGACGCCGTCTTTATCCAGGCTTTGCGTGTAATAGTCGAGGCCGTAGCCGTGCGCCTGGCCCACGATCAGCTCGTTGACCCCGTCGCCGTTCACATCGACCGCCAGAATCGGCACGCTCGCCATTCCGCCGAAGTCGAACTCCTGGTGGAAGGTCCAAGCGTCGTTGAGCACATCGGCGGGAGCTTCCCACCAGCCGTTGGTTACAATGAACCCTTTCTTGCCTGTTCCGGTTATGTCGCCAAACCCGAGGCCGTGGCCGGTCGGCTGGCCGTCAGCGCCGATCTGAACGCGGCGGAACTCTCCAGTGGGTTTGCCGTCTTTGTCTCGGATGAGCTTGTAGAAAGCGAGCGGAGCGCCGGGGGTGTTGGGACAGATCTCGAGATCGCCGTCTCCATCGATATCCCACCCGCGGGTCGTCTCTATGCAGCCGCATTTGTAGATGTCGTGGGTCTTCCACTCGACCGGCTTACCCTTGGGATTCTCGCGCCACTGCAGAGTCTCTCCCCACCATCCTCCGGTCACGAAGTCGAGATAACCATCGCCATTGATATCCATGGCGATCGTGGAGAAATCATCAAAGTATTCCCCCGCCGCCATGACATCGCACAGCTTGTGCTTTGTCCAGTTGGGGCCTTGGTACCAGAACCCCCCACACGCAATGTCCAGAACGCCGTCATTGTTGATGTCGAAGACCCCTGCGGACTCGTATGCGCCGTCGTCCACCTTGATCTTCTCCCATTGAAGTCTTCTCACGGGCCTTTGCCTCCGATCACAAGTTTCCAACCTACAGGGGATTATACTTCCAGCGCATCCGTGGATGCAATGGACTGTATTGCGAAGTATATGGATTGGCTTGCGCAGTTTGATTGCTGCCGGAATGCTTTGGGAGAAAGTCCTGTGGCGAGCTTGAGTACCCGGCTGAAGTAAAGCGGATCGCTGAACCCAACCTGAGCCGCTATTTCACTAACAGGAATCGAGGTGGTTGCAAGGAGGCGCTTTGCAGCCTCGACGCGAACGTTCTGAAGGTATCGAAGCGGGCTGATGCCGAGGCGCGCGGTGAAACGGTGGGCGAGGTGTGTCTTGCTGGTGCAGGCGGCGCTCGAGAGCTCATCCAGGCTCATGTCAGCGCAGTAATTGGAATGTATGTATTGAACGGCCAAATCGACCAGATCGTGCTGCACCGGAATGCCGCATCCCCAGACCCGCTCCACAAGATAAAGGAACGCCCGGGTGTAGGTCAGCGCCAACGGGGTTATTCCGGATGCCATATACTCGTTAAAGACCCTCTGGCACAGCCAGCCTATTTCTCCCTTGGAGTCCGGAAGCAGCAGGTGCGCGCCCGGCGGCGAATTGCCGGGCACGTCGACCATGAGGTGGATTGTTTCCTCAGGATTGACCGGATCCGACACCTCCGCGTGCGGCAGGCCAGGCGGATAGACGACGAGGTAATACTGCTGCGGACGCAACGTCGCCTGCGGCACGTCCACACGCCCCGATCCCCTCAGGAAGTATATGAACTCCCAGTTCGTGTGAGCGTGGACAGACATTGCCCAGCCCGGATCAGGATGGATCCGTCCCACCCCAAGCAGATGTGCCGACTCTACATCAAACAAGCATTGCCTCTCGCGCATAGGGATTATTGTCCTTATTATACATCAGAGTTGAAATTCAGGCGGCCTGTTGCAGCCCAATGATATAAACTGTAGAATAAAGGACATAGCGTGCTGGATAAAGGGCGAAATGACTGAGATATTCACCATAGGACACAGCAACCACGACATGCTCCATTTCCTGGGCATCCTCCGCCGCCACAGGATTGAAATGCTGGTGGATGTGCGCAGCGAACCCTACAGCCGGTATGCTCCACAGTTCAACAAAGAGGGAACTCCAGCAGTGCGTGGAAACCGGAGGGATGCAGTACCCGCTATTCCGGCTCCTCGATCGGCGGAAAGCCGAAGGACGTAGAGCTTCAGACGCCATCGGGAAAACCCGATTACGATAAGCTTGCAGCGACCCAGCAGTTTCAGAATGAACTGAATGAGATCGTTCTCCTGGCCCAGAGAAAGAGGGTCATTTTGATGTGCGGCGAGGCGGACCCGGCGGTATGCCACCGGGAACGAATCATTGCCAAGGTTCTGAGAAATTGGGGCGTAAAGGTAACCGCACATCATGCCCGATGGAGACACCCAAGAACTTGCGCAGCCGGAGTTGTTCTAGTGGTCAGCCAATTGATTGAGCTGTATCTGCATGGAGACATCATTGGATAACGAGACCCATCTACCCGCCAATATTTCATACGATCCTCGCAAAGGCGCCGGGAAGGCGCTAAGGGAAAGCGATGAAAGATTCCGCACGCTGGTCGCGAACATCCCAGGCGCGGTGTGACCGAGGCGCTAACGACCCGAACTGGACCCTGGTTTACCTCAGCGATGCTGTCTACGAAATATGCGGCTATCCTGCTTCCGACTTCCTCCACAACAAAGAAAGGAATTTCTTCTCTCTCGTGCACCCCGACGACAGGATCATGTTCGAGACACCACAAAAGCCGCCGTCGATCTAAAGGAGCCGTTTACTATTGAGTACCGCATCACCCACGCCGACGGCTCCGTCCGATGGATCTACGAAAAGGGCCAGGGCGTCTTTGATGAGTCGGGTGATCTTCTGTGGGTTGATGGAGCTATGTTCGATGTGACAGATCCAAAGCTTGCGGAGGAAGCGCTTCGAACGAGCGAGGAACGTTATCGGGGAATCATCGACTCGCAGCAGGACCTGATAATCAGATGCACCCTCGACGGGAGGTTCACGTTCGTTAACGACGCCTACTGCCGTCTGTTCGGTAAAACCTCCGAAGAACTGATCGGGGAACTGCTGGATGCCGCTGGTTCACGAGGACGATCTTGAGATCACCCTGGCCGCGATGGAAGACCTTAAGGTTCCGCCTTACCGCTGCTCCGTAGAACAGCGGGCGCAGACGGCTCGGGGTTGGCGCTGGCTGCACTGGGAAGACTGTGTGATCAGAAACGAACACGGCGAAGCCGAGGAAATACAAGCGGTCGCGACAGGACATCACCGAGCGCAAGCTCGCTGAAGAGGCTCTGAAGAAGGCCGAGGAGCAGGACCCGTGATCTCGTGGAGCAAGCTTCAGACGGCATCTTTCTCATTGACTCAGATGCCCACGTATTAGCAGTCAACACAAGCGCGTGCACGATGACCGGCTACACACGAGACGAACTCTTGCAAATGCAACCTCAGGATCTGGTCAGACCTGAACACCTGGAAAAGCTGAATCTGAACATACGCAGTGCGCTTGCCGGAGGGACAGTGGTCGACCAGTCGGAGTGCAGGCGAAAGGATGGCTCGTATTTCCCGGTGGAATCGAGTATCAAAGTCATGTCGGATGGGCGGGTGCACGCGATAATGACGTGACAACACCCAGCGCAAACGCGAAGAAGAAGCCCTGCGCAAGAGCGAGGAGCGCTATCGAACGCTTTTCAGCACGATGAACGAGGGTTTCGCCCTGTGCGAGATGATCTATGACGGCGATGGCAAAGCCCGCGATTTCCGATATATCGAGGTGAATGACGCCCTCGAGCACTTGACGGGAGCAACTCGACTTGAGACCGTCGGTCGAACGGTTAGGGAACTCATACCGGGAATAGAAGACCAATGGATAGAAACTTGCACGGCAGAGTAGCATCGACCGAGGAGCCCACTCAGTTCCAGAGACACTATCGCGCCGATTTGGGCAAGCGGTTCGATATCTCGATCTACAGCCCTAACAAAGGCCAATTCGCCACGCTCGTTGTTGACGTAACAGAACGCAAAGCCGCGGAGACGGTACCGTAAGAGGTACCAGATGCTTTTCGAGAACTCATCTGACATCATTCTCTTCGTACGCTGGGACGGAAAGATAATTGAAGCCAATGAAGCGGCGGTTTCCGCTTACGGATACAGCCACGACGAAATGCTTGCTCGCACAATCTTCGACCTGAGGCTCCCACTAAACCCGCCGCTGAGCGCCGAGCAACTGGCGGCAGCCGACGCAACCGGAATCCTCTTCGAGACTGAGCACCGGCGCAGGGACCAATCGACATTCCCCGTGGAGGTAAACGCACGCGGAATCGAAATAGGTGATCAGCGGGTTACGCTGAGCATTATCAGAGACGTCACGCAGCGCAGGAATGCGGAGGAAGCCCTGCGCAAGAGCGAGGAGTGGGGTTATCGAACGCTTTTCAGCACGATGAACGAGGCTTTTGCCCTCTGTGAGAATGACTGACGGCGAAGACGGCGATCCGCAAGACTTCCGCTATCTCGAAGTGAATGACACATTCGAGAGATTGATCGGATTTACTCGCGTGGAGGCAGTCGGTCGAACTGTTCGAGAGATCATCCCGGGGATAGAAAGGAATTGGATAGAAATGTATGCAAAGTAGTATCGACCGGTAAGCCGATTCAGTTTCAGAGTATCCTTGGGCACTTGGGCAGGTGGTTCGAGATCTTTGCCTACAGCCCCGGCAAAGGCCTGTTCGCGGCGCTTTTTGTGGAATAACAGAGCGCAAAGCCGCAGAGACACTGCTGAAGAAATACCGAATGCTTTCCGAGAACTCGCGTGATATCATCGTTTTTACCTATCGGGATGGACGGATATTCGAAGCCAACGATGCAGCCGTATCCGCCTATGGATACACCCATGATGAGCTGCTAAACCTCAGGTCCTCGATATGCAGCCGCCTGGAACCGAGGGACTATTCAGCCAATCACTGGAAGCGACGGACGCAGGCGGCTTTCTCATTGAGACCTGGAACCAACATAAGGACGGATCGACGTTCCCTGTAGAGGTAAGTGCACGGCGATTGATGTTGGTGATCAAGACATCATACTGGCTATCGTCAGGGACATCACCATACGCAAGCAGGCGGAGGAAACGCTGCGCAAAGCCCACGCGGACCTGGAGAATGCTTACACCTTCTTCCAGCGCGAGTTCCTCAATAACGTTACCCACGAGGTGTAGGACTCCGCTCACTGCCGTCCAGGGATACGTGAACATGCTGCCTGGAGGGCATGGCCGGGCCGGTCAACGAACTACAGGAAGCGCTGCTGCGAAAAGTGGTGAGCAGTTCCGATAACCTGCTTGATATCGTCAGCGAAATCCTGGAGATAGCGCGCCTCAAGAGTGGAACGGCTACCCTGCGCCGAAAGCATGCAGCCGAGCCATATAGTCAACACGCCGTTACTGCCGTCACTCCACAGGCAATGAAGAAAAAACTGTCTCTGGGCCTCAAATTTGAGGGCACCGAATGCGTGGGGATGTACGATGAGCAAAAGGTGACGATGATTTTGAACAATCTCCTTCTAACGCGGTTAAGTTTACGGAGAGCGGGGGAGTCGAAGTCCTTGTCTCGTGCACCGGCAGCGGCGCTGAGATCATTATCGCCGACTCCGGGACCGGAATAGAACAATCGCAGCTCGACTTGATTTTCGACGAGTTCAGGGAGTTGGACGCCCCTCGGGAAGCACAAGCCCGCAGGGTTCGGGCTCGGCGCGGATTGTGGCAAGCCTCGTCGAGACAATCGGCGCGTCGCTGACAGTATCGAGCGAGAAGGGCATCGGCACGGCGTTTACCCTCCTGATGCCCAGTCTGCCCGAGCAGCAGATTGTGAATGGCAAGATGGTGTAAGGCGTACGCTGATGATTTCAGCCTTGACAGTGCTCCCTGGCTTGGGTATGATTTTGGTCAGTAGCCCTGATAGCGGGGAGTTCCTTAGGAGGGAACATGTCCGTCGATCTGCAGAAAGCCCTGCAAGCACGTGAAAAAAAAGTAAGCGAGTATTTTCAGCAGCCCCGATTCCGGGAATGGTTCAAGCCGAGGACCTGGAAGAGGCTGTATTTGCATATTTGGAGCGGCCGGGAAAACGGCTGCGTCCGGCGATACTGCTGTGGTCTTGTGGAGCGGTTGGGGGCGACGAGGACTCGGCTCTGCCTGCGGCTGCGGGAGTGGAGATGTTCCACACGTGGACTCTCGTTCACGATGACCTCATAGATGATGACGACCTTAGGCGCGGTGGGCCCACAGTCCACAAGATGGGCCAGACTTTCGCCAGCGAAAAGCTCGGCTACAACGAGAGCAAGAGCATGGAATACGGCAGAGATCTGGCGGTGCTCACCGGAGACTCACAGCACGGTTGGACTATCAGCCTGCTGTGTGAGTGCGCCACCGCAATGGGCAGAGACGCGAGGGTCATCATCGATCTTATCTACTACCTGGAATCCCACGTCGTCAACACGCTGATCGAGGGTGAAACGCTGGATGTTCAATATGCCCAGACTCCCATCGAGCAGCTTTCACGTGAGGACATCGTTCACATGCTGTGGATGAAAACCGGTATTCTCTACGAGTTCGCTGCAAGGGCAGGCGCGATGCTCGGACTCAATACCTCCGACGCGAAACACCCCCACGTCGCCGCTCTCACAAGGTTTGCCAGCAGTTGCGGTACCGCGTTCCAGCTTCAGGACGATATTCTGGGGCTGATGGGCCAGGCGGAGAAACTCGGGAAGCCGATAGGCTCGGATGTTCGGGAAGGTAAGAAGACCACCATCGTTTACTTCGCCCTCAAGTCCGCATCCCAAACCGACCGCAAGTTCCTGCTTTCGGTGCTGGGAAACAGGGACGCTTCGCCAGCCGACGTGACCAGGGCCACCGACATGATGGTGTCGCTGGGAGCAGTCGATCGGACTGCCGACCTCGCGCTGGAGCATATCAACAAAGCCCTGCCCGAACTGGCAGTACTGCCGGACTCGACCTATAAGGAGCTGCTCACCGAATGGGCTCACTATATGATCAGCCGGACTATCTAAAAACGCGCCGCGCGCGTCGGCTCAGGGGCTTCGCACTCTCACCAGCCGAGGCGCGAGGCGTGTTGACATCTGGAGCTCAGGCGATTATAATCGAAACGAAGGTAGTGTTGAGGTGCCGGAATTGAGGCTCAGCAGGCCAATAATTTCTCTTTTTATCCTGTTGCCTTACGTGCTGCTGGCGACTTTCTCGTCATTCATGCATACGTGCGTGGACGAACGGCCCCTTGATTGCCATCTAGCTGCCACACAGATCTCCCGCGCATCATTGTCCGGCAGTTGGGTAAGCCCACTCATCGCATCTCACAATCACCATGAATGCGCGGCCTGTGATTGGTCCCAAGCCAACGTTTCGCAGGCACGCATCGCCTTTACCTCCTGTGTAAAATGCCAACCGTAACTCCGGTGTCGATTTCCGGCCTAAAAATGTCAGTCGATGCCTGGGAAAACAGCCTTCGCTATTCTAGAGGGAACTGCCTCACATAGATTGCAGTCGGGTGGTTTTTTCAGATAGTAAAACTCGACGCGTAGTGCTGTGTAAATGCCGTTTGCTCGCACGTGTCGAAAGGCTTAGATAGACAAAGGGAGTTTTAGTTATGTTGAACTCACGGGCGCTAGTGCCCGGGATAATCGGCATTGTTTTCTTTTTTGTGCTCGGCGTTTTCTTTGCTGAGGGTCCAGCGGCGGCGATTCCACCCAGCAAACAGCCTGCCGCAATGCCGGCGGGGGATGCGCTGCCCTCGCCGCTAACCGGAGACATGGCTGTGAATATCGGGATTGAGCGCAATCATCAGGTGATCGCGGGTCAGGCCGGCGAAGCTTCCGCTATGGACAGTTACCGCTCGCTGGCTGCGTTTCCCAATCCTGAGTTCGGAGTTACACGTGTCCAGGGCACCAGCACCGCCCCCAGCCTTACGGGGAATACTTACGATACTATTGCCAGTGTGAACGAGACGCTGGATATGAGCGGCCAGCGTCACCTGCAGGCGGACAGCGCCAAAGAGCAGTGGTTTGCCAATCGAGAACAGCTCAGCGAAACCAAGCTTTCACTCGCTCAGCAGATTCGTGACGCTTACTGGGCTCTGGTGGGCGCGTGCGCTCAAACTCAGTTCGCGTGCGAGAACCTGCAGGACACGCAGCGTATGTATGATCTCGCACGCCTGCAGGAGTCGGCCGGCGCATCGCCCAGGTCGGACGTATTGAACTCGTCCATCAATCTGGCCAGCTCTCAGCAGGCCTACATCTCCGCCCAGGGAGCCGAGCAGAGCGCTTTGTCCGCGCTGAACGTGCTGTTGGCCAGGCCGCCTTGCTCACAGTTGACGCCTGCTGACACGCTGTCGACTACGCAGACCGCCGAGCCCACATCTCTACCCAACCTGCCGGAACTCACTCGTCTGGCGCAGCAGAACCGGCCCGTTATAAAGGCCGCATGCGAGCAGGTGCGAGCGACAGAGTACGCGGTAGAGCTGGCAAGAGCCGCCCGCCGGCCCGATATTGCGTTGGGCTACGAGCGATCCCTGGAGGAACAGGTTTATACGGTGTCCGCGGGCGTTGTGCTTCCCCTGCTTGACCTCGGCACTATCAAGAACTCGATTCGCTCAGCGGACCAGGCGAAAAAACAGGCGCAGGAACAGGAATTGCAGGCTGAGCTGCAGGTTGCCCAGCAGGTAACCCAGGCTTACATTGACTACACTCAGGCTCAAAAGCTTCTAATCAGCTACCAGACCGATATTCTGACGCCATCCATAAAACTGCTGGACATGGCGCAACTGGGCTACAAACAGGGAGCCACCGGAATTCTCAGTGTCATAAACGCGGAAACAACGCTGCGTGCGGCGCGCTCAGGCTATGTCAACAACGTGCTTGCCCTGCACAAAGGCGCCGATGAGCTTCTCGCAGCAACCGGCGGGATACCTGGCGTAATCACGATGCCTACCGCGACGCCCCAGAGGTAGCCCGCCATTTGGGGGGCATTTCAGGACGCGGATAACAATTTTCGCGACTGATGCGCAGCGCTGTCGTGCTTTCGCGGTGTCGGCAATACTACTGTCGCCCCGAGGGTGTTCGGCACGACGGAACGAAAATGAGGAGTTTCTTCCGGGTGGTGATTTCCGAATCCCGGAACTTGATGTTCGCGTATCCGGATTCGGAAATCCGGGTGAAGTGGTAGGGCGAGGATTCGGAAATCCTCACCCAGGAGACAGGTCTATTTTCAGAGAAATCGCGGATGAAAACCTTTCGCGACTGCGCCTGCGGCGAGTCACTGTCGGGCTTTCGCAGTATCTTGCGATACTACTGTCGCCCCGAGGGGTTTCACCGCGAAGGGAAGAAAATAGCCTTCGGCTATTTTCAGAGGAGATGCAATGTTACGGCATATATACGATAAGTTAAAAAAACCGCCGCTAGGACCGGCAACGGCAGCCGTTGTCTTGATTGTGGTGTGCGGGCTCACGACCTACGGGGTCAGGAAATCCGCCGCCAGGCATGAGCGGGACGGGGAGGCCGGCGCCGAGTCCGCGGCTCGACTGGTCAGTATAAATGGCGGGTCGGGTTTGGAGATGGGCTCTGAAAGCCTCAAACTGGCCGGAGTCACGACTGTTTCAGTTGTTGAACAGGATCTGGAGCAGCAGGTTACGCCGACCGGCGAAGTGGCCGCGACAGACAATGGCACAGTGCAGGTAATCTCGCGCCTGCCGGGCCGCATCACTCAGACCTTTGTCGCCGTGGGCGGCCGCGTGCATAAAGGACAGATCATTGCCTGGGTGGACAGCGTGGACCTGGCCCAGGCAGAGGCGGCGTACCAGACTGCGTTCGCCCACCAGAGGCTGACGTATAACCAACTGCAGCAGCAGCGCAAGCTGGCGCAGTACGGTGTTCTAAGCGAGCCGGCAATCGAGGATGCAAGGAAGACCTTCGCGGCAGCAGTCTCCTCCGTGGCAATCGACGAATCTCAGATCAACATCGATCGCACCGCTCTCAACAACACGCGCAAGCTCGTGAATATGGGCGAGATTACCGAGAAACCCGTGGAGGACGCGCAAAACGCGCAGGCTCAGACACAGAGCGCGCTGATCCAGGCTCAGGTCGCGCTGGAGAGCGCGAAGGCCAATCTCCATCGCGCCAAGACACTTTACGACGGCGGGGTCTACTCCAAACAGCAGCTCCAGGACGCGCAGACTGCTTTCGATACATCGTCGGCAGCGTTGACCCAGAGTGAAACGCAGGAAAAACTGACCGCGTCGGAACTCAAAAGGCAGCAGAACATCTACAAGCAGGACCTCAACGGCAACTCTTCCCTTCAACAGACGCAGAGCAAGCTCAGGCAGGACCAGCACGCGTATCAGAGCGATCTGACCGCGCTTGAGTTGGCCCGCAAGGAACTTGCACGCGCCCAGGCAGTCCGAAAATCCGGAATTCCGGTTTCCCAGAGCCTCCAACAGGCACAGGACGCCAACGAAGAGGCGATGACCGCAATACAAGGAGCGGCCACTACTCTCAGGATCTACGGCATCACGCCTTCGCAAGGGATGGCCGGCTTGAATAACGGGCATGTGATCGTGCCGGTGGTCTCTCCCATAGAAGGCATCGTTACGGAGCGGCACATGACGGTCGGCCAGCTCACTGATACCAGCACACCTCTCGTCAAGATAGTCAATCTGGACAAAGTCTATGTGGATGCCAGCATCTATGAGAAGGATTTGACCAGTGTCAAGGCGGGTGATCCGATTCAAGTGCGAGTGGAGGCTTTCCCGCAGAGGGTCTTCACAGGCGATGTTGAGTGCGTTGGGGATAAAGTGAACACGGATACCCGCACGATCAGGGTCCGCACTGTTATCCCGAACTCCGGGTGGCTGCTGCGCCCCGGGATGTTCGCGACAGTGCTCATCGGCGACCGCACGGGCAAGCGCAACCTGGCAATCCCGACCGACGCAGTCATGCAGGAAGGCGCACACCAGTTCGTCTATGTGCAAGTGTCCGCGCGAGATTTCATTCAGCGCGAGGTGAAGGTGGGCGCCCCCGTCGGTGACAAGGTGCGGGTCCTCTCCGGGCTCAGCGTGGGCGAGAAAATAGTTGTCAACGGCAACGTGCTGATGCAGCAGGAACAGAAGCAACTGGAAGAAGACGGGAGGTCGGTCATGATCGACCGCTTTATCGAGGGAATGCTGCGGCAGCGTTTCGTGGCCGTCGCTATCGCGCTGCTGATCGTCGCCGGCGGCATAATGGCATTGCGCAGCCTGAATATCGATGCCTTTCCGGACATAACTCCGGTGCGAGTCGAGGTCGATACGGACTGCCCCGGCCTGGCATCAGAAGAAGTGGAGAAGCTGGTCACTCATCCGCTCGAAGTGGGTCTTCAGGGGATTCCGAATGCCACGCACATACAGTCCACATCGAAGTTCGGCATTTCGGTAGTGACCGTTTATTTCGAGGACAAAACCGACGTCTACTGGGCGCGCGACCAGGTCTTTCAGCAGCTCGGCAGCGTGGACATGCCACCGGGAATCACTTGGGGCATGGGTCCCAACGACACCGGAACGGGGCAGATCTTCATCTACGCTCTGAAAAGCCCCGTTCGCTCCAATATGGAGCTGCGCACGCTGCAGGACTGGGTGGTCACTCCGGCGCTAAAAGCCGTGCCGGGCGTGGCGGACAATCTCTCATTTGGCGGCGAGGCAAAGCAGTATCAGGTGCTTATGGACCCGGACAAACTGCGCGCCTACGGGCTGGGCATCGATGATGTGATTAACGCCATCAGCAAAAACAACCAGAATGCCGGCGGATACTTTCTGCGGCACGGCGCCTCGCGGTAATACGTGAGAGGCATCGGGCTGCTGCAGTCCATACAGGATATAGGCAATATTGTCGTAACCGCGCGCAGCGGCGTCCCTATCTACATCAACAACGTGGCAAGTGTGCAGACGGGTTCCGAGATACGCCAGGGATCGGTCTCCGAAGATGGCAAGGGCGAGATAGTCACCGGCATCACCATCCTGCGCCTGGGCTCCAACACGGCTAACGTTATCGCGCTTGTGAAGGCGCGGCTTAAAGAGCTGCACAAGGACCTGCCTTCGGATGTAAGCGTTGTTCCCGTATACGACCAGTCGATCCTCATCCGGCACAGCCTGCAGACAGTGCGCAGCGCTTTGATCGCAGGAGAGATTCTGGTGATCCTGATCCTGTTCCTGCTTCTGAGCAACATGCGTGCTGCTCTGGTGGCCGCGCTGGCTGTGCCCATTTGCATGCTTGTGGCGCTCATTTTGATGTGGCAGGCGGGCATCTCCGCAAATCTGCTGTCGCTCGGAGGGCTGGCGATAAGCATCGGAATGATGATCGATGCCAGCATAGTTGTTACGGAGAACATCTACCGTAATGTGACGGAACAGCGCTCAGCACACGAAAGTATCGAATCCGCGGTGCTGCGCGGCGCGCAACAGGTAGGCCGCCCGGTATTTTTCGCCATACTCATCGTAATATCGGCTTTTATTCCACTGCTGGCGCTGCAGGGCATCGAAGGCCGCCTGTTTATCCCACTGGCGCTTTCGATCATTTTCTCGATGCTGGGGTCTGTATTGATGGCCTTTGCCATTGCGCCGTCTCTGTGCGCGGTCTGGCTGCGCAGCGGACACGAGGCGCCGCCCAATCGTCTGGTTCGCCAGTTGCGCGCGTATTACGAGCAAAAGCTGCGGCGGTCGCCTCCAGGCCATGGAAGGTGACAACCATCTGGCTGGCGCTCACTGTGTTGAGTCTCTGGCTTTTCTCTATCACCGGATCGGAGTTCCTCCCCAGCCTGGACGAGAACAATTTCCGGGTTAGGGCGACGCTCCCGCCGAGCGTTTCACTGGCGCAGGCCACAAACATCGCCATGCAGTTAGAACGAATACTACTAAAGAACCCCAACGTGGAGCATGCGATATCATACGTCGGACGTGCAACCCTCGGGGGCGACCCGGAATCAGTCAGCAACTGCGAGATATCGCTGCCTCTAAAGCCGCCGAACGAGTGGGTGGGCGCGCACAGCAAGTACCAGTTGGAGGCGCAGTTGCGCAAGGCCGTCTCGAAGTTTCCCGGCGTAGAGTTCGAGTTTTCCCAGGAACTTGAGATGCGCAACGATGAACTGATCTCCGGATTCAATACTCCGATCGCCGTATTTATCAAGGGCGACAATATGGATGTGCTTCTGGAAAAAGCGAATGAGCTGGCATCAATCCTGCGCACCGTCGGTGGTGCGACTGACGTGGCTGTAGAACCGGTAAACGGCATCGACAATTTGGACATCACGCCGGATCGGCAGGCCATTGCGCGTTACGGCGTCAACGTGTCCGACGTAATGGATGTGATCCAGTCCGCTGTCGGCGGCACGGCCGTAACTCAATTCTATGAGGGAGAGCGTCAGTTCGCGGTGCAGGCGCGTCTTCTTCCGCAATATCGAAACAATGTCCAGGCAATCGGCGATTTGCTGGTTACAGCATCGAGCGGCCAAAAGATCCCTCTGTCCGACCTGGCGACAATACAAGTTCACCAGGGTCTGGCGGAGATCGGGCGGTTGAATGCGCGCCGCCGTATAGCGGTGGTTGCGGATGTGCACGGGCGGTCGGTGGGCAGCATTGTGGCTGAAGCCAAGTCGAAGATTGCCCGGCAGTTAATTCTTCCCGCCGGATACACGATGGAGTGGAGCGGTGCGATCGAGGAACTGCAGCACGCGCTTGCAACGCTTGAGTGGGTCGTCCCGGTATCCCTGCTCCTGATCTTCGTGCTGGTGTACATCTGTTTCAACTCGCTGCGTGACTCTCTGGTGGTATTGACGACGATCCCGCTGGCAATCATCGGAGGCACGGTGCTCCTGGTAGTATTGGGCCTGCCGATATCGGTGCCGGCGATCATAGGCTACATCGCAAACTTCGGCACCGAGGTGCAGAACAGCACCATTATGGTCTCGTTCATCAACCGCTGGCGTGCCAAAGGCTTTTCCGCGCGGGAAGCCGCGATACACGGCGCAACTGAACGCCTGCGCCCGGAGATATTGAGCGCGCTCATCGGAGTCCTGGCGCTCATTCCGTTCCTGGTAGTCTCCGGCATCGGCGCTACGGTGGAACGCCCGTTGGCTGCGGTGGTCATCGGCGGTATTGCTTTCTCCAGGCCGATTGCATGGTTCCTCTTCCGACGCTGTATGCGTGGCTGGACCGCGACGGCAAGACCCGCACGGTCGCACACGTGGTGGAAACTCCGGACGAAAGCCTGCCGACAAGCTGAAGGCTGGTGGCACTTAGGTAGCCTGGGACTTTTCGCGCTTGCGCCGTTTGACACTATATTGTTGCCTATGGTACAGTTTGTTTGATAGATCAGATATGGAGGATTGGATCGTTGGCACACAAGATCACGCTTATTCCGGGCGACGGCACCGGCCCCGAGCTTACCGAGGCGACGCGGCGGGTCATCGAAGCCGCCGGAGTTGACATACAATGGGAAGTAAAAGACGCGGGCATCGATGTGATGGACAAGTTTGGCACCCCGCTGCCCGAAGAAGTTCTCGAGAGCATAAGACGAAATAAAGTCGCGCTCAAGGGCCCGATAACCACTCCCATCGGCAAAGGGTTCCGAAGCGTAAACGTGGCGCTTCGCAAGGAGCTGAACCTTTATGCCTGCATCCGGCCTTGCAAGTATTACCCCGGCATTCGGTCCAAGTCTACTGACGTCAACCTGGTTGTGGTCAGGGAAAACACCGAAGACCTCTACGCGGGAGTCGAGTGGGACCTCGGATCGGAGGAAGCCGATCAGATAATCCGAATGAGCGGCGGCAAGATCAGGGCTGACTCCGCGATTTCGATCAAGCCAATATCGGTGACGGGCACCCGGCAGATCATAAAGATGGCGTTCGACTACGCCATAGCAAACAATCGAAAGAGCGTCACAGCAGTCTGCAAGGCTAACGTCATGAAGTTCACCGACGGCCTGTTCTACGCAGTTGCGCGCGAGGTAGCGAAAGCCTACGGAGCGAAATTCGAGCCCGGCACTCCCCGAGCCGGAAAAGGCTGACGAAACGCTCGTTGGCCAAGTCGACGGCAAGGGCGCAGGGATAGTCTACAATGAGCGGCTGGTAGACAACATGTGCATGCAGCTCGTGCAGAAGCCCGAACTCTACGACGTGATCACGCTTCCAAACCTCTACGGCGACATTCTATCGGACTTGTGCGCGGGTCTGGTGGGTGGGTTGGGAGTCGCTCCCGGCGCAAACATCGGCGACAGCGCCGCGCTCTTCGAGCCGACTCACGGCAGCGCTCCGAAATACAAAGGTCAGAACAAAGTCAACCCGATCGCAATGATCCTCTCCGGTATGCTGATGCTCCACCACATAGGCGAGAGAGACGCAGCCCAGAAACTGGAAAACGCCGTGGCCAGGATCATCGCCGAGGGCAAAGACGTGACCTACGACATGAAGCCGGACCGCAACGACCCGACCGCGGTCGGAACCTCGCAGGTCGCAGACGCGATTATACGCATATTAGAGAACAGGTGATCCCAGGCAGCGACCGGCCCCACATAGCTACCGGGTTTCATCCGCGATCCGTCAGGAACCCATAGTATCTTCCCATCCAGTAGGCGTGGAGATAGTCGGCGGAGCCTGTCTCCATCTCCGGCCACAGCTTGAGCTCTGTCCACTTTTCTCCATCCTTGCTCAGATAGCAGCCGCCGGGGCCACTGGCGACGACGCCGATCCTGGTGCAAAAGATTGAGTTCGCCAGCGGTATGCGCCACTCGTTCATGCACGGGGTCGCGGTTTTGCCGCCGTCACTGGAGCGAAGAAGCCTGCTCTGGTCGTCTATGCGAAAAGACAACCCATCTGAGGCGCTCTGCCACTGGGCGAAGTCGTGGCTCTCGAACCCCGGCGTCTGATCAGGCGGCGCGGGAACCCAGCTAATGCCGCCGTCGCGGGTAACGATCACGCCCTTATCAGTCTGGGCAAACAGCACGAATGTCCTTGTTTTGGACGCGGAGATGTTCTGAACGCGCGCCCCCATCATGCTCCGGGATGTGCTGCTCCAATTCTTGCCGCCATCAAGGGTCTCGTAGAGTCGCCCGTAGGTATCGGAGAACCACATTACCTGTGGATCATCGGCGGAGAACTGAATCGCGGTCACTATCGGCTTTGTCCAGCCATCCAGGCGGTATGGACTGCCCTTCCACTCATACTCGTTGTCCATCGGGCGTTCGTTGATGGGTATCGGCATCGCAGCCTGCTTCTCTCCGCCCCGGTCAATGTAGGGATTGAACTCGATGTCCTTGCGCAGCGAGTTCATCACCGGCCTGAACGTGCGGTCGACCGGGAAAAGCTTCAGAGTCTCGATAGCCGTCCGCAGGCTCTCTTCTCCATGCGGCACTTTTCTCGGGTCCGCGCTGGAGATTCCCGGCTTCACTGGCAGGTGATATTCCGGGAGCATTGCAAGCGTCATGAATGTGAACAGCGAACTGCCCTCCATCCAGTTCATGTCCACACAAATCCTCGATCCACTTATTGTATCGGGCGATCAGTTCAGGGTTGTGTTCATATTTGCTCAGGCTGTAGAGCGCCTCGAACTCCTGGCCCTCGTCGCTGTGGTTCACGTGCGAAACTCTCTCAAGGAATGGCTTGTCGGAGCGCGAACGGTCGGGATTGTCCTTGAAGCGTGCGATAACCTTGTTGTAAAAGTCGATATAACGCTGTTTGCCGGTGACGTGGTGCGCGATCAGCAGGTCAGGAAGAAGCATAAGCTCCATCTTGAGCGGAGGCCGCCATTCGTCGATCTTCACCCCCAGCGCATCGAGGTCGGCCTTACGAGCTTTGGCTATCTGCTTGTAATAGTCTTCGCGAGCGGGATCCGGATCGATTCCGATGTGGCCCCACTGGGTGACTTTGCCGTCCACATCCACGATCCGGCAGTGGTTGTCGAGGACGTGGGTCATCAGGCGGTCGACATCGTAGGCTATGAACTTCTTCTGGGCGGCATCGGCGGCGAGGTCGTAGTAGACGGAGTAGCCATACAGGACTGCGTTGAAGTTATCGACGCTGACGTCGCTGTACCAGCGGTAGTCGGCATACTTGCCCTGCCCCTGGTGCCAGTGCGGCATGTCGTTGTAACCTCGCTCGTATTCCTCAACCGGGCCGTGCCCCCTCATGTATCCGCGCGCAAGGAGCCCCGGCTTCCCCGTGACCTCCTGCTGTATGCGCAACGCCTTTAAGATCTCCCAGCCGAGTTTGCGCACCTGCGGGTCTTTGGTGACGGCATACTGGTAGCCCACGGCACCCAGGTACCTGCCCGTCCACACTCCGGCGTGGATCACGTTTCCCGGCTCATCGACCGTGTGTTTCAGCTTCGTTCCCGGCGGCACCACCGGCACAATCGACACATACTCCCCGTGCGAAAGATGCTTCTCGATGAAGATCGGCCTGAAAGTATTTGGCTTTATCCAACAGCGAACTGGAGTCCGTGACCATCGGCGTTGCCTCCGCGGCAATGCACATTACCAGCATCGCCAGGCATATTAACGTGTACTTCAAATTGTCCCCCTCTAAAAAGGCAAAACAAGGTCTGCAGTTAGTTCAGTCTTAGGAAATTATAGCTTAGTTTGAGCGTGAAACCTGCCAAAAGGTCTTTCAAAATGACCTGCCAATACTGTCATTTCGAACGCAGTGAGAAATCTGCTTTTAAGACGTCTGATTCAAAGCAGATTCCTCGGCTTCGCTCGGAATGACTGGATTCGATGCCGTCATCATCACGCGAAGCGTGCCGCGCCATAGGCGCGATTAGTTCAGTTCACTGGGAATGAAAACTCCGTTAGTCCTGAGTAGCCGCAGGCGCATCGAATGACGGTCGTCAAGCCCATCGCTCCTTACTCAGCTATCGGACGTTACGCTGCATAACTGAACAGCCCCAAGCTCTACTATCATTATAAGACGAGTCGAGGGTGATTTGGGTTAAAAGTTTTGGGGATTTTCTGCATTCAGTATTATAGCCGGTTCCAGCCCAGTCCCTTCGCAGTCTCTCTTCGGGACATACATCCGCGAAGTATATCATCCGGGGCGTTCGGAGGGAATAACCCGCGTTTACAGCGCCAGTGTGGCTCTCGCGCGGGTTCCTTTGCCGGGTTCGCTCGTGAGTGTGAACGTGCCGTTGGACTGTCTCGCGCGCTCTTCTACCCCTACCAGACCCATGTCGACCTTCTGAGGCTTTCTCCGCACGGACCCGGGTCGCTTCGAAGCCCCGACCGTCGTCTTCTATCTCGATAACCAGTTGTTTTTCCTCAGAGCGGACCCTGACGGTCACGTTCTTTGCACCCGAGTGAGTGGTGACGTTGTTGAGGAGTTCGCGCAGGATTTGGAACGCGGCAACGGCGACGTGCGGCGGGATTGCGCCTTCGGGAAGGTCGATATCGAGTTTGGTCGCGAACCCGCCTCTTGTCGCGGCATCGTCGGCAGATCGTTTAACCGCCTGGCGGAAGCGGCTCGGCTCCGGTCCCATCATCCTGAGTTCGGAGAGATAAGCGCGAACTTCAGCAAGCCCATGGGTGGATATCTCGGTGATCTTGTCGATGCATTCCAGCGCTCGCTCGGTATCCTTGGGAATCACAATCTTGCAGCGCTCCAGGTGAAGCTTAATCGCCGCAAGGGTCTGCAGAAAATTATCGTGAAGGTCTCTGGCGATTCGGAGCCTTTCTTCAGCCGCCGCCGCCTCCCTCAAACGCTCCCACAGCAGCGCATTCTCCACTACCGGCGCCGCCTGCGTTGCCACGAGTTCCAGAAGCTGCAGATCGGTCGTCGAGAGGGATTTTCCCTTGCGATTCGCGGTATAGACCACGCCCACCGGCACATTCCTCACCAGCATCGGCGCGGCAGCCAGGTTCCTGACCCAAGTTTGGCAATGGCACTGCCGCCGAACGAGGGATCTCTTGCCACGTTATTCGTCATCAGCGTCTCGCGTCTGGCAAGGATGCGCTCGACGTTCCACTCACCGCCGCCCTCGCGAAACGCGCCCAGCAGCACGGGGTCCGCGCCGGATGAACGAAGTCCCGGCGCTTCCGACCCGTCCGCCCCTCTCTGTGCGGGCAGGAAAAACGTGTCTTCCACATTAAGCAGTTCTCTCGTCCGCACAAGCAGATGATCGAGAATGTCTCTTGAGGTGGCGAGGCTGGCCAAATCCGCCCTGAATTCATCGACCACCGCCAGTCTTGCCTGGTAGTTGAACTGCTTTTCCGAGATACGGCCAAACATAAGCGCCAACACCAGCAGAAACAGTGTAAAGCCGAGGATCATCGGGAGGTTGGGGCCGTAGGATCGAGGGTTGAAGTAGTAGGCCACCAAGGTAAACGACACTATACTCGCACTCAGAGCGAGCACGGAATGCTGCCAGCCATAACGTATGGCGACACCCAGAACATAGAATATGTACCAGAGGTAAAACGGGATTCCCGTTACTGCGGTGACTTCACTGGCGTAGGTTATGAGTACTACATCAGCTACGCTGCTGATCGCCATGATCTTATTGAGCGTCCGTGGTTTCCACTTCAGCAGAGCCCAAAGAACGCTGCTGTAGATCAGCATGATGGCGACAATCGTAGCTACCTGAGTAACGTGAAGTTTTGCCAGATCATCTCCGTCGGCAAAATACTGGTCGGTGTAGAACTTCATGAGGACGAGCGATGATATCGCGGCAAGCAGGAGTCGGATCACCGACTGCTGACGCTCCGCCGATAGCTTTTCCGATGTCAGGCTGTAAGTCTCACCGGCCTTCATTTGCTCAGGCTTTCACTAGTCCGCTTCGAATGGCTAATCTTATAACTTCCGATCTGGTAGATAAGCTCAGTTTCTCAAGTATTCGGCTTACATGCACCTTCACAGTGTGCTCGCTGATAAAAAGAGTGTCCGCGATATCGGAGTTTGACAGCGCCTCGCCCAGAAGCTTTAATACCTCAAGCTCGCGGGCGGTAAGAAGAGAAAGCTTGGCGGAATCCTCTCCATGGGGCTTTTTCGTCATCCCGCGGAACAATTTCGCCGTCAAGTCCGGCGGCAGCCAGCACTCGCCCGATGCCACCTTGCGGATTGCATCTACAAGCTGGTTGGACGCCGCGTCTTTCAATAGATACCCCGCTGCACCGCTCTGAATGGAGCGCGCAAGCAGTTCGTCATCATCCGCTCCCGTAAGTACCTATCGTCCTGGTAGGCAGATCCTGTCCCGCGAGCGCCTCCAGGACCTCTACACCGCCCATTTCGGGCATTATCAGATCCAGCAGCAGTATTTGCGGCCTGAGTTGCATGGCTTTTTCGATTGCCTGTAATCCCGTGGTAGCTTCATCCACGATCTGCAGATCGTCGTATTCTTCCAGCAGGCCGCGAAGTCCTTCTCTCAGGATGCCGTGATCATCGGCTATCAGAACTGTTATTTTGTCTTGAGCTAGTTCGTCCGTTTTTCACGCCTCCACTTCTAATGGTATGTGCTTGTCAGTGTCCGTAAATCCGACACTCCCCCCTTAATTGGTGTTGACTTCGGCTGCATGTACTGCTACAATGCATAACGTAGGCACGAGTCACTGTCTTCAAAAGATACGGCTCACATACGCCCCGTTGACTTACTTAGGCACAGGAGGATCATTTACCTGCTTACGCCCTTGGTCTGGAGATAGTTCTTTGGTAGTATATTTCCTAGGGCCACTGCACTACGCTGCATAATACATTCTGGCAATTGCCGAGTTGAAAAAGAAGTCGTACAATAATATTTTGTGGAGTCTTGCTTGAAAGACACGTCAGTAACAGGGCACGGCTTTGATCAATGAAAAAACGCGGGTTCACACTAGTTGAATTGCTGGTCGTTGTCGCAATCATAGCTATCCTGGCTGCAATGATTGCGCCGGTGCTGCTTCAAGTCAAGGAAGCAACCAGGATGCGTGTGTGTGCCAGCGATCTCCGCCAGCTAGGCGCCGCAATCACAATGTATGCGGGTGATAACAGCGGCTTCGGTCTTCCACCCGCGCCACGCTGTTATGAGAACCCCTGGATACTTTACATAGACCCGCTTGTTCCAAGCTATGTTCCCCGGCCTGCCGGCTTTACCAAGTATGGCGGCCAGTTGGCGTCTACGCTGTCGCCTTACCCGGATCTTACGCCCGGTCAGAGACCCAATTGGATCTGGATCTGTCAAGGGGATATCGATAGGCCGGGAACGTCACAGACCAGCAGACCCGCCTGGTATAACTTTGGGTCGAGTTATCTTTACCCAGGCCCGACGGCCTACCTGAGCGGCACCGATCCGTGGCAGCAAAACGGCACTGCTGCACGCAAAATCATGCTGTGGAAGAATCACTGTCGAGATATCCTGTTGGCGGATTTCTACTTTGACTTCCACACCAGTTGCAACACACAGCGCCCGCCGATTGCGCAATCACTTATTCCGCCTCTGTATATTAAGGCCAAGACTGTAAATATCCTGTTCCTTGACCAACACGTGATGATGGCAACACCAGCGCAGCGCAAGAACTATCAGGACTATACCACCAACGACGATAACCCCTACTATGGCTCATCCACACCGTAGCTCGCCCAGCACAAATATGCATCCAATTTCACGGATGTGACCGTCGTTCACTGCGTGGAATCCAGCGCAACCGGCTCCTGGACAGGTGACGAAGCCGGAGCGCTCTCTGCGGCAGCCGGAGAAGCGGCGCTGGTATCCGGCTGAGCTGTCGGCGGCTCGGAAGGTTCGGCTGTCTGCTTTGCCTGTTCCGCTGATGAGTGCGTCTGGGAGTGGCGTCTGTGTCTCCAGTGCCTTCGTGAGTGCCAGCGATCGGAGCTCGCGCCATATTGGCCCCATGAAGAATCCCCGGATGCCGTATCGTCGTATTGGGCGCTTTCTTTGCCGGTCGATGGCTTCACTGACGGCGCGGGTTTGAGCATTCGCACATCGCCTCTGGACGCAAACTGGGGCGGAGCAATTGAGGTATCAAATGGGCTGATGATCTGGTTTGCGTCGAGTTTGCGCGATTCCTCGGCCTTGGTTTCGAGCAAGAAAACGTCCCCTCCGAAAAGAACCAGCAGGCCCAGCGCGCACACAGCGATGGATCTGTTTTGCCGCACCCTTGCATAGAAGATCGACCGTGCAAACTCGAACCACTGCTCCAAGATTGCCATGTCTCCCTCACATTCGGAGTTAGCCTGCAGCGGAGTGCTGCGCTCCTTTCTTATTGCACGAAGCAGCGACGGGCTAAACCAGTTCCGTGTTTTTTAAGCAGAGAAAAATAGTGCAGAGGCGTTCCACTCAATCCGACAATACTCATCAGTGAGATTACCTGAAAAACAGGGAACAATAAGAATAGTAGTGGGGCATGTCAAATGACACTTACAAAAGAAAGCATGGTATTGATTGTCATCTGCGCTGTGGATCTGGTGTCCACGCTGCTGATGTTGAATACGAGTTCGGCATTCGAGGGCAATCCCATTATGTCGTACTATCTGAGGTACGGCGTCGGGACGTTCGTTCTGATGAAGTTGACTTTGGTTCTTCTGCCGCTGTTCGTTGTAGAGTGGTATAGACAGTATCGCCCGCGGTTCGTCCGACTGATGCTGCGAACGGCGATCTTCACTTATCTCGGCGTCTACCTCGTGCTTTTCCTCACAGTCAACGTTGGGGCTCGTGCCTCGCACGCGGAGCTTCCACCGCCAGAAAGCTACCAATGCGCTCGGCGCTGAACAGCGCCCGAGGTCCGCTCGAGTTTGGCAAGCAAAGATATTGTTTTCATTCTTCAGGCGTCAAGTCCGTTCCAAACGGGAATAACAGGCTTGGTTGCTATCTGCACCGCAGTTGATTTCACTGGCCCTGTTGTCTTCTGCTCAGCGCAGCTAGCGTCCGGGGCTTACTGAGGACACTCGCATCCCTATCCCACCCGGCTTGTCAGGTCGGCCTTAAATCTCCCGCATTCTTCGTAATCGGTGAAATGGCAAGTCGAACGATGCGGGCTGGGGTCACGCTAATAAGTATGTGCCGCTTCTTGAATCCAGGGAGCGGCATTGTTGGTTGTATTGCTCCGGACGAGTGAGCGCTCGATATTTTTACCCCGGCTTATCCGCAATTCAAACCTGAACATCGGCACGAGGCCAAGTTGATGGGGTGATCAGCGTCACATTCTCGATGGTTGGGAAGGTTTCAATGGAAAAAGCCGGGCTACTTCATCTTGGCTACGGTAGCGCCGGAGCCGCCTTCGCCCGGCTCGCCGAGCCGATACGAACTGATCCCCGGGTGCTTTCTGAGGTAATCCCAGACGGCGTTTTTCATCTGGCCGGTGCCCTTGCCGTGGATTATGCGCACCTGGTCGACTCCCGCGCTCATAGCGTCATCGAGGTAGCGCTCCAATTCCAACAGGGCCGGTTCAACTCTTAGTCCTCTTAGATGAATCTCAGAAACGAACTCGCGCGCCTTCTCGAGAGCCATCCGCGACTCCGCTGAATGATCCCTGACCTCTTCCTTTTCGGGCTCTCCTCGCGGCTTGCGAAGTGAGGACATCGGCACGCTGACCCGCATCGTGCCGACCAGGACTACCACTTTCCCATCCGCCGGCGGCTCGACGATCTCGGCATCCTGGTTTACGTTCGCAATCCTCACGCGCGTGCCGCGCTTGAGTTCAGTCCCAGGAGACAGCGCTTCGTCCTTCGGCTCTCTGGCGACAACCGGAGCAACCGCCTGGTCCTCGAGCTGCTCAACGAGCTTCTCAGCCTTTTTCGACAAATCCTGGGCGCGCTTAGAGTCTTTCTTCTGATGCGCGAGCTGCTCCAGGGTCTGGTCGAGCTTTCGAGAATAACTTTGAATGACAGACTCGGCTCTTTCCTTGGCATTCTGCTCGACCCGGTCACGGGCATTTTCCAGGCGAGAGAGCTGTTCCTGGTAGCGTCGTCTCAGCGCTTCGGCGTCGGATGAGCTTCTCTCAGCCATTCTCTGCTGTTCGGCAGCCGCCTTGTGACTCTCCTCGATGCGCCGTATAAGCTCATCAGTGGTTTCGATGTGGGTAGCCAGGTTCGACTTGGCCGCCTCGATAATCGATCCATCGAGGCCCAGCCGGCCCGCAATGGCAAACGCGTTGCTGCTGCCTGGAATGCCTGTCAGCAGCCGGTACGTCGGTCGCAAAGTCTCGGGGTCGAACTCCACGCTGGCGTTCTCGATGCCCTCGCGCAGATACGCGAACTCCTTGAGCTCGCCGTAATGCGTAGTCGCGACAATCTTCGCGCCCTTGCCCAGCAGATAATCCAGCACGGCCTTCGCGAGCGCTGCTCCCTCGCCGGGGTCGGTTCCTGCGCCGATCTCATCCAGCAAGATCAGGCTGTTGCGAGAGGCGTTCCTGGTAATACGAACGATGTTGGTCATGTGAGAGGAAAAAGTTGAAAGTGATTGCTCGATGCTTTGTTCGTCCCCGATGTCGGCACGAACGTCATCGAAAATCGCCATTTCGCTCCCGGATGCAGCCGGTATGTGCAGACCGCTAGCGGCCATTACCGCGAAAAGGCCTAGAGTCTTCAGGGTAACCGTCTTGCCGCCCGTGTTCGGACCGGTAATCAGGAGCGCGTTGAAACGCTTGCCCAGGTTGACATCGATCGGCATAACACTGCCGGTCAACAGGGGATGCCTCGCCGCGCGGAGGTCGATCCGGCCCTGATCGTTCAACACCGGCTCGGAGGCGCCCTGCATCAGGCTCAACTTAGCCCGGGCAGCGATGCAGTCGAGCATTCCTACCACGTTGAGCGTGGCCATTATCCGCTCGCTGAGATCCCCGACCTCACCGCTCAACTCAACCAGGACTCGCTCGACTTCTTCCCGCTCTTTCACCGCAAGCTGCTTGCGGCGGTTGCCCATTTCCACTATCGACGCAGGCTCCATAAACAGCGTGGCGCCGGACGCGCTCGCATCGTGCACGATTCCCGGGAACTGTCCCCGGTGCTCGGACTTGATCGGGATGCAGTATCGATCGTTTCTGATGGTGATCACCGGCTCCTGTATAATGGTCCGGTAATCCTTGCTCTGGAGGACGGAATTGATGCGCTCGGTAAGCCTGGCGTGAACTGTGCGGAGTTCGGAACGCGCGCGGCCAAGCGCCGGGCTGGCTGAATCCAGGACCTCCGCGTTCGAGGAAATCGCGTTCGAAATGCCGGCTTCAAGTTTTTCAAAGTGGTCTATCTCGCTTGCAAGATCGCACAGCAGAGGATACTTCTGTCTGAGCTTCCCGAAGAAGAGCCCCAAGCGTCTGCTGGATTGAAGAGTGCCCAACACCGACAGCAGGTCCTGGGGCTGCAGCATCGCCTGCACGGACGCCCTTTCGACATACTTTCGGATGTCCTCGATCCCGCCGAACGGAATGCTGCCTTCGTAGTCCAGTATTGTCCGGGCTTCGGTTGTCTCTTTCTGCTTGCTCCTTGCGAGTTCTATATCGGCGGCGGGGTAGGTAACGGCCGCTGCCTCCTGCCCCAGGCTGCTGGCCGCCTGGCTCTGAAGCCGCGCGATCACCTTTCCGAACTCGATAACCTTTAGTGTATGTTCCTCCATAGCGTTTCGATTATACCAGATGCGTGGTCGGGGTGCTACCGGCGCGGGATGCGAGGCTCCGGGTTTAGCCCCGAATACACGAAAGCAAGAAGGCACGAAAAGGGGATTACTCGGGCTCGCCCTTCGACGATATGCCCGCCTGGCTGCTTCGATTGGACACCACCACTCCATAGTGATATGATGTGGTTAGCACCAACGTATGTCGAGTGAGTCGCGCCTAACACTTTCGCGACTGCTTCGCAGCGCTGTCGTGTTCGGTTCGAAGGAAATGAAAATGCCTTTGGCATTTTCAAAGGAATCGCGGATGAACCCTCTCGCATTCTTCCTGCGGAAGAACACTGTCGGTTTCACCGCGAATGGATGAAAATGCCTTCGGCATTTTCAGAGGAGGTCTTCCCATGGGTGACAAATCTCCAAAAAAGGATGTCAAGGGACCAAAGAAGGACATCAAAGAAAAGCGCAAAGAAAAGCAAGATAAGCAAGCATCCAAGAAAAGTATCACTGCATAGCTCTGCCTAAAGTCTGCGGCAGACCAAGCGCCAGCAAAAAGTCCGGCCTCCGGGAAAGGTTCCTGGAGGCATGGAAAAAGGTGTACACGTGGACCAATACAAGGTGGACTGGGACGCAATTGAGTGGCAAACTCCGCTGGCTGGGGTGCGCTTCAAGGCCTTTCGGCAAGGCAATAAGCAACTGCGATTAGTCGAATACACCGTGGAGTTCGTAGAGCCCGATTGGTGCTCGAGAGGACACATCGGCTACGTGTTGGAGGGCCTCTTGGAGATCGACTTTGACGGAACGAGCGTCGGGTTTGGTCCCGGAGACGGCATGTTCATTCCGGCAGGCCGTGAGCACAAGCACAAGGCGATAATACTTTCTGATACGGTCCGAGTCGTGCTCGTGGAAGAGCTGTAGGGCCCGTCTCAGACGTGGTCGAGTTCGCAAATTCTCCGACGGTAGTACAAGTAGTCCTTGAGACTAACATCGTTGGGCACGCTGTGGTCACACGTCGGGATGTAGCCGCCTCTCTCTCGCATGAATGGAATAATGTGCTGCAGATGCGCCTCGATTGCATCTTTGCCTGCCGCCAGGACGCGCTTGTCGATTCCACCCGACATTATCAGATCAGGATACTGCGTGGCTATCTCGACCACATCACAGCCGCTGGCCACTTCAAAGGGCCACATTCTCGTAAGCCCCAGTTCGCAGTAGACCGGAATGGCAGGACGGCAGTCGCCATCGGTATCCACGCCAAAATGCAGCCTGCGCATCTGCCGGCTCCTCGCGTTGGTGAGAAGCTGCTGGTAGTATGGTGTCAGGAACTCGCGCATGGTGTCCGGCGAAATCAGAAGCCCATGGTTATAGCAGATATCCTCTGCCATGAATACCTCGTCTATTTCAATCTCCGCCTGCACGCGCGCGAGGGCCGCATCCATCAAGTTGAACCAGCCCAGCATTGCGGCATGAATAACTTCGGGCTGGTCGTAGAACATGTATAGAAGATCCTCGGGGCCGATGATGGAGCGAAGATACATGTATCCGCCGATCAAGAACTGGGAGACCATTCCTCCGACACTCTCAGCGGCAGCGCGGTTCGAGCGAGCCGTCTCCGCCAAAGCATTCCATCGCTGAGGCAGGCTTGGATCGAGACGAGGCGCGACGGACTCCCAATCGGCCATGTCGCTCACCGCGTGCTTCATGTAAATTGGCATGAATCCGTTCCGGCGGCCCTTGAACACTCTGAGCAGCCGCCCTGCAACGTCCTGAATGATCTCGTAGTCATTCCGGGACTCGATTACTTTCTCCTCAAATAGTGGAATGAACGGAGGTTCGCACCAGCCGAGATCGAGGCCGGTAGGGAAGATCGATTGAGGATCGAAGTTGAACAGGTTGCGCTCGGGCCAGTCTGCGGGAAGCCCCTCGTTCTTCCACCGCTCGACTGCCTCCGGCCAGAAACCGAACTCACATCGCGGTAGATGATCCACCCGCTGAAGATCATATATGGCTTTCATTCGTTGTCCCGCAGCATTTTTTTCCTCCCTTAAAAACAGCTTGGCCTGTGTGTCAGTCTAGCACACCATGCACCTGCCCGCAAGAGATAGATGACCCAAGGGCGCTCGTCAAATTTGCGGATTATCCGAGGGCTTTGCCCTCGGGCTCCCACCAGAGACCGCCGTCTCTACAGTACCCTCATAATACGTTCCTTATCCTACGTATGCTTGGTCCCCCTGTTACAAGAACTAGCCCGGTCCGGCAAGGGACGACACGCACGCACGCGAGTTTATTCTGGCCCCGGCTTGAACTGAGGACTCGGGTCGTCAGGAAGCTGTCGCACGCATCTACGTCAACACGATGTCGGGGTAGACGGACCTTACCCCGCGGGAGGGTGCCGCAGGTCCGGCACGGCGCTGGCGACTCGCAGGCGGAACTCCTCCTCGGCGAGCTCCCAAAATATCGTGGATGCCCAAGTGGAACGCCCAGTCGGGGAAGCCGTCCGTCACCAGGTCGACTCACACGACCGCCTTAGAAGGAAAGACGTGAGAGACCGATGGCCCGAGATGGCTGTGTAGGGCTTCGTGAAGATCCGGGCGGGCTGCATCTCTTCGATCAGCTTCCCGATCGTCTCAGCATCGCTCCGAGCAAATGCAGCCACGCTGGCATCGCCGCCGTGGATACCAGCTCACGAGCTCTGCTACCCCATGCTCTTTCGGAACCGTGTGGTCGCGGTCGTAGTCACGATGGTGGCGATCCAAATCAGGGCCGCCAGGCTTGGCACAAGATCCCAAAAGCCCGCGCCCCGCACCAAGATGCCGCAGCTGATCTTCATGAAGTGCATTACAGTTATGATATTGGACATCAAATAGAGCAGACCTGGAAGCGTATTCCGAGGCGAGATACACTCGTTCCTGACGCATGCCCATGATCATTTCGCCCTTGTATCCATCACGGTAGGCCTGGGGAATATTATCTATTTCTTTGTCGGTTATCCAAGCATGCGTCGTCGATCTCACTGTGTGATCTTTGCACTCGCATCTTCCAGAAGCAACATTGGCGCAACTATGCGTAAGTTAAGAAGTAAATTTATAGCGGTGAAGTGGGTAGGACAGATGACGCATTATGCGGGCTCGCGTCTCGAGGCTTCCAGGTTCTACACCTTTATCCTTGCCAGGTTCGTGTTCCAACTGATCCATGCTCGGTTCCGGCAAACAATGCAACTTATTGCACTCGTATGTCCTCCACGTGTCATCGAACTGCTAGTGGGTATATACAAGACCAAGGGAGACATGCGATGCCAAGTCCTGTTCAAGTACAGCGCCTGCCGCTGCGGATCGAGCCTGACCCGAGACGAGTAATCTCTCGCTTCTTCTCGGCAGATGACCAGAAAGCGCGACAACGTATCGCCCGCGTGATGGCTCTGCCCGAACAGGCAGTTGAGCACATATTGAAGGAAATGACTCGGCAGTATGTTGCCGAGCACTACGACATAGCGGCAGCCTGGCTCGACCATTTCGACCGCGTTAAGTCCCTGCTGCCGGAGAACGGCGCTCCATTGAGTCAGGCGCGGCAGCAGCTCATCGGAGCATACTTCACGATGGACTATGCGCTTGAGGCAGTGGCCCTGTTCAATCCCTCAATTGTTGAGGCGCTGGATCAGAGCGGTCTGGAGCCAGGATCAACTCGTTTTGGTCTGAGCCTCAGGGCTGTCGGCGAGGGGCACTTGTCATCCATCGTATTCCGCGCCGGGGTAATAGATTCGCACAACAACATCACCTTGAATGAGCCCGCCACGACTAATCGAGCTCTTAGTCAGGAAGTTGATCCTGAATTCAGCACGGCTATGATTCGACACACACTCCGTGACCTGGGTGCTCTCGGCCCCGTTGAGCAGTTGCTGTTGGAACGACTTGGCGAGAGTGCAAGCCCGTCCGAGATTCGTGCCGAACTGGATCACTTGCGTGGAGAGGCTGCTCTGCCAGCCCAGTGGCAGCGAGCAAGGGAGCGGCTGCGGAAGAGGCCAAGCCCGACCGAGATTCTCAGCGACCTCGAGCGCTTTCGTAGGGAGGCTGCTTCACCAGCCCAGTGGCAGCGAACAAGGGACAACATCCTTGCCCTGATTGAATCCAACTACAGTTTGCAAGTGCCGGAAGGTGCAGACCTGTCTGAGCTGGTGATTTTCCCGGTGTCACAGAACGAAAGCCGTGGCATAGAAGACCTTCGGCTCGTTAAGTTTGTCGACGACGATGGCTCCTCCACTCTCTTTGGAACCTACACCGCTTTCAATGGATATACGGTCTTCCCCACGTTGCTTGCAATCCCTGATCCTAGACATGTGCAAACTCACACAATGTCCGGCGACTATGCCCGCAACAAGGGAATGGCGATCTTTCCCCGCAAGATCAACGGCCACTTTGTCATGTCAGGCCGGCTTGATGGAGAGAATCTCTATATCCTTGAGTCAGATAGCCCACTTGTCTGGAACGAGGGTGGCATGTCTGAGCAGCCCGAGTACTGGTGGCAGTTCTCGGCCATCGGCAACTGCGGTTCACCCATTGAGACCGACGAGGGTTGGCTGATGCTCACGCATGGCATCGGGCCGATGCGACAGTATTGCATAGGGGCCGTGCTCCTCGATCTGGAGGATCCGGCTCGCGTCATCGGACAGCTTGAGGATCCGCTGATCGCGCCCGCAGACGATGAGCGCGTCGGCTACGTTCCAAATGTGGTGTACACGTGCGGGTCGATGATCCACAACGGCTCATTGATCATACCGTATGCCGTAAGCGATGTGATTACGAAGTTCGCGCGGGTAGACTTGAAAGAATTGCTATTGGCGCTACGTTAGTCTGGTTCGCACGCATAGGATACAAACCAACAGGAGCGAAACTATGGAAACCAAAACACGAAAGAAGGCGGAAGCCGGTCCTTTGACAGAGGACGAACTGCGAAGAATGGACGCTTATTGGCGGGCTGCCAACTACCTTTCCGTGGGCCAGATCTACCTCCTCGACAATCCTCTGCTCAAGAGGCCCTTGACGATCAAGGACATCAAACCGAGGCTGTTGGGGCATTGGGGGACGACCCCCGGACTCAACTTCATCTATGTGCACCTCAACCGCCTCATCAAAGAGCGCGACCTCGACATGATCTACGTCTGCGGGCCGGGGCACGGCGGGCCGGGGATAGTCGCAAACGTCTATCTTGAGGGCACTTACAGTGAAGTGTATCCAGAGATATCGCAGGAAGCCGAGGGGATGAAGAAGCTCTTCAAGCAGTTCTCGTTCCCAGGTGGCATTCCAAGCCACGTGGCGCCCGAGACTCCAGGTTCTATTCACGAAGGCGGCGAACTTGGCTATTCGGTATCGCACGCCTTCGGGGCGGCATTCGACAACCCCGATCTTATCGTGGCCTGCGTTGTCGGGGATGGTGAGTCCGAGACTGGTCCGCTTGCCGCCGCTTGGCAGTCCAACAAGTTTCTGAATCCTGTGAACGACGGCGCGGTGCTGCCGATACTGCACCTTAACGGCTACAAGATCAACAACCCCACCGTGCTCGCCAGGATCAGCCGGAAGGAGGTGGAGGAGTATTTCAGCGGCTTGGGATATAAGCCCTACTTCGTGGAAGGCTCCGATCCAACCGTCATGCACCAGCAGATGGCACGGACCCTGGACCAGGTCCTGTCTGAGATTAAAACCATCCAGCACGAGGCACGGGTCAACGATGAAACCGAGCGCCCAATGTGGCCCATGATCGTCCTGCGCACTCCCAAAGGATGGACGGGACCGAAGGAAGTTGACGGGCTCAAGACTGAGGACTTCTGGCGCTCGCACCAGGTCCCGATGGCCGAAATGGCCAGCAAGCCGGAGCACGTGCAGGTGCTTGAGAATTGGATGAAGAGCTATCATCCCGAGCAGCTCTTCGATAGCAACGGCAAGATGTTCTCCGAGGTACGCTGACCTCGCGCCAAGGGGACAGCGGAGGATGGGCGCCAACCCGCACGCTAACGGCGGCCTGCTGCTCAAGAGCCTCAGGATGCCCGATTATCGAGATTACGCAGTCGACGTTTCCAGTCCCGGTTCGGTAGACGCGGAATCCGCCAGGATAGCGGGCAACTTCATCCGTGATGTCATGAAGCTCTAACATGTCCAGCTTTCGGGTGATGGGACCGGACGAAACAGCCTCGAACCGCCTGGGAGCCCTTTTCGAGGTCACCAATCGGGCCTGGATGGCCGATATATACCCCTACGACGATCATCTTGCGCCTGATGGCCGAGTGATGGAGATACTGAGCGAGCACACGTGCGAGGGATGGCTGGAGGGCTATTTGCTGACCGGCAGGCATGGCATCTTCAACTGCTATGAGGCATTCATCCATCTCGTGGACTCGATGTTTAACCAGCACGCGAAGTGGCTTAAGGTATGCAAGCATATTCCTTGGCGCAGGCCGATTGCCTCACTCAACTACTTCCTCGCTTCTCACGTCTGGCGGCAGGACCACAACGGTTTCTCGCACCAGGATCCTGGTTTCATCGACCACGTGGTGAATAAGAAGGCGGATGTCGTTCGTGTCTTCCTCCCGCCTGATGCCAACACGCTGCTTTGCGTCACTGATCAGTGCCTGCGAAGCCGCGATTTTATCAACGTGATCGTGGCCGGCAAGCACCCGGCTCCACAGTGGCTCGGTATGGATGCTGCCATAAAGCACGTTGCTTCGGGCATCGGGATATGGGATTGGGCCTCGAATGACATCGGGACTGAGCCAGATGTCGTGATGGCGTGCGCCGGCGATATACCAACGATGGAGACTCTCGCGGCGGTGGACTTGATCCGCGAGCACTTCCCTGATGTGAAGGTGCGCGTAGTGAACGTGGTCGACCTGATGACGCTGCAGCCGCAGGAAGAGCATCCGCACGGACTTTCCGATAAGGATTTCGACAATCTGTTCACTACGGATAAGCCGATCATCTTCGCTTACCACGGCTATCCCTGGCTCATACACCGGCTGGCCTACAGGCGCACAAACCACAAGAACCTCCACGTTCGCGGGTACAAGAAGAGGGCACGACTACGACGCCGTTCGATATGCTGGTGATGAACCAGGCAGATCGGTTCACACTGGTGAACGATGTGATCGAACGCGTGCCTAAGCTGGGTTATATGGCTGCCTACGTCAGGCAGGCGCTGAGGGACAAGCTTGTCGAGCACAAGGACTACATCCAGGAGCACGGTGACGATATGCCGGAAGTCCGCGATTGGAAGTGGGGATCCTATTCCAGCGAGAGACAGACAGCATGACATATGCCTCCAGGTACCATGCCTGGAGGCATTCAATGTGGGGGACGAGTCAAATGGCATCAGCGGCGATAAAGGCTTTCCTATTGGACATCGGAGGCGTGCTTCTGACCAAGGGTTGGGACCGAGACGGACGGAAGAGAGCCGCCGAGCACTTCGGGCTTGACCTGGACGAGATGACGGAGCGGCACAACGTTGTGTTTATGACGTACGAAACTGGACGAATATCCATCGATGAGTACCTGCGGCGGATAGTGTTCTACGAGAAGCGCGATTTCACTCCGGATGAGTTCAAGCAGTTCATCTACCAGCAGTCGCAGCCATACCCGGAGATGCTTGACTTGTGCAAACAACTGAAATCGCGCTACGACCTCAAGGTGGTTGCTCTCAGCAACGAGGGGCGGGAGATCACGGACTACCGCATAAAGACGTTTGATCTTCCGTCCCTCATAGACTTCTTCGTGTTCTCGTGTTACGTGTTTACGAGAAAACCCGATCCGGGCATGTACGCCTTCTCGATGGACCAGGTCCAGCTATCCAGAGACGAAGTGATCTATATTGACGATACGCCGGTCCTTTGCGAGGTAGGCAGGGAACTCGGCATACCGACGATATGTCATTCGGATGTGGCCACGACCAGAGCGGAACTTGAGAAATACGGTTTGTCGCTTGACTAGGAGCGGAGGGGGCTGAGCTATGGAACGGATCGACCAATCGATATTCAGAGCTTACGATATCCGGGGACATATCCCGACCAGTTGAACGACGATGTTGCATATAGGGTGGTGCGGGCGTATGCGGAGAAGCTGAAGCCGGCGCTGACCGTAGTGGGGCGCGACATGAGACAGAGCGGTGACAGCCTGTCGGAGCGCGCAATACAAGCGGTCATAGACGCAGGTTGCGACGTGATCGACATCGGCATGACCACCACTCCGATGTACTACTACTCGGTCAACGTTCTGGGGGCCAATGCGGGCGTTATGGTCACGGCTTCGCACAACCCGAAGGAGTATAACGGGCTTAAGCTGACCGGCCCTCAGGCCACCCCATCGATAGACTACATCAGCAATGAAGAGCTGTATCAGAACGCAAGCTCAGCCCAGTTCGAGACTCCCGACCATACGGGAAGAGTCGTCGAGAGAACGAGCATTGTGGACCGATACGTTCGGGCGGTGCTTGAGGCAAGTGGGCTCAGGGACTTCCAGGGGCTCAGGCTGGTTATAGACGCCGGGAACGGTATGGATGGAATCGTGCTGCCTGAGATCTTCGCGAACGCGAATTGCGAGGTCGTCCCACTATATTGGACTCCTGACGGCAGTTTCCCCAACCATGAGGCTAACCCTCTTAAGGAGGAGACGCTCGATGATCTCAAGCGCAAGGTCGTGGAGACGGGCGCGAATCTAGGGATCGCCTACGACGGCGACGGAGACCGCGTCGGCTTCGTCGATGAGACCGGCACGCACATTCCAGGTGACATTGTAACCGCCATCCTGGCCAAGACGATGCTTAGGGAGAAGCCGGGTGCAGAGATCATCTATGACGTGCGCAGCAGTTGGGCGGTGAAGGAGGAGATCGAAAAGGCGGGCGGCAGGCCCGTAATGTGGAAAGTGGGCCACGCTCTCATCAAGAAGAAGATGCGCGAGATAGGAGCCTATTTCGGCGGAGAGCTGTCCTGCCACTACTATTTTCCAGAAGTTCTACATCACGGACAACGGGGACCTCGCGATGCTTACGATGCTGAAAACCATCCTGGACGCGGGCAAACCGCTTTCCGAACTTGCCAGGCCGATCATGCGCTACGTCCACAGCCAGGAGATTAACTCGAAGGTCAATGATCCGAATGCGAAGATAGCGGAGGTAAAGCAGCTATACCCGAATGGACGGATAACTGAGCTGGACGGGCTGACTGTGGAGTTTGATGATTGGTGGTTCAACCTGCGGCCGAGTCAGACCGAGCCGATCCTGCGTCTGAATGTTGAGGCAAGGACTCAGGAGATGCTCGATACCAGAGTGGCGAAGCTTCTCAGCGTGATCCGGGAATCATCTTCGAATGGCGTTGCCGCCTGACAAGCGGTGTAGCAATTAGCGTTTGTCCGCCTGTCATGCCGGGTCCCGCTTTCGTGCCAGTATTCAAGGACTGCGCAATTATCTGTGTTGACCGGATCAGCTCGCTTCTAATGCCGCGAACTACGCCGCCTTCTCCAGTTCCTCCGAATAACGTCCGTACCGGGCGGCACTGTTGCATCTGGCGCGGTGTAGAAAAAGGGCCTGCGCTTTCGTTACATTTGCCGGGTCGCCGCGCCAGGCCAACAGTGGCGGTTCCTGCAGCGCGCGGGCATACGAGAAACCAAGCTGCCAGGGATGGGGGCCGGTCCCGAACCTGGACGGCTCTATCGCGTTCATAGCATTCAGGTGTATGGTGGCGAGCTCAGGGTTTTGACCGCCGGACAAAAACACAATTCCCGGCACAGAGGCCGGCACCCGCCTACGCATCGCTCGAACCGTCGCCTCCGCCACCTGCTCCACACCGGCCTGCACAGGCGCTCCCTTTCCCGAGATCACCATATTGGGCTTGAGGAGCATTCCTTCGAGCAGGATACCCTGCTCGTGGAGATGGTTGAACACGCTGTGCAGCGCCTCGTCGGTCGCCTGCTCACACCGTTCAATCGTATGATCGCCGTCCATCACCACCTCGGACTCCACTATCGGCACTATGCCCGCTTCCTGCGACAGCGCCGCGAATCGGGCGAGCGCGTAGGAGTTGGCATCGAGGCAGCTTCGAGTGGGAAGTCCCTCGCCGATGGTGATCACGGACCGCCACTTGCTGAATACGGCCCCAAGGTCGCGGTATTCGGCGAACCGCTCACGCAGGCCGTCGAGCCCCTCCGTCACCTTCTCGCCGGGAGACAGCGCCATGTCCTTTGCGCCCGTATCTACCTTGATTCCAATCTTGATCCCGCGTTGGCTGAGCTGCTCCCGCAGGGGCGTGCCGTCACTCGCGGTCTGGCGGATTGTTTCGTCAAACAGGATGACGCCGCTGATGTAGTCCTCGATCTCCGGTGTCGTAAAGAACATCTCACGGTAGTCCCGGCGAGTCTCCTCGGTGGACTTCAGGCCGACGGCATGAAAGCGTTTACTGATGGTGTCCGAGCTCTCGTCGGCGGCCAGAATTCCCTTCCCGGGCGCGACCAACTCACGAGCCACCAATACCAGTTGTTCGGCGAGCATTGCAGGTGGCCTCCTATGACAGACTAGTTACTCAGGTTTCGTACCCAGATTGTGTGCGGTTTAGACATGGTCTTTTCTGGTCAGGCTTTTGCGATTGGCTCCTGTAGGCAGTCTGGCCGCTGTCTAGCCCGCATTGTTCATGATAAGATGCAGAAACCGCATTACTGCTTGCAGTTTCTGAGTGTGGTGAATAAAGCGGGTTAGCTCATCTGCCGCTTGAACTGCCACATGGCAGCCAGGAAAATGGCCGAGCCAATTGCCGACATGATCACTATCTCCTGCCACAGGATCCGCCACCCCGCACCCTTGAGCAGTATCCCGAAAACGATGTCGAGGTAGTAGTGGATTGGCAGCGCATACATGAATGGCAGCAGCGCATGCGGCATTGCCTCGGGCGGCGTGAACTGCCCTGACAGGAAAATCATGGGAGTGAGCACCATACCGCTCAGGAGGCCTACTTGTGCCTGATTGTGGCTTATCGATGCAATAAAGACGCCGGTACCGGTCATCGTGAACGTATAGACCGCCGTTATGAGGAAGAATAGGGCAAGACTCCCCTTCACCGGCACGTGGAATATAGGCACGATCACCAGGAACAAGCCCAGGCAGCAGCCGATTATGATGACGATAGTCATTGAGATGACTTTGGGAAGGATGATCTGCAGCGGGCTCAACGGCGATACAGTCAGTTGCTCGATTGTGCCTCGTTCTTTCTCACGAACCATTGCTGTGGCCGGAAGCAGCAGTGCCAGCATTGTAATAACCTGGATCAGTTGGCTGACCGACTGGAACCACGCGTCTGTCAGATTCTGATTGAACCATATCCTGTGCACATCGATCAAGCCCGGCGGCAGGCTGCTCGATGACGGCGATATGTTCAGGCTGCGCAAACTGAAAGCTATGCCCACTGGCGCTATAGTCTGTCGGACGTATCCTTCCACAATCTGCGCAATGCTTGTGTTGCTGCTGTCCAACTCGAGTTGTATTGACTCCTGATCGCCCTGCAGCAGCGACCGCTCGAACTGCGGTGGTATTTCCAGAACGGCCATTACCGCTCCCGATTCAAGCAGCCTGCGTCCCTCGCGCGGCCCCGATATCACACCATACGTCTTGAACCACGGCTCATGAAAGCTGTTAATGAGTTCCCGCGACGCCTGAGAGCGATCTGTGTCTATGAACGCAATCGGAGCATGCTCGAGTCTGCATGGACACTGAGGTTCCGGCGGTCTGGACGCCGAAGGTAAATGCGTATATCACTACCCCCATCAGCATCGCGTCTCTTATGAACTGAATAACCTCCTTGGCGGTCATGACACCGATGCGGCGCAGCCAGTTTCTCCAGATCGAACCGACGGTGGCGGAACTGTCGTTAGCGGCGTCTTGCAACCTCATGCTTGTGTCCTCTTATGGAAGCGCAAGTAGCTGATCAGAAAGAACACCGCGGAGAAGACCAAGAGGATCACAAGATCCTGCCAGAGCTCTGCGGCCCCGGTGCCCTTCAAAAAGGTGCCTTCGATCACGCGCATATAAAACATACATGGGAACAGGTGCGAGAACTTCTGACCCCCAGGTGAAAGCGATGCTATGGGTGCCAGAACCCCGGAGTAGTTGGCTCCGGAGATCAGGGTGATGATTGTAGTGAAGGTGATTGCGGAGGCCTGAGTCGACGTGAGAGTAGATATCGCCAACCCGAGGGAGCAAGTGGCGAGGACATAGGCAAGCGTGGAGACAAGGAAGAACGGCAATGAACCTCTGAAAGGCGCTCCGAAGACAAGCAGGGCAATAATGAATAGCACTATCCCATTGATGAACGCGATGCCGACGTAAGGGATCAGCTTGCCGATCAGATACTCGCCTCTAGTGATGGTAGAAGCATATACATTGAAGATAGACCCTGTCTCTTTCTCTTTCACCACACGCACCGCAGTCAGAAGAGGAGGAATGGTGTAGAGAATCAGGATTAGCAGCCGGGGTGGAACGGTAAGAATACTCCTGACCGAGGGGTTGTATAAGAAGCGAGTATCAACCTTTATCGGCTGCACGGCAATCTGGGTCGATTCGACCGGCACCCCCTTAAGCCGGGAAACATACTCTGCCATCAAACGCGCGTTCATGCCGGCGATGACAGACGTGACGTATCCTTTGGTGATGTTAGCCCGACTGGTGTATGTGCCGTCCAACAGCACCTGTACAGGCGCAGGTCCCAGCTTGTACACATCTCTGCTGAAATGCTCCGGTATCACGATTACGGCCCGAACCACGTTATTCCGCAGCAGCGGGTCGAGCTGTCGATCATCATAAGCGATAGCAACGAGGTGGAAGTAGCGCGAGCTGGCGAATCGGTTGGCGAAATCGCCGGCTGGCGAAGGTATTGTCGTTATCCACGATCGCTATGGGTACGTGCTCAACGTCTGTCGAGAGACTGAATCCGAGGAGAAGCATCAGGAATGTAGGCAGTCCGAACGCAAGCGCGGCAAACAGCTTGTCACGAGCGATCTCGCTTGTCTCCTTGACCGCAACTGCCCAGATCCGCTTAATGTCCATCACGCAACCTTCGCTTTCTGGGATTCCTGCTCAAGTGACGTCACCGTATTAACGAACACTTCCTCCATCGAAATCGGTTTGGGGGTGACGGACAGCACGTCTATGCCGTGCTCGGAGAGAATCTGGCGGATACGCTGCTCATCGCCTGCCGGTTCTTTAGAAAGCAGGCGGATGCGGCTGCCATAAGGCAGAGCTTCAGAAAATGTGCTTTTTACCAGGCCCAGCGCATCCGGAGGGTCGCTGGTCCTGAACTCCAGAAGGTGCCCGGCCTCCTCTTCAAGACCGTTCTCCAGTGATCCCGGCGCCGCATCGGCGACGACTCGTCCGGCAAACATAAGCGTGATATGATCGCAACTCTCGGCTTCGCTCATATAATGCGTAGTGAAGAGAATCGCGACATTGTGCACTCGCGAGAGACTGTAGAGTATCTCCCAGAATTGTTCTGCGGCCGACGGGTCGACGCCGGAAGTCGGCTTATCCAGAAACAGAGTGGCCGGCTGATGAACGAATGCGCAGCCGAGAGCAAGGCGCTGTCGCAGCCCCATCGGCAGGCCTGCAACCTTGGCATCTCCACGACCTGACAACCCGGCAATCCCCATTACCCACTCAGCTCGCTCCTGCCTGATGTCCTTTGGAACTCCATAGATGCCTGCATAGAGCAGGATGTTCTCCAGCACACTCAGGTCGACGTAAAGGGAGAATGCCTGGGAGACATAGCCTATTCGTTCCTTGATCGCCTGTCCGGCGAAACGCATGTCGGCGCCGGAGACGTGCTCCTTCGCCGCTGGAGGGAGGCAATATGCCGGTAAGCATCTTGATGCAGGTTGATTTGCCTGCGCCATTCGCGCCGAGCAGCCCGAATATCTCGCCCTGCTTGACCTGGAATGTCACGTGGTCAACGGCGGTGAAATCGCCGAAAACTCGTGTGAGTTCTGTGGCCTCGATTGCGGTTGTCTTTTTCTGCTCCTCAGGTATTTCGGCATAAGTTTCCACTGCTGTTGCACCAGAAGCGGTCTCGCCTTCCTTCTGCTCGCGCCGCCGAAGGAGCGCGATAAACACGTCCTCCAGTTCCGGCTCCGCTGTCCGTACCTCAGTTGGTTTCAGGTCGGGCGGCAGACACGAAACGGCCTGATCGCTGGCCTGGCCGTGGTCCGGAGTCTCTTCCAGCAGTCTGACCCACTCGCCTCTGGGTTCCACTTGCGGGTAGTGCTCCCGGAGGACGCGCAGGGCGTCGATTTGCCGGGGGCACTTCACTTCGACTATGGTCCCTGGGACGAGCCCGACCAGCTCATCGGGTGTGCCTGATGCCAGAAAACGGCCCTCATGCATGAGCCACACCCGATCAAAGCGAAGGGCTTCTTCCATATAGGCGGTGCTGACTAACGCCGTCATGCCTTCGGCTCTGCTCAGTTCCGACAGAATGGCCCAGAAATCGCGGCGGGATACGGGTCAACGCCAGTGGTTGGCTCGTCCAGGATGATGAGTTCGGGCAGGTGAATAAGCGAACAGATGAGTCCCAGCTTCTGCTTCATTCCGCCTGAAAGGTTCTTCATAGGCCGATTGCGGAATCTCTCGAGGCGGGTCATTTTGAGAAACCGGTCTTTGCGCGACTCCAGCTCTTCCGGCGGAACAAGCCTTACGTTTGCAAAGTAGTTGATGTTCTCCTCGACTGACAGGTCCGCGAATAGGTTGAGGCCGAGACCTTGCGGCATCAGTCCGATCTTGCTCTTGATGATCTCTGCTGATTGCTCGGAATCGACCTTCTGCCCGAAAACCTCCACGCTTCCGGCATCGAGGTGAGCACTCCGGCAATTGACTTCATTGTCGTGCTCTTGCCTGCGCCGTCAGGCCCGATCAGTCCGTACATCTCGCCCTTCGTCACGCTCAGGTCGATCCCGCGAACCGCGTGGACCTTACCGTAGTTCTTGCTGAATCCGGTTACTCGTACTGGAGGCGGCGCTGCATCCTCGCTTATACTGGGGCTTCTGCCATCCGACGTTCTCCTTCCATCTAATGATGGCATCAGCGGGCATACCGGGCGTCAGACGATGGCCGGGGTTGCTCTTGAGATAGATTTCGACTGCGTATACCAGCTTCACACGCTCGTCCGGGGTCTGCACCTCCTTCGGGGTGAATTTCGGCGTTGGAGGAAATGTAGCGGACAGTGCCGTCGAAAGGCTCGTTGGGATACGCATCGACGTATATCTTTGCAGGCAGACCCAGACGCACTTTACCAATCTGACTTTCTGGCACATAAGCCTTGAGATATAATCTGTCGAGGTTGACCACTTCGAGTATCGGTAGCCGGCGGTCACGACTTCGCCGGTGTCGCGTATGCGAGTGGTGACCACTCCGTTGATGGGCGAGACAACGAAGAGGTTTGCTAGGGTGCTCATCTCCTCGGCAACCTTGGCACGAGCTTCATCAATCTGGGATAGTGATTGCGTCTGCTTGCTCTTGCTGATCGCGACTTGCGTTGGGGTCGTTCTCGCTTCCCTCAGGACGCCTTCAGCCTGCACTTTCTTGCCCTTTGCTGTGAGAATGCGAGCGTTTGCGGCGCTGGCCTGATCTCTCGCTGACATTAATTGGGCCTGCGATCGCTCCATGTCCGCCTGAGAGGCCGCAACCTGATCCTTTGCGTGCTGCAGATCAGATTGCCTTGAGTCGACCTGCGCTTTTGCTGATTCGGCGTTGGCGACAGCGCTTTGCAGGTTGGCCTGATCTTTTTCGGCGGCGGTAACGTATTCGTCGCGCACTCTCTCGGTGACCACACCTTCTTTCGCGAGGTTGGTATAGCGACGCGCGTTCGTCGCGGACAGCTTCGCCTGCGATTGAGCGGCGTCGACGGTCTTCTGAACAGATTGCAGATTCGACCTGGCGGTCGCGAGTTCCGCGGTATACCGCCTGATTGACTCCTTTGACTGGCGGAGAGTGGCAGATGCGGATCTTACCGCCGCTGATGCCGTGTTTATGGCGGATGCGGCGCTAGCCGCCTCCGACTCAGCGTCTCGTATGCTACTCTGGGCCTGGCTGACCTGTCCCCTTGCCTGATCTATGCTCGATCCACCGGTCTCGGCAGTGAGTCCGACGTTCTGGCCGGCCGCCTTTGCCTGCGCGATCATAGTGCCGAGGTTGGTTCTGGCCTGCTGCAGGCGAGCTCGGGTTTCCAGATCGTCCAGTCGGACCACCATCTCGCCGTGTCTGACGGTATCTCCTTCTCTGGCAAGTAGCCGTGTTATTTTCCCGTTGTACTTGCTGGAGATAACGACTGTGCTCCCTCAATCCGCCCGTTGACCTGAATTAGCCCTTCCGGCAGCGGAGTCTTGCGAACCAGAAAGTAGATCCCGACACCTGCGGCCACAACGAGCAACAGAATTACCATGTTCTTCCAGGTCAGAAACTGCTTCATGGCGTCTGTGACCTCCCTTCAACTGGGACCGTGCCGGCAGACTGCGCGAACGAGCCACCTGCACCACGTCTCCAAGGTACCCGTGGGCGGTGAGGTACGTGGAATCGAGCCTGGCAGTACGATTGCAGTAGACCGGTCTGTGCCGACAGGAGGTTTACGTTAGCGTCGAGCACTTCCAGGCTGGTCCCAACTCCCTCGGCGAACCTGCGTTGAGCCAGTCGCAGAGCTTCCCCGGCCGACTCCACCGATTTCCGGGAAGCAGCAATGGCGCTGCAAGCCGTGTTCATATCGAGGTAGGCGCTTCGTACCTGATAGCCTCACGTCGTTGGCCTCATTGCTGAGTTGGATATCATTGGAAGCTCGTTCGGAGCGAACTTGCTCGGCCTGAGCGCGAATGATTCCTCCGTCAAATACCGTCTGCGTTGCCTGCAGCCCCACAAACCACTGCGCGTTGGTGAGAAAGCCATTCGACCTGTTGATAGCATTGGCGAAGCCGACTGCGGCAAGCTGAGGCTTTAGCTGCGCGCGGACCGAGTTCTCCTGCCATAGCAGGGAGCATGATTTGTTTGCCATACTGCGCAGTTCGGGGACGGCCTGCACTGCAGCTTCCTCCGCTTGGTCCACCGGTTTCTGGTCAGGGACCTCGAAAAACCCGCCCTGCAGCTCAATGGGCGCATCTTTGGGGAGAAGTAATGCAGTCCTGAGGTTAGCGAGTGCCAGCTCGTACTGGTTGCACACCTTGGCGAGGGTCTTCTTTTGGTCCTCGACAGCAGACTCTGCGCGACTTACATCGTAGTCGGTAGCCACTCCTTCCTTGCGCATCTTCTGCGTTTGGGAAAGGTGCTCCTGATAGGATGTGAGAGATTCCTGATTGACCCTGACGTTCTCCCTGCCGTAGATGGCGCCGAGGTACGTGCGCGTCGTCTTGAGGACGATGGAGAGCTCGGTGTCAGCGGCGTTGTTCTGCGCTTCCGTGACGCCATAGGTCGCGCTGCGTATCTGGTAGCGATAGCGACTCCCATTGTAGATTGGATACTGTGCTTCGACATTCGCGAAGACGACATCCTGGTCCGCCACTGTCTGGCCGGGGATGGCCACGCTAAATCCGTCAACGGGCACTGTCTCAGACGGCAGGGTGATTGGAGCGTTAAAATGCAGATAAGAGGCAGTGGCCATTGCGTTTAGGGTGTTTTGACCCTTAGCCCGCGCCACGCCTTTCGATGCAGTAACTATGTCTTGCTGGGATGCTTTGATGGTAAGACTTCGTTGTACAGCAAGGTCGGCTGTGCAAGCCAGGTCTATTTTCACCGGTTGAGGTTGTTGAGCGACAGCCGCAGCGGGCCAAATCAGCGAAAGGACGACTAGTAACACGAAAGCGCGCATCACCCGATAGTCTCCACGAAGTGCTCCAGACTTGTATCTAGCTTCCTCGCATATACCCAGGGCGATGATTGCCCCAAACGGTGCAATGGCTGACGATGCGCTTCGTGGTCCGTCCTCCACACGCGTGTCGAGGAATGGGAGGCATTTGAGGTAGGAGTTTGGTCCGACCAGGTAGCCGAATTGACGTCACAACCGCCGTCTACCGTCTCGCCGTCCGCGCCATTCGTTGACCAACGTTCTGGCAAGGAGCCAGATCACGCTGCCTATCGCAGCATACAAGATCACTCGGTAGATGATCCGCTCGGGCGGGGACAGACCTCGCTGACTGAGAAGGAGTGCAAAGCCGACGATCAGGCCGGCTATTATGATGGCATATGCAAGCAAATAGACCACTGCTGTCAGCCTGTCCACGAGACCCTCATAGTGCTCCGGCCTCACTGTTATGTTGAACTCGCCATCACCTAAGCGTCGCAGTGCGCGTGTGGCATTGGCCGGCAGACTATCGAGGAACCGCACGTAGGTGCGCCCTGAGCGCACTGCAGTCTTGAGAATGTGTTCGGGCGAGTATCGCTCGGGCAGATATCGGCGGGCGAACGGCCTGATCACCTCGATCATATGGAAATCAGGATCGAGTTGCGTGGCGGTACCCTTCGAGAACGCCAACCGTAGTGAACAGCAGGGTCAACTCGCTAGGAAGCCGCAGGTGATGGACGCGCAGCATTCTGAGGAGGCTTTGCACATATAGGGTCATACCTTTCCCGCTCGATTGCTCTTGCCAGTACCGCCGGATTATCTCCTTCATGTCGATTCCTAGCTCGGCCAGGTCCGCATGCGGCGGATTTCCTGTCATCGCCATTATGATGTCCGTAGCGGTCGACGGGTCATCGTCGATCACGGACATCATCATATCAAAGGCCATCTCGCGGTTCTTCTCAGAAACCTCTGCTGCCCGGCCGCAATCTACGAAGCCAAGTCGTCCATCTGGAAGTGCAAACAAGTTCCCTGGATGTCGATCGGCATGGTAGAATCCAAACTCGAAGATCATGCGGAAGTAGGCGTCGGTTCCGTTCCGGATCAGACGCGGCCAATCGACTCCTGCTGCTTTTTCGCTGTCACGTTCCGTGGCGCGTATACCATCTATGAAATCCATCGTGAGGACGCGGGCTGTCGAGTGGTCCGGGTAGAAACGCGGGAAGACGATATCGGAATCGTCTGAGAAGTCAGTTGCGAAGCGTTCCAGCGCAAGCTTCTCTGCTGTATAGTCGAGCTCTGAGCGCAGGACAGCGGAGAAACCATCGACTAGAGCGACGGCGTCGCTATCCTTAGCCCACTGGACATGCCTGGCCATCGCGGTGGCGAGCTCGTGCGCTATGTCTAGGTCGAGTTCCATAGCTTCGCCCACCCCGGGACGCTGTATTTTTACGGCTACGAGGGTGCCGTCGAGCAGCTCAGCCTTGTAGACTTGGCCAATCGAGGCAGCGGCGACTGGCGTTTCGTCAAAGCTCTTGAACAGCTGCTCGACTGGCGCGCCCAGTTCCGATTCGAGATGTGACTTTATTGTCGGCCACGGCAGCGCCGGCACGTCATCTTGGAGTTTGGCCAGTTCCTCGATGAAAGCAGGAGGCAGCAGATCGCCACGTGTCGACAGGAGCTGTCCAAGCTTGATAAAGACCGGACCCAAGCGCTCAGCCGTGTGACGCACGCGCACTGACAGCGGTAGGTCTGTCTCCTTGGCGCCAGGTATCTTTTCGCCGGCGATCTCTGGCGACAGGTGCTCCTCTAGGCGGGCCTACCCTGAAGACCTCAAAAAGGTGCTCATCCCAGACGACCTTCGCCATATCGCGGTCTCGGGCCCGGCGTCGCGCTCCGCGACTCTTCGGGTCCAGCGTCCCTGACTGTTTGCCATATCGTATCCTCGCCCTGTGCTCCTTGTGGTGCGGCGCGGGTTCAAACCTGCCGCCGCTCTCACACAATCGCCGAGCCTTGTACAAGCGCCATTATATACCCTATCTTGCCACGCAACCAGACCACCGGCGCGAATGTAATCTCGGGCGAACGATGGCGGGCAGGCAAGCTCCATTATAGCAGGCAACGTGCCAGGCGGTTGGCCGAATGTGTTCAATCTTGTGGGAACTGGCACCGTAAGTGCTGAGCAGACCGGGCTTTCTGTGTTTGTGTCGGAGCACGTACTTCCTAACGAGTATCATTCACGCTCCATGACAACTATCGCCGCGTCGTCCTGTAGACCGTTACCGGTCAGCCTGTGCGCTGCATCCAGAAGCCCCTGGGCCAGATCCTGCGGATTACAGTTGCCGAACCCGGCCAGCGTGTTCCGATGCCTTCGATATCGAAGAACTCGGTGCCTCTGCGCCCTCGATGATGCCGTCAGTATAAAGGACAATCTGGTCACCCGGGTCTAGTTGGCTTGTGAAGTCCGCATACTGCGGACAGGCGGACGGGTACACCGATGAGCGAACCGCCGCACTCGAGAAACTGAACTCGACCGTCCGATCGCCCTATGGCAGCCGGAGGGTGTCCGGCTCTGGCATAGGTAAGCCGACCATTGGCCGGATCCACGAGGACAAGCATCGCTGTCACGAACCTCCCTGACTCATCTACTTCCTCTTGCAGAACCGCAGCTGCACGGGACAGGGCCACTCCGGGAGACGAAGAGTCGTATGCGAACGCGCGGATTGTATTCCTGGCAGCCGCCGCAAGAGAAGCGGTCTCGACGCCTTTACCTTGGACATCCCCGATCATAACAGCGATATGGCCAGCCTCCGTCGTGAACACATCATAGAAATCGCCACCAATGGAGTCGCCAGAAGTGGCCGGCAGATAGACGGCTGCCGTACAGATCCACAGCCGTCGGACGATGAAGGCGCCGGCGGTACCAAGGCGCTGCGGAGCAAAGCAAGTTGATGCTCAATGGTCTGGCGTAACAGCTCCGGTTCGGTGATGTCGACGCTGATCCCGACCACCCGTTCCGGCTGCCCGTCCTCGTCGAGAATGGCCTGCCCTCTGTTTCCGAGCCAATGGATGGTGCCATCCGGCCAAATCACGCGAAACACACCTGTGTGTACCGCATTGTCTTTGAGGGCCTCGCTGATCAGCTCGGCTGCCTCGCCGCGATCCTCGGGGTGTACGCGCTGCAGCCAATCGTCATATGGAACCGGCTCGCCAGTCGGCGCGATACCGTAGAGGTCGAAAAGCCTGTCGGACCAGAGGCACTTGTCCTGCTTCAGATTTAAGTCCCATACGCCGATCTCCGCCGCGCTCTGGGCAAGTGCCAGCCGCGCTTCGCTCTCGCGCAGAGCATCCTCGGCCTGTTTTCGGTCGGTAACATCCGTAACGATACTCGCCGCCCCGATGATCTCCCCACTGTCGTCTATCAAAGGTGCGAAGGCAACGACACCCCACAGCTCCGTTCTATCTTTCCGGCGGCAGCAGATCTCGCCCTGTTCGGGAATCCCAAGCTTGTGCCGCTCCAGGCCGGACGCTGCTCTCTCTCGGTGGCTCTCGGCGACGAAGTCGCAAGGCAGGACGGCCCAGCATCTCCTCGCGAGCGTAGCCGAGCATGTCGGCCATCGACCGGTTCACGTACCTGATCACCAGGCTGGTATCGACAAACCAGACGCCTTGGGTGGATTCCTCGACCATTTTGGCATATCTTTCCTCTATCTCCCGCACCGTTCCTCCTGATAATCATCACCATTAGCTGCCGCTAGGCCGCCCTGCCAGTCGCCATTGCCCAAAGCAGGATCGTGGCGGCTGCACCCATGAGCACTGCCGTCAGCCAGCCAAGCACATTCGAGATCGGTTTGTTCACGCGGTCGCCGAATATCTGTCGATTGTTGCATGCGAGCAGCAGAAGGTACGATCAGGGGCGGCGCGATGATGCCGTTGAGGGCGGCTGAATAAAGAAGCCCCTTAATCGGACTGATGGTGCCCACAAAGTTCAGCACGTAGCCAGCGAGAATAGACGCGAAGATGATCAGATAGAAACCGCGCGCCCTCGGGAAACGACGATAGAGGCCGTAGCGCCAGTCGTTCGCTTCACACACGGAGTAGCCTATAGAACCAGCGAGTGTAGGAATCGCCAGCGACCCCGTTCCCAGTGTTCCCAGGGCGAAGAGCCAGTATGCCGCCGCGCCGAGCGGCAGCAGCGCCCGTGCCGCGTCCTGTGCGGTGTTGATATCGGTGATCCCTCTTGCATGCAGGTTTGTGGCTGTGCAAACGAGGATAAAGAACGTCACCGCTTGTGAGGCTATTACTCCCGGTTATCGTGTCGATCCTAAGCGAACGCAAATCGCTTTCCGTCGCGCGGACGAGGCGGTGGCCTGGCCGGTCCGATTCGCCCGCCTGTACTTCCTCCTCGACCTCCTCGCCGGCCTGCCAGAAGAAGAGATAGGGCGAGACCAATGCGCCGGCAGAGTCGATCACCCACATGTGACAGGGCTCTGGCGCACGAACGCCAGGACGGGCTCCGGGATCTCCTGTCCTGCGGCAGGTCTCTTGTCTGGTTTGCGTCGTTTTGGGTTTTGGCACATCGATCACCTCTGGCGGAGCAGGGTCGCAGCAAGTGGGCTGCTTTTCGGTCTTATGATACCCGGTTTGCTCTCCGGCCAACGATGTGTCAACACCCTCGCAGCTCTATTCGTGGCCGACGGGGTGCCCGCGCACGTGCGCATCGGCAGCTAGCCTCGAGCTTACGGCCAAGCGTGAGGAAGTAGCCCAATCGAGTGGGGGCGAATACCCCCCATCTAGGCTACGGGAGAATGATAGTCAGTTGCGGAAGGCACATCGGCAATGCCTATGTCGCTTGGCGTGACGAGACTTTCGCAGCCCTGCGGGCCACGGAGCACGCCAAGGATCAGACAGAACAGTGAGATGATACAGTGAAGATGAAGAGCAATTCCCGGTCCATAAGGCTTGCTATTGACATCTCCACTTATTCCACCTCCTTTGAGCTCAAAAACGAGCGAATCTAGGCCTTCACACCTGCCCTGTTTGCTCCAAATGATCGGGGTATTCCTGTCTTTCTGGGTTTCCTTGCCCTCCACCTGCATCCCGCAACAATAATCGTGATCTTTTTGTCATTGATAGTGTGACCCTCTCATTCCGGCATGGCGTCGTCTTGAAATATTCCAAAATACCCGTCACAGAAGACTTACGGGGTCAATATGTTGATCTACTGGGCCCCATCAAGTGAATCGGTTCCATTTTGCACCTGACGGACTGCACGAGCGCTGCTCGGGAACGGAGGTGATGAGTTCCGGGAGTTTTGAGAGATGCAAACCTGTGGGTTGCGGGCTGGAGCGAGATTCACAGCGGCATCAGTAAGAATAAGGAAGAGGAACGATAATGAACGAAAACATCAGCTTGGTCCAGATTGAACACAGGACCTACGAGGAAGCATTCACCGCAGCGGCGCAGGACGCTGCTACGACTATGGCGACAATCGCGCCAGCGATAGTGTATCAACAGGGCCATCGAGACTTTGTTACCACAGCATTCCCATTGAGATACGTGGCGGATAGAGTGATAATTGATAATCTCACGCGCGGCGGCGATCCCAGCGAACACCACAATCGCCCTATAATTCCCGAACACTCCAGAGCGATAACGGAGTATCTGGTAACTCAGGACGGTACGTTCTCCCGTCACTTGCGCTGTGTGTCCAAGAACCTCTGCGCTGCCACACGCCTCAGAGCTCTTCAGCGATAAAGATGGGCGTGCTGGTGATACCGACCAGCACTTACTACTATTTAACCGATGGACAGCATAGCCAGGGGATACAGGATGCCATTCATCAGAAAGAGGGCTTGGCGGATGACGGAATAGGAATTACCCTCGTTGTCGAAGACGACCTTGCGAAGGTCCATCAGTTATTTCAGGGCTGCGCGGCGTCGAGTGCCGCATAGTATGATGAATGCCACAACGGATAACGTAAGGTGGCCCTATCTCTATGATGGCCTTGGCAGCATCTCGGGGACGTGGACGAGAATGGAGTGGTTAATCCGGATGCGCAGGCAAATGCGACGGCTCTGGGGAAGTATGATGTATATGGAGCTATCCGCAATACTCCCGACGTAGCCCCGGGCGAAAGCAGCCATAAGTTCTGGGGTAGCCTGGGACACACAAGTGATGATAGCACCGGCCTCATCTACATGCGGCCAGGGACATGGATCCTGTGACTGGGAGGTTTATTAGCGAGGATCCTGCGGGGAACGGAGCTAACTGGTATATGTATGCTAATGATAACCCGGTAAACTTGGTCGACGCATCTGGCCGAGCAGCAGACTTTTGGACAGACTATTTGATAGAGCTAGCTAAGGATTACTTTAAGGATCAACTCGAGGGCTACTTGATCGGGGTCATTGAGCAAAATGCGTATGCGGCAAGAACAATAAAGACATTGGCAGCGGGGGTTGCGGATGTGAGCGCATGGGCAAAAGTCCTAAGTGCTGCTGCTCAGTTTGGTGAGGTTGAAGGTCCACAAGGTGCGTTGTCGGCTGTTGCTGGAACGATAGCTGTTGCGCTTGGTGCAGCAACGGCAACCGCAGAGGCAGCATATCAGGTGGTGTTGCTCACAATGTTGTGCGTTGATCCAACAAAATGCGATAATTCCCCTGATTCGTTGTTCTGATAGAGCGTGGAGGAACCAACATGTGTTTTGGAGTAATCACTGGATACATATTCGCCTTCGTATTAATCTTGTGGTCGGCGAGTAGTCTAATGATGTGGCGATTGAAATGTCGCAACGATCGATCTGCTGGATTCAAGTCTCGAGGTCAAGCTGTTTTGGACGTGATTTTGCCATCGTCCTCAATCTTATTGGCAGTTCTTGTGATAGGACACCACATCTGCATACTCATAAGATATATGATGTACATCACCTTAATCCTGATGTCAATACAACAACGATACCTGACACAATGGAAGAACCGGAAGTGATTCTCCGTTGTTTCGGGACGCCCTCGTCCCGGAACCGCCGGGCATCAGTGCAGACGACATAGAGATATGTAGATGAGATGTAAGAACCTGGCGCAAGATACAACGACATTTGGTATGCTGCGGGAACGGCGGTTTTGATCAACCAATCAATCTTACGCCGGCATAGGTTCCCGCGGCTTAACCAGTGTTGATGCGGATCGATGACCCAGTTTCATGAGTCACTTGCATACGTGACCTCAGTCGGTGGCTGCGGGACCTTGCAATTCTTTGAGACTTGCCAGATCTGTGGATACCGTCGTTACCGCAGCATAGAAGCTGTATCGCCTCGCCGCGATCCAAATAGTTGGGCCGAGGTGATCATACATAAAGGCTTGAGACGCGCGAAGGGTGCGCAATCAATGAGGTTTTTAACATCAAAACCAGGCAAGATCACCATAGCGGTAGCATTAATAGTTGTGGCTGTATCCGGGGGACTGTGGTGGCATTACACGCGTGCTCACCCCGGACTTGTCTACACATCGCAGGGCTACGGCGGCTATGTCTCGGCACACGGAAATGATCAGGATAAGCACAAAGCAGATCCTCTCCGACTGGTTGTTATAGCCTACAACGCCGGTCATTACAAAGATGCTGAGGCGGCTGCCCAGCGGCTTATCGATGGGACTTCAGACAGCAAGAGCCCCGCCGTGCGGAAGCGTGCCGTGAAAGCGCGATATATCCTCGCATTCTCGGGCCGCTCGTCGCAAAGATCTGCAGTTGGCTAGGGAGCGTTTCAATATCGTGACGGAGGAGGCTGCCAAGCTGCCGGATATGGGCAGGGAAGACCCGCAGCCCGGACTGGTTCCTTCTACTCTCGAGGAAGAGGGGGCCTATCAGCACGCGGTCTGCACTGCGGCGCTGGGCGATAAGAAAGCCGCGGAAGCCGAATACATGAAGTTTATGCAAGACTATCCGGAGAGTCCTCTATCAGCGCGGCCGCAACGAGGACCGAGCGCCTTCACAACCGACACAGTGCCCGCCGAAGCGGAAGCTGCCTGAGAGAAAGCTTCGAAAAAGCTCAAACCCGCCAGCGTGCCCGGCGTGAGGCAACGGAGAAGGCAAAGCAGGTCGGAATCTGGATTCGAGTTTCGACAGAGGATCAGGCCAGGGGCGAAAGCCCCGAGCACCATGAAACGGGCATGGCTATATGCTGAATCGAGAGGCTGGCATGTGGCGGAGGTTTATCACCTCGAAGCCGTCAGTGGCAAGGCTGTAATGCACCATCCGGAAACAAAACGTATGCTCGATGACATCAAGCACGGGAATATTACCGGCCTTATCTTCTCGAAGCTTGCCCGTCTGGCTCGTAACACCAAGGAACTCCTGGAGTTCGCCGACTTATTCCGGGAGAATGACGCTGATCTCATCTCGCTTCAGGAGTCCATCGACACATCTACCCCTGCCGGTCGACTCTTCTACACGATGATAGCGGCGATGGCACAGTGGGAAAGAGAAGAGATCGTCGAACGTATCAATGCTTCGGTGTCGATCAGAGCTCAGCTTGGCAAACCTCTCGGTGGGAAAGCCCCGTTTGGCTACCACTGGGAGAATAAGGAGCTGGTCCCTGACTTTACTGAGGCTCCAATCCGAAAGCTGATGTATGAACTCTTTTTGGAGCATCGCCGTCGTAAGACCGTCGCCAGAGTCCTTAATGAAATGGGGCACAGAACGCGAACGGGAGCGATGTTTTCAGACTCCACCGTTACTTACCTCTTGCGTGATCCCTCAGCCAAGGGGATCAAGCGAAACAATCATACCCAGGCACCGGATGATAACGGAATCTCGACAAAGCCCAAGGAAGAGTGGGTCTACACCGAAGTCGAGCCTGTCGTCTCCGAGGAACTCTGGATCAGTGCAACGCTATCAAGACTCCCAGGAAAAGAAGCGGACCAGACCTTCCCGCAAAGCCGTACACATCTTTGCTGGGTTCACTTACTGCGGTTGCGGAAAGAAGATGTATGTTCTCTCAAACTCGCCGAAATACACCTGCCCGAAGTGTCGGAATAAGGTTGCCGTGGGCGATCTGGAGGACATCTTCCACGAGCAGCTCAGAGCCTTTTTGTTCTCTCCCGAAGAGGTCACTAACTATCTGAAACTGGCCAGTGATGTCATCAGAGAAAAAGAGGAACTGCTGAATGCTCAAATCGCCGAAGAGGACAAGGTAAGGGCTGAGATGAGCAAACTGTATAAGCTGTATATGGACGGCGGACTGACATCCAAGCGTTTTGCGCAATACAACAGACCGCTTGAGGAGAGGCTTGCTCAGATGGATGAGGGGATACCGGAGTTAGAGGCGGAGATAGACTTCCTCAAGATTCAGCATCTATCGTCCGACCAGATACTGCATGAAGCACGTGATCTCTATACCCGCTGGCCTGATTTAACGACTGAGGAGAAACGAGGAATCGTCGAGCACATCACCGAACAGATAACCACAACTGGTGATGAGGTAACGATCACGCTCGCGTATCTTCCCTCACGTACCGAATTGATTGCAAAAGAGCAAACAACCCACCAGGAAACACAGTTTCCTGGTGGGTTCCAAGGGCAGCGCCCTTGGTAGGGGTTTGGGGGCAAAGCCCCTGAATCCGCGCAAATTTGACAAGCACCCCAAGACAACGTGCGGGTTGACATCAACCTCATCAATTAGTATTATTTGAAGTACGGTAACGCATCGGCGCTGACTTGGCCGAGTGTTTCCGCCACGTTTGAACAAGCTGGAGAATTCTATTTGGACTTCTGCCTTATGTGTTGTTCGCTGTCGGCTCGGATTCCCGCGTGACAGGCCTATGCAAGACATGCAGCCGACCCGGGGAGCCGTAGCCTCGAATACTCCGCAGTCCATTGAGGTGGATCAGCAGTGAAAAAACAGTTCTTTTTTGCGTTCACCCTCTTGTGCCTTCTGGCAGCGCTGGATTGCGCCTGCATCGCCCAGACCGCAAGGCTGTCGCCGCTGGACCCGCAATGGCTGCGCGAAGCGATAGATAGAGCGGATGGGGCAGATTTCGATGACTATATATCGCCGGAATCGTCGCGCCCGGAGATGGATTCCGGCTTCGACCGCGGCTACTACGATACGGATACGGTATTTGAAGTGCACCGCCTGTTCACCAACAGCTCCGGTCAGGAAGGGCCCGAACCGGGCGCGACTGGAGGAAAAAGCGCTCTTCGCACTGCCTCTGGCGGGACAGAGCAACGCCGCGCAACTGCTTCTGCGGCCGCCTGTCGACATTGGGGTAACCTACATGAAGCGCCTGGCTCTGCGACCGCTCAAGAATCTCCCGAAGATAGTGCCTCCGGTGGGGTTCATAGCCATTGATACGCACGTGCATACCTGCTACTCGCCGGATTCTCTGGCCGACGTCACTCAGATGATCACGCGAGCTGCGCACAGAGGGCTGGCCGGCATCGCGATTACCGATCACAACGCATTTCAAGGCGCCTTGAAAGCCCAGAAGATTGTTAAGCGAATGATAAGCGAGCATCGGCTTCCGTCGACATTCTTCGTTATCCTGGGCGAAGAAGTAAGCTCATCGCAGGGCCATATCATCGCGCTTTACTTGACCCACGAACTGCCGCCGTATATGACCGCAGCCGAGACTGTGGACGCCATTCATCAGCAGGGCGGCATTGCGATTGCGGCCCATCCCGAACTGGAGTGTGGCGTTGGAGAACTGGCCAACACTCTGCCGTTCGATGCGGTGGAAACCTTGAATGCCGCAGAGCAAATGCATTTTGTGCTTGCCAAGTCTGCCGATAGAGACCGTCGCGTCCAGTTCTACACCCGCGTTACGAAACCTCGCATCGGCGCGAGCGACGCCCATGATCCTGAAACCCTGGGAGCCTGCTACACTCTTCTCACGTGCGCGCCCGATCCTAAAGCGGTGCGCGAGGCAATACTTGCCGGACAAACTACTGCCATGACCGGTATGACCGATGAACAGGAGAAAGCGCTGATCCACCACGGATTGGCGCATTTGATTCTAAACGCTGAGTCCGTTAAAGACCCCACCGCGCAGGGTAACAAGGTAGACCGTGGGCATTTCAGCGTCGACATGTGGCCGCGCCCAACTCTGAACTGGTCGAAGATGCTTGGTAGATGAGTTCTGCCGAATCGTTGTCGTTAGCATCCTGGTCCTTAGCAGACGCCAACGCGCCCGGCGGATGATGTTGATAAGACTCAGGGTCAGCGGCCGCTTATCATCTTTGCAACTGGTCCGGTTTCTCGCTGATAACGATCTTTGCTTGCTTCTGGAGTTTGGATACAACCTTTTGACTGCTCTCGTCCTCGAAGTCCATTTTTGCGATTTCGAGTATGTCATTGTCCGTAAGCGGTTCCACTTTCGCGATATGATAGCCCCACGCGCTCCTGAACGGTTTGCTGTACTCGCCGGATTTGAGTTGAGAGACGGCATCCGCAAATTCCGGACCAAACGCATACTTCGAAGCCAGTCCGAGTGCTCCACCTTTGTCCCGGCTCAACTGGTCCTCTGAAACCTGCCTGGCTATGTCGGCGAACGGCTCGCCACTCTGCAGACGCTTCCAGGCCGCTTCAGCTTTCGTTTTCATTTCGTCGCTCACTTTGGTCGGCTGGGCGGGATAATCGGGCTTCTGAATGATGTTGAAGAAGATATGCCAGATTCTGGCATAGTATTTCTCGGCTTGCTCTCGCTGCTCGCCGATGAGTTTCTTGCGAGCTTGCTCGCTGGAATATTTCGCTTCCCAGAGCCGGTCGGCATACTGCTCCAATATGAGTTTGGTCTCAATGTCCTGCTTGAGTTCCTTAAGTGTAAAGCCGTTGACCTGCATGAAGCTTTCCAGGCTAGGATATCTGCAACAGGCGCAGCCCAGGCTCGGAGGATTTTCTCGCATATAATTTACTCGCTTATCAGCCTCAGCATCCGAGTACGTTATCTTCTGGGCCTTGGCGAGTTGAAAAATCAGCATGTGGGTGATGCATCGCTGCAGCTTCGTATCCCGCAAATCTCCGACGAACTCCGGATCCACGTCCGCCGGTATTCCGTCGAGGATGTCCTGTTTGTAGATCGGCTCCCCGTTCACCGTGGCCGCGACTTGGCCCGGTTTTTCTGAGCTGCCCGCGGTCGTGGACTGCGCCGACAAGCAGGAAGCGAGCATACTTGCCATAGCCAAGCAGATGGCTGCGAAACAGAAAACGCGCCGGAACACAGAGATCGGCTTATTCGATCTCATCCGGATTTGCCCCCGCAAGCTTGCTCCTGCGATACCGCACGATCTTTGCGTTCTTCTGCATATGCTCGTCTATCTGAGCCGTCTTGCTGCTTACAAAATCTACCTTGTTTATGAGCAGAACTTCCTCATCGCTGACCGGTCGCCACTTGATGATATGAAAGCCCCACGTGCTCTGCACAGGCCTGCTGTAGATGCCCGGCTTCAGTGTTCGGATTGCCTTGTCAAACTGATCGCCATAGGATGACCTGCCGATGAAGCCAAGATCGCCGCCGGAAGAACAGCTCATCATATCCTCTGACATCTCCTTAGCCACCTTGGAGAACGCCTCGCCTTTGTTGAGTCTCTGCCACGCGGATTCGGCCTTCTGCTGCTTGTCTCTAATGATCCGGTCGATACCACCCACCTGATCGGGCTGCTGGAACGTGTTGAAGAATATTTGCCAGGCCCTGATGAAATCGTGCTGAATGCGCCTGCGGTTGGCGGCGGCGAGTCTCTGCCTTGCCTGCTTCGTTGGATATGTCTGGTCCCAGAGCTTCAGAATGTAGCGGTCCAAACCAAGTCCATTACCAACTTCATCCCGAAGATCCTTCATCGTGTAGGAATTGACTTGCATATACAGAGCAAGGCTCTTGAACCTGCAGCATGGGCAGCCCATGCCCGGAGGATATTTTCGCAGCACGTCGATGCCCCTATCTACTTCTTTTTCGCTCACTTTCACGTGCTTTGCACTCAAATACTGCCTGAGCATGGTCCGGTTGATCAACCGCTCAAGCTTCAGGTCGGCGGCATCGCTGGCTGCTGTGCTGAACGTGTCATGCGGTAACCCGGCAAAAACATCTCGGGCGTAGATCGGCTCACCGTTCACCCGTGCAAGAATTGCGTTTTGTTTTACTTGTTTGCCGCCGTCTGCCGTGACCCGGGCCTGATTGAACTGGCCCAGCAGGAGGCACGTTACGGCAACGCATAGATAAGAGCGCATGCCTTCGTGAATACATGGCTGCGCCTAACATGTGAAGCGTCTTTCGAGATGGAAGATGACTCTTTCTTCCGCCACCCGAGAGTCAACAAGAGGAAAATCGCCAGTATGATCAGCTTCTCATCGAGTGGAATGAATGGGCCGCTGATAAACATCCGAATCGGTTTGGTTACCCCCGGCACGCCGAGTCTGCGCGTCACGAAGCTGGACTATCCCGTCCTTCTTCCATTGGCTCGAATCCGTTGTCACCTCGAGCGTGCCTGTCATGACCTGGAACGGCTTCCAGAGCGGTGGGACCTGCCCTGCGTCTCTCGGGAAGACGGCGATGGCGTTATAGACCGTCGGAGGTGTGCCCTGCGCCACACCGTCCCACCATGTTTTCTCCAAGATCAGTCTCGGCGGCTGTGACGAACCTCGGCTCACGCAGTACCCGGCGACCACCACCTGTTTTCCGGACATCGAAACCAGGTCTTTCGCGACCGGCGCCGATTTTGGCTTCTTCGCCATCGCCAAAAGCGGCGTGTAGTCAAAGAGCGGTAGTTTGGCCTGTTTCGCCGACCTCACCGGGTCGATATCAGGCGCGTCATCACCCACCGTCACTGAGCGAGTCTCCTTCCATCCTGTAGATGTAGCCGTCGTCAGGCTTGGGTTCGACGAAGAACTTGCCGCTTATCATCACCGGCGTAAGGCGCTGGAACTTGACCGGCTCTTTCATCTCCACCAGGAGGTACCGATTGAACTGTGGCCTGGGACCGTAGCAGCAGGTCTGCGTGCTCCTGAGCAAGCAGAAATCCTTTATCTTATCCCCCGTCTGCAGCGGATACATAAAGCCCACGCAGTCAAAGTGCCCCCCGCTCAACGACTGGATGGGCTTTGGGCAGGAGGGTCTGGAATCGATAGTATAGTTCCAGTCTCCGAGAGTGGCAAAGTGAAGAAAGTGCTCGCTGGAACCCGACCCAAGGGCGCCTTCGTCAATGCCGATCGTGTTGTGACCGGTGATGCCTCTTTCCGCCCGCACGCTTATGTGCATCCCCGATTTGTCGCCGGCTGCGAGACTGCGCTGTGCGATAAAGCTGCAGGCGTAGTCGGCCGCAAAGAGCGCCAGGATGATCGGCAGCCCGTAGATAAATAGTTTCCTGCGTCTTAATTGAATCACTTGCACTCCTCTGAAAATGCCGAAGGCATTTTCATCCCTTCGCGGTGAAACCGACAGCGTTCTTCCGCAGGAAGAATGCGAGAGGCTTCATCCGCGATTCCTTTGAAAATGCCGAAGGCATTTTCATCCCTTCGTCTAATCGGGATCGTAACCTCCGGGGTATTCGATCCTGAGCGGCATCTTCTTGCCCATGAAAGTAATCCGCCCTGCGGCGGTAAACCTGGCAAGGTTTTTGAGCCAGGAAGCTTTGCCCTCGAAATAAGAGCAGTCCCCGACCTTTTCGCCGGCGAGGTCGAGCGGCTTAGGGTTCAAGACAAGTGTCTTTGCGCCGCCGCCGGTCTTAAGCTGAATTTTGATAGACTTATCCGGCACTCGAACCGACTTGTCAGTATTCGGGCCCCCGCCGACAAACCACAACTGCAGTTTATCTCCGTCGAGCTTGACCTCGGCATGGCCGTTCTCGCACGTTACAATGGCATTCAGCGAACCGCCGTGCACCGCCGTGTGCTTGCCTTTTTCCGGGCTGCAAGGTGGAGTTGTCCCGCTTGCAGCCTTATTATGGGAGCAGCCGGCGCAGACCATCGCTGTAAGTAATACCGCACTCAAAGCGGCTGTTAGTCTGATCATGAGACTTTCCTTCCCGAAGCGCTGCCGTTGGAACTCCCTGCTCGCTTCGCGGGATTCGGAAATCCCGCTTTAGTTCATTCTTAGAAGATTATAGCTCATTTTGAGCGTAAAACCTGCAAAATGGTCTTTCAAAATGACTTACCAATACTGTCATTTCGAACGCAGTGAGAAATCTGCTTTTTAAGAATCGTGCATGAACACTCTCGCGACTGCTCCGCAGCGCTGTCGTGTTCAGCGCGAAGGCATTTTCAGGAGGTTTGGTTCAAAGCAGATTCCTCGGCTTCGCTCGGAATGACTGGATTTGATGCCGTCGTTTTCACGCGGAGCGTGCCGCGCCCAAGCGCGATTATTTCTAGGTTGGCGATTTCCGAATCGCCACCCGGAATTCGATTATCTTCTTTCCGATTGGGATCTAGGTGCTGCTCGACACCTTCGGCTTTTCGATTTTCGCGCTTTTCATTATCTGTGCCTGGATGCTCTTGGTACTGCTTATCCACGAAGTATGACTCGCAGAACTTGACCACGTCCTCATCGCTCATCGGTTCCCACTTAATGAGGTGGCATCCCCACGCGCTCACGACCGGTTTGCTGTATTGGTCCGGTTTTAGATGAGACAGGGCTTCATTGACCTCTTGTCCGTAGGATTTTCTGTCGATGAAACCAGCAGCCCGCCCCTGCGGTTGCTTGTCATGTCCTGCGACACCGATTTCGCGACAGCATCGAACGCTTCTCCTCGCTGGAGCCTGTCCCAGGCTTTCTGCGCTTTCTGAGATGCTGCCTTAATGATTTTGTCGGGTCGGCGTCGTACCCGGGCTGCTGGAAAGTGTTGAAGAAGATCTGCCAGGCCTTCACGTAATGCTGGCGTATGTAAGCGCTCTGAGCGCCGATCTCTCTTAGCACAGCGTTCTTATCGCGGTGAGATTTCTCCCAGGACTTTCGCGCGTAATCCGAGAGTCCGAGGTTGTTCCTGATCTCAAGCCGGAGTTCATCACGCGTATAGCCTATCGCGGAGAGGTAAGCATCCAGGCTAGGGTAAGTGCAGCAGGGGCAGCCCATGCTCGGCGGGTTTTGCTCCATCCTGCTGACTTCTTTATCAACCATCTCCTCCGGAACGCGGACTCCGTGCTGGGCCAGGAACTGCCTGGTCGCCATTTGAGATATCAGGCGCGCGATCTTGTTTTGTTTCATGTCGTTCGTGGTCGAGTCGAAAGAATCATCAGGCAGCCCGCGATCGACATCCGCCTCCGATATGGCTTCACCGTTGACTCGTGCGACGATCGTGCCGGCGCTGCGTATGCTGTCGTAAGCGTAGTAGGCAATATATCCAACGATCAGCGCGCCGACGATGATCATCGCCCAAGGTATCGGTTTACGCTGCGTGGTGGCGTCTTCAGTATTCAAAGGCTTACTCCGAGATGTTGAGATTGCGCAAAATGCTCATTCGATAGGCCTGCACCGCCGGGATCAAGCCGGCGATCGCGCCCATAAGGGTGATGCTCGGCAGGACCCAGACGTCGGCGGACGAGACAAAGCCCGAGGAGAACTGCATCCCCGTTTCTACCGAGACATAATGGCTTCCAAGTAAGACCAGCGAGTGTCCGAACGCGACACCGAGGATGGTCCCGACAACACTAAGGAATATTGCCTCGGACATAATCAGCCCGAACACTGTCCGCCTGTTCGCGCCGAGCATTCGCATCATCGCGAGTTCTCTTCGCTGCTCCCGCAGAGCGGTTATAAGGACGACGAAGAGGAACATGATCGCCAAGCAGCGTAACCAGGACGCCGATTATGAACATAACCTTGTCCACCCATCCGATGATATCGAGTATCCTCGGAACGACCTCGCTGGGAACAACAAGTTGAGCTTCAGTTGACTGGTCGATCTCATACTTGAGGTTTTGGTACGCCGGATGCATCGCACCGTCCCGGATGTGCCTCAGCTTCAGGTAAGCGCCGCTTATCTCGCGCTGGGACAGTTCGGTTGCCATCGCGGCAACGCTTGGGCCGTGGCCTTCCAACGTGTAGAAGGTCTTCAAAGGAATGTAGATAGCGCGGTCGTAAGGCGTTCCGGTGGGCGCAAGTATGCCGACGAATGTAATGCGATCGTGCATGTGGACCGGGTCTCCGGCATGCACCCCGCACACTGGATTGAACGAATCCCCAATTTGAAGCCCGAGCGCCTTTGCGACAGCCCACCCGGCTACAGCTTCCTCGCGGGCATTAAACAGTCTTCCCTGGCCGCCGGCTTCCGTGCTGAACGAGAACTTCTTGCCGGGCTGATATTCGAAGGAGGTGAAGAACCGGTCGTCTATGGCATTGACTCTGAAGCCTGCATACGAGTGGCCTGTGACGAACGGAATCGCATCTACCACAAGCGGGTCCTTGCGCACTTTCTCGTAGTATGTCCATTTGATTCTGCCCGGCATTTCCTCCAGGTTATAGAGCGCATTGAGGGCTATCTGCAGCGGGGAACCTTTGGGGCCGAGAATAGCGTCAACGCCGATGCCCTCCGTTATAAAGTGCCGGTGAGACTGTTCCCTGAAAGACACGACTGCAGTGAGAAGTCCGACCCCCAGGGTAATGCTTATCAGGGCGAGCACTGTCGAGAAGCGATGACGCCGGATGTTGTGCAGAAGTATTCGCCAGAAGCTCATGGCATCACCTCCACTTCTTCGCAAGTCCGGTTGATATCGGCGAAGCGCACCTGTCTTTCGAACTGCGCGATAATGTCCATCTCGTGGCTTACGAGGATGAGCGTGCTGCCCTGCTCTTCGCACATCGAGCGCAGCAGCTTTACAACTTGAGCCTTGTTCCGTGGGTCCAGCGACCCGGTCGGCTCATCTGCCAGTACGACTTCCGGTTTCTTCGCCAGCGCTCTTGCTATGGCCACCCGCTGCTGCTCACCGAGGGACATTTCAGATGGAGTATGTTTGATCCTTGCGCCGATGCCGACGTGGTCGAGCAGTGACTTTGCCAGCTTGCGGTCGGGTTTCACCGAGCAGAATGTCATTCCCATAAGCACATTATCCAGCGCGCTGTAGCCCTGCAGCAAATTGAAGTTCTGAAAGACATAACCGATCCTCCGAGCTCGAAAAGCGTCTCGCTGAGCCTCGGACATTTGTGATATCTCTTCTCCACAGACTTCGACTCGCCCGCTCGACGGAACAAGCACTCCCGCAAGTATGTGCAGCAGGGTGGACTTGCCCGAACCGGAAGGGCCGAATATGGCGATCTGCCGGCCTTTCTCCACCGACCAGTGGGGTATGTCAATCACCTGAAGGGTTTCTTCGCGCGTAGAATATTCAAGACGCAAATCTTGCACTTTGATCATGGTTATGTTCCTCTAGATGGTACCGGACCGGATAACACGGAAATCGCGCTGCGCCGCCGGGATAAACCTGAGATGACTTCGCCGTTGGCACAGCGAAAACACGGCTGCAAGCGAAGGTGCGGCTCGCGGTGCGCAACCAACAAACACAGCAATTTAGTATACGCGCTTTAGCTTGTTATGGTTCCGGATTCCGGCCTGGCGTAAGCGCTCACACTTGATGAGTAAGTTGACCCCGACAGGTATCGATATGGTTCAACTTCACTGAACACTAATTTACTTCGAACTCGAACTTGAAAAGCTGCGTGCTTTCCACCGCACTTCCGTCCCGCAGGGCTGGTTTCCACCTCCATTTGTTAAGCGCATCGAGCACAAGCTTGTCAATCTCGGCGTTGCCGGAGGACGTTCGCAGGGTTACGTTGAATGATCCGTCCGGCTGGATATTGACCTTCACCCGCACGAACGTCTTGAAATCCTGCTGCCTTAGGTCGTCGGGAATGTTGGGCTGAACAGTCGATATGGCCTCAGAGTCCTTTGTCGGCCCTCTGGGAACCGGTTTCGGCGCCGGAGGCGGGGCCTGCACAACAGCTTGCCTCACAGGCGGTGGTGGCGCAGCGACCGGCACGGGCGGCGGCGGCGCAGGCTGCGTGACTGCCGGCGGGGCCGGGGCCGTAGGGTTGGTTTCGGCGTTGCCTGCGTTCTGCTGGCCTATTGCGTGTCCGAGAGCGGCGTTGCCCCCCGCCAAAGCGGTATGGGTGTCATCTTGCCCAGGCGAAGTCTTAGAAGGAAGCGCAGTCAGGATGCGATTGTGCGCGCCCTCGGGCTTCGGAGTAACTCTTTGCCTGGGCGCCAGCATTTCTTTGCGCACTATATCCTTCTTGACAACGGCAAGCTTCTTTTCGATCTGCTTTTTCGTCACGATCTTCTCTTGCCTGTGGCCTTGTTTGTCCACGATAACTCGTGTGATTTCTACGGTCTTAAAGTCGTGCCGGGGAACGAACCGGACCACCAGTGAAGCGCCCCCCCAGAGAAGAATGTTGGCAACGACCGATATGATCAGACCCAAAAGCAATCGGTTCCCCAGCTTATCGTCTGAGAGCGGCAATTGCCTGACGTCGGCACCTGAGTTGTCTGATAAAGGAGTCACATTCGCACTTCCTTCCTCATTTACCAACGCCCTCAGGAGCGGTGGCGATGGAGAAATGGGTAATCCCCACCTCTCTCGCCCGATCAATACAGCCCACGACCATGCCGTGCGGAACCGTCAGATCGGCGTTGATAATTACGGAATCAGCCGCCAAATCAGCGCTGCTGCCTCCAGCAATCTGAACCAGTTTGGTTCCCAAATCATTGAGGCTGACGGCGTCCTTGTTAACATAAACCCGCTGCGCTTTGTCTATTGTCACGGTGAGATCAACAGCCGTTTGCTTCTTTGCCGTGCGCGCCAGTGGCAGGTTTACATTGATTCCACTCTGCCGGACGAGAGCCAGCGAAGACAGCATAAAGAACACGAGCAGGAAGAACATAGTGTCGATCATCGGAATGATCTCGATCTTTGTCCGTTTAAGGGACCTGCGCTGCGTAAACTTCATTGTGTGTTTCTCCCACTTCGGATGTGCGTCGTTCGGTCCGATCAGTCTCCGTCAGAACGTTCATAAGCTTTGTTGCCCCCTGCTCCGTTTCGGATATTATGTTGTGAAGCCTGGACGTGAAATAGTTATAGGCCACAAAGCAGATTACGGCAACGGTAAGACCGGTCGCGGTAGCGTAGAGGGCCTCGCCGACGCCGGCGAGTATCGCGTCTGTGTTGCCTTGGCCGCGCTGTGCGGCTATGGCGTTAAAAGTGCCTATCATTCCGGTGATAGTGCCAAGCAGTCCAAGCAGCGGCGAAATCGTGGTCGCGGTGTCGAGCAGAGGCAGCAAGCGTTCGAGCCTGATGAAATACTCCTGACCAGCCTCCTGAACCAGCCGCTCCTGGTCCACGGTCTCTTCGTCTCGATGACGCAAAACGGCGCCCAGACTCGCCGAGAGCGGACCCTGCTCTGTTTCACACAGTTCGAGAGCCTGGTCGTATTGTTGCTCGCGACACAGTTCTATGACCTCCTTGAGCAGTCTTGGTGAACGTTTGCCGAACTGCGCAAACGCGACTAACCGCTCAACGATGACGGCAACCGCCACCAGAGATATAACCAGCAGCGGATACATCACGAACCCGCCGCCCTTCAAGAAATGCTGGATTGCTTCCATTTGTTACTCCTTAATTGCAGAGGATGGCGCACCAGCCATCCTCCGCATTTCTTGTGTTAGATACTGTAAGTGCCGTAAAGCATGACACGGCGTCCCTGTAAAAAGCGCGTGCCGCTGAATCCGGAGTTGAAGTTGATGACCCCCGTGCCGTTGAGCAAATTCTCTACGCCCAATTCCAGACCACCGTGATTGCCGCTGAAGAAGTGGGGACCTGTCGAGACATCCAAGTTGAGCTCGGCGTGTGATTGCCGATCTCCATTGTCCAATACCACGTTGCCCGCAATGTTGCTCAGAACGCTGCTTGCCACACCACTTCCGTAATACAAGTTCAATCCAGCAGACGCCCCCGAGCGCCATACGTAAGCAGTGCCCGTCGAAATAGTGTTGAGCTGGTCGTGATCGTTGTATTCGGGGACGGGCGCACCGGTATTGTCAAGTCCCGTCGGCTTGGCCAGCGAGTTAGTCCACGAGAGGTAAGCGCTCACGCCCTGGTTGTTGCGAGGAGCGAGGTTATAGGAAAACTCCGAGCCCTGGACGTGACCTTCCTGGAAGTTAACGGCCGTGTACGCCCCAATCTGGGTGTAGGGAATCAGAATGCCCACGTCGATCTGGTTTGTGTCGTGTTTGATGTAGTAGCTGAACCGCGCGGTCTGGCGCGGAGCGATTTGCTTTTCGAGGTCGACCTCGTACTGTTTGGTGAGCTGAGGCAAAATCGGCTGCCCCAGGATGGCTCCCTGAGCCAACGGCGGCTCCGTAAACAATTGATCGTAGGATGCGCGTGCGACAGTGCCCGGCGCCACCTTGTAGGCCAGGTTCACGCGCGGTGAGAGGTTGTTTTGGTCCACACTCGGCAGGCCGAGGTTCTCTGACTGCTGGTAAGCATCCAAGCGAAGACCGTAGTTGGCAGTGAATCTACCAGTCACGTTCCAGGTGTCCTGTGCGTAAGCTGCCGCATAGTATCCCGAACGCGTTACCGAAAGGACTGGAGAAACGGGGTTTGGACCGAGAATATAGACCTTGTTTCCCAACGAATCTGTCTGCCCGTTAAAGCTTCCCGCAGGCGTCAGCCGCAGGTCAAGATTTGCCAGCGCATCGACGGCCAACTGGCTTGCCGGAATGAACTGATATTGTTCGTTGCCGGTTTGGTCGTCGTAAAGGCCTCCGACCTTGAATGTGTGTGTTGCATTTGTGTTTGTAATGCTGCCCTGGATCTGTTTATGGTCTGATTCCCGATCCATAGTCGGGTTGTATTCAATCGAGTTGTCGTTTGGCAAGTTGGACAGATCGATCGCGGGATTGTTGTTGCCCAACACGAGTTCCGAATGGGTGACCCCTATGGACATCAGGCTGACGGTATTGGCGCTGATCGTGTGCCGCCAGTTGGTGATCGCGAACTGGTTAAGATCGCGCTGGTTATGTCTTGTCCGTCGGCCTGCTGCGACCCGATTCCCTCCTCGGCTGCCTGAGCGGCGGAGAGATGGCCGGCGTAGCCGTAACCCTGGCCAATCGGCGCAAACATGTCGGGAAGACCGCTTCGATTAGCGATTTGGCTGTCGGCTGGATCGGAGTTCAATATCATGCTAACCTCGTCACGCTTCCCAGCCGCAAAATCGAAGTTACCGAACAGGCTCTCGGATTGGCCGGCGTTGTGAGCGGTCTGATCGTCGGGCTGCGGTGGATTGACGGCGTTGTCCGTTGCGTAGGCGTTCATATCTATGAAGTAGTCAAACTGCTTCGCCTGATTGGTGACAAGTGCTCCTGATACCGGGGCAATGGGGCTTCCGAGCTGCCCGCCCGCGGTTATCTCTCCATAGCGCGTCACGTAGCCGCCAATTCCCAGTTCCGTGCTCTCCAAGGGATTGATTGGACCGGAACGCAAGTTCACGTTCAATATCGAGGCGCACTCGCCTCCATATTCCGGAGCATAGTTGCCGGTTATAACATCCATGCTCTGGATTACCGGCGGGGCGAGCACCTGCCCCACGCGGCCCTGCAGCGCGCCGGGAAGCTCAAATCCATTGATATCGATGGTGTTTGAGCTGTGTTCACCTCGGGCGTGAACCTGGTTGACCGAGTCCTGAACGAGGCCGGGAACAGTTGCTACCAGAGCCTGCAGGTTCTGCGGGTTGCCTACGATCACCGGGAACACCTTAATGAACGTCTGATCTCTCTTGGTCACAACAGCGGTTTGTGCCTGAGTGACCGCTTGTTTTTGGCCGGTTATCTTTATGACCTTTTCCTGCAGGGGCTCCAGCAGCACTTCGACCTCAGTATTAGTATCCGCGGCTACCTGCGCCTGTCGGTTGTCGGGTTGGAACAGATCCGCCTCCACGGTCACGTTCCACGCGCGAAACTCCAACGGCGGGCTCACGGCAATTCCATCTTTGTCGGTAGTGAGGCAGATGTCGGGACGCACCCCGGCTGAATCGTGCAGGGTGATCTTGGCTGCAGCGACCGGCTTTTCATCATCAGCATTTTTCACGGTGAAACTCAGTCTCCCAAATACATCGGCTTGCGAGCACAAAGCTCCGCAAAAGATCATCAAAGCAATAAGAATAATAGCTGTGAAGCATTTTGCCGCACAAGAGCTGTTGAACATTTTCTTTCCCCTCCCGAGGACATGCCACGATCGTACACGGACGAATTGAAATACCTGTGTTTGCGGGCATTCCTCAACGCGATTTTCTTACGAATCCTATTATCTGAGATTGTGGAACGTTATGCGGATGGAGGAGATCTGGAGGAATCATTGACGTGGTCGACTGAGATGAGGACGATTACGGGCGGTGTTGCAGCCGACAATCGAGAGCAGATGGTCTCGAGGCTGAATGCCGGCGTGAATGTCGTGCGGCCCGCGTCGTTAAGCACTATCTCGCAGGCTACACAGTCGTGATGATGTGGGGTTTTGGCAATGGCAGCATGCTTCGCGTCACCGGGAACCGCGTGGCAGTCGTCGGCGCAAGTGTGCCAGTTCGCTGACACGGTAAGCATCAGGAATGCTATCAAGCACAGTATTGCTGCCAGTCTGGATCGTTTTATCGAGATTCTCGCTGTATTGCTTTCCATTGCCCAGTCTTCGCCTGGTCGATTTGTGAGATTATAGATATCGCTCGGCTAGTTTGTCAACAGGACGGCCACAAGCCGGAGCAATCGCCTATTCGCTTTCATCCGGATTCATGCCCGCAAGCTTGCATTTGTGAAACCTTGCAGATCTTCGCCTGCTTCTAAATCCGGTCTGCCGGGCGGGCCGCCAACAAACGCAGCAATTCGTTGTTCGTTATACGGCCTGCGAATCGCCATGGTTCCCTATCTCAGCCGACTTCACAGGGCAGCCGGGGCCTGCGAGTGCAAAGAGCTGAGATATAGTATCATTCCTCACCTGCAATATCAAGTAATCGCATAGATTCTTTACTGATTGGGTATACACGGTGCGTTGATTCTACTGGACATTAGCGCGCGAACATGATACATTGTCTCATTATGAACCAGCTTACAGCTCATCAGCACCTAGTCGATATTGAAGCATTATGCCGCCAGCATGATATCCAATGCACGGGCCAGCGCAAGCTCATCTGGGATTACTTTGCCCAGCAAGCCCAGGGACGAACCATCACTGAGGCCGCTGGTGTGCTGTCGGATCACGGCATCGGACGAGCGACAATTTACCGCACGGTCGAGCTGTTCGAACGGCTTAACCTCCTGGCTTGCCTTCGCGATACGACGGGAAAGCAGCGCTATGCGGCGGTTTGTCCGGGACACGCGCATACGCTCATATGTCGCTCGTGCCATCAGGTCGTGGAATTTCAGGACTGCGATCTCACAGTTCTGGAGAAATTACTGATGGCTAAAACAGGGTTCAAGATTGAAGGGCACCATTTGGAGATGTACGGCATCTGTCCGGCTTGCGCAAATGGTTAGCAATGTGGAGAATGCAGGAAAACATCGTTTGTTATCGAGCGCGAGGTAGGTTCTTGTGTCCAATGTATTAATCGATGCACTCAAAGATAGCTTGGATCTGGTCCCGTTTCTGCTGGCGATCTACATCGGCATCGCCTGGCTGGAATATCGGTTCGAGAGTAGCATCCAGACCTATATCCGCAAAGCAGGCAGAACCGGACCGCTGTTGGGGGCGTTGTTCGGGTGTTTTCCGCAGTGCGGCTTCTCCGTCATCGGCAGTGCCCTCTACGCTCGCGCTTTCATCACAACGGGAACCCTGCTTGCAGTCTTAATATCAACGTCTGATGAAGCTGTGCCTGTTATTATGGCTGATCCATCGCGCCTCGTCCTCGTATTCGTGCTGCTCCTCACGAAAGTCTGTCTGGCGTTGCTGGCGGGTTATGGGGTCGATGCGGTTACGAGAAAGAAGATGACCCTCACGCCCCATGCCGCGCTCACCCTGGGTTCTGCGTTCAACGGTCTCTCGACCCATTCGCACGTGATTGATCAAGATCAGCTACATGAGGAATTGTCGCCTGGTGATGCGCCAATCGAGGTGGATGCCTGCTGCGGTCATCATCTGCCAGGCGTCGATAAAAGGCGCGCCCTGCTTTTCCATCCACTTATACACACGGTGCAGGTGTTTCTGGTTCTTTTTGTCGTCTCTGTCGGCATTAATCTGGTCCTCGGTAAGGGGGGATCGCATCTCGGGAGTCTCTTGGGTTATGGGAGCACCTGGCAGCCCGTCATCACGGCGTTCGTAGGATTGATTCCAAACTGCGGCGCTTCGGTGGCGCTGACGGAGGTCTATCTGAGAGGCGGTATTACCTTCGGCGCGGTGATCTCCGGTCTCTCCTGCGGCGCGGGACTCGGTGTGCTCGTGCTGGTAAGGGAGAATCGCAGCATCAAAGACACAGCACGAATAATCGCTTTGTTAGTAGGCATCAGTATTACAGCAGGTATCGCAATCCAATGCATTCAGCCGCACGTAGCGGTCTTGAATGATAGAAGATTCACCTCTTCCTTGAGGTCGAAGTAACTTAAGGCAGGGATATCCGGCGCTGGTGATCTAACGCCGGATTTCCCTCGCCGGCATCAACTCTTCTTTGCAAGCTCCTTGTCGCAGCAGGTGATCGCACAGGGCTCACATTCGCAGGTCGCACCCTGAGTCTCCTCGTCACCGCACTCCTTCACAACCTTCAGTTCGAGCCCGCAGTCCTCGCAGACATACACTTCATCCAATTTCATGTCGCAGCACTTGCTCATATTATCCTCCGTCCAGTTGATAGGGACTTACTACCCAGACGGCGAACTAGACAAACGGGCGAGACGAGGAGATGTGGGGGATCAGTGGAAGTCGGCAGTCTTGCATCCGGAGCACACGAAATCTATCCTGTTAAGCTGCCCTCAGCAGGAATATCCCGTAGTCTGCGAAGAAGTTCGGACACATGCGCACCAATTTGCAGTCGCGCTGCCGGATTACCAGGTCAGTCTCCCCGAGAATACGCATGCCGCAGGCTTTGCAGAAGCGCTTGAAGTCCGGTATGGTGGTCAGGTGGATATTTGGAGAGTCGTACCATTCATAGGGCAAATGGCGGGTTCGAGGCATGGTTCCCTGGAACATAAGCTGAAACCGCACTCGCCAGTAGCCGAAGTTCGGGATCGATATTATGCACTGCTTCCCTACTCGCGCGGCCTCTTTTATGAGGAAATCCGGGCGATGGAGGACCTGTATGGTATTAGTGAGGATCACGTAGTCGACGCTTTTATCATTGAAGTCCGCGAGCCCTTCGTCGAGGTCGCCATGATACACGAACAACCCCTTGGCAACGCACTCCTGAATCGCCGACTCAGACAGCTCGATCCCCTGAACGCGCGCGCGCTTCTCTAGCTGAAGCGCTTTGAGCAGATGACCTTCGCCGCAGCCCAGGTCGAGAACCCGGCTTCCGGGTTCCACCATATCGACGATGTAGCGAAGCTCAGGCCGAAGTTGCGGTACTCCGGAGTTTTCGGAAGTGTTGGTTTTCGGGTCAGAATCCATTACTGTTGTGTCCATTTTTCGGGTCCGCGTATTCGAGGAAACTGGTCACAAGGCGGCTTAGAGCATCCACTTCCAGCAGAAACGCATCGTGACCGTAATCGGATTGAATCTCCGCGTAGCTCACATCCACGTTATTGCGCCGCAGGGCCGAAATGATCTCCTTTGACATATAAGACGGGAAAAGCCAGTCCGACGAGAACGACACCACCAGAAATGCCGCCTTTACGACAGAGAGCTCCTTCCTCAGGTCACCGCTGGGCTGAGACAAATCGAAGTAGTCCATCGCCTTGGTTATATAGAGATACGAGTTGGCGTCGAAACGCTTGACGAACGAATCGCCCTGGTGGTTCAGATAGCTCTCGACCTGGAACTCCGTTACAAAATCATAGGCAAGGCTTTCCCTGTCCTGCAGATCGCGGCCGAACTTCTGATGCATCGACTGGTCCGATAAGTAAGTGATGTGTCCGATCATTCGAGCGATGCCCAAACCCCTGCTGGGAACCGGCCCACCGTAGTAGTTGCCGTGCTTCCAGTTGGGGTCGCCCATAATCGCATGGCGTCCAACCGCGTCGAACGCAATCGCCTGGGCCGACAACCTGGCGGTGGTCGCGATTGGAATCGCCAGCCTCACCATCTCCGGATACGTAACCGCCCACTGCAGCACCTGCATTCCGCCCATGCTGCCGCCGACCACGCACATAAGCTGTTCGATGCCCAAGTGGTCGATGAGCGCCTTCTGCGCGCGCACCATATCGGATATGGTAACCACCGGGAAGTCCAACGCATACAGCTCGCCCGTGGCAAGGTTGATCGAACCCGGGCCCGTGCTGCCCTTGCATCCCCCGATGACGTTGGAACAGATAACAAAATACTTCGTGGTGTCGAACGCCTTGCCGGGTCCGACCATCGTGTCCCACCATCCGGCCTTCGGATCATCAGGCTGATGCCTGCCGGCCACGTGGGCATCGCTCGTCAGAGAGTGCAGGATCAGGATGCAGTTGCTCCTGTCCGCGTTCATTTCACCGTAGGTCTGGTACGCGACGGCGATCGGCCCGAGCGTGCGGCCGCACTCCAGAACCATCTCGTTTGGCGGAGCGGCAAAGGTGAAGTACTGGGCTTCCACTATTCCTACTGATCCGGGTTCGGTCACACTCATGAGTCTATTTCTGTGACTCCTTCAGTGCCTGGTCGATGTCTTGGATTAGGTCCTGGACGTCCTCAATGCCGATGGAGAGCCGGATGAAGTCGTCGCTGACTCCCGCGGCGAAGCGCTCTCCGTCCGTAAGCTGCTGATGAGTTGTGCTGGCGGGATGAATCACCAGCGACTTCGCGTCCCCGATGTTTGCGAGGTGCGAGAGCAGTTTCAATGAGTTGATGAACTTAACACCGGCGCCATAGCCGCCCTTGATCCCGAAGCCCATAAGGCCGCTGCAGCCTTTAGGCAGGTATTTTTTTGCGAGATCGCGGCTGGGATGGCTCGGGAGCCCAGGATAGTTGACCCAACTGACCGCCGTATGGCCCTCCAGGAACTCAGCGACCCTAAGCGCATTCGAGCTGTGACGCTCCATCCTCAGCGACAGTGTCTCGATTCCCTGCATGATGAGGAATGCGTTGAACGGGCTCATCGCCGGTCCGAAATCCCTGAGTGTGGCGACCCGGAGCCGGGCAATATACGCTGCCGCGCCGAATGTTTCGGTATAAGACAGGCCGTGGTAACTCGGGTCCGGCTCCACGAGATCGAGAAACTTGCCGTTGTTCCAGTCGAACCTGCCGGAGTCTACCACCACTCCGCCAAGCGAGGTCCCATGACCGCCCATAAACTTTGTAAGCGAGTGAATCACTATGTCCGCGCCCCATTCGATGGGGCGGCAAAGATACGGCGATGCGACCGTGTTGTCCACAATGAGCGGCACCCCGGCGCCGTGAGCAATCTTCGCCACAGCCTCGATGTTCAGCACGTCGAGTTTGGGGTTGCCCAGTGTCTCCGCATACAGGAGCTTGGTTTTCGGAGTGAGCGCCTTGCGATAGTTCTCGGGGTCGGTCGAATCGACGAATATTGTGTTAATCCCCAGCCGCCTGAGACTGCTGTTAAGCAGCGTATACGTGCCGCCGTATAGCGCGGAAGACGAGACTATGTCATCCCCCGCCTTCAGTATTGTAAGGATGCTGGCCATCTCAGCGGCCTGTCCTGACGCCGTCACGACCGCGCCTACGCCGCCTTCAAGGGCCGCGACGCGTTTTTCCAGCACGTCGAGCGTGGGGTTTTGCAGCCTGGTATAGATGAATCCAGGGGACTCGAGGGCGAACAGACTTGCCGCGTGTTCGGTGTCCTGAAACACGTAAGACGTTGTCTGGTAGATTGGCACAGCGCGAGAGCCTGTTGGATCTACCTCGTGACCGGCGTGAAGAGCCAATGTATCGAAACGATAGCTTTGCGGCATTGCTGTCCTCCATCATCCCGGCGTACAAAAGAATGGGTAGGCAGATGCCTACTTAAGTCAGAGGATACCACTTTTAGCCTCGTGTTGCAACGCTCTGGGCCTGGTGAATGAGTTCAGTTTTGCGGGAAAGGCCGATGCCGGCTTGGAGATTTGATGGTCAGGCGTCTCCTTACGCCGGACCCATTCCCCAGGGTTTCATAACCCGCAGACCCCACAGGCGTAACTCAGACAACTAGATTCGATGTTTGCATGGCATGTCGGGGTTGGGAAACCCCCGAAGGGATTCCGGCGCAGGGAGGCGCCGGAACATCGGCAATACTGCAGATTCCTCGCCTTCGTTCGGAATGACTGGATTTGATGCCGTCGTTTTCACGCGGCCACTCAGGGCAAACGGGTGATCTGTCCCGCATAACTGAACGCTCTCGGCCTGGTGCGGCAAGGCAAGGTGGGTTAGAGAACCGGACGCATTGCACTTTCTTCACAAGGGCAGGCCCCGGGAGCCTGGGTGCGTCGCCTATACTGATTTGCCCGTCGCCCGACAGATTTCCGGTGTTTTGTGAGTTAGCCGACAGGGTACAAAGAACCTAGTCGTACGCGACTGGGCCTATAGCCTGCCTGCTGCAGGTAAGCTGATATCTTGTTGGATGTTGTTTAGAAGTGCCGGCATGCTTAGGCTGTCCGGCGCTTTTCCCGTTTGGGCTGTGTGGCTGATGGAAAGGAAGACCAAGATGGCAGCAGCTTATAATATTGATGGTGATGAAATAGAGATAATGGTGCCCTGCAAGGCCGAATACGTTCGCACGATCCGCCGGACCGTCGCCGAGTTTGCGGAGTCGATGAATATGTCCAGGGCGGACGTGGAAGAGGTGGAAATAGCGGCCTCGGAGGCGGTGGCGAACGTGATCCGACACGCCTACAATGGTTGCACTAAGATCGAGCCGGTTAGAGTAAAGTGCTCGCATAAAAGGAATGGGATGACAATCGAGGTCACCGACAAAGGATGTGGGTTCAGCGCTCCAGCCGCAGACGCCATTCCGAGTGTCAATTTTGACCGGGAGGGCGGTCTGGGCATCATACTGATCAAGACCCTCATGGACAGGGTCCATTATGTGTCGAAGCCCGATGAGGGCACCAAACTGAGCATGACAAAGCGCGCCCGGCGCGCAATCAGAGACTGCAGGATCAGAACTGATCCCGACCGGCAGCGAAATCAGGAAGAGCCGGCGGTCAGGTAGTGAGCCAGTGAATTATGAATTGGAAGCAAGTGGCGTAGCTTCGGCCCTTCCAATTCATAATTCTCCGTTTAACTTTCCTCCTCATCTGTAAACGTCCCACTCCACAAAAGCGGTGTGGGACGCGTTTTTTTGCTATGGTGACAACTTGCACGAAAGGTCATGACAGGCCCGCTCCAAACCTTGACACGCTATTTGCGTCCACATATAATTAAGCTGGTCGACGAATTTGAGCAAGACATCCCTGAGAGCCAAGGGTCAGACCGCATAAAGCGCGCCCGGAACAGGATCGCGCTCTAATATTGCGGGAATCGCGCCGGCGCCTGCAGCGCATTCGGGCACAAAGTGTGAGTATGGACAACCTCATTCCACTAGTAAAAGAACTGGGCGTTATTATTATCGCAGCGGTAGCTGTGCTCATATTCATGCTCACGATAGTGCTTTACCTCGTTCTCAAGCTGCGGTGGGTCATTGCGCGAATCCAATCCCGCCTGGGCCCGAACCGCACCGGCCCGTGGGGAGTCCTTCAGACTGCGGCGGACGCGCTGAAGCTGTTCCAAAAGGAAGACATCATTCCCTGCGGCGCCGATAGATGGCTGTTTACCATTGCTCCCGCACTCGTTTTCATACCGGCTTATCTCGTCTACGTGGTGATACCGTTCGGTCAGGGCCTGACTGCGGGCTCTCTCAACATCGGGATCATCTACATCGGTGCGATATCGAGCATAGGAGCGATCGGGATCGTGGTGGCGGGATGGGCCTCCAACAACAAATGGTCCCTGCTCGGCGCGTTTCGAGGGGCTGCTCAGCTCATTGCCTACGAGGTGCCTATCATACTCGCGCTGGCGATTCCGGTGCTCATTACCGGCAGCCTGGACCTGAACCGGATTGTGGAGAAGCAGGGCGGAGGATTCTGGCACTGGAACATTTTCAATGCCTGGCTGATGGCCCCGGTTGCGTTTCTCATGCTGCTCATAGCGGGGCTGGCGGAGATCAACGTCACTCCGTTCGATGTCATGGAAGCGGAGTCGGAGCTTGTGGCCGGGTTCAACACCGAGTATTCGGGGATGAAGTTTGCGCTCTTCTTTTTGGCTGAGTTCGCCGCATCATTCACGCTCGCTGCGATCATCACGACAGTCTTCCTGGGTGGTTACCAGCCGCCGCTTCACATACTAGGCGGGCAGTTGATAGGCCACACGACCACGCTTGCCTCCCAGATCGCGGCTGCCGGGGTTTCGTTCGCGTGGTTCTTTGCGAAGTGCTGGGTGATAGTGGTCTTCATAATGTGGGTCAGATCGACTTTGCCCCGCGTGAGAATGGATCAGCTCATGAATTTGAGTTGGAAGGCGCTGATTCCCGTGGGACTCGTTAATCTGCTGCTAACCGGCGCCTACGTCGCGCTCTGGATGCCTAAGTGAAATCAACGATCTGCAAAGACATAATCAACTCGTTTGTGAGCATAGCTAAGGGTATGTGGGTGACGGCCAAAAACTACTTCAGGCCGGCGGTCACCGAGCTTTATCCTGAGCAAAAACCTGTGCTGCCCGAGAACTATCGCGGTATGCCGAGCCTGCCGGTAAATCCTGAAACCGGCCTGCCGAAGTGCATCGGCTGCGGCATCTGCGCGAAGATGTGCCCCGAGCAGATTATCAAGGTCACCGTCGATAAAAGCGACCCGAAGAATCGCAAACCAGTGGAGTTCACAATCGATATTTCGCGGTGCATGTGGTGTCGGGCTGTGCATGGAAGCGTGTCCCACCCAGGGTTTGAGGCCGGCGAGGACGTTCGAGCTGGCATGCTACACGCGCGAAGGGCATGGTCTATAACACTGGAAGATCTCATCAAGCTCGGCGGCGTGCTGCCCGCGGAGCCTGAGAAAGAAGAGAAGCCGGAAGAGCAGGCAAGTTCTTAATCGCGAAAGCGCGGAAATGCATGAAGCGCTGAATCACGTCCAACGTTTCAGCGTCTTCCGTGGTTTTTCGCATTTTCGCTCTTTCTGATTTTCGCGACAAAAACAAAATGCAAATTCTTGGACAAACGATAACCGGATATCAGGTGGCTTTTGTGGCAGTGGCGGGGATCACTCTCGGCACGGCGGCTATGGTCGTTCTTATGCCCAACATCCTGCGCGCGGCCCTGTTTTTGGGACTGACGCTGTTTGGGGTGGCGGGCCTGTTCGTGTTGATGAACGCGCCGTTCCTTGCGGCGGTGCAGGTGATGATCTACGTCGGCGCGATCACCACGATGATCATTCTCGCGATTTTCCTGTCGCACAGGGTTATGAAGATAGGCTTCCTGCAGGCGATTTACAACCCGATACTAGCCGCGGGCGCGGCGGGAGTGATGTTCCTGTTCCTGTTTGTTACGGTAGCGAATTCCGTTTGGATCAGGGACATCGTTAACGCGGGACCGAATGCCGTTAGAAGCCAGGTCGGAGTGGAAGCGGTTTCGGCGGCTCTGCTGCAGCCGTTCGTCTTTCCGTTCGAGCTTGCGTCGCTTGTCCTGCTGGCCGTGCTGGTCGGAGCGGTGGTAATCGCGAAGGAGGATACTGATGTATAGCCCTTATGGGATTCCGATTAGCTGGTTCCTCACCGTCGGTGCGATCCTGTTCTGCCTTGGGCTCTTTGGAATGATGACCCGGCGGAGCGCGATTGGAATGCTGCTTTCCATTGAGCTTATGCTGAACGCTGCGAACATCAACTTGGTCGCGTTCGGGTCGTATCTCAGGAACCCGGTGATAACAGGGCAGATATTCGCGATATTCGTGATCACGCTGGCGGCAGCGGAAGCGGCAATCGGGCTGGCGATAGTTATCAACGTATACCGGCACGAGCAGCACATTGATGCTGATAAAATCAGCGTGATGAAGGGTTAGTATCGGTTCTTACGCGCTAATCGCGCCTGGGGCGGCACGCTTCGCGTGAAAACGACGGCGTCAAATCCAATCATTCCGAGCGAAGCCGAGGAATCTGCTTTGAATCGGACGTCTTAAAAAGCGGATTTCTCACTGCGTTCGAAATGACAGTATTGGTAGGTCATTTTGAAAGACCATTGGGCAGGTTTCACGCTCAAAATGAGCTATAATTTCCTAAGAATGCATTAACGGCGGGCTGGAAGCGTTGGATCGCGCTTTCTTTGGAAGGAGTTCCGTTTCAATGTCCGATAGCAGCGAGGGAAGTACGCCAACTGAGCATCGTCCGTCCCAAGTGAACTGGGCGCTCTATATTGTGCTGGTGCTGGCGGCGTTCTTGATTCCCCCGGCTCTTACCAAGAGCGACCTCCCGATTCTGGGATACACCAGGGGCATTGACTACCAAATCTTTGAGTTTCTGGGCTTTACGGCGACATCCGCGCTGTTTGTGATTGCCGGTCTCGAAGTGATCAAGCGGCGCAGCAGGGGTTTCGCGGGGTTGTTGCCCGTTTTTGTAGCTGCTCTGGTCTGCGCTCAGTTTATAATAACATTGAGCGAATACACGACGAAGTCCACCGACTACTCGTGTTACGAGAGAGCTGCGACGGCCGTGGACGCGGGGAAGAATCCGTATCATAATACGGGTTATATCTATCCGCCGCTTATCGCGGACAGCCTTTCCGGTATGCACGCAGTTATCGCGCGTTTTGTTTCAGCGGCTCAACTTGGAGTGTGCGATTCCGAGGTTTGGAGCAGGGTTTTCTACGTGTGGCAGTGCATCCAGTGTTTGCTGGCTGTTGCAGCCTATTTTCTGTGCCAGCGGTTTATGCGCAAGCTCGGCGCAGTGGGTGTAGCGCCTGTATTGCTGGTAGCAGCGATATTTCTGGTTAATGCGCCGCTTGTCAGTACGTTTAGCTTTAACCAGCCGAATCTGTGGATGCTGGTCGGCATTCTATGCACATTGATATATAGCAAGAAACGCCCGTGGGCAGCGGGACCGGTGCTGGCGGTCGCGACGTTGGTGAAGATCTACCCGGTGGCTCTTCTTCTGCCGCTGGTGGTTACGAAGCGGTGGCGCATGATCGTATCGTACGTGGTGTCGCTTTGCGTCATCGTGTTTCTGGAGACGGGGCTCGGCAGGCATCCGGATTCCTGGCGATATTTTCTTGAGTATTCCCGCAATTATGCTAATGCGTTTTCAGGGGCGTTTCGGGACAATAGCCTTCGCAGCGTGATTTGGAACATACTCAGGATGGGCTCAAATGAAGCGTATGCGAAAAGCGGCGCCGTCGACGCAATGGCAAAGGCGCTTTGGCACTGCGCAGCGCTTGCTTTAGGTCTGTATGGGCTGCACCGGATCATACGGCGCGAAAAGACTTATAGAAGCTGTCAGGCAGGGCATATTCCCGCCGACGAGCGAGCCCAGGCGGAAGAACTCAGGTTCTCCGGGCACGCAACTGATATGGTTTGGCTGGCTTTGCTGTCGGCTCCACTGGCGTGGGAGCACCATTATGTGCTGGCCATTCCGGTGATTTTAATGGCGTTCATCGCGCACGGCAGGAATAAGCTGTGGATGGCGGTCGTTGGGTCTTTACTGATACTGCTCCCGCCGACATTCGATCTGTTTCCTTTCAGTTACAATCGCCTGGCAGGGCTGATCTTGCTGATCGCAGCAACGCCTGCCGCAATCGACCTGCGGCAGTACAAAGCGAACCTGCTGGACCTTGAGATACTCAAAGTGGCCTCAAGGGCCGCGGCACCGAAAGTGGCTGCCGGCAGCGCGCAAGATGAGAATGTGGTCTGCACGCAGGCGATGCGTCAATGCGAACAAGAACCCTAGCGAACTGGTGAATCTACAAAACGTCGGGAAAAGCCAGGGCCTATCAAATAAGGCAGTTTCTGAAGCTTGTGGAGTTGTACGACATTCAGTTGAGAGATTGATCATGAAGGATTACCATATCAATATCTTCTACAGTAGGGAAGAGGACGGCGGATACATAGCGGACATTCCCGACCTGCAGGCGTGTTCAGCCTTCGGTGTGACACCGTCAGATGCTCCGGCTGAGGTCGAAATTGCTAAAGAGGCTTGGTTGGAAGCTGCCCGTGCTGAAGGAAAGCCGATACCGAGGCCTAAGTATCGCCCTGCAATTTACAAAGCGGCATCGTAAGGGCGTTAGCGTAATCGGCAGAGCGCTCCAGGAGTTGTTGAGAAAACATGGCGATGCGCCAAGGAAGGCGGCCCGAAAACCCGGAAAGAAGCCGTGCGAGGGAGTTGGCAGTTTCTTGCCAATGTAATAGCAACCTGAGAATGCGTTTTGGCTCTTTCGTATTTTCGCGATTAAGAAGAGACTTATGAATAGATATACTTACCAAGTTAATACCGAGAGGAGCTGCCTGTGATCGAGTATGCATGGCTGATACCTATGCTGCCGGTTGCGGCGTTTGTGCTGATTATCGCGTTCGGCCGGAAGCTGCCGGGCGAGGGCGCGTATGTCGCGATTGCGGCTATGCTGACCTCGCTTGTGATGGCGTTCGGGATCGCGGTGAAGTGGTTCTTCCTCGGTGGATCGGCTGCGCGCGACGGGCTGTTCAGCGTGAGCGCGCCGTGGATGCCCGCGGGCCGGACCACGATAGATATGGGATTCAGTATCGACGCCTTGAGCATCGTGATGCTGATCGTGGTTACGGTGGTCGCGTCGATGGTTATGATCTACTCCACCGGCTATATGCACGGCGACAAGCGCTATCCCCGGTATTTTGCGTATCTCTCGCTCTTTTCGGCGGCCATGCTCACGCTGGTCATATCGAACAACATCCTGCTCATGTTTATGAGCTGGGAACTGGTCGGTCTGACTTCGTACCTGTTGATAGGCTTTTGGTTCGAGAAACCCTCGGCGATGCGGGCGGCAAAGAAGGCTTTCCTGGTGACCAGGGTCGGTGACGTCGGGTTTATGGCGGGGCTTATCCTGCTCTTCATCAGGACGGGCACATTCAATCTGTTCGGCAGGGCCGGAATATTTGAAAATCTTGACAAGCTGCAGGTCGTAGGACCGCTGGGGCTATCGCTTGCGGCGATTGCGGGACTGCTCCTGTTTTGTGGAGCGGTCGGCAAGAGCGCACAGTTCCCGCTTCACGTTTGGCTTCCGGATGCGATGGAGGGCCCGACTCCGGTTTCGGCTTTGATCCACGCTGCCACGATGGTTGCGGCGGGCGTATACCTGGTCGCGCGGATGTATCCGGTTTTTCTTTCGGATTCCAGCCACGTGGCGCTGCATACGGTGGCATACGTCGGCGCGTTCACCGCGCTGTTTGCGGCGTCTATAGGAATTGCGCAGAACGACATCAAAAAAGTCCTTGCATATTCGACCATCAGCCAGCTCGGATATATGATAATGTCGCTTGGCGTTTTCGGATATGTCGCGGCAATGTTCCACCTGATGACTCACGCGTTCTTCAAGGCGCAGCTTTTCCTGGGTTCGGGAAGCGTCGTCCATGGAACGGGCACGCAGGACATCCGCGAGATGGGCGGGCTCAGGAAGAAGATGCCGGTCACTTACTGGACGTTCCTCATCGCGACGCTGTCGCTGTGCGGCATTCCGTTCGTGACCGCCGGCGGATGGAGCAAGGAAGAGATTCTCTCCGTCGCGTATCGCACCAACCCCATCGTTTTCTGGGCCGGGGTGCTCGGCGCGTTCACGACGAGTTTCTACATGTTCCGGCTGGTCTATAAGACATTCCACGGCGAGCCGAGGAACCACGAGATCCACGCGCACGAGAGCCCGAAGGCTATGCTCGTGCCGTTGATTGTTCTCGCGGCCTTGGCAATCGTGGCCGGTTACGTGGGCACGCCGTTTGCCAACGGTTTCGAGCATAACATGGCGCCGGTCCTCGGCGAGCATTTCGAGCGCGTGCTCGACAGCAACCTGGTGGGCATGCCGCACGGTATCAACTGGATTGTTTTCGCCATCGGCACCCTCGCGGCGTTTTTGGGAATTGGGCTCGCAAGCATCATCTGGCTCAAGCCGGTCCTCAGGATCGAGAGACTGGAGCCGGCGTTCGGGTGGCTCGCGAAGGTTGTCGAGAACAAGTATTATATCGATGAGATTTACGATGCCACCGTCATTCGGGGCCTGATGCTCCTGGCGGCGGCGATGTTCTGGTTCGATAAGTGGGTGATCGACTACTGCATCGTAAACGGTGTCGGCTACCTGTCACTGGTCGCATCGCGCGCCTGGGGTTGGTTCGATAAGAATATCGTGGACGGCATTGTGAACCTCGTGGGGTGGGTGACGGTCTTCTTTGGCCGCACCCTGCGCAATTTCCAGACCGGCGTTACACAGCAGTATGTGTTCCTGCTGGTTGTTTCTCTTGTCTTGATTAGCCTGGTGGTTCTGGCCGGCAATCTTTCGGAGGTGTCATGGGTTCCCCCAATCACTGGATTCTTCCATTAATAACATTTTTGCCCCTGGCCGGAGCAGCAATAATAATGTGCGTTCCGAGGGAAAGGGCAGGGGTCATAAAGTCGGCTTCGATCCTCATCAGCCTGGTCGGGCTGGCTATGTCGATCTGGCTGTGGTTCGCCTACCGCTGTGGGGGAGCGCAGTTCCCCGGCGGAACTCAGTTCGGCATAAGTGTGCCGTGGATACCGTCGCTTGGCGTGAGTTTCGCGATGGGAGTGGATGGGCTCAGTGTACCGCTGGTCTTTCTTACCACTCTGCTCACCACGCTGAGCCTGATATACTCGACGTTTATCGAGCTGAGGCCGAAGGAATACTACTGGATGTTCCTGGTCCTGGAGATGGGAATGCTGGGCGTGTTCACGTCGATGGACTTCGTGCTGTTCTTCGTGTTCTGGGAGATTTCACTGGTCCCGATGTATTTCCTGATCGGAATCTGGGGCGGCCCGCGCAGAGAGTATGCGGCCATCAAGTTTTTCCTGTATACGATGATCGGGAGTATGGCGATGCTGCTTTCAATCCTCGCCATATACTTCCATTCGCCGGCGAGCGCGGCCCTGGGCAGCGCCCACACGTTCAATATGCTCGATATCGCAAAGAACGTTGCGGCGATGCACGCGGACGCGGTTCCCACCGCGATGGCGGCGCTGGTATTCTGGGGATTGTTCCTCGGATTTGCAGTGAAGATCCCGATGTGGCCGTTCCATACGTGGCTTCCCGATGCGCACGTCGAAGCTCCGACTGCAGGTTCGGTAATCCTGGCGGGTGTCCTTCTTAAGATGGGGACTTACGGTTTTATGCGCATTTTGATGCCGATGATGCCCGGTCAGTTCTCTCGCTTCTGGATGATAACCGCAATACTTGCGCTGATTGCCATTATCTACGGCGCGTTCGTGGCAATGGCCCAAACCGACTTAAAGAAGCTGATCGCGTATTCGTCGGTCAACCACATGGGCTACGTAACCCTCGGCTGCGCGGTGGCCGCGGCGGGTGTTGGAACGGCGGCCAGCAGGGCCGCGGCTTTGAACGGCGCACAGATGCAGGTGTTCAGCCACGGTCTGATTACGGGGGCATTGTTCTTTTTGGTCGGTGTGGTCTATGAGCGAGCGCATACGAGGGATCTGTCGGCATTCGGTGGGCTCGGCGCGAAGGTCCCGGTCTACGCGGGAATGCTGGCTTTTTGCGGCTTCGCTTCGCTCGGCCTGCCGGGAATGACCGGTTTCGTTGCTGAGTTGTCGGTCTTGACCGGCACGTTTGCGGCAAGCCCGCTGATTGCGGGACTCGCCCTGATAGGCGTGGTTGTGACCGCCGCGTATATGCTCTGGATGCTCCAGAGAGTCCTGCTTGGACCTCTCAATCCGAAATACGAAAAGATGCCCGATGCTAACGCCCGCGAGATAGTGAGCCTTGTGCCGCTGATGGCGCTGACGCTGTTCTTCGGGATTCTCCCGATGCAGCTTATGGGCTTCTTCAACACGGCTTCGCAGGCGATTCTGAAGGTATTGCATTAGAAGTGGTAGCAGATCGCTTGCTGGGATTCCCTCTCCCTTGACGGGAGAGGGTCAGGGTGAGGGTGAAAAGCATGGCGGATATGCATCCTCTTACCCCAACCCTCTTTGGGAGAGTGAGTCACCAGGCCTGCTAAGTGTGGAATTTGCTGAGATGGAAAAACCGGCATCGAGTGAACGGATGCTGCGTAAAACGCAGACGAGAGCAGAGGCTGTTCTGTGGCAACGCTTGCGAAGTCGTCAGTTGAATGGTCGTAAGTGGCGCCGGCAACAACCAATTGACAACTTTATCGTGGATTTCTTCTGCGCCGAACTTCGTCTGGTAGTCGAGGTTGACGGCGATGTTCATGCTTTCCAAGAAGAACGTGATAAGGCAAGGCAGGTTTATCTTGAATCTCAAGGACTAGATGTAATGAGGTTCACAAATGATGATGTGCTAACTAATCTCGAGGGGGTTCTGGCTCGTTTGTGGGAGCTTAGCGGCTAACGTTGATCCCCTCACCCCAACCCTCTCCCGCGGTGGGGAGAGGGAGTCTATGAGCGGTGGAACCTGGGTAAGGCACTGATAACTAACTATGTATATTGGCAATCTTACATTACTGGTACCGATTATCTACTTTGAGCGTTGCGGCGATGGTCGTGCTGCTGTTGGGCGTGGCTGCGGCCAAGCGGCCTGACAAGGGGCTTGACCACTATCTGCCCACGCAGTATCTCGCGCCCGCGCTGATGGTTCCCGGCCTGATATTGGTCGGCGGTCTGGTCGTGCAGTCAATGCTGATGGTCGGCGAAACCGCGCGCGTCTCAATCGGCAGCGCAGTGTTCTGGGTTCCCAAAGTCAGCCTGTTCGTGACTGCGGGAGGACACGCTCAGCTTACGATGGACCCGTTCGCCGCGATCCTTTCTTTCGTTGCATTTGCCGGGACCCTGGTCATAATGCTGATATCGCTCGACCACTTCGGCGAGTATCAACTTCACAAGGCCGAGTATTACTCGCTGCTTATGTTCGCTGCCGCCGCGGCGTCACTGGCTGCGGCTTCGTCGGACCTCATTGCCATATACCTGGCGATTGAGTTCCTGAGTCTGGTCAGCTACGTGCTGGCTGCTTTCGCGAAGACTGACCGGCGCTCGGCCGAGGCCGGCCTGAAATACTTCCTCTACGGAGCCGCCTGTTCCGCAATTATGGTCTACGGGATGTCGATCCTGTTCGGAGTGACCGGCGGAAACACGTCGCTGAGCGCGATTGCGGCAGGACTAACCGCCGGAACCGCCGATGTGGGCCCGGCATGGACGACCGGCGCCGCTTGGGTCGGGGTGATGTTTGTGCTGGTGGGCCTTGGGTTCAAGCTCGCACTGGTGCCGTTCCAGTTTTGGGCGCCCGACACTTACGAGGGTGCGCCTACTCCGGTTACCGCGTTTCTCTCGGTGGTGAGTAAAGCGGCGGGACTGGCTGTCATGATCAGGTTCCTTCTGGTTGCGGCGCTGCCTGCTCATCCACAGATGCTGGGCTGGTATTGGGTGCTTGTGGTCCTCACGGCGCTCAGTATGTTCTACGGCAATCTGGTGGCCATTCCGCAGCGCAACATCAAACGAATGCTTGCTTATTCCAGCATAGCTCAGGTCGGCTATATGATGATCGGGGTCCTTGCTGCCATGCATACTTTCGCGGGCAGAGAAATATCACTCCTGGCCGGTCCCAGCGCAGTGGTGCGTGCGTCTGTTAACGGCGTGCCGTGGGACCTGCAGGGGGTGCTGATCTATATCATCGCCTATCTGTTTATGAACCTCGGTGCGTTTGCCGTCGTGGTTGCCGTGGGCAAGCGGCTGGGCAGCGACCGGATCGAGACCTACGCCGGGCTGATGAAGCGTTCCCCGCTGTATGCGTGCGCCCTGGCGGTGTTTCTGATCTCGCTTGCCGGGATTCCTCCGACTGCCGGGTTCCTGGGAAAACTCTTCATATTTGCGGGCGCGATCCGTGCGGGTCTGGCCGGGCATCCCGAGCTTGTGGTTCTTGCGGTGCTGGGCGTCGTCAACAGCGTGATCTCAGCGTATTACTATCTGAATGTCGTGAGGCTGATGTTCTTCTCTGAAAGCAAGGAGAAAACGGCCGTTCAGAGTTCGTTCGCGATGAACGCCGCGATAGTCACTCTGCTCACGCTCACGCTTGCTGTGGTAGTAGCCGCTAAGCCGGTTTCGGAGTTGGCGTGGGGGGCGGTTTTTCATTAGTACCGGGTGCAAATTTGCGGAGGGCCGCGAAACCCCGGAATAATCCCAAATTTCCGGTGAGTTATGATATAATCGCTCGTGCGATACATAATGTAAGGTGATCAGAAGACGGATATGAGTGTTATGAATCCAAATCAGGCGCATCAGGTATGGCTGCAGGCCCAGGAAAGGGTGAAAGACCGCGTTATCGCCCCTACATTGTATCGGGCTTTGGAGCTCGGGGTGGGGATCACGGTTGACGGTGATTACTTTGTGCTCGGCTTCTCGAACGCGGATATACCAATGGCCGGGCACCTGCGCAGCAGTCAGCACCAGGCGATTATCGAACAGTGTATCAGCGAAGTGCTGAAGAAAAAGGTCCGCTTGCGCATTGTGGAAGGCACCACGGTCCAGGACTACGAAAACTACAAAAAGATGCAGGCGGCCAGGGAAGCCACCCAGATCGATCTGAGCCAAAGAAGAGCCCAGGAACGCGCCGCGGAGGTTGCGTGGGACGAAGTGGCGGAGAAGATCTCTCGCGGATATGCCAAACTTCCCCTCAGGCAGTTAGCGCAAGCCAGAGGTTTGTTTATGAAGCAGGCATTCGGCATTATAAACGATGCCGTAAACAGTTTTGGCTACAGCGAGGAGTCGGAAGAGATAGAAAAGCGCGCGCTGGCGAGGGTCTTTGAGAAGTTTGCTACGGTTGTCGACATTCCCAGCACCATGCTTGCCTATGAGTTCTTCAAACTGCGCGATGAGGGCAAGCTCAAGTGACAAAAGCCGCGTGCCCCGGATCACGGCGCGCTTGAGTTTCGTGGGAGGCATGGATTGGACGTTCAAGGCAAGGTTGTTCTGCTCACCGGCGCATCAGCCGGCATCGGTCGGGCTGCCGCGCGGGCTTTTGCGCAGGCGGGAGCAAAGCTGGCATTGGTGGCGCGGTCTGCTGACCTGCTCTGGTTTCTCGCAGATGATCTGCGTCAGTCAGGTAGCGAAGCCATAGCCATTCGCGCGGACCTGCGTGACCCGGCACAGGTGAAGTCCGCCGTAGAAGAGGCGGTCCGCTACTTTGGCAGCATAGATATCCTGATCAATAATGCCGGACAGGCTGCAGCCGGAACGATTGCCGATCTCGACCCCGATCACTTCCGCCAGATTATCGATCTGAACATCTTCGGGCCTTTGACCGCAATGCAAGCCGCCATTCCCGTAATGCGTGAACACGGCGGCGGACTGATTATCAACGTCAGCTCTATGGTCACGAAAATGCGCATTCCCGGCCTGGCTGCCTACTCCGCAACGAAGTCCGCATTGAACATGCTTTCGGATACGGCCAGGGTCGAGCTTGCGCCTGAGAATATTCGGGTGATCTCTGTGTTCCCGCGGTTGACGGCAACCGAGTTCCAGAAGAAATTCGCTGGGCAATCCGGAACTGCGCCGCTCGCAGCGCCTGGACCCCTCAATTCCCGTCGATTCACCGGAACATGTCGCAGGCAAGATTCTCGACGCGGCGATCAATGAACCGGAAGAGCAGTACATGCAGTAAAAGGCTGTGTTCCTTTTTAGCGAGCTATGCGAGAAATACCAACAGCAGACATAACCCAACGCGTCAGGACGGCGTGCGTAGAAGCGTGTTACAACCTGCCAGGCGATGTTTCCCGGGCGCTCACGCGTGCGCGGGAAATAGAAGAATCGCCGGCCGGCAGGGAAGTAATCGACCAGCTTATTGCAAACGCTGAAATTGCGCGCGAGGGGCAGTTTCCTATCTGCCAGGATACAGGCTTTGCCCTGGTGTTTGTCGAGTTGGGGCAGGACGTCCATATATCCGGCGGTGGTTTGTATGAGGCAATCAACGAGGGGGTTCGCCAAGGCTACGAAGAGGGGTATCTCCGCAAGTCGATTGTGAGGCATCCCCTGGAGAGAGTGAATACCGGGGACAATACACCGGCAGTCATTCACACCGACGTTGTGCCCGGCGACAAGCTCAAGATCACGGTAGCTCCAAAGGGCGGTGGCAGCGAGAATATGAGCGCTGCGAAAGTCTTGAAACCGTCGGACGGTCTTGAGGGAGTGAAGCGCTTCGTCGTGGAGACCGTCAGGAACGCCGGGCCGAATCCCTGTCCGCCTGTTGTGGTTGGTGTAGGCATCGGCGGGACACTGGAGCACGCAGCGCTCATATCGAAGAAGGCCATCCTGAGAACGATTGGCGTCTCCAGCGCGAACCCGCTGGACGCAAGACTCGAAAGTGAGCTCCTTGAGGCCGTAAACAAAACCGGAGTCGGACCCTCGGGGCTCGGCGGAAGAGTAACGGCGCTCGCGGTGCACGTGGAGTCGTATCCCTGCCACATCGCCAGTCTGCCGGTCGCAGTTACGCTGCAGTGCCATGCGGCCAGGCACAAAGAGATTGAGCTTTGACATGACCGAGAGAGTGATAAGACTTACAACGCCGCTGGGCGATGAAGACATCGAGCAGCTTACAGCTGGCGAGAATGTGCTTCTGTCCGGGGTGGTGTACACCGCTCGCGATGCGGCGCACGCGCGGCTGGTCGAGCTTTTGAGGCGGGGAAAGCCGCTTCCGCTGGAGCTTGCAGGGCAAGTGATATACTACGTCGGTCCCACGCCGTCCAGACCCGATCAGGTCATCGGTTCCGCGGGTCCCACGACCTCGGGAAGAATGGACGCGTTCACGCCGGAACTACTGGCCGCCGGTTTGAAAGGCATGATCGGCAAGGGCTCGCGCAGCGACGCGGTAATTGATGCGATGAAGCGGCACAGGGCAGTGTATTTCGTTGCGACCGGGGGCGCGGCTGCTCTGCTTGCCAAGCACATAACCTCGTGTGAAGTAATCGCCTACGAAGACCTCGGCTGCGAAGCGATACGCAGGCTGGAGGTCAGTGATCTGCCGCTGATCGTTGCCAACGACTGCCACGGCGGCGACTTTTACCGCGAGAACCAGGCTCGTTACGCGCGGAACTGATTCTGCTTTAGCTGGGCTATTTCTTCCCGCAGCCGCCGCACTTCTTCCTCAAGTGAAGCAAGCCTCGATTCCGATAGAACACCGTCGTCCATTCGCAGGATTTTTGCGTTCATCTCATCGGTTCTGAGCTTTTCTTCAATCCTCAGGTGCTGCTCCCTGATCTTCAGGTCGCGCGCCTTCAGCCACCAGCCTCGCGCAATGGCGACGATTGCGATTGCGCATCCGCCTATTATCGGTGTCGCGATTACCAGTGCGACTATGGTTACCGCTTTATCCAATATTTGATCTCCTAGAGCGTTTCCCGCTCAGTCCTAACCCATCAGACGGTTGTTCATGTGCCTGAGCTGCTCCACTTCCTGGGCAGCTAATCACGCAACACTGCGTTCTGCACGGATATGCGTGAATCCTGCAAGCGGGGGTGGGGCTATTCCGAATCGTGGAACAGCGAGGCGAACCTCTCGGAGTATTGCGACTCTATCGTTGCAAATGCCAGATCCAGAGCGAGAGTCCACAGCGCGACCATTGCGTCTTCGGGCGGAAGCTCGAGGATCTGGGCGAAGAAGTCTTTTATAACCTCTTCGTATGAGCTGCACGGCTCATCGATGACGATGCGATTTGCTACTTTTTCGGGCAGGATATCCGATTCCAGCCGGTCGACAAACTCACGGACGTTCGCGGGAGTGGCGTGCTTCAGCCCATCGCCAAACTCTGCCTTTACCAGCTTTCTGAACTCCTGGAGCTTCATGGTGCCGATCACTCCCTGGCGTCCACCGCCAATACCACTTTATCCGCAAGAAAGCGTTGTGTCAATGGCTTTTGTGCAGGTTTTGGCAGGGGCATCGCCCCGGACAAACCTTACGCAGGCTGTATCTTCGAGACCCTGACTGCCGAAAGCAGCTTGTCGGCGTCGCTCTTGCTGCCTATGTCGGCCCCGCTGCTCATTGCTGTGGCTGCTCCTGCCGCGCACCCCATACATAGAGCCTCGTCGACTGCCAGCCCCTGATCGAAACCCGACATTATGCCGGCAATGAGCGAATCGCCGGACCCGACCGTGCTGAGCGACTTGACGTCGGGCGGAGTGACTTCATATATAACGCCTTCGTAAGCGGCGATCACCCCTTGTTTTCCCAGGGAAATAACCACCAGCTCTATCCCTTGTTCGGCAATTTCGAGCGCGGCGCGGGCAACGTCCGCCTTGGAGGTAAACTCCTTGTTCAGCAGGCGCTCGGCCTCGTCGCGATTCGGCTTGATCATAAACGGCTTTGCCTTGATGCCTTCGCCAAGAGCCTCGCCGTCGGCATCCAGCACGGCTTTCGCGCCGCCCGCCACAGCGATTGAACGAGGACTTTATATACATCCTGGTTGATTCCGACCGGCACGCTTCCCCCGAACACCATATACGAGCTGTGCTGTGCGGCGTCCTTTGTTTTTTCGAAGAGCGAGACCAGTTCGTTGTGTTCTATCGGACCGCCGCGCTCGTTAAAGGTCGTCGGCGCGGCGCCCGCGGACTCTTCAACGCAGATACAGGTGCGTGTGGGCTTTGCAATGGTTATGCAGTCCGCCTGAATACACTCCCTCTCCAGAATCGCCCTGACGAAGTCGCCGGTGTTTCCGCCGATGAATGTGATCACCCTGGTATCACAGCCAAGCCGCTTGAGCATTCGCGAGCAGTTGATGCCCTTCCCGCCGGCATCCGTTTCCACCCTAAGCACACGGTTGGTATCGTTGGGACTGAGCCTGGTTACATAAACGGTTTTGTCCACTGTGGGGTTAAGCGTCACGGTCGATATCATGTGAAAATCCTCATCACTTAGGCAACAGGCAACAGATCACTTAATTACGTAACCTGTTGCCTGTTTGCTACTTACATGTTGATAATAAAATCCTACTTGCTCAGCGCGGCGCGCACCTCATCGAGATGACCGGCGGAGCCGAGAAGCTCGTTGCGGCTTGCGATGAACTTTGCGTACTCTTCCATGAAGACCTTGCCCATCGGGCGGAAGTCGAAGACGTCGGGTTTGTCGCGGAAGAACTCACGGTAAACGCGGGTCCACACCAGCCGGCCGTCGGTATCGATGTTGATCTTGCACACGCCGAGCTTCGCAGCCGGGAGATACTGGTTCGCATCGACGCCCTTCGCGCCCTTCAAGGCGCCGCCGGCGGCGTTTATTCGCGCGACTTCTTCCTGCGGGACCGAGGAGGACCCGTGGAGCACGAGCGGGAAGCCGGGAACCAGCTTTTGAATGGCCTCAACGACCTCGAAGTGCAGCCCCTGGCCGCCGGCGAACTTGAACGCGCCGTGGCTGGTGCCGATTGCGCACGCGAGGCTGTCGCAGCCGCTTCTTTCAATGAACTCCGCAGCCTGCTTCGGGTCGGTAAGGTGGGCGTTAGCTTCGTCGACCGCGATGTCTTCCTCGACGCCGCCCAACTGGCCCAGCTCAGCTTCTACACTGATGCCCTTGGCATGAGCCTTTTCGACAACTCGCCTGGTGGTTGCGATGTTTTCCTGGAAAGTCTCGTGGCTGGCATCGATCATAACGGAAGAATAGAAGCCGGACTCGATGCAGTCGTAGCAGGTTGCCTCGTCGCCATGATCGAGGTGAACAGCGAAAACGGCATCGGGAAAAATCTGATCCGCCGCGCGGATGATGCCTTCGAGCATGAGCTTGTTGGTGTAGGAGCGAGCTCCCTTGGAAATCTGGATGATGAAAGGCGCCTTGCTGTCCATGTTGCCCTGGAAGAGGCCCATAGTCTGCTCGGCGTTGTTGATATTGTAAGCGCCGAGAGCGTACTTGCCGTAGGCTTGCTCAAACAGTTGCTTGGTGGTGACGATCATTTTGGGTTTAGACTCCTTACTTTAGCACCTCCGTTGCTTCAACAACCTGTCCCGGAAGCTCTTCAGTCAGTTGCCCGGACAATCTCGGCAGTTACTGCGTAGAAGAGGTGACTGGACGAACCCCCGGTGTGCCGGAAGCAGGAAAATGCATTCTTTATGTGGCGACCAGTGCCCTTATGGCGCCAGTCGACCGATTAAACCGGCTCAATCAGGCCGTAGTTGCCATCCTGGCGCTTGTAGACAACATTAACGTCTTCCGAGAGTGAGTTACGGAATACGTAAAAATCATGGTGCAGAAGCTCCATCTGCTGGGCCGCTTCCTCAGGTGTCATAGGCTTTATGGCAAATCGCTTGGTTCGAACGATGGTGAGCATTTCCTCCTGCTCTTCACCTTCCGGCCCAAACGCTTCCTCCATTGCCTGACCTTTGATGGCTTCTTTTTCTCTTGGACCTTCTTCGACGCTCTTTCCGTAGCGCTTGCCTTTGAACTTCTTGACCCGCGTTTCCAGTTTCTCTACTACCTGGTCGATGGATCCGTACATGTCGCTTCCGCGTCGTTCCTCGCCTCTAAGCAGTATGCCGTCGCCCTCGAGCTGGATTTCAACCAGGTGCATGCCGCGATACACACTCATCACAACACTGGCTTCTTTGAGATCGTGGAAGTACTTCTCCAGCTTCTGAACCTTCTTATCAACGTAACTTTTAAGGGCGTCAGTGATTTCCAGGTTCTTGCCCTTAATATTGATCAGCATAAGCTATGGGACTCCTTTCGAGGACTCTTTCAGTAGAGCCTCCAAAGTCTATCATACCCAAACCGCGCCTGTCAACGTGACCGATTGCGCCTGTGGTAGCATAGCGATTATGTCCTCCTTAACTGCAGTGCGATAATGTCCTCCTGTAGAATGGAGGCATGGAGATTAGTGAGCGAGATGTAGCGCGGCATCACTTGCTGCGGATGGTATTGGAGGGTCGTGTGGCTCTGAGTGAGGCGGCAGAGAAGATGGGAGTGAGCTACCGTCAGGCCAGGCGGCTTAGAAAGTCGGTTGAGGGCGATGGCGTCGCGGGTCTGCTGCACGGCAACCGGGGCCGGAGTCCCGGGAATAAGATCAGCGATGAAGTGCGCTCGAAAGTGTTGGCCCTCTCCGAAGAACGCTATAGCCTGTTCAACGACAGTCATTTCCACGAAATGCTCGTGGAGCGTGAGGGGATATCTCTTTCACGGGAGACGGTTCGTGGGATTCGTCGCGGGGATGGGATTAAGCCTAAGATGAAGCGCAGACCGAGGAAGCATCACAAGAGAAGGCCAAGGAAAGTGAGCAGGGACTGATGATGCTCTGGGATGGCAGCCCCCACCGGTGGTTTGGCCCTGGTATGGAAGCGTGCTGCGCGATGGCTGCCATGGACGATGCCACGGGCAAGGTTTTGGGGCTGTTCTTTACGGAAGCGGAGTGCTCGTGGGCATATCTTGAACTGCTGCGTCGTGTCGTGACAAGCCACGGCATTCCGGCGAGCGTCTACCAGGATCGTCACTCATCACTCAAGCGCAACGACGACTTCTGGAGTATAGAAGAGGAACTGGCTGGGCGCCAGGACCCGACACAGGTCGGCTCGGCGCTGGAATCTCTGAGTATCGAGGCTATCTTTGCGAGGACACCACAGGCAAAAGGTCGAGTGGAAAGGCTCTTCAAGACGCTCCAGGACAGATTGTGCGCGATGTTGAGCTTGGAAGGTATCACAGATATTGCTGGAGCAAACGCATACGCCGAGATATTCGTGCGGGAGTTCAACGAGAAGTTTACGGTGGCACCGCAGGATACGCAGAGCGCTTGGAGAAAGCCCAGGCGTGGACTTGATCTGGAGCGAGTTCTTTCCCTTGAGTATGGGGCCCGCGTGGGCAACGATAACGCGATACGCTTCGACGGGATCGTCATAGACATTCCACCTGGACCCGGCAAGAGAAGCTATGCCGGCCTAAAAGCCGAACTGCGGCAACTCCTAGATGGCAGTTGGCGGGTCTACTACGAGGAAAGGCTGATAGCCACAGCACCTGCCAATGAGATCGCGGAACCGATCCGGGCAAGGAGAAGGAGAAAAGGGGTCGCCTGTTATGGAAAGCCAGTGGGTGTATATGGCATCCAAATCGGCCAGTGCTATCGAAGGTAGCTCCATGAGAAGGTCCGGACCAGGAAGACAAATAGGAGCAACGCGCATCGCGTGAAAGGAGCGGCTAATGCAAGGAGGAGGAAGTATCAAACCAATGGCGAGCGGCAAGCCGCTTATCGTGGTAGATGCGCTCAGGCGACATTCGGGTCAATCCCATCAGTGCCGGGACTGCGCAGGTGGAAAGCCATGATTAAGGCGGCATCGGCTCTGCTGGAGGGTGCCACCACCGAAATGCAGGATTATTTCGACCAGCGCACGGACACTTGGCAGGAATCGCAGGTGGGAGAGTCTCTATTAGAGATGCTCGAATCAGCGCACGATGCTCTGGCGAGCTAAGAGGTATATTCCACTCCAAACTCGCCCGACAAAAGCCGGAATAACGTAACGTTACGATACACTAAGAGGACATTTTCCCTTTGCAGTTAAGAGGACATATTGCCTTTGCA
>CAVZJH010000005.1:0-19955 GCA_963775535.1 uncultured bacterium | reverse complement strand
CGATTTCCTCCAACGGCACTTTGGTTAGCGCGCAGAACTGCACGGTCACTTCAATGTATAAGAACATCGGCAGAATCAGTTGGACCTACCAGGGCAACGCGCTGCCATTTCCGACAGGCTGTCAGGGTTACTGGGCCTGGTCCCGTGAGAACGGCGCGAACTGGACGCAGTATGTCCCGTTTAACCAGTACCAACCAGCAGTTGCTCACAGTGACCGGACTTACGCCGACCACTAACTACACGCTGATAATCGACACCGTCACGGTCGGCACATATACCGGCGCGGCTCTCACCAGCGGAATCAACATAGCAACAAACCCCAATAACCCCGACCTGATTCAGGCGAACTCGGTCAATCAGTGGTATGCGAACGAGTCCGATTATCCCGCCAACTCGAGCTACGGGTTCTGGTATTACCAGTGGAACCTGGATTCCGACGCCGACCTCACCTACGCTCTGCAGCCCAAACCTGACAGCATACTTGGTGCTTTAGGGCGTTTGCGGAGCGGGAGATGAGGCGGAACTGACGATTGCACTTGACACTCCCTCGCCACATGCTAGTACTACGATTAGAAGCCCAGCATTATCAGGCTTGCATTATGCAATTCGGATGGTGCCGGGCTGTTTTTTTGCATCACCACCCACTAAACCCCAATGAAGGTGAGGAGGACGATCGTGAACGTGAAGAGGTTGCTTTTCGCAGTTCTTTTGGTTGCGGTGATAATTACTGCCGGCATGAGCGCTCAGGCGGTGCAGTATCAGATTGTGGATCTAGGGTTAGGCTGGGCTACCGGCATAAATGACAGTGAGCAGGTCGTGGGCTATTCGGTGACATCAGGCGGATTCCTGTGGCAGAACGGAGAAATGACCGACCTGGATTTCGGAGCTTCCGTCATAAACGACAACGGGCAGGTCGCGGGCACTTCACCGATATCGGGCAACTCCGAGCACGCACTCCTGTGGCAGAACGGGAGCATAATCGACCGGAGCCCTTGGAGGCACAGGCGGAGTTTCCGGCATGAACGATAGCGGGCAGGTCGTGGGCTCTTCGCGGACATCGGACGGCTGGCACGCGCTCCTGTGGCAGAACGGGAGCGTGGTCGACCTCGGAACTCTCGGAGGAGACAGGAGCGGAGCTTCCGGCATAAATGACAACGGGCAGGTCGTGGGCTTTTCATGGACATCGGACGGCTGGCACGCATTTCTGTGGCAGAACGGGAACATCATCGACCTGGGAACTCTCGGCGGATCCGATAGCCAGGCTTCCGGCATAAATGACAACGGGCAGGTCGTGGGTCAGGCAGACATCGCGCCGGGCAGCTACGACGAGCAGGCATTCCTGTGGCAGGACGGAGAAATGACCGACCTGGGAACTCTCGGAGGATCCGATAGCGGAGCTGACGACATAAACAACAACGGGCAGGTCGTGGGTCAATCAAGCAGATCAACCGGCGCCTATCCGCATGCCTGTGGCAAAACGGCAGCATAACTGATTTGGGCAGCCTTGGAGGAAGCAGCACAGCTTATGGAATCAACAACAACGGCTGGATTGTCGGCGACTCATTTGACGCATCCGATAACGAGCATGCAGTCCTCTGGGAACCCGTCCCTGAACCCTCCTCATTCATGGCTCTGCTCTGCGGCATGGCTGGTTTAGGCGGCATCATCGCCCGGCGGGGAACTAGATAGGGGAACGAAAGCGCCCGAATAACCGAAGCCCCGGTCTTGACCGGGGGCTTCTTTTGTAAGGCATCCGCGCGGCTGCCCGAGGCGGTTTATCCGCAGCAGCCTTTCGACTTTGTTGCCCGGACGAACGCGCTCACGAACGAGCTCGCCAGTTCCGCTATTCCCTGTCCGCCAAAGCGCTGGACGACTTCATCCGGCAGGAGGGCGTTTGCGTCCTCCGGGGAATAGATCTTTACGATCTCAACGCCGGCATCGGCGAAACCTGCCCGAAGCAACTTGGTCTTATACTCATTTATCTCGAGCGCACCGGCGATGCACCCGGTCCAAAGGCCTATGTGCTCTTTGACGACATCCGACACCGGTCGTGTCAGGACGATATCCGCTACGGCGAACCTGCCGCCGGGTCTTAGCACTCTGAACGCTTCGCGAAGCACCTGGTCTTTATCAGTAGAAAGGTTTATCACGCAGTTTGAGATGATAACGTCGACCGATTCGTCCGGCAGAGGGATGTTCTCTATTTCGCCCTTCAGAAACTCGACGTTCTCGATACCGGCCTCCGCCTGGTTCCTGCGCGCCAGGTCCAGCATTTCGTCGGTCATGTCCAGGCCATAGGCTTTGCCGGCCGGGCTTACTCGCCTGGCAGACAGAAGAACGTCGATGCCGCCTCCGCTCCCAAGATCCAGCACCACCTCACCGGACTTGAGGCTGGCCAGAGCCAATGGATTCGCGCAGCCCATCGACGCGAGCAGCGCCTCGACCGGTATCCCCTGAGTCTCCGCCTCTGAATAAAGATCACGGGTGATGGCATCTTTTCTCATGCCCTTGCCGCAGCAGTTCGTCTCCTTACGCTGCGCAGCGTTCACCGCGACCTGACCGTATTTCTCTTTGACAAACTCCTTGATATCGCTGCCGTTGGCAGTTGGGCCACCCCCGCAGCATTTACACTTGCTTTCTGACATTGCAGCACCTCACGTATTCATTGATCTTACCGTTACTTAGAAGCGAGGCCGAAGCGCCCATGCTAACCCTCGCCCGCAGTCATCTCTTCAATCATCGTCTCGACCCTTGCCTTGATCTGGTCCCGGATTTCCCGAACCTTTTGTATCGGTTGCCCCCTGGGGTCTTCAAGCCCCCAGTCCTCGGACTCAACGAACACAGCCGGACAAACAGCGCCGCCGTGTTCGATATCATCGAGATTCACCCCGCAGCCCATCGTGACAACCTTGTCCGCGCTGCCGACCATCTCAGGCGTCATCACCTTGGGATAGTGAGCGCTCATGTCATAGCCGATTTCTTCCATGGCCTCGACAGCCTGCGCATTAAGAGTTCCACCAGGCGCAGTGCCCGCGGAGGAGGCGATAATCCTGCCTTCACCGAGCTTCTTCGCAAATGCCTCGGCCATCTGGCTTCGCCCCGAGTTATGAATGCAGACGAATACGACCTTTTTCAACTGCCTGTCCCTTCCATCAATCACAGCAGCGGACAGCGCCGGCCTTGCCGACTGCTGACTGCGCCTGAGATACGACCCCGGCAAGAAATGCCAGCGGGCCGTCTTTGATCGCTTCGACCTTGAGAGAGTAGTGTATCCACTGGCCCTCCTTGCGCGAGTTCAAGAGTCGCGCTTGTTTGAGCTTTGCCATGTGATGTGATATCGCCGGCTGGTTCATCTCAAGTTCGTCCACAATCCTGCAGACACACGTCTCACCATTTTGCGCGAGCATCTGAACAATCCGGAGTCTCGTCGGATCACCGAGCGCCTTGAATACTTCGTCCATGCTTCACCTATCAGTATATGTGAATATATGCATATACTATACCAATGGGATAACATCTGTCAACCGTGGGGATAAAACCGCGCCTTCTCAGATATCAGTCAAGAAGAACGGCTGCGTCCAAGCCATTGCTGAGCCGGCGGCGTAGACGGCGAAACGAACGTAGGCAGCTCCGCAATCCCGGGTGTCAAATCTTATGCTTCTATCCCTGACGACCTCAATCCGGCAGCCCCCGTCCGCGCGCACCTCGATCTCCTGCGCGTCCTCAGTCTCGACCGTGATCACGCCATCTTCGAGCCTTACATCATTAATGACGGCGCCGCTGGAGCAGTAGAAGTTGCCGCTCTTGATTGCGGACATAATGGCCTGCCCGGAACGATTTTTCGACCTCACGTAATCGCCCCGTGCCCGATATCCGTTTTGCGGTGCGAATCATCACTGGCAAAACCGAGCACTCGTCTTCCACGCGCGAGGAGGTAGTCCCACTTGTCCGTGGAAATCGCATATCCGTCCAGCCGTTCGATGACTGCATTATAAACCTCGATGCCATCGTAGCCGGTCACGCGCTCCAGCTCTTCGCGCCTGTAATGTGACCTTAGCTGCCAGTTGGGATGGTTCATAATCAACAGGCTGTCATCGCCCTGGCAGCGGCGCAGCATTTCCTCTTGATCCAAAACCGCCATGGCTGCCTGAAGCCTGGATGAATCGAGCGAACAAACTCCGGTGTGGTAAACTCCGCCCTCGGCGTTCCATTCGACGCCCGGCAGTATAGTTATGCGATCGTCCTGGTGAGGTGTATAGGCCCAGTGGTCGGAGATCGAAACGAAATCATAGCCATGGGCAACATAGAGATCGATGCAGTCGGAAAAGCTAATATCAGCGCATCCACTGGCGGGGCTTGTGTGCGTGTGGAGGTTCCCCTTGAGCCAGCGCCCATCTCGGTCAGCGTAGGGATTGGACCAGTCAACGGAAGTGCTCATCTTGGCTCCTTTGAAAATGGCCGAAGGCTATTTTCATCCCTTCACGGTGAAACCCCTCGGGGCGACAGTAGTATCGCCAGATACTGCGAAAGCCCGACAGTGACTCGACGCAGGCGCAGTCGCGAAAGGTTTCATCCGCGATTCCTCTGTAAAACCAGACACATAAAAATGGAGCGGGAGACCGGGCTCGAACCGGCGACATCCAGCTTGGAAAAACTGCTCAGTTGTAGTGAAGATGCCCTTGAGAGCAATTACAGGGTTGTTTCGAGCTCGATTCACGGCAACTTAGGTGGCTTCTTCCATTGCGACTTCGGAGGAAGCACCGTGAACGACATCCAACTCCGTAAAAATGAAACAAATTCCCTGATGCGGCTCTTGGAGCTATGGCTAGAAGCCAAGGAAGCCGCAGGCTGCAGCCCCACTACTATCGACCATTATAGACGAGAGGTAAGTGCATTTGTCAAGTGGTTGATGCTAGAGAATCTCAAGATCGGGCCCGATGATGTAACGCCATCGCACAGCCCCGCCAAACAAACCAATGTTGCGAACGTTTTCATTATCGATTCCGTCCCCCTCGCCCTCTCGTAGAGCCTGCGTAGTTGTCATAAAACAAAAAGCCCATTTATACCGCTCGCTGCTCTAACGCAGCCCTCAATACAACAGACTCTACTGCAAACTACCATGTGAATGGCCACATGTCGAGGACAAAGGAATGGATCGACTCTTATCCTTGACAGCCGAGCATTCCCGGGGTATAGTTCAGCTAGAATCCGGTATGGACGTGGGGATCGAACGGCAGTGGCCAGCTTGGAGACGGAACCACAACTGAACGCACTACCCCAGTCCAGGTATCGGGACTCGCGGGTATTGCCGCCATATCTGCAGGCACTGATCACAGCGTGGCTCTTAGGGCGGATAGCGCTGTGGCAGCCTGGGGGAATGACGAGAGTGGAGAACTTGGCGACGGAACAGAGACTGACTGCAACCCACTGCCCATAATGGTAATCGGTTTGCAGGCTCTTTGATGCTGCGGGATGGTAACGCCGTGGAATAGCTCGCAGTTGTTCAGGTTTGAGTTCGAGGTAAACTAGAAACAATGTGGTTGGATGTCGTGCAACCAGCATCCAATCTCTCTAATACGTGCGGAAAGAACAATGCCAACTTGAGCGGGTCTAAAGACGAGAATCGAAAGAATGATGGGCCGCCCAAAGGAGGCCAGAGCGTAGAGGGCGAGATCTTTGACCGCATGTCGCTTGGCGGCCTCCACAGTTCAATAGATGTGCCTTCAGACCAAGCGGGCTTTTGGAGACAGCTTAGAGTCTTTGTGGGACCGGCTGTTTTAGTGAGCGTCGGTTACATGGATCCCGGCAACTGGGGCACCGATTTGCAGGGAGGAGCTCAGTTTAAGTATGGCCTGTTGTGGGTGGTGGCGCTCGCCAGTCTGATGGCTATATTCCTGCAGATTATTTCTGCCCGTTTGGGAGTTGTCACGGGGAAGGATCTCGCGCAGTGCTGTCGGGACTGGTATCCGAGCTGGAGTCGTTGGCCCATGTGGCTGCTGAGCGAGATAGCGATTGCCGCAACCGACCTGGCTGAATCATTAGGCAGTGCCGTCGCGATAAACCTGCTGTTTCATATCCCTCTGCTTTGGGCTGTTGTGATTACGGCCTTTGATGTCGTCTTGCTTCTGACACTGAGAAATCTCGGAATGCGGATGATCGAGTCCATTGTTGCAGTGCTTGTCTGCACTATAGCGGTATGCTACTTCATAGAGATCTTTGTTCTGCCGCAGACGCAGCCATCATTTGCAGAAATGGGCCGCAGCCTGATCTCACCCAATTTCCGACAATCCGGCATGATGTTCGTAGCGATAGGCATCATCGGCGCCACGGTCATGCCCCACAACCTTTACTTGCACTCGGCGCTCGTGCAGTCTCGCAGACTGCAGAAGGATGAGAACTCGGTCCGCAAGGCTATAACGTTCAACGCCATAGATACCTCGCTTTCGCTCTCGATTGCTTTCCTGGTCAACGCGGCTATACTGGTACTGGCAGCAATGGTGTTCTTCGGCAAACAAAGCGTTGCGGTTTCCGGCGGGCATGTAGTTCACTTCGCCGCGAACAGCGACTGGATTCGAGTCGCATATCTGACTCTTGCGCCATTGTTGGGCACTTCCATCGCCGCCACTATGTTTGGTGTAGGTCTGCTTGCCAGCGGCCAGAGCAGCACGATAACCGGCACCCTGGCCGGTCAGGTGGTTATGGAGGGCTTCATGCAGTGGCGCATGCGGCCCTGGATGCGTCGGCTGGTTACTCGATTGGTAGCGGTGGTTCCGGCGATAATCATTATTGGCGTCCGCGGAAACAGCAGTGTCACCGATCTTCTGACTCTCAGCCAGGTAGTGCTGGCCCTGCAGCTTCCGTTTGCGATGTTTCCCTTGCTGCAGTTTACCACCAGCCGCCGCCGAATGGGCAAGTGGTCGCTGGGCTGGTTCTTAATCATAGCGGGATGGGGAAGCGCTATTATCATCACGGCACTGGATCTTTACGGACTGCCGGACGCCGTAAGATCTGCCTGGCAGGTTATAGTTGCCGGCTGACGGCGTCTGGGCCATCGGCGGCGAGGAAGCGACGTGGATGTATAAGAATATTCTTGTCACACTTGATACTACGCCCACCGATAGGGCCATAATAGAGCACGTCAAGCAACTGGCGAAGCTGATGGGAAGCAAGGTTGTTCTTCTGCACGTGGCCGACGGATGGGCGGCTAGACTTTATGGGTCGGATGCAGTCAGTCCGGAAGTGACGAGCGACCAGGCGTACCTGGAGCAGGTCCGCGCAGAGTTCATAGCCGAGGGAATCGTTGCTGAGGCGGAGATCGCCTACGGTGACCCCGCTGAGCAGATCATACAACGGGTTGAGAATGATGGGTTTGATCTCGTAGCGATGAGCACCCACGGCCACAAGTTTCTCGCAGACATTCTTTTTGGCACAACCGCCGAACACGTGCGGCATAACATCATTGTGCCCCTGCTGTTGGTGCGGGCTGTGTAGTTGGGCGGCAATTCAGTGACCGTGGCTGCCAGCAATACTTGACTTGTCTGCGAGAGTTGCTAATGCGATGGATGCACCACTGTGCGTGCATCCTCAACGTCGATGCCTGTGTGGGTAAGCGGGACCGTCATCTGGTAGGTGCGGTACCAAACGTGAAAGCCAATATGCCTTGATCTGCCCCAATGTCGTTTGCTAATTGTACTATGGCGTGAGGCGGGAGTAGCTCAGCTTGTAGAGCGCGAGGCCCTGCGGCGACAGACGCAGGACACAGCGAGGCCGCAGGTCACGCTCAAGCGGCCGAAGGCTATTATCGCGGTGAATTGAGCTTGTTTCACGCTCAAATGAGGCCAAAGTGGCGGTACATAAAATGGAGCGGGAGACCGGGCTCGAACCGGCGACATCCAGCTTGGAAGGCTAGCGCTCTACCAACTGAGCTACTCCCGCATCCGTCATGCACGAGTAATATTAACATCGAGCACGTCTTGTGTCAATAAGCCGCGGCCGCAGGAAGCTACAGCCCGCCCTCTATATATTTTTCAGCGGCGGTTGCGGCTATCGCGCCATCGGCGCAGGCGGTCACGATCTGTCTCAGCAGCTTCCGGCGCACGTCGCCCGCGGCAAATACCCCGGGAATATTCGTCTGCATGTTCTCGTCAGTGACGATGTAACCCATCTCATCGAGCGCGACCTGCCCGTCCAGCATTTTCGTGTTGGGGTCCAGACCGATCAAGATGAAGATTCCATCGACCGGCACCTGCGTAAGCTCCTTGGTGGCAACGTTCTCAAGAACGACATGTTCAACAAAGTCACCGCCGCCGATCTCCTTGACGACGCTGTTCCACCTCACGTTTATGGTCGGGTTGGACAACGCTCTTTCCTGGATAATGCGCTGAGCTCTGAACTTGTCCCGCCTGTGAACTATATGCACGCTGGAGGCGTAGCGCGTCAGAAAAACCGAGTCTTCCACGGCGCTGTCTCCGCCGCCAACCACCACCAGCCTCTTGTCCTTAAAAAACGCTCCATCGCACACAGCGCAGTATGAGACGCCTCGGCCAATGAGTTTCGCCTCACCGGGCACGCCCAAGCGCCTCGGCCTGGCCCCGAGACTCAGTATAATGGTTTTCCCTCGAACCTCCTGGCCATCGGTCGTGTATATTACTTTCTCCCGACCCGACAGGTCCAGACGCTCGACGTCCGCCAGTTTCGTCTCCATCCCAAACTTCTCAGCCTGCTCCCTGATCACGTTACTGAGGTCCATGCCCGCTCCGCCGCTGTAACCCGGGTAGTTTTCGATGTTCTCACACATCATCATCTGGCCGCCGGGATAGGCCTTCTCCACCAAAACTGTGGAAAGCCGGGCGCGTGACGCATATATCGCGGCAGTCAGGCCGGCAGGTCCACCACCTAAGATCGCTACGTCGTATACCACACTGGCCTCCTTAAAACTACGTCACTAATGGATGAATTATACTACGGATGGGGTAGTTGTGGGTAATCCGCCTTCGGGCGTTCGGGTTTACTTTCTTTTTCGAGAGGTGCTATAATTGTGCGGTTTTCGGCCGGCAGGTCGGAACGTCCACAGTACAATAACGTAGGTACGCGAGGTGAAAGCTGTGTATATTGAGGAGATCATTGGACGAGAGATTCTTGATTCCCGTGGAAATCCCACGATAGAGGTCGAAGTCTATCTGGACGATGGAACTATGGGACGGGCTGCAGTGCCTTCGGGAGCATCGACCGGTGCACACGAAGCAATTGAACTGCGCGATGGCGACAAGAGCCGCTATATGGGCAAAGGCGTCGAGCAGGCGGTGAGGAATGTCAACGAACTCATAGCCGCGGAACTCGTGAACTACCCCGTGACCGAACAGGTTACAATCGACCAGTTGATGCTGGACCTTGACGGAACGCCAAACAAGTCCAAGCTCGGCGCGAATGCCATTTTGGGCGTGAGCCTGGCGTGCGCAAAGGCCGCCTCCGAATACCTGAGCCTCCCGCTGTATCGCTACCTTGGCGGGACCAATGCTAAGGACCTCCCGGTTCCGATGATGAACATCCTTAACGGTGGAAAGCACGCCGACAACACGGTAGACGTGCAGGAGTTCATGATTATGCCGGTCGGCGCATCCTGCTGGGCTGAAGCCCTGAGAATGTGCGCGGAAGTCTACCACAACCTTGCCAAGGTCCTGAAGGCAAAGGGCCTCTCGACCTCTATCGGTGACGAGGGTGGTTTCGCTCCGAACCTGAAAAGTACCCGAGGAAGCCATCGAGGCCATTATCGAGGCGATCGGCTACGCCGGCTATAAGACCGGAGAGCAATTCATGATCGCATTGGACCTTGCCGCTACCGAGATGTACAAGGACGAAAAATACCACTTCGAGGGCGAAGGCGTCACCCGCACAACCGACGAAATGGTCGACTACCTCGCGGGGTTGTGCGAGAAGTATCCGATCATTTCCGTCGAAGACGGCATGAGCGAAGACGATTGGGACGGTTGGGTGAAGCTGACCAGGCGCATCGGCAAGAGCGTGCAGGTCATGGGTGACGATCTGTATGTCACCAACACCGAGCGCCTGAAGAAGGGCATTGAGATGGGCGCGAGCAACTCGGTCCTGATCAAGGTCAACCAAGTCGGAACCCTGAGCGAGACACTTGATGCAATAGAGATGGCCAAACGAGCCGGTTGGACTGCTATTGTCAGCCACCGCTCAGGCGAGACCGAGGACACATTCATCGCCGACCTCGTGGTTGCCACAAACGGGGGCCAGATCAAGACCGGCGCTCCGGCCAGAGCAGAGAGAGTTGCAAAATACAACCAACTCCTTAGAATAGAGGAAGACCTCTCAGATGCCGCCAGGTACCCGGGCATGGATGCTTTCTATAATATCAAAAGATAAAATCCGTTGTTAAAAAGGCCGGGAGCGTTGGGCTCCCGGCCTTTTTTAGTTTGACAGCCCATGCAAAGTCGCTGTGTTCGGCTATTGCAACGCGTTTCGACTCTCGCATCACAACTCCTCGGCCTGGCATACGCTACAATGGATGCGCGCCCTGGAGTACTTAATGTTGAGTCAGCGGCTGGCTTATGGTAAAATCCAATGGGTTCATTTAGTTTTCATTGAAATACTTCGCGAACCGGCAGACCAGGAGGTCGATTAGGGTGATAATCACACAAACACCGCTTCGCATCAGCTTTGCCGGCGGTGGAACCGACTTCAAAGGCTTTTATGACAGTGAATACGGCGCCGTAGTTTCCATGGCGATCGACAAGTATATCTACGTAGTTATCAAGGAACGCTTCGATGACCTCGTTCGTGTGGGTTACACCCGGACTGAGATGGTTCAGAGAGTTGATGAGATCCAGCACGAACTCGTTCGCGAGTCCATGAAGATGGTCGGCGTTGAAAAGGGCATAGAGATTGCCACCATGGCTGATATTCCCTCAGAGGGCTCGGGCCTGGGCTCTTCGAGCACCGTAACGGTAGGTCTGCTGAACGCGCTGTATGCTTACAAGGGTGAGTTTGTCTCTCCCGATGTGCTTGCGCAGCAGGCGTGCCGCATCGAGATAGACATTCTGGGCAAACCCATCGGCAAACAGGACCAGTATATCGCTGCATACGGCGGCTTGAGGCATATACGATTCCACGGCAACGAAGATGTCGAGGTCGACAGTATAGCAATCGAGGAAGGCGCCAAGCAGAGGCTGTGCGAAAGCCTTTTACTCTTCTTTACCGGCTCCACGAGGAAATCGTCCGGTGTTTTGACCGAGCAGAAGAGCAACATCGCCTCGAAAATGCCGGTGTTGATCGAAATGAGAGATCAAGCCGACGAACTCGCAAGGTTGCTCAGGCTTGGCACGACCGCTTCGCTGGGCCAGATTCTGCGCGATGGCTGGGCTCGAAAAAAACAGCTTGCCAGCGGCGTTACTAACCCGCAGATCGATGAGCTGTATGAGCTCGCGATGTCCGCTGGAGCCATTGGCGGTAAGGTGACCGGAGCCGGCGGCGGCGGGTTCTTCCTTGTGTGCACCCCGCCTGAGAACCGATCTGCCGTGCGCAAGAAGCTTTCGCATCTTCGCGAGCTGCCTATCAGCATTGCGAGGGATGGGTCGAAAGTAATATTCAACGTGAGAAGGTAGGGCAGCCGAAATGTCGATGATAAAAGACTATCTGAGCTTAGTCACCACGGCAATCTCCGAGCTTCCGGAAAGCAGCGTTCAGGACGTGATAGACACCGTGAAAGCTGCGCATGCCGGAGGCAAGCAGGTGTTTCTCCTCGGAAACGGCGGCAGCGCGGCCACTGCCATGCATATTGCGGAGGATCTCCAGAAAGGCCTCCAAGTGTGCACCGGCAAGCGCTTCAAGGTTATCTCGCTCACGGAAAGCGTACCCCTGATCACTGCCTGGGCAAATGATACGGCATACGACAATATCTTCGCCGCGCAGCTCGAAAACTGGCTCGATCCCGGGGACGTGGTGATCGCTATCAGCGGCAGCGGGAACTCGCCCAACGTTATCAACGCCGTTAAGAGGGCGAACGAACTCGGCGCGATCACGATAGGCTGGTCGGGTTTCAACGGCGGCAAGCTCGCGCAGGTTGCCCAGCAGTCGATTGTGGTAAACAGCGACAACATGCAGCGAATAGAAGATGTGCACATGGTCCTGGGGCATCTGGTCTTCTCATGCTTGATGAAGCAGTGTGGCGCCGAGTGAGGGTTGTCTTTCTAGACCGCGACGGGGTCATAAACCACGACAGGGACGATTACGTCAAGAACACACGGGAACTCAGGGTCTTTCCCTACGTGCCTGACGCCATCCGCAGACTAAACCAGGCCGGCATTGATGTTTACGTGATCTCCAATCAACAAGGCATTGCAAAAGGCGTAGTCCTTGAGGATGACCTGCGGAAGATCGAGGAAGAAATCGTGCGGCAGGTAGAGGCTGTGGGCGGCAGGATATCAGGGTTCTACTACTGCAAACACCTCTCTTCGGAAAAATGCCTCTGCCGCAAACCCCAGCCGGGAATGCTCCGGACCGCGTCGAAAGATCACGGCATCGACCTCAACACTTCCATTATGATCGGCGACAGCGAGCGCGACTTGATGGCCGCGAAGAACGCCGGATGCCGGGCCGTCCTCGTGTTGAGCGGCGCTGTTAAGAGCGATGATCTCGAACACCTCCCCTGTGCGCCGGATTTCGTCGCCAGGGATCTGGCAGAGGCAGTTGATTACGTGCTCGACCCCGAGGCAAAGCAAAAAGCCGGCTGTGTTTAACAGCACGCGGGAGAACCGTGGAGGTTCGCAATGATCGTCTCCTCTGCTCCAGGGAGATGCGGAATAATCGGTAACCCGACCGACATGTACGGCGGATCGGTGATATCCTGTTCGACCACCCAGCGCGCACGCTGCACCCTGATGAACTCGGATGTCCTGACCCTGGGCATCGGAAATGACGTCCAGCAGATTCGCTCGCCTCGGGATTTGCTCCTCGACGGCACTCGTCTCGACATAGTGAAGGCGATCCTCAACCACTTCAAACTCACCCCCGATGAGTTCACGTTCAGGCTGCTTGTGACATCCGAAATTCCCGAGAGCGCGGGACTGGCGGGTTCGACGGCGATGGTGATGGCCATACTGGGCTGCGTGACCGCGCATCTTGGGATTGAAATGGGTCCCTACAGCGCCGCGGAAACAGCGCGAAAGGTCGAGTTTGGCGAAATGGGGATAATGTGCGGCTTTCAGGACCAGTATATGGCGGCGTTCGGCGGGCTGAATTATATGGATTTCCGCGGCAAGGAAAGACTTGCTCAGGACCAAGATGAACCGCTGGCAACCGTTGAAGCCCTTGAAGGTTTGGTCGGTGAGCTGCCGATTGTCGTCGCGCATACGGGCATCACCCGCAACTCCGGTACGGTTCACGGGTGCATTCGTGACCGGTGGCTCGCGGGAGAGCGCGAGGTGGTGGATGGCTACATCCGCATTGCCGAGCTCGCGCGTCTGGGCAAGAAGGCGATTTTGGCGTCGGATTGGGAGCGCCTCGGCGCATTGATGAACGAGAATCATGAGATCCAGCGAGCACTCGGAGGCTCCGGTCCGCAGAACGATTATCTCATCGAGGCCGCACTGGCGAACGGCGCAATCGGAGCAAAGCTCGCAGGCGCGGGCGGAGGTGGAACGATAGTTGCGCTGACCCTTCAACCCGACCGGGTCGTTCGCGCGCTGCGAGGGGCGGGAGCGGACAGCATCTCCTGGCCCAAGCCCTGCGAAGGGCTGGTTGTGGAGCAGGTCTACTCAAGCCCCGCAATATCCTCCTGCCCGTAAACCGATCATTTCTTGGTACCTGCACTAACCGCGGGGACAGGATTCGAGAACTTGACGTAGTTTACCTTGATATGTGTTTCGCCGGCACGCGGTAATTGGTTAGCGCGCAGAAGATCGTCCCCGTCTCCCATCTTTATGTACAGCGCATTGGCGAAATCAAACGGGCTCGTCGGGTCGAGCGTCACCCATTCTCCCACAAAGCATTCGACCCAGGCATGACCCCAAAATTCCTTGTCACCACCGTATACCAGCCCGATGACAACTCGCGTGGGTATCCCGACTGATCGCGCCAGGGCCGCGCACAGTAGAGCGCAATGTTTGCAGTCGCCCAGCTTGGCCGCCAGAATGTCTACTGCTGACAATGGGGTCTCGGTCCCGCTCTCCGTATCCATGTTGTCGTAGACCCATGCTCGCAGCTTGCAGGCCGCTTTGTATGCATCCGTCTCAGTCCCGATTATGGCCTGTGCTTGCGTGCGAATGCGTGCATCACCCGACTGGACTGAGGCGCTGCCCGCGAGCCAGGCGGCGTAGGTACTGTCAGTTATGGGGATTTTCGCAACCTTGGAGCTATCATAATGTTTGGCGGTGATGTCATATTCGATAGTGTTCTCACCGGCGACGAACTTGGCGGACTGCCGAGCGTCGTTTACTGCGAAGCTGCCATCCTTTACTCCGACCAGGCCTATCGCGAGTTCGGTCAATCCCTGGTATTCTAACACACTCTTGGCCGACTCAAGAATGTCACGGTCGGATTTGACCGTCTCATAATCTTCGGTTGTTGCGAACCCGCGCGTCGCTTCCTCTCGTGGCTCATCCAGGCCCGTGATCGGCTGACCTGAGTCCTCTGTCTTGACATGTTTGCCATCGTCGAGATACCAGTCGGTCGTGATGCTTGTTCCGTCGTCCTCGCAAACCGGAGTAGCTTCAATAGTGTCTGATTTCAGTTTGACTTTTGCCCGCTGACCCACGTAGATAGTGGATTTCGCGAGGGCAAGCTTGTGCCAGTCAATGGTTGTCACAACCTGCTTCTCTCCAATTGGAGGGCGCGCGTCATCGAGAGTAAAACGTATGTAAGGTTTCAGATCAGTGCCCTTCGGGATCGGGACGGTTTTCTTAGTGACCTTGCCATTTGATTCCGCCTTGCACTCCAGCACTCCGGATACGCATCTAATCTCTGCTCTGTTTGTGGTTTTACTGGACGAATCTCCAGGCTTGCTTTCGAACGTCTCTTCATGAGTCTCGTACAGCGGAGAGTAATCCATATCCGCATATAACCTGTGCAGGGCCCGGTATTTAACAGGCTCGATAAAATCCATGTCCGTCAACACGTAGACTTCCCTGCCTTCGAATTCCGTCCTTGCGCACCGTCACATGGCGGTAGCCAATCTTACTCTCTCCCACGTACATACCCAACCACGAGTCGCATGTCTGCGGTGATTTCTGGCTCTCGGCGCAAACACGACCGGCGAATAACAAGAGTAAAGTCAGCAGCGCTATGGATTTCAGTTTTTTCATTTTCAACCACCTCTGGGACAAGTCATGAACCAAATCGAACAGTCTTAATGATCGTCTGACTATAGCACAGCCCGAGTTGATCTGTAAAGGGGCACGAATGAGATGTGTGTGTTCAGTTATGCGGGAACAAATAGCCTCAATCCGCGTCACCCTACTTGATTCAGGGTCCAGGCCGGGCATGGGATGGGTGCTGAATCAAGTTCAGCATGGCACTGACTCCCGCAAAACTGAACTCTCTCAATGAGATGTGTTAGGAGGTTGAATCATGTGAGGAAGATGAGATATACCTACTCAAGCCCCGCAATATCCTCCTGCCCGTAAACCGATACACCCGAGGGCGTCGCGATTCCCGTGACGCTCACCATCGAGTTTACAGCGGGTGGGATTATGGAGTTGAAGCAGGTGACAGTAAGCCCTCCGTCCAAGCTGCCGTCGCTGATGACGAACTCACCGACACCCGCCGACATCACCCGCCCCCACACGGTAACCAGAATGCCGACGTTGTTCGGCCCTCCCTGACCAACCGCGCTCCCGACCTGGCCCACCATAGATGTGCCCGACCATGTGCAGTGCTTGCCCCTCCGACTGCGCGGTTAGCAAGTCCGAGCGGCGCCATCGCGGTATATACGGCCGAAGGCATAACCTCAGCATTCACCAGTTCGCGGACCGAGTTCTGCGTTGCGAGCTGTCCCACTGTGGATGTGATTGTTCCGGGTTCCAGGAATGGTATGCCGGACCAGGTTCCCTGGGTTTCTATGCCCGCTGTCCTGTTCTGGCTCTCGATGAAACAATCCGGACCCACGCCCATCCTTGTTGCGCAGACATTCGTAACTCTGACCCACGTGCCGTCCGGAATCAACTTTGCCGAGGCTATGGAGTCCACGTCGGTAACGATCCTTATCGGTTCCGATATACCGACCGCGCTGTAAACACCTGTTGCGTTCCTTGCGCACACCAGCGCCCACACGACGCTCCCGTTCGCCAGCGAGGGCACCGGAGTCACCGCGGAGGTAGACAGCCCGGCGCTTACCCATCCCGCTCCAGGCAATATGCCGCTTTTGTCCGCTGTCGCGCTGATGGCGTATTCGTATGATGCCACATCAGTATCAGGGCTCGACCAGTTCACCTGAATCTGTTGACTCGGGTTCAGGTAACTCCCCTGCACGTGCACGATGGGCACGGACGGAGCCGTGGACGGGCCATTCACGCTCACCGCGTCAAACCATGCGCAGCAGTCGTCGACGCCCTGCGATGTTTTGCGCCAGCCCTCCAGGAAGATCGTCATGGATTGCGACGTTGGGACAACGGACTCGAATATGCTGTTCCAGGTATCGCGGGCCGCGTCGAAATCCTGCCACACGACAGTTGAGGAGCAGCAATTGATTCCGCCGGTAGGATGATATCCCAGCCGGCAGACAAGGTTGTCGGATGCATTAGCATCGCTGTCTGTCAGGTGGTCGCGCTCCCATGCAATAATTGTGTAGCTGTTTCCGGGGATCACCTGTACCACTTGACAAAGTCCCGCGTGACCGTCGTTCACCGGTATGGGCAACTGGAGTTTTTGAGAACAAGCCCCTGCTTTCCGGAAATCGGTTCCCGCTGACGAAGCGCACGAATAGCCGTTGCTTGTGTAAATCGACCAATCGACGCCCAGCCCATTATTAAATCCGTTCTCGAACCCGCCGTTCAGTAATACATTGGCGGTGTCAATCTGAAGCGTCACGTCATACTCGGCTGCAGAACCGGCAGCCGCGGTGCAGCCTGCAACCATGCACTGCGCGTAAGGGTATCTGGTGGCTATAATCGTATAGCTTCCGGGAGAAAGGTTATTGAATGAGTAGCTGCCATCAGAGAGAGATTGGGTGACGCAGTTGTTTTCGGCCAAGCTCAGTTCCACTCCGGAGATGGGTGTGCCGTAGTTGTCGCGAACGAAGCCTGCGTACGGAAGCGGGGGCCGCGGGCACGAGCCGCGCGTTGACATGCGCGGCTTTTCCCGCCGATATTTGGACGCCGCAAAACTGCTGTGGATAGTAACCGTTGGCGGAGACCGTGAAATCCTGTGAACCGGAAGCCAATGCGCCGAGAAGATAAGAACCATCCTGCCGGGCACTCGTGGCTGCGCTCCCGCCGCTCATTTTGATGACGGCGCCAGGGACAGGCGATCCGCCGGTTAGAGCACCTCTCCGGCAATCCCTCCCGGAACAGGGGGCTGGTTGAAAGATTAGAGACGGGTCTCCGTAAAGGTTAAAACCAGTTGGTTCGCCCAGATATTCATTGGAACCGCGAGGCAAGCGTCCGTGGCGGCACGACCGCAGGACTCCCGGCTGCTGAGCAGGAACTTTGCGTACTGATATCCGATCCCCCCAATGCTGTCAGTGCAGGTAAAGTCCGTCTCACCGACGTAGTACCACGACACTCTTGACGCCGACAGTGTAGTTATTGCGCCAGTATCGAGCAGCGAATAACCGAGGTTGTTGGAAATCTCAGGCTGGCCGTTCAAACACGAGGCTGCATAGACGATGGACGGCTTCGAATCGTCAAGGCTGGCGCACTCGTCGGAGCTGAACACGGATTCTGCCAGCGTTGGCGAGCCGTGCGTCATCCAGAATACAAGCCCTGCGCCCTGTGACCACGCATCCTGAACCGAGGTGCAGTCGCACGAGCAGTATTCCGGCGGAGGGTTCAGACCATTTGCTCCGTCATAAAACCGCACCGTGTGCAAGTCGGCCGGAAGTCCTATATCGGTCCTTATGTTCTCTCCAAGATTATAAGACGGTGTGCACGAGTCCAGGGCTTTCATCGGCAATAGAAACGTCTTGTTCCAATCGGCAGGAACGGCTGATTGGTAGTCTATTGTCTTCTGAAGAATGTGATCCAGATCGCCGATGACTCCGTAGTAGGGAATTCTGCCGACATAAACGTCGGGGATAGTCTCTATGCCGCCGGGTCCAAAATCCTCCGGATATTCCCCCGCGAAGCCGTCGCCGTTCAAATCCCAGTTGCCGGTCAGGACCGAATAGTAGTAATCGGACGGGGCTTCTTTATTTGTAGGCTGGTCGTATCGCGGCCACAGCATTTTCATCGGCACGTCTCCATAAACCGGGTCCGGATTGCCGATCATCAGGACATATTCAAGGTTGAGGCTGATATAGTTGTTGATCAGCCAGTTCCGTATGTTCGCGGCCGCCGCATCGCCGGTCCCTCCGCCCCAGTCGTTTTCGGTGGCCAGGGTGACGTTGAACCCCTTGAGCGACTGCAATACCTCGAAATCGGCAAGTTTTTGGCTGGTGGAGACGATAGCGCTGGTTGTGAGAATCGCATAACCAGGCGCAGTGGAAACCGCGTTCGCAGTGTTCGCAGATGCGGAGGAGGTGGAGTACCACGTCAGGGCCTGGTCCCGGTTCGCAATGAAAGTCGACATATCTGCTGCGACAGGATCGGGTGTCGTTGTCTGGACCGATTGCGTTTGAGTATACGTGATACTTGCTGATCCGGAAGAGACCGCTCGCAGTTTTCCGCTCACGGGGTTGTAACAATAAGGCCAGAACTCGATTACCGCGACTTTCCATTGACGCAGCGTTCAACACAGCGCACGCGCAAGTGCTCCCTGGGATAGAACGCGTCAGTGCCATAGGTGGCAAGGCAGCGGATCTCACGCGGCCGGCTGTGAAAATCCCCATCCGAAACGGCGGCTTCCGGAGCCGGCGAAATATCGTAAGTCCCCGGAAGAACGTTAGTCGAGTAGCTGTCCAAGGCCACTTTCACAGTGCTGACGTCAGCGCCGGGTGGAATGGCCAGGTACATCAGCTTACAAGGCAGGGCAGGGTTTCCGCTGGATGCGCATGAGCTGAAGCCCGGCATCACGATCTTCTCGATGGAGATTCGAGAACCGGCAGCTTTAACATCGGAAGTTTTCGCGGTGCCCTTAAACTGGGCTTCGCACGAGTTGAACCGAAACTCAAGTGACTCGGAATATCCCGGCATGGCCGACGCGAGCAGAAGCGCCGCGGCAGCCAGAACCGCAAGTGCATTACGAAACAAGCACATTGCCTCCTGTCAGCAATCTGCCCGGGACTATTCCTATGAAGTTTTGGTTGCCTGACCTCTAAAACCCTGCGCGCGGCCCCACCCCCTGGGGTCGCGCGCAGGGCGATCTGTTATTTGGCCCTACCACCAACAACTTAGTGGCAGGCTACTATTACCCGACGAATGCCGGCCATAAAACCTGTTGGCGAGCGCAATCGGGCGTCTGTCGAATGTTTCCTGACGTCACACTGAAAGCAGCCTCTTCGCAGGTGCTCTTCGGGACATACCTCCGCGAAGCACGAAACATTCGATAACCGTGGCGACGTCAGGCCATCAGCCTCGGATAATCGGTAAATATGACACGCAACGGGCGCAATCGGTCACGTGTTGTTGCAAAGGCAATATGTCCTCTTAACTGCAAAGGGAAAATGTCCTCTTAGTGTATCGTAACGTTACGTTATTCCGGCTTTTGTCGGGCGAGTTTGGAGTGGAATATCCTCCAAGCTCGCCAGAGCATCGTGCGCTGATTCGAGCATCTCTAATAGAGTTCTCCCACCTGCGATTCCTGCCAAGTGTCCGTGCGCTGGTCGAAATAATCCTGCATTT
>CAVZJH010000004.1:0-36019 GCA_963775535.1 uncultured bacterium | reverse complement strand
TGACCCCCAGCGCGAGAATTTGTTCTTCGAGGTAAGGATCGCCCTCTTCGACCACGTACAGCTTCTCTACCGAACCCGCAAAGTCCAAGATCAATTTCCCGGGCAGCGGGAAAGTGATCCCCAGCTTCAGGATCGACGCGTTCGGAAACGCCTCGCGCGCGTACTGGGAACTGATGCCGGAGGTTATTATGCCTCTTCGTCGCTGCCGCGTTCACGCGCTGCAGTGGGCTGGTCTCGGAATAATCGGCGAGCCTCGCAAGTTTTTCCTCGAGAGCGACCCGCATCCTGCGCGCGAAAACCGGCACGGGAACGGTTTTTGTGATGTCCTTTTCTATTTCCTGCCGCTCCCGGAAATCCGCTCAAAGCTGCCGAGGTCAACGATGCCCGAGGAGTGCGAAACTCGAGTGGTGGTGCGAAGAAGCACGGGCGTGGCGAATTGCTCGGAAAGATCCAAAGCCAGGCGCGACATGTCGTAGCACTCCTGGCTGTCGGATGGCTCCAGCATCTATTCTGGCGAACTTCGCGAGGCTGCGGTTGTCCTGCTCGTTCTGAGAGGAATGACCCCTGGATCGTCCGCGGACACCACCACCAGTCCGCCGTTCGCGCCGAGGTAGGCGAACGTCATCAGCGGGTCCAGGGCCACGTTCAGACCGACATGTTTCATAGCCGTGAGCGACCTCGCGCCCGCAAACGACGCGCCGATCACCACTTCATGTCGACCTTCTCATTGACAGCCCACTCACAGTAGACCTCCGGGAACTTGCGACATTTTCCAGAATCTCGGTGCTCGGGGTGCCTGGGTAAGCGGACGCCACCGTCACGCCGCCGGCATAAGCGCCGTGGGCAATGGCCTCGTTTCCGGAAAGAATCTTCTTGTTACTCCTGGTAGCGACTTGCTCCATATAAACCTCGGTTCGGAAGTCATAAAAACAGGTGCCGGCCACCCTCGACGTGACTACACGTCGCAAAGGGGCAACACCTGGATAAGCATCGGATGCTTGTCAGATTTGCGGGAGATCAGGGGCTTCGGCCCCAGCAGAGTCCGGAGACGGCGGTCTCCGGTGGGAGCCCTCAGATAATCCTTAAGTCTGACAAGCGCCCGAGCGCCGAATTAGCCCATGCTTTACCTATTTTATACCACGTAGGCCCATCCAAAGGCAAGCGCAGGGCGGGTGTTGTGTTAGTTCATTCTCTGTTCGGGCAGATTTGCCAAATCTGCCCGAACACATTTTTGAACAGGGGAGTCCCACAACTAAAGAAGGAATTCCGAATCCCGTGAGCTCAGCGGGATAGCGGCCGGACTCAGAAATCATCACTTATGAATATGTGGAACGGCCTCGTCATGTTCCTGTTGACCAGGACGTGGCAGCGTGTTAGCATGTGCCATCGCATGCGCGGTGAGGTGTCACCTTGGGTATCGACTTTTCCAAAGAGCGTTGGCAGCGCGTCATTGAAAACAGCCAGGCATGGTGGGCGGGTGAACTCAAGCGTCCACTGATCCAGATCACTATTGGCGGGCATGACCCCGGCAGACCCGAGCCGGCGCTGCCCCTGCATGGTTACGCGTCGTTTTACGACCTCAGCATCCCGGCGGAGGCTATCGTGGATCGGTGGGACCATTATCTCTCGTGTCAGCGTTACCTGGGGGGACGCATTCCCTGAACGTCTGGCCGAACTTCGGTCCGGGCGCGGTCGCCGCGTTTCGGGTGCTCTTCTGGAGAATGCCCCCGAATCCGGCACAGTGTGGTTTCACCCCGCTCAGGATGTAGAGATGCGCGACCTGAAGCTCAACTACGAGCCCGACAACGTCTGGCTGCACAGGGTGAAGGATATTTGCAGGGCGGCGATAGAGCGCTGGCAAGGAATGGTTCAGGTGGGAATGACCGACATTGGCGGAAACCTGGACGTGCTCTCCGCATTTCGGCCCGGGGAAAAGCTGCTCCTCGACCTCTACGACTGCCCTGATGACGTGAAGCGCGTACATGGGATATGCACAAGCTCTGGTGGCAGTGCTTCGATGACATCAACGCCGTCCTGCAGCCGGTGAACCCCGGTTATACGGCCTGGACGCCGATTTTCTGCCGGGAGCCCTACTACATTCAACAGTGCGACTTCGCTTATATGATCGGCCCGGAGACGTTCGACGAGTTCATTAAGCCCGAACTGGAAGCGACCATGAACGCTTTTCGGGAACGTTCTATCATCTCGACGGCAAGGGCCAGCTTGCCCACCTGGACTTGCTCTTGAAGCATCCCGAGCTCAAGGGCATTCAAGTCGGCTCCCGGCGACGGCTGACCCGGCTACGCCCACTGGCCCGAGGTTTCCGGAAGACCGCGACGCAGGCAAACTGATACAGTTCTTTGGTACGTGGAGGAGTTCGAGACCGTGGTGGAGCAGCTCGGCAGCGCGGAAGGCATTCGCGCTGATGGGCTGGGCGCGGGATGAAGCCGAAGCCGTGGCCTGCGTGGAGAAGTACGGGGCGTCTTGAGCTAAGAGTCTAGATCTTGGTACCTTTTGACCCTCACCTATGTAGATCTGCCAGGCCTCCCAACCTTACGGGTACCTGCCACATCTGCGGAGATTCAGGGGCTTTGCCCCCGAACCCCTACCAAGGGCGCTGCCCTTGGAACCCGCCAGGAGCCGAGTGGCCCCTGGACCCCCATATTGCGCTTCGCGTAGCCGGGGGGTCCGGGGCCCGTGGCCCCAGCAGAGTCCAGAGACGGCGGTCTCTGGTGGGAGCCCGAGGGTAAAGCCCTCGGTTAATCCGCAAATTCGACAAGCACCCCAACCTTACAAATCGCTTGACCCACCTTACCGTTGGGTTACAATATGGTGGCTAGTGCGGAGTGTCGCGGCCTACTCTCTGCAGCCAAAGGGGGTACTTAATGTCCCTGGTTCTAGTAGTCAGCATCATTGCTGTCGCCCTCGTTTTCGATTTTCTAAACGGCTTCCACGACGCGGCGAATTCAATCGCAACAGTCGTGGAACGCAGGTGCTCTCACCTTTGCAGGCTGTTTTATGGGCTGCGTGTTTCAACTTCTTAGCGGTATTCATTTTTCGGGGGTTCATGTGGCTGATACGGTCGGCAAGACAGTGAATGCCTCTCAGTTTACTCTTCACAGATGTCTATGATCCTGCTCGCCGGCCTGTGCGGCGCTATTTTCTGGAATATCCTGACCTGGTATATCGGTCTGCCGACAAGTTCGTCTCACGCGCTGATCGGCGGGTTAGCCGGTTCCGGCCTGACTGCCGCGCACATTCTCCTGGGTTCTACGCACAACGTGCTCAATTGGGATAAAATCGCCCCTATAGCGGTGTTCATCGGGACTCTCACCGCTCATCGGTATGATCCTTGGCTTCATGGCGATGGTCGTTGTGATGCATATTTTCAAGCGTACCGCGCCGCGCAAGGTCGACAATTGGTTCAGGCGATTGCAACTGCTCTCCGCCGCCGCTTACAGCCTCGGACACGGCACAAATGACGCGCAGAAGACCATGGGCGTTATCAGCGTTCTCCTGGTTACGGGCGGTTACCTGCAGAAGGTCGGTGGCAATTACCCCGTTCCTCCGTGGGTCAAGGTGGCATGCGCTGTGGCGATAGCCCTGGGGACGATGTCCGGCGGATGGCGTATTGTAAAGACCATGGACCGGGATCACAAAGCTCAAGCCGGTGGGCGGCTTCTGCGCGGAGACGGCAGGGGCAATCACGATCATCGGCGCATCGGTCCACGGGATTCCCGTCAGCACGACCCACACCATCACCGGAGCAATTGTCGGAGTGGGCGCTACTCACAGGCTTTCCGCGGTAAAATGGGGCGTCGCCGGAAGAATCGTGTGGGCGTGGGTGCTCACGATGCCGATGTCGGCGCTGATGGCTTGCGCTGTATACATGGCACAATTCACGCGTGCCGCTAGGCACATCTTTTCGCAGCAAATCAAAGCATGGGGAGGCCGATTATGATGGGCCTGAGATTGATACCTAAAGAAGAAGCATTTTTTGACCTGTTCACAGCACAGGCGACCAACGTGGTCGAGGGCGCCGTGCTGCTCAAGGACCTTCTGGAAGACTACACCAACGTCGACCAGAAAAGGATGAAAATCGAAAAGGTCGAGAGCCACGGCGACGAGATCGCGCACAAGATCATCGAAAAGCTCAATACGACGTTCATTACGCCGATGGGATCGGGAGGATATCCACGCCCTCACTTCGGCGCTGGATGACATTCTAGACTTCATAAACGCCACGTCTCAGAGGCTGCAGCTCTATGGAGTGCACGAAGTCAGGAACGAGGCCAAGGCGCTCGCAAACATAGTCCTGCGCGCGGCGGAAGAGACCGAAGCTCTGACGGTCAACATGGCGAACCTGGAGGACGTAAAGAACATGAAAGCGCGCTGGATCGAGGTTACCGGCTCGAAAACGAGGCGACCAGGTCAGCCGCAACGCCATCGCGGAACTCTTCCAGAATGAAAGGGACCCCATCGAGGTGATCAAGTGGAAAGAGCTTTACGAGCACCTCGAGACCGCTATCGACAAATGCGAGGATGCCGCGAACATCGTGGAAGCGGTCGTTCTGAAGAACGCCTGATAGTAAACGGTAAACGGAAAACAGGCCGGTTCCAGGGCTTAAGCATTAAAACCCTGGCAGAAGCCAGGTGTTAGGCAGCATGTCTGCGTCCAGCGCGCAAGTTGATTCTTCGCCGACCTGTGTCCCGAAGAGTAACCGGGAAGAATCAATGCAAACAGGCAGCCGGCTACCAGCGAATATCCCAGGTCTTGAAGCATAAAGTTTTGGCTTATCAAACGTCAATCCTTCCTACCAGCGTTCGCCTATGGCTTATCCCGCTCGCTCAAAGCTATTGTAAGGATGGCCGCGCCTGCGATTATCACCTGACTCCAACGGTGGTCCGTTTCGACGCCGTGATACTTTCCGTCGAATATATGCGTCGGAAAGGCCCTGTCTTCGGCATCGATGGTTCCGGCCTCCACCAGGCCGTGCTCGACATCCGGTATTACGGCGCCCAGCGCACCCCAAAACTCAGGAGAATCAACTCCACGCCAGGCTGCAATTCCCGTCATTGTGCCGGCCAGCAGCCCCAGTTCCAGCGGTATTTGGAAGTCTTTGTGTGGAAGAGCGTCGGCAATGATGTGAGAGACGACCCCTGCGGCGAACGCGCTCTTTTTCTTCTTTATGAGCGAGCCCAGGGCAGCGCCGATAACCGCGTGAACCGCACCAATCATCAGCCGCCGACCCCGCACAGTTTTCTATAGATCGAGGTCACCCTGCGAACGTAGTTCTGGGTTTCGCGGTATGGCGGGACTCCGCCATGCCTCTTCACGGCGCCGGGCCCCGCGTTATACGCAGCCAGCGCCAGGGCAAGATCGGACCAGGTAAGGTCGCTCCACTGCTTATTGCCGGATGTCCTATCCAGCATGCTCTTGATATACCTCACGGAGCCATAAATGTTCTGGACGGGATCGTAGGCGTCGTTTACTCCCAAACCGGCGGCTGTGCTCGGCATCAATTGGCCCAGCCCCTGGGCGCCGCAGCCGGAAGTTGCGTTGAGTCTGAAATGGGACTCGGCGAGGATCACCGCGCACACGAGCCTGGCGTCGACCTTGTAGTGGAGGCTGAATGCGATGATGCTGCGGGCAATAGTATCGGCCTGAGCGAAGCTCAACTTGGGGTTAAAGTTCCTGATTGCCCTGCCATAAACGCGGACCAACTGGTCAATGGTAACGACTGCCGAACCGGCGCTGGCAGGCGCCCTTGATGTCGTTTTCTGCCGGCTGACCGCACGCGCGGGCCTTGAGCGCGCGGCTTTCGCCTGCGCAGAACGCGCCGCATCTTCCTCAACGCGCCTCAGGTCGGCATCGTAAGTATATGCCACAAGACGCAGATCGGAAAGAGAGTGGGCGCTGCCCTCACCGATTTTGGCCAGACACGCGAGGTAGTCCCCGGGGTTGTTCTGGACGTTGAAATCGGCATTGATCGTATACGAGGCATCCTCGGTGCAGATGATCATGCTGCAGCTCGGGCCCGCGTCGCTCTTCAAAAGCCCGGCCAGCCGGCCGCGAATCTCACACACCCTGCCGATATACGTCGAAGCGTCCTGGTTGAGAGTAGTGAGCGGCACCGAGACAAGGTATTTCCTGCGCAGCGCGACGTATTCCTTCACTCCGACGGGAGCAGACGCGAAGACCGCGGGGCAGAGACCCGCAAGCAGCAGAAATACTATGAGCGATCGGAGCTTCAACGTTCATTCCCCCAAATCCATGATTCGGCTTCCGCTCGCCCGCTCTTTAGGCACAGCGAACTCAACAAGATCGCACATCACCATTCTACAATCACGGGATAACTGCGTCAACTGGCTGGGCTCGGGGTGTGCATGTCAAATCTGGGGAACGTTCAGGGCTTGCCCCCGAACCCCGACCAAGGGGCTCTGCCCTTGGAACCCGCCAGGAGCCGAGTGGCCCCGGACCCCCGTTGTGCGCTTCGCGTCTATGCTCACCGGTAGGGGTGAGCATAGACGCGAAGCGAGTCAGGGGGTCTGGGGCCCGCGGCCCCAGCAGAGTCCAGAGACGGCGTCTCTGGTGGGAGCCCGAGGGAAACCCTCGGGTAATCCCCAGATTTGACACGCACCCGGCTCGGGGGAGAGCTTTCAGTTATGCGGGACAGATCACGCGTTTGCCCTGAGTGGCCGCGTGAAAACGACGGCATCAAATACAGTCATTCCTTCGAGGTGAAACCGACAGTGACTCGCCGCAGGCGCAGTCGCGAGAGTGTTGATGCACGATTCTTAAAGGGCGGATTTCTCACTACGTTCGAAATGACAGTGTTGGCAGGTCATTTTGAAAGACAATTTGGCAGGTTTCACGCTCACGATGAGCTATATTATCCTATAACAGCATCAACGGGACCACCTTTCCCGGAAAACTGAACTCACCCGGGTCGGGCATTGGTTGCTCCGGTTTGATTTCTGGGTAACAATCGGCAAGGTACGCAGGCCATGAAAAACGATTGGTTTTCTCAGGTTCGGGCTGACCGTCGCTATGTTGACGGTGGTTCTCTGGTCGGGGAGCGTGGCGCTCGGGGTTTCCTCCGGTGATGCGCTGAAGCTCCTCAAAGACGGGAACGCGCGGTTCAGCGCCGGGACCGCGTCTCACCCCAATGCGAGCCGGGAGAGAATAGCTCAAACGTCCGGGAGCCAGGCTCCGTTTGCCGTCGTTCTGACCTGCTCCGACTCCCGCGTCGCACCGGAGGTCATCTTCGATCGCGGCATTGGCGATCTGTTTGTGGTGAGAGACGCGGGCAACGTCGTTGACCCTTTGGTGATTGGGAGCATAGAGTACGGAGTGGGACACCTGAAGGCTCCGCTGGTGGTGGTTATGGGGCACACGAACTGCGGCGCGGTGTCCGCCGCGGTTTCCGGCGATCACGCACCGGGGTATTTCCTCAGATACTTCAGGAAATAGAGCCGTCGGTGAAGGCCGTCAGACGCGCCAGCCCCGCTTTGAAGGCACAGCAGCTTGTCGACGCGGTAGCAAGAGCCAACGTCCGGCACAGCATCGATGAGCTTCTGGTCCGCAGTGCCGAGCTTCGCGAGGCGGCCAGGAAGGGAAAAGTCAGGATACTGGGAGCTATGACCATGTGACGAGCGGGCGAGTCGAGTGGCTGAAGCCCCGCGGCAATGACCGCCGCGACTCCGGGCAAAGCCGCAGCCTGCCTGTAATTGTGCACAAACCTTCCCTCTCACGGGTTCGCGACAATCCATCCCCTGATCTCGCCGTCAGGATGAGCCTTGGTATGGACGTTGACGTAGGTGTTTCCTGACTTCACGGCCTTCAACAGATCGGCGATTGTCTTGCCCTTGAGAGGGCCGACCAGGCTCGATGACGTTATGACGCCGCTCGCGAGCACATTTCCCTTTGGGGTGAACCCTGACACAGGGTAAAGGACCACCACTACAGGACCATTCTTGCCGGGAGCGCCTGCGTGAATATGAGCGAGGGTGGGATTCATGATGCCGATTACCGTGACTGTGTACCTGATTGACCTCGCATCCGGACTGACCGTAAAGGTTGCCTGGCCTGTGGCTTTGGTTTCCACAGGTGGAACCTCCTTTGCTCCGGTCATGGCGGTCCAGTAGTGCGGCGCCTTACTTCCCGCGCCATAAACTGCCATAGCTGCAAACACAGCGATTAACGTCGCAATCACCAACGGACGGTTTCTCATTTTTGTGCCTCCTCTGAAAATGCCGAAGGCATTTTCATCCTTTCGCGGTGAAATCCCTCGGGGCGACAGTAGTATCGCAAGATACTGCGAAAGCCCGACAGCGTTCTTCCGCAGGAAGAATGCGAGAGGATTCATCCGCGATTCATTCGATAATAGAATCTCTCCTGGGAGAGGATTTCCGAATCCTCGCCCTACCCCTTCACCCGGATTTCCGAACCCGGATATGCGAACATCAGCGGTTTGGAAATGGCATTAGTGCAGTCATAGGAAAATATAGGTCATTTTGAGCGTGAACCTGGAAATGGCTTTACAACGACCATACCAATACTGTCATTTCGAGCGCAGTGAGAATCTGCTTTCAAAGCCGCCTGGTTCACAGCAGTTTCCTCGGCTTCGCTGGGAATGACTGGATTTGATGCCTTGATTTCACGCGAAGCGTGCCGCACCACCGGTTCGTTTAGTCCCGGGGTGGCGATTCGGAAATCACCACCCAGAAGAGATTCCTTTGAATAGCCTGGTTGTGCAAAGTTTTTATCCACTTCAGACGAAGACGAACCACCCAGGTCTATAAGAGATTTGTATCGCTTGGTGAGACCTCGCACTGGAACGCGACTATCGCGGCGTCATCCTGCAGTCTTCCGCCTCCATGAGCGTGCCGCTTCCAGCAGACCCGACGGGATTTGGCTGAAAGGGACGGACCGGTTCTCTGACAGGTATCGGTACGTACACCATCTTTGCCGAAGAGAAGAGAGGCAGAAGGGTCTCGGCCTCGGTTATGCCGTCCGTCACCATCACCACGACATCATCAGATTCCAGGCTGTGGGTGTGTTCGGCATACTCAGAACGGGAGATAACCCCGAGCGCCAGATCCGGCTTGTCGAGTTCCTCGATGCTGCCGTCAGCGTGCCTGATAACAGGTGGTTGGTGCCCGGCATTGGCGTAAGTGATGGAGGCCTTCTCGAGCATCCACCACCGCAAAGAACGCCGTGAGCATAGTCGTCTCCATCTGATCCTTGAGCTCCGTTCTGAAAAGCGCTTCGTTGGCAAGACCTATGACTTCGGCAGGATTCAAGAAGAGGTAGGCGTAAGAGCGTATGGCGTGCTTTGTAGCCGCCACGTAGACCGCGGCGGAGAGCCCCTTCCCGGCGATGTCGCCGATCACTATGCCCACTCTGCCGCCGCTCAGCTCGAAGACATCGTAGAAGTCCCGCCCACCTCGGCTTCCTTGAGGGCGGGTTCATATTTCAGAGCTGCCTTGCAGCCTTCTATATCCACCATGGTCACCGGTGGAACCAGCGCGCTCTGCAGCATCTGAGCGATGTGGTGCTCGCGGTCGTAGAGCTCTCGCTGCTGCCGCTCCAGATCGACCCGGCCAGGATCAAAGCCACCGGCTCGCAACTCATCGACAATAAGCAGGGTGCCCACTCCTTGGAGTCTTCCACTATTAGAACGTTCAGGGCTGTGTTCATAGGCAAGTGCGCTTCCTTGGAGGTGCTTCGTTGAGAATGAGCCAGAACAGGCCCAGGGTCTTTGCCGCTTCCACGAACTGGTTGTAATCCACAGGTTTGCGGACATACGCATTGGCGCCAAGCTTGTAGCTTGAGACGATGTCTTCGTCTTCCTTTGAAGATGTGAGTAAGATGACCGGGATGCAACCGGTGCGCTCATCATTTCGGACTGCCTTCAGGACGTCCAGACCGCTGATCTTTGGCAAGTTCAAATCCAGCAGAATGATAACAGGCTGGCTATCGGGGTCTTCTCCTGCATAGTTTCCGGTGCGGAACAGATATTCCAGAGCTTCTTCACCGTCTTGAACGACCCGCATCTCATTGCACAGCTTGTTTTCCTCAAACGCAAGCAGTGTCAACTCCGCATCATCAGGGTTATCCTCCACAAGGAGAATCTTGCATTGCCTCACGTATTAACCTCCCTAAGGGTAAAGTAAAACGTCGCACCCCCGTCCACGGCGCCTTCAGCCCAGATCCTGCCCCCGTGCCTGCGCAATATGCGCTGGACGAGAGCCAGTCCTACTCCGGTTCCGGGGAATTCGCTCTGCGAGTGCAGTCGCTGGAATGGCATGAACAGCTTGTTTGCATAGGCAGGGTTGAACCCCACTCCATTATCCCGTATAAAGTATACCCGCTCACCATTTTGTTCAAGTGTGCCTACTTCGATTCGCGTTACCTCTCGTTGGCTGGTAAACTTCCAGGAGTTGCCGAGGAGATGCTCGAGCGCGGCGCGAAACAAATGGGGATCGGCGTCCACGAGCAGGCCCGGCGCGACAACCAATTCCGTTTTTCGCCGCGGCTCAGATTTTGCGCGCTGGTCCAGGATTTCCAGCGCCACAGCGCTCATATCGATGCTCTGCGGGTGCACCTCGGCACGGGTTATTCTCAAGAGGTTGTGGATGTCGTCGATAAGCTGGCTATCCTGTTGGCCGCGGACCTTATGCGAAAGAGATAGTCCCGCCCTTTCTCGTCCAGAGAATTGGGATAATGTCTAAGCAGAGCATCGCTGAACCCGCCCAGGGCTCTTAGAGGTGTGCGGAGATCGTGCATGATCGAGTAGCTCAAGGTCTGCATCTCATTGTATGCGGTCTCCAACTCCTTGTTCGATGCCCGCAATTCAGATGTGCGCTCGTCAACTCGCTTTTCGAGTTCGGTATTGAGTTTTCTGATCTCCTCATCCGCCCGCTTGCGTTCGGTGATGTCGCGGTTGATTTCAAGGACTCCTATCTGTCGCCCCGTTTCGTCCCGCTGCACCGCCCAGCGACTGGCCACCACGATCTCGCCGCCGTCTTTCCGGATATGTATCAGCTCGCCTTCCCACCTGCCGTTTGTCGCCAAGTCCGCACTGAGCTCGGTCAGCGGCTTGGGAAAGAGAGTCTTTAGTAACTCATGGGCAACCTGGCCCATGGCTTCCTCGCGCGTCCACCCATAGGTCTCTTCCGCTCCCCGGCTCCAGAATGTGATCGTATCCTGGGCGCCGCGGACCATGATGGCGTCGTGAGCCAGGTCCAACAGCCGTGTTTGCTCCTGCAAACTCACGTTCAGTCTATCGGACTCGTCGGCAAGCCTTTGGATGCGCCGCATGGATTTCCTTGCCTGGATCATTGCCAGGCCGGCCACGATGACGCCCATGAGCAGCGCGGTCTGCTGCGCCCAGCCTTTAACGCCCTCCACTCGAATACTGCCTTCAGGAGGAATGAAATAGAACGTGAACAGGAACCACGCCAGAATGATCGACAAAACCGCCGGTCCCTCGGCAAACGAATAGGCGATGGCCATAGTAAGAAGAACATACGTCACCGGGTATCCCCTAACGGGAAGATCGGCCTCAAGAGCAAGAGTCCGGCTGTAAGCGCGATTTCCAGGGTGACCGTCACCGCATAGCCCACCCACGGCGGCCCTTGAACCCGGCGCGTGTTGTGTCCTGTCATCTGCCTGCCCCTCCCAGCGTGAAGTAGAACGCCGCGCCCTGATCCACGGCGCTCTCCGCCCAGATCCTGCCTCCGTGTCTGCGTAAAATGCGCTGAACCAGAGCCAGTCCTATCCCCGTTCCCGGGAACTCAGACTCAGTGTGCAGGCGCTGGAAGGAGGCGAAAAGCTTGTCGGCGTATGCCGGGTTGAAACCCGCGCCGTTGTCCTTTACGAAGTACACCCGCTCACCATCTTGTTCGGTAGCGCCGACCTCGATTCGGGCAACGTCGCGCTTGCCCGTGAACTTCCACGCATTTCCGAGGAGGTTGTCCATCACAATTCTCAGCAGATATGGGTCGGCATCGGCCCAAAGGTCCGCGGCAACCGTGATTTCGGCCTGTCGTTCGGGCTGCGATTCCCAAAGCTCCTTCGCGACTTCCGATGCCACAGCGCTGAGATCTACTCGCTGGCGATGCATCTCCGTTCTGCCGGCCCTGGAGAGGCCAAGGATGTCCTCTATGAGATGATTTATCCGCTTAGCGGCCTTCCCCACCCTGTCCAGGTAGTCCTGTCCCCGCTCATCCAGGGAGTCGCGATAGCGCTGAAGCAGCGTGTTGGTGAAGCCGTCTATGGCACGAAGCGGCGCTCGCAGGTCGTGGCTGACGGAGTAACTGAACGCCTCCAGTTCCCTGTTGGCATCTTCGAGCTCCACCGTGCGGTCCCTCACACGCTGCTCGAGTTCGGAGTTAAGACTTTTTATATCCTCTTCCGCCCGCTTACGCTCGGTTATGTCTACGAATAAAGCAGCGAATTGGCCTGCCGCCGGGCTGAAAGAGAACACTTCGAAGTATTTGTTGAGCGCCTGGAGGAAGTTCTCAAACCTGGCCGGCTGGCCCGTGAGAGCGACGCGGCCGTAGTTTTTAACCCAGTAGGGCTCTATGTCCGGAAGAACCTCGCTCACTTTCTTCCCGACTACTTTGTCTACATCGAGACCGGTGTTGCGTTCAAACGCAGGGTTCAGTTCCAGATAGCGCCAGTCACACGGCTTGCCCTGCTCGTCGAGGATGATCTCGCAGAGGGCGAAACCTTCACTCATAGAGCTGAAGAGCGTGCGGTACCGCTCTTCGCTCTCGCGCAGCGCTTCTACAACCCGCTCCCGCTCACCGATCTCGTCCCTCAAGGTAACGTTCAATCCAGCGGACTCGTCAGCAAGCCTTTGAACGCGCCGCAGCGACTGTCTGACCTGAACCGTCGCAATGCTCACAACAATCACGCCCAGAAGAAAGGCCACGTGCCTTGCCCAGCCTTCCGGTTCGATGGCGAGCGGCCACAGCGAGTATAACGGACGAACGAAGTAATAGCTGAATGCCAGCCACCCCAGAATACAAGCCGTGATCGCCGGGCCCAGGCCAAAGAAGTACGCGATCAGCATCGTGAGCAGAACATAGGTGATAGGGAACCTGCCCAGCGGAAAGACCGGCATCAGAAGCTGAAGCACTGCCGTCAGCGCCGCAACCGACAGGATTGTTATCACGTACTCCAGCCATGCCGGCCACTGTCCCCAGGGGTTCGCGCGCTCAAATGGGTTTACCACGTCGACTCCTTGCTCGAGAGGGCATCAAGCAGCGACGGCCCCGCATGTAACCCCATCTCAACAGCCACAACGCTCCCTTCAGGACCCGTGGCAAGATAGACCTTGTCCGCGAGCTTTATCATGATCTTGTAGCCCATTCCGAGCGTATTTGCCGTGGAATAGCCCTTAGTGAGCGCCACATCCGGAAGCGCAAGAGCTTCAATGCCGGGGCCGGTGTCCGATATCATGCACACGACGCTGTCCGGGTGCAGGTGGAGCGTCGCCCGGCCGCCGGCCGCGTGCTTATACGCGTTGGTGGCAGCCTCCACTACCGCCCCGAGAAAATCGTAGATTCTCTGTTCTATCCATGCCGTAGGCGAGCAGCCGCTCCTTGACCGAACTGCGCATCACCTCCAACTCCTGGAGGGTATCGATCTCCCAGGACTCCACTGCGTCACCGGCTGCCGTCGTTATCTCTTCGGGCTCGGTTATGACGAGCTTCCCGCCCGTAAACGCGGAGATCGTCCGCCGGTAAAACTCCCGCCTGTGCCGCTCGGCCAGTTTGCTCTCGGTGATGTCGGTCATCATTGCAAGGGCCATAATCACCTGGCCCCGATCATCGCATACCGGGGTGATGTTGGCCAGCACGTATATGACGGTTCCATCCTTGCGAACGTCCTGCCACTCGGCGTTTCTGATCGGTTCGCAGGCGAAAACACGCGCGGCTATCTCGCGTGCTTTCTCGGGGTCCTCGAAGCGTCCAAGCGTCTCCGACATCTGCCGTCCTACCACTTCATCCGCGCGAAAGCCGTAGATACGCTCGAAGAGGGGGTTTACCTGCAGGATCACACCGTCACGGTCATAAGCGACTATCGCCGCCGGAGCATACTCGAATATCACGCGGTAGTTCTCAGCCGATGCTTTGGCGGCATCTTCCGCAACTCTTCGCTCCCCGCGGCTCTGGGCTTGGCTGATCTCGCGATTCACCGCCGGCACCAGGCGCGAGAGGCTGTGCTTCACGATGAAGTCCGAAGCGCCCGCGAGCATCATATCGACGCCGGTGTGCTCTTGGGCTGTTCCAGATACGAGGATGAGTGGAATGTCCAGCCCGCTGTCGTGGAGAATCTGCAGTGCCGCCGGCCCGCTGAAATGGGGCATTGTGTAGTCGGCGATGATGATGTCCCAGGTCTGCTCGGAAAGCGCAGCCTTCATTGCTTCCGGGGTGTCGACTCGAAGGAACGTGGGGTCGCAGCCGCTGTCTGTAAGCTCATCAATTAGAAGCAGCGCGTCGTCCTCTGAATCATCAACCACGAGGACACGTATATATCTCACTGCTTACCCAAGCCTTTACTAGCGCTCCACCTACAGTATGCCCGCCAGAGATTAACTTTAACCCGCTTCGTCTCCCATCTCCGGCAGACTCCGGCCATAGTAACATTATACATTGTGCCGCTACATTAGGACAGCTCAGCAGCAGAGGAGGAGAGAGAGTTCTATTCTTCGGGACTGCTTTTCGTCCCGAAGCGGCTTTGCGCTCAGTCCGGGTGTCGGGACAAGGGTGATACGACGGAATATGGTGCAATTCCAGAGGTGGTTTAGCGGCCCCTGCGGGTCCGGCTTCGGTTGCATGCAGCCGAAGCAACTAAAGTCGCCATAGGCCCGGTGTATCGGGAACTTTATTCCCGATACGTGCTCAGGTTTCGGGAACAAGATTCCCGAAACACCGGGGTTCGGTGCTCGTTCTGCACTTTATCCGCAGGCTGCTAGCTCAGGTTTCTATGCGTGAGCTCTGCCCTCGCCACGACTGCCACTTGACGTTCACCAGCGCTGTGTTATACTGCTCGCATAAGCCCGGCAGTATCAGGCTTGCTCTACGCAAATCCGATAACGCCCGGGCTGTTTTGGTATCCACGGCATCTCAACATCGTACGCATTTTAGTTGCTTCGGTTGCATGCAGCCGGAGCCGCAGCCGGAGGCTGCGCCAACTAAGGTGCAAATGATTAACCATGCGCAATACATAACCTGATGAAAAACGCAATCTTCTGAAGACATTCTGTGGCTGCATTCTGGCTCAACTGGGCCTTGGGCAAGAGCCTGCAGCGTTGAGGTGAGATGGAATGGAAGATGGTGCAATTCTAGAGGTGGTTTCGCGGCCCCTGCGGGTCCGGCTTCGGTTGCATGCAGCCGAAGCAAATAAGCGCTGAGAGCAGAAACGGATCCAGCCGAGCGGACAAGGATAAAGTTGTTGATAATGGATGTACGATCTCGCAGGCAAACGCTGAAATAGGTGGCTCGACGGGAGCATCCGTAATGCCGCCTGATTATGGAACGAATGCTGGTCATGTGTATGTCATAGAAAGGCGCTTGTGGAACCGCAGCGCGGATGGTGAATCCGAAAGAGGAGCAGGGCATGGCACATAACAGTTCAGATTACACCCAAGGCGGTGGACGCGTCCCGACCGCCGTGCCGATGATCTTCGCGGTCGTTGCTCTCCTGGTCGCATCGACCGGAATTGAGGCGCGCAATCCGCCGAAAATAAACCCGGCGTGGTGGCCGGCTGCTGCGCTGGGCGTATCGGCGGTCGTGCTGGCGCTTGCTGGTTCGCGTTTCGCGTCGTGTCGATGTGTGCGCATCACACACGGCCTGTCTATCCTGGTGGCTCTTGTGGCCCTGATCCTGCCGTTGGGAGCCTATTATGAATCATACCACGACCTGCCTCTGGCGGTGCTGATTCCGGTCATCGGCGTGCTCATTATCGGAGGATGGTGGGGGCGGCAGAGATTGCTCTCGGCGGCGACTACGCTTCTGGTCCTAACTGTCGCTTTGGGCGCCGTTTATCCGCGATCCGCGCTGCGACTCCCGGCAACACGGCGCCTGGATGGTGTGTTACTGACCGTCAATTCCGTGCGGCGTTCGGGAAAAGTCCTGTTTATTGATTTCTTTTTAGCGGGCAGGCCAGGCGCGTCTGCCGCGAAGCAATGTGATCTCGGTAGTATCCGAATCAACTGCAGCGCCGGGGTGCTTCTCCCGGTCACAGCCTGGCAGCCTTTGCAATGGCCAAGGGAGACCGGGCAGCCCATCGAAACAGCGCACCTTTGGGCTGAAGCATTTCCACCATCGTGGGCGCAAAAGGTTGATTTGGGCATCGTCGTTCCCAGATGGCCCGTCGAGCCCGCATATTCCCTGACGGTTCCGGTTCCTCCACCGGGCGCCAAGCCAAATCACCACTCATTTTTCGTTCGGGGGAAAGCAATACGTGTGACGGACATCGGTTGGGCGCCGCTGGATGGGCGCGTTCCACCCGTACAAGCCCTTGGATTCAGAGTGAACTACACGGGCAGTCCCCATGTGAGCACCAGCAGACTCCGTGTAACCGATGGCAGCGGTGAGGTTTTGCCGGTTGTCACTCGGTCCATGGAAGGCTGCAGCGGAGACTATATGTTTCTGCCCGGTCACAATAAGGTGGAGTCTATTACAATAAGTTTCTACCGCGACGACCAACTCAATGCCTGCGGGTCTGTGTTTCACTTCAGAGGTATCCGGAACCGATAGCGCACGCGGGTGTCCTCCCCTGATCCGGCTCCCTCCGCAAAAAAGGAACCAATCGCCTCGTCGTCGTATAGCTCTAATAAGAGCACGAGAAATCAGGAGTTCGTTACGTGAGATCATCGCTTACAGGCAGCAACAAGAACGTCAGACGACGCACCGACATCGCGGCAGCAGTTTTCCTGCTGGGGTCGATTATGCTCTGCGGAGCAAACCCGGCAGTTGCCGCGCAGATGAAGACCACACAAAAGGACGCAGCGGCTGACTACTGGTGGTCACTGCTACCCCACATTTGCCGCTGTCGATACGCTCAAAGAATTCGCTCCCACAGGCGCCCGGATGGCTATCGCCAGCGAGGGTATGGACCCAACCTGGGGACCGTTCGCCCAGTGCACCGGCGCGATTGATGGGTTGAAGAATTTTCGCGACCTCAAGAACGCGGGCGCGAAGGTCATTTGCTGGATTGAAGGATTCGGCGATACCTTTACGTATGTGGCGGCGTTCGATCGCAATTCTGATGGCTCCTTCCTTATGAGAAAAGATCAAGCGTCCATGGCATGGGTCAAACGAGATGAGTGGAACTGGACACACTGGCAAAACCCGCCCGGCAACACCTGTCGCTGGGTTGGAATCCACAATGTGGTGAACAACGAAGACTTCACAATGCCGGCGTTCTCGCGAGAGAAAGTTGGGCTCAAGCTCCCGACGTATCCCGATGGGCGGTCGGCAGTCGGATGGTTGACGTCATCGGAATGGGATTATCCACTCAACGCCGCCGTTTATGACGCTTGCGCAGCCAAGGACATCAACGGTCATATCCATCCCGCGCTGGAGGTAATTAAGGACGCGAACACTCTTGACCCGGCGACGGGCAAGCCCAAGGGGCCAACCGAGGGCCTGTTCCTTGCCACCGTCGGAAATAACGGGTTCAAATATCCCGGTGCGAAGAACGGCGACAAACTCTACTGCGGAGGAATGAGCATCCACAAGGACCTGTCCGCTCCGTTCTGGCAGGACTACGCCCATCTATCAGCCCGAGAGCTGGTGAAGGAGGGACTCGACGGGGTATGGTGCGACAATTATTCTCCATGGGATAACTTCAACTACCAGGCAGTCCAGGGAGCATTCGGAGACTGGTCCGTTTACAGGTTCCACGAATATCTGCGTGACAACTTCTCGAGTGATCGACTCAGAGCGTTGGGGATAACCGACCCCGCGGCGTTCGATGTGCGGGACTACCTGAAGAAGAAGGCGGCGCAGTTCGGATCGAAGGACCCGTCAAACCTCGACGATCCCGTTTGGAGTGATGCCCGCTGGCTGGATGAACCGGTCTGGAGTCTCTTCAAGGCATTCAGGCAGACAGCAGCCCAGGCCGACCTGCGCGGGTTCTACCACGCGATACACGATGAAGCCGACGCAGCCGGACGTCCCGATTTCTGCATTCAGGGCAACGACATTCCACTGTTTAGCCTGGGATGGGTCCGGGAGGATTATCTGGACATGGTGGACACCGAGCTCAACGCGGGATGGAACCACGGCACAGGGACCCGGGGCATTACTCTTCCGCCCGCGGGCAAGATGGCCGTTGTCTACCAGGCGGCACACCTGATGCAAAAGGGGCCGTTGTGCTCTGCCTGGTATTACATGGACAATAAGGAAGCCAAGTATCAGGGGAAGAGCGTGATATCCAAGCTGCTCGAGTCTGAGGCGTTTGCGAACGGTGCGTTGCTGCTGTGTTCCCCCCATGAGAAGAAGGTATGCGGCACGGCGGAAAGCCACGCCTGGCTCAACACGTGGGTCAGACAAAACGAGCAAGCTTTGGGCGTGCGCGAGCCCGTGGCTGAAGTCGGTGTTCTCTTCTCACCTGACAACCAACTCTGGTTTATGACACCCAACGGCAATGCCGACATGAACAAGCAGGCGCACACCTTCGGCTATTTCGGCTGGGGAACCGCCATGGTCGACGGCCACATCCCGTTCCAGGCCCTTGCGGACTGGAAGATCGACTCCCTCCACCTTGCCCGCTTCACCACATTCATCATACCGGATGCCCGGTGCATGAACGACTCATCGCTGCCTGTTCTTGAGAAGTGGGTTAAGGCCGGCGGGCATTTGATCGTAACCGGGCCATCAGGAACCAGATACTCAACATCCGGCTACTTCAGAAAGAGAGCCAATCCACTGTTTGCGGGTCTGATCGACGAAAGCGGCGCCGCGAATAAGCAGGTGAACCTTGGCAAAGGCAAAATTACATGGATGCCTGCTGGTGTCGGCATGGATTACTACAACAACATAGCGCAGCGCGACTCGCTGCGCGCGAACCTGCTTTCGGTGATCGGAGCATCGGGAATAATCGATGGCGCCACTCTGCCGGCGACGGTGAGCGTCTCGCCCTGGCGATCCGGAGATGGCAAAGCGATCTTCGCCGATCTCGTAAACTACAACATCGACCTCGATGCCGACAAGATGACGCCTGCCGAAAACCTGACATTCCGAGTGCACCTGCCGCGGGGCTGGAAGTCGGCCAAGGCGATCACTCTCTCTCCTGATGAAGAAGGCTCCGCACAGATAAGCGTAAGCAGGGGATGGGCGACAATCAAAGTTGCCAAGCTTACGAACCTGGCGGTTGTTAAGCTGGTGAAGTCGGCAAGGTAAGGCGTGAAGGCTGCATGGGTTTTCGTTGTGTGCATATTCGACATGATTGCCTGTACGGCATTCTGCTGTCGCCGACGCAATAACCGTCGTAGCCTCCCGCTGAAGTCAGTCTCCAGGAGCGAGCCACGACATTCCCGTTCGCGCCGATACCGATGGAGCATACATTGCGGGAATTGTCGAGGTAGTAGAGCTGGTCACTGGTGCTCCCGGAAGCGTGTGCTGCGCCGACCGCCATTACTACGGCAAACAAGGCAAGTATATGTCTCATAATCTGCTCCCCCAACCTATCTTCCGCAAAGTGCCGGGAAGATCTTCACGAGCGCGCCTGCGGCGCTGCCGACCGCTATCGAAAGCAGGATCAGCCCGAATATGCGCGTCAATACGTTCATCCCCGACACGCCCAGAATCCGGCGAATGTCCACCGCGAGCGACAGAATGACTCCCACCGCAGCCGCCACGGCTAGTATGACACCGGTTCCGAATGCCTTTTCGACGAAGTTCAAATTGGTAGCGGAGCTTATGACGGTGCTGATCGCGCCCGGTCCCGCCAGAATGGGAATCGCCAGTGGCACCACGGTGATCGAGGGCTTGCTGACGGCCTCGTCCTTCTCCTGCTCAGTGTGCCGCTGGCCGCTGGTCTGAATGCTGAGCATCGACCACGCCAGCGTCGCGACCACAAATGATCCCGCCAGTGTGAACGCCTCGATCCGTATTCCGAAAAGGCGCAGGATTATCTGTCCCACGAACAGGCAGATGACCAGAATGACGGCAACGGCAAATGCCGCCGTCCACGCGGTTGCGCGCTGCTGGCGCGGAGTCTGGTTGGCCGTCAGCGTGAGAAACAACGGAATGTTGCCCACGGGATTGGTGATTGTAAATAACGCTACGAATGCAGTGACAAGCGCCATCTTTACCCTCGAACCATACTACTCTAAGTCTATTCGCCCTGATTTCACCATAATCCTGCCTTGGCAGCGCTCGTCATCGAGACCTGTCAACAAAAGCAGGCCTCATTGTCCGTTTCCTTCGCGCTGAACACGACAGCGCTGCGGAGCAGTCGTGAGAGAGTTTCATCCGCGATTCCTTCGAAAATGGCCGAAGGTCACGCGGGTCAATAGGAGGCTGGGGCCATCCCTAGACCGATGGAAACAACAGGCAAACGGCAAATGGGCGCAGATTCGATATGGAAGACCTCATCGGCTACGTCCTGCTCTGCGGCGTGCTGCTCAGTGCCGTCCTTACTATTACCGGCCTCTTTTGGAACGTTGCAGCGACAGGCAGCATCGATGTGAGATACGCAATCAAGGGCACGAACCTGGCAGGATTCGTCGCAAAAACAGCTCGGCAGATTGCGGGCGGGCGCGCCGGCGCTCACACAATGCTGAACCTCGGCATCTGCGTTCTCCTGCTGACTCCGTTTATCCGAGTCCTTGTGTCGGTTTTCCACTTCGCCGTTAACGAGCACAACTGGAAATACACGCTGTTCACGGGCATTGTCCTGAGCATCCTGACTTACAGCCTTTTTCTGCGCTAACAACCGGCAGGGGATACTCCGGGCAAACAAGAGCCAGAACGGGCAAGAAAACGCTGAGGGCCGCAAATAGGTGTGCAAAAGCCCTGCTGGAAGTTCAGTCGGGGCCGATTTGATCTCAAATTGGGGCTTAAAAATGGCGGAGAGGCCGGGATTCGAACCCGGGTGCGGCTTATGACCGCACAATCGCTTAGCAGGCGACCGCTTTCGACCGCTCAGCCACCTCTCCACTTGCTATATCATACCACGCTTCGCCCGCCTTTTCAAGCAGGATTTGAAGCTGGGGTGCGTGTCAAATCTGGGGATTATCCGAGGGTTTCTTTCGGGCTCCACCAGAGACGCCGTCTCTGGACTCTGCAGGGGCCGCTGGCCCCAGACCCCTGACTCGCTTCACGTCTATGCTCACCCCTACCGGTGAGCATAGACGCGAAGCGCACAACGGGGGTCCAGGGGCCACTCGGCTCCTGGCGGGTTCCAAGGGCAGAGCCCTTGGTCGGGGTTCGGGGGCGAAGCCCCTGAACGTTCCCCAGATTTGACGCGCACCCCTGCATTTCGAGCAGCCCGGAGGAATAAGGCTGAGCTTTGTGGAAGTCAAAAGCCGGATTTGTTCGGAGGGGGATCATTAACCTGACTGTAAGCGATCTGGTAGAAGGGTTTCAAGAAGCCGGCATAGGCAATGGAGACAGCATCCTTGTCCATTCTTCACTCTCATCCCTGGGCTGGGTCGAGGGCGGAGCGGATGCCGTCATAGATGCGCTCGTAGAATCGGTAGGCGAAAACGGCACGGTGCTGTTCCCCCACCCTGACGGGCCGGCAGCAGGATTCACCCGAGCATCCGCCGGTGTTCGACGCATCCAGCGCACCCTGCTGGACAGGGACGATTCCGGAGACCGCGCGAAAGCGAGCGAACGCTCTGCGCAGCCTGCATCCCACTCATTCGGTGGTCGCGTTCGGCAAGCTTGCGCGCTGGTTCACCACAGGTCACGAGCTTGTTCATAGTCCCTGCGGGTTTGGCTCACCCTACGACAAACTGGCGGACGTAGCGGGCAAGGTAGTTTTGATCGGCGTTACTCAGGCAGGCAACACCAGCATTCACCACGCCGAAGAGGTCGCGGGCGTTCCGTTCGCGCTTCAGGAAAAGCCCTTCGACATAACCATCACCGACACCAACGGCGGCAGGATCACCCTGCAAAACACCTACCTGCACTTGTGGCAGGACATCAGGGACTTCATTGTTCTTGAGGGCCAGATGATCGATTACGGCATCTGCCGGATCGGCAAGGTGCAAGATGCTGAGGTCAGGGTGATGGACGCGATGCTTCAGCGAATGTACCTCGTCCAAAAAATGCTCGCCGACCCCCTCACCACGCTGCGTCTGAGCGAGCGCCAGAAATGGATAGACAGGACGCGCTGAGCGCCGCGGCTTCGCAGCTTGTCTGAACACGATTTGGTCCTGTTCGCAAGCAAGACTCCCTCATGTTCTTCATCCTTATCCTGCGGGTACAAGCTTTCCTGTCGGGCTGACGGCCCGACACAATGTTCAACGAGGGAGCATTAAAATTGTTCATTCGCGTCACCCTGGTTCTATTCCTCTGCCTGGTATCCGGCTGCGCAGGCGCGGCCACGGTCTATGTTGACGTAAACGCATCCGGAACGCTGCACGATGGCGCGTCCTGGGCAACGGCGTTCCAATCGATCAACAATGCTCTGAGCTCTCTGCCTTACGGCGGGGACGTGTGGGTGAAAACAGGCACATACAAAGAACAGCTTGCCATCGCAACGTACTTCAATCTCTACGGCGGCTTCCTCGGGTACGAGACAACAACCGCCCAGCGCATTCCCGGCGCGTTTCCGACGGTGATCGACGCCGAACGCAAAAACACCGCCATTAACATCGCACAGAACGTGCACTGCACCATCGACGGGTTCACCATCGAAAATGGCGACGGCGCGACAGGCGGCGGCATCTGCTGCGGCACTACGACCACCGCAAAAATCGAACACTGTCTGATCCAAGATTGCGCGGCGACCGGCGAAGGCGGCGGGGTCTATTTCGGCGACTATGCAATGGGGGATCTGACGAATTGCACCGTCATGGGGTGCAAGGCCGCGCAGGGCGCCGGTGTAGTGGTGGAATACCACGCCGGCACGACACTGAACTCCGATCTGATCGCATACAATCGCGCGTCCGTGAGCGGCGGCGGACTCTACTGCCCGTTCCACTCCGACGGCGTCATGCAGAACTGCACGCTGGCGTACAACGTCGCCGACGTGAATGGCGGAGGCGCATATACGTATTATGGCGGAGCCCCATCGTTCAGCCATTGCATTATTGCCTTTAACTCCGCGCCCGCGGGCGGCGGTTTCTACGGAGACGGAAGCAGTTCACAGACCACAGTCGACTACAGCGACACCTACTCAAACCAGGGAGGCGACTGGGGCGGTGCGATTGTTCCTACGTCGCCGTACGACTACGGCAACATTTCGGTGGACCCGCGTTTCTCATGCCGCAGCGCGATGAGTTTATCCTCAGCTCTACTTCGCCCTGCGGCGGAATGGGGCCATTTCCGCTGAACGCGACATACAACCTGGACACCATCGGCCCGGCAAAGCTCCTGCCCGACGGTACCGGCGTGACGCTCACGGGCAAAGTCGTGGCCTGCGTGGACGGCGCCACGACATACATCGAAGACTCCTGCCGGCCGTTGTCCATTCGGTGCGAAGGCGTTTCGGGATACAGCGCGGGAAACGTGCTCGCAAGTATCACCGGAACTCTGGAGACCGATACCGCCGGAAGGCTTATCCTCGCTTCCTCGAGCGTCCGGCAGACCGGCGCAATTTGCGCGTTGAGGCCGTTCGGAGCGGCCATTGCATATCTCCCAGCCACGCTGGGCGCCTGCGCGCGCACCTGGGGAGTAGTCGGGGGTCTCTCGGCAAGCGGCTTCACGCTCACCGATGGGCTGAGCACACTTTGCGTGCGTTACACAGGCGGCGGAGTGGCAAATGGAAACATCGCCGCCGTAACCGGGGTCTACACGATCAACGGCGACTTCCTTGCAAACAGCGTGACTGTGTTCTAGCGCGAAGCGTGCATCCATTTGGTTACTGACTTCTACGCTGCCTACAACTTCTATGAGGGTGTAAAGCAGCGGTGCTGGGTCCATCTGGGGCGGGATCTGAAAACTCTGGACGTCGGCACAATAGAAAATCGTTCCCGCAGAACTGAACTCTTTCGACCCATCCGACCTCCTTGTCGCTATTGCGCCGTTTATGATATAATGTCGCAAGCTAGGGGGTATAGCCAACAGATGAAACGCACATACCAACCAAAGAATCGTTCGCGAAAGCGTGAGCATGGCTCATGGCGCGCATGTCCTCGCGCCCGGGACGCAGGGTTCTTAAGGCTAGGCGCGACAGAGGCCGCTGGGCACTCACCGTATGATAGAGCTGAGGTCGCGCGCCCTCGCGACAGGGCGCGCTGTACCCAAGTCCGCTTCACGCGGCGTTAGAGTATCGGTGGTATCCGTTCTAATCGTGAGCAGAGCGGACGAGGGTAGCTGAGGTTATCTGCCGCTTGGCATGCGCTTCCACGGGAGCGAGGAGTCTTGAATGCTGCCCTCGGCGTCGAGATTAAGACGAACATCCGAGTTTTCAAGAGTTTACAAAAAAGGGAGGTCCTATGCAACGGACCTCATTGTCGTGTACGTGCTCCCGAACCAGGGACGCGCGAGCCGCTTCGGATTCTCGGTGGGCAAGAAACTGGGTGGGGCGGTGGTCCGAAACCGGGCCAAGAGACTGCTGCGGGAAATATCCAGGCGGCTTTTGCCTGGAGTTCCCAACGGATACGACTTTGTTGTGGTCGCCAGAAGAAAGGCGGCCGGAGCTGGCTACGCGGATCTCTGCGCCGCGATGCACAGTCTTTTCCGAAAGTCCGGCATTCTGAATGCGCACATTGATGACATTTGTTGATAATATAATTAAGCGCGTCATCGTATTCCTTATAAGAGGTGTCTATCAACAGGCTTCGAGACGGTTTTGGCCTAGAACGTGCAGATATATTCCGACGTGCTCCGAGTATTCGGCGCAGGCAATCGAGAAATACGGATGCTTGAAGGGCGTATGGATGGGCATCTGCAGAGTAGGACGCTGCCACCCCTGGGCGAAGGGCGGCGAGGATCCGGTGAGGTAGTCTCGAACACAACAGCTTTGCCACAATAACCACTATGAGAATATCAAAAAACCTATTAGCACTCCTTTTTGCACTCATCTTGTCCGCAGGTATTGCGGGCGCGACTTACGCTGCCAAGGTCGATAAGCTCCTTGCTGATGCCGACAAGGCCGCGGCGGCTGTCTTAACTGCCAAGACTTCGACGGACCGACAGGACGCTTACAAGAAGGCGCTTGATGATTATACCTCGGTTGCCAGGAAGTATCCCCAGACACCGCAGGGTGCGCTTGCGCTTTACAAGGAAGCGGATGTCAGCGTGAAGATGGCGGATGCCGTCCGCAGTACTAAGGAGAAATCCGGCTACCTGTATTCAGCATACACGGCTCTCACCACGCTCGAGGGCGATTACGACAAGCCCGCTGACGCATTCGAGGATTTGGAACCTACTGAAATTCATCAGGTTCAGGGCACCGTCGCGGACGGCAAGGCGCTAATGACACAGGTCTCAGATGCCCTGAACACCATCAACTCGCGCACTATCCAGTATAAGATCTTGGACTTCTTCGTGGCTCTTACCGGCCGCGTGCCGGCCTTCAGCTATTGGTTCGCCATCGTAATCATTACCGTCATCGTGAAGCTGCTGATAACTCCTCTCACCAAGAAGCAGTTCCAATCGATGAAGGAGATGCAGAAAATCGCGCCGCTCATAAAGCAGGTCCAGGAGAGGTACAAAGGCGACCAGAAGGCTATCGGCGAGAAGACGATGGAGCTCTACAAGGAGCATAACATTAACCCGTTCGCGAGCTGCCTGCCTCTTCTGGTTCAGATGCCGATTCTGATGGGGCTCTACTACACGATCAGGAGCTACCAGTTCCAGTTCGCGAAGGGCACGTTCCTGTGGATCGGAAGCGGACTCTCGCATCTGCATGGGTTCCACAATCCGATGAGGGGGGACATGGTGTGGCTTACGGCGCGGAATATGTCGGAGCCGGACCTGATTTTGGTCCTGTTATATGTCGTGAGCATGTATATCAGCACCAAGATGTCGGCGGTGGATCCATCGCAGGCTGAGCAGCAGAAGATGATGTCGATTATGATGCCGGTGATGTTTGCGTTCCTGTTCGCCAGCTTCCCATCGGCGTTCCTGCTCTACTGGCTGGTGTTTAACATTCTGCAGACTGCACAACAATATCTCATATTGCGCAGGCCGGGTCAGGATGGCGGCGAGGCCGTGATTGCCGAAGCGCCGGCGCCCAATCCCTCGGACTCGGGCAGCACCCGCGTCAGACGACGCCGGAGATAGAACTTTACGAATGCTGGCGGCTGCACGGAAGTGCGGCTGCCTTTTATAGGGAATAGCGGATGAAACCTCTCGCATTCTTCCTGCGGAAGAACGCTGTCGGCTTCACCGCGAAGGGAACGAAAATAGCAAAGACCGCTATTTTCAGAGGAGGCGCGTGGCAAATGCGAACAGTTGAAACGAACGGCAGAACGCTGGAAGAAGCCGTCCAGTTGGCTGCACAGGAGTTGGGGGTCGGCACCGACGCTGTGGAATACGAGGTCGAGGAAGAAGGGAGCAAGGGCTTTCTTGGGCTCGGCGGAATACCCGCGAAGGTAAAGGCATGGGTGAAAGAAGACTACGTGCCCAGTGCGCCAAGCGCACCTGCTATCGAGCGGCAGATTATCGAAGTGGAATCCGAAGAAGAGCCCGAAGAAGAACCCGAAGAAGTGGCCCAGAAACCGGCCCCGCCAGCGAAAGTCGCCAGGACGAAAGAAGCTCCGGCCGTTGTGGCTGCACCCGTGGGCGAGGGTGATGCATTTGTGGATGCTCTGATGCGGGTGCTTGACGAGATTGTCGGGGCCATGGACATGGACGCGAAGCCGGTCTTGAGGTCGGTGAGTGAAGAAGAAGTTTCGATAGAGTTCGTCGGCTCGGATGTTGCGGTCCTCATTGGGAAGCAGGGCCAGACGCTGGATGCGCTGCAGTACCCTCATGGGCATCATCGGCAACAAGGCCGCGCCCGACAGAAGGCGGGTCATCCTCGACGCCGAGGGCTATCGTGCGCGCTATCAGGAAATCCTTGAGCGCAAGGCCCACGAGTATGCCGAGGCCGTCAAGCGAGAGGGCAAGGAAGCTGTCCTTGAGCCGCAGCCTGCGCGAGACCGAAGGATTGTCCACTGCGCGCTTGCTGATGACCCGGAAGTATACACCTACAGCGAGGGCGAAGGCGACAATCGTCACGTCGTGATTTCACCCAAGAAGTAATATCGGGTTAACCGTAAGCTGATGGAAAACCAGGACACAATCGCCGCTATTGCGACGCCGGTCGGGGCTGCGGGGATCGGTGTCATAAGAATCAGTGGCCCACAGGCGCTGGGCGTTGCCTCGCGCCTGTTCAGGCCCGACCTCCAAAACGCACCCTCGCACACCGCTCACCACGGCAAACTTCACCATCCCGCTTCGGGGGAGATCATAGATGACGTAGTCGCCACGCTCTTCCGCTCGCCTGCCAGCTACACCGGGGAAGACGTTGTCGAGATATCCTGCCACGGCGGCATCGCCGTTCTCAAGTCGGCACTGGGCGCGGCGCTGGCGGCGGGCGCGCGGCTTGCTGAGCCGGGCGAGTTTACCAGGCGAGCATTTCTCGGCGGCAAGATCGACCTTGCCCAGGCCGAAGCGGTAAACGACCTCATTCGCGCTCGAACGGACCAGGCGAGGAAAGTCGCGCTCGACCAGCTCAGTGGTGACCTTTCTCACAGCGTTCGAAATGTGAACGACCGCATCCTCGGTGTGATCGCCGCGGTGGAGGCTGCGATAGACTTCCCGGACGATGTGGACGAACCGGACCCTCAGTGGGTCGAGGCCGAGATCGGCGGCGCGCGGGCGGCAATAGACGGGATGCTCTCCTCTTTCCGGAGGGGCCGCATATACCGCGAGGGCCTGCGGCTGGTTATTGCCGGCAGGGTGAACGTGGGCAAATCCAGCCTCCTGAACGCTCTGCTGCGCCACGCGCGCGCCATCGTCACCCCAATTCCCGGCACTACGAGGGACGTGATAGAGGAGTCCCTGGAGATTGAGGGCATTCCGATTGTGGCTGTGGATACCGCGGGGCTGAGGGCGACCGAGGACCCCGTGGAGCGGATCGGTGTGGAGCGCGCTCAGCTCTCGCTCGCGTCCGCGGACCTTGTTTTACTTGTTCTGGATGCGTCGGAGGCAGCGCAGGAAGCCGACGCGGAAGCGTTTGCGCAGATCGGTGACAAACCGGCCATCGCGGTCCTCAATAAGATCGATCTCGTCCCCGAAGACGACCGTGACATTGCGATCGAGCGCCATCGAGGGGCGACGGGACACGCCGGGCCGATTGTCGTGACCAGCGCGCCCTCGGGGCTTGGAATCGACGCGCTCGAAAGCGAAATATTCGCGCTTGCGGCATCCTCGGGCGTCGGCGGGGAAAGCGCGGTAGTCAGCAACATCCGGCACAAATGCGCCCTTGAATCCGCGCGGGAAAGCCTGGCTCAAGCGCTCGCCACCATAAGGCACCACGAACCAATCGACCTCCTGAGCGTAGACCTCGCGGCGGCACGCGCCTCCCTCGGTCTGATCACCGGCGAAACGGCCACCGAAGACCTCATCGAACGCATATTCTCCGAGTTCTGTATAGGGAAGTAGGGAAGGCGGCGTGCGTCGCGGGTTTCGGCCGCATACGGCAGATATAGTAAAGATGCGGGACGCTGCGTTAGGTACTGTTATAGGAAAAATAGCTCATTTTGAGCGTGAACCCTGCCAAATGGTCTTTCAAAATGACCTACCGATAATGTCATTTCGAACGTAGTGAGAAATCCGCTTTTTGAGAAGTCCGATTCAAAGCAGATTCCGACTTCGCTCGGAACGACTGGGTTTGATGACGTCGTTTTCACGCGAAGCGTGCCGCGCCCAGGCGCGATTTGTTCTGCTCCTGCTTCCAACCCTGCGTGGGGAGAAGCCGGGCCATCGGATGGGCCATAAGTAATGCAACGACGGTAAAAACGCAGCATGCTTAGCTTGTCGAAGCACGCGGCTAATCATTTGTCGTCGCTTCGGATTGCGGAGCGAAGCAGCCGAAAATGCATCGTTGTCAACATTCGCTTCGCCGCCGCAAGATCACCGCAGATTCCTACCCACCCAACTCAGAAAACTTGCGCATTGCGCTGGCGGCTGCGTTACGAACGCCCGGACGATCCGACTTCGCTGCGCGTTCGATGGATTTCATCGCCCCGGCCTCCCTGATGAGGCTCCGGCCCTCTTCTCCCCGTTCGGCCAGGGCGATAAAGAACCGCGCAGCCACGGCGGCCAGATCATCGTCCTTTCCGGCAAGAAGCTTTGCCATCCGTTTTGTCTCAACGGCCGTAGCGATAGGAGCCAGGTATTCCGGATCAGCTCTGCGTCTAAAAACGGTCTTCAGGACCAGCCCGGCGTATTCCCGCGCCCCCAGCTCGCTAATGGTGAAGGCGAGTTTGGCGGCGACTGCGTTGTTTTGCGTGCTGAGGTTAGCCTCTTGCGTTCCGTCCAGTATTGCCTCGAGCCTGACAGCGAGAGCCGATGCGCAAGACGCGTTACCGATGTTGGCAAGTGCATCAGCGACCGACCACCAAAGCCACGGCTCCGGATGGTCCAGCCAGGAGATCAATTTTGGCACGGCCTCGAGAAGATGCAGCCGACCCACCGCTCTGAATACCTCCTGTTGCAGCCCGAAAGGGTTTTCTGAAAGGGCTTGAATGAGCAAAGGAGCGTCATCTGTGGTAGCAACTACGGCTAACTTGTGGAGAAGTATCGCTCGCACGGTGGGGTCCAAGCCGGCAAAAGAAAGCGCGCGGAGCACCACCTGTCTCGCAATTCCCGCATCCATCTGATACAGAGTGTTCCATTTAATATGTCCTATGTTTGGCAATCCGGATTGGATAGATTCCAGCAGCGGGCCGAACGCTTCCTGGCCCATCCCCAACAGGGCCTGAGATGCCGGGCGAGCGACCAACAGCTCCGGGTCGTCGAGCGCGTATATAAGTAAAGAGATGGTCTGTGGGGTCTCCCGATCTGCCAGCACGCTTACCTCTGCCCGCCGCACATCGGGAGAGTCATCCCACCCCGTGGAGCTCACCTTTTTCAATGCGGCGTCGGCATCGGCTGACCGGAGGGCGAGTAGGGCGTGTTCCCTGACGGCCGCGACCGCATCACTAACAGCCACAATGAGCGCAGGGATGGCCCTGTGAGACGGATGACGCTCCAAGGTCTGTGCCGCGAACTCTCGAAGACGGGTATCGGAGTCAGCGAGTGCCGCGATGAAGATCTCTATATCTCCCTCCAGGGAAGAGCCGGTGGTCAAATGCTCGAGCGCCTTAAGCGCTCCCAAACGCTTTTCAGGAGATGGGGCTGATGTCTGCAGCCGCAGGCTATCCAGAAGCCCCGGGCTTGCCTGGCCGATAGGCGTCGATGCTAGTGTGACCTGCTCATAAGCGCTTTGTATCGTCTCTGCGGCGGCCAGATCCATTGCAGACTCAAGCGTCCCGGAGCTTTCCCCGGCCCTGATAAGGGCTACGGCGCTGTCACCAAAAGCCGGGTAAGCCGCAAAACCATCCGCCAAGCCGCCGTTATATATCTCCTCTATCAACCTGTCCGGCAACTCTGCGAGCGACTCCGAAACAGGGACCGACTTCATTGTCTGCACCGCCGCCAAGAGCCCAACTCCGGCTCTGAGCATGAATGAGAGCGTTCTGAGCCAATAAGCGGCGTCCACTCTCGCCCTCGTTTCCTCCATTTCCAGCCAGGAAACGACGATGTGTGCTGAGTGATCCAGAACTCCACCGGTTTCCCCAGCTCGCACCATGCCTATGGCCATTGGAATTCCGAGCGTAGGCGCGTGCTCCATCATCGCATCGGACATGGTCTTTCCGCTTTGGACGGCTTCCTGGATCGCCCGAGTCTCGCTGCGGATCGTCTCGTGGTAGTCCTCTTCAGCCAGATGCGCGAGCGTGCTCACTATATTCTGCCCGACATCGATGTACTCACTGAACCGGCGGTACCACCGGATGATATCGATCTTGACCGAAACCTTGTCTCCGAAATCTGGGGTCGGCTTCTCTAGTCCAAGGCTTTCTTTCATCATATCTAGAATCTCCCTTCTGAGCTGAGTTCTGGCAAGGTTGATACGGCGTTTGACGGTAGTCAGGGGAATATCCAGAAACTCCGCGATATCCCATTTGGGAGAAACCATCCACGAAGAACAGGATCGCGGCAAGGCGGTTGGTCTCGGACAATCTGTCGAGCGCCCGCATGATCTCCGCGCGAACCAACCGCTGCTCCAGAGACTGGCCCGGGGCCTCGGCTTGCCGCACGTCGTCATCCAGTGGGACGATGCGCGGCTGATTGCTGCGCAGGCGCATATTGCACCGGTTTTCAGTTATCCGCCGCAACCAGGCGGCGAAGTGATCCCGCTCCCTAAGCTGACCCAGCGACTGATAGGCAGCGACGAATGCATCCTGGGCCACATCCTCCGCCTCCTGCGCATTTCGAACCCTTAAATAAGCCAGCCTGAATACCTGGTCGCGATATCTCTCGACGAGCCTATCGAAACTCGACCTGCTTCCTTCCAGGGTTGCCGCCACCAGTTCCGCATCGGGTCCCACGCCGCGCTTGTTCTGCCGATCCTTCATTGCCATAACCCAATAATTGCCCTCAAAGATAATGGTGCGTCGCAAAGCAAAAAGGATACGTGCATAGAGGAATAAACACGTACAGGCTCTTTATCCATTATCTGCATTTGCCTTCACTTATATCTTCACGTCTGCCGCCGCTGCGCTCGATTACCTTTCCGGAACGCCCTGCGGGTTAGGAAACCCGCTAGAAGAGCCCTGCGTGGGGAGACGCTAGGCCATCGGATGGGCTATAAGTAATGCAATGACGGTAAAAACGCAGCATGCTGAGCTTGTCGAAGCACGCGGGTAAATATTCACGAAGGCTTCAGCCATGTTCGACCGCGCCTTTCGACTGAGCTCGGGGTGCTGCGTTAGTATTGCTAATGCGTGCCCGACTACCGACTCAGGTTACCTTTCCTCGGCACTATGCCCTTACTCCGAAACACGGCATATACCACCTTCCCCAAGTCATCTGAGCGCAACCGGTCTGACACGACAGGCGCATTGTCCGGGTCAAAGTGACCGTGTATTCTTATCTCATGAGCATCGGGTGGATTCACTCCGACAACTATTATATCGCCATTCTGCGAATCGCTTCCCCGATCAGATACTGTGATCCGCTGTAGACTATTGAACATAAGGTCAATGGATTGCCCGTCTTTTGGCCTCCGGAGAGTAAGTCCCTGGCCTCCGCCCAAGAGAATGGTTATGGTGCCAACATTTCTGCTTGAAGCTCGCTTAATGCGTGAAACGTCGTCACGCAGGGTTTGCAGTTCGGTTGTATGCGGGAAGAGCCACGGAGAAAACGCACACGATAACACTCGCAGAATAGCAAACACCCCAATGATTGATATCGCGTAATTAGCCCACCTGTTCTTCATGAGTTAGCTCCCTATTCAATCGAACAAACTGCTATTCATTCCACAGCGATTCAGCGACTCCGGAAAGATCGAACCGCCGTGCAGGAGGTCGTGGCCGCCGTCACCGAACTCGAAGACGTATTCGTAAGCCTTGAACCGCAGCGCCGAGGCCATTTCCTGGTTTGCGAGCGCCCAGTCTCCCCACACGCAGTTCATATCGTTGGCGCCGCTCTGCAGGAACACCCGAATCGGTTTTGGCTCGGCTCTGCGGATAAGATACGGGCAGACGTGCCCGCCGCGGATGTTCGTAAAACTCCCGACGTGACTCAAAACCTTGCTGAACGCATCCGGCCGCTCCCACGCCGCGACCCACGCGCAGATCCCGCCGGAACTGCAGCCGCAGATGGCCCGGCCGGCGGCATCCCGCTGCAGGTTGTAGTCCTTTTCGATCTCGGGCAGAATCTCCTCCAAAAGGAACCGGGCGTAGGTGTCATCCACGGTGTCGTATTCGAGGGCGCGCTGGCTGAACTCGTATTTGCTGAAGTGATCGCGGGGGTCGTTTGCGAATTCATCCGACTCGCGGCCGGGGTTGATCAACACGCCGACCGTTACGGGCATTTCGTGTTTATGAATCAGGTTGTCGAACACCACCGTCGCGCGCACGCTGCCGTCGGGATCGGCGTAGGTCCAACCATCCTGGAACACCATTACGCACGCGGGCTCCGCCGGGTCGTACTGCGCCGGGACATACACCCAGTAGTCCCGCACCGTGTCCGGATATATGCGGCTGGTCCACTCGTGGCGGGTCAGGGCGCCTGTTGGGACATCGCTGTGTACTTGCGAATCACGCCGGAGCGCATAGTTGGTTGTCTTGCTGTTTTCGCTCATTTGCTACTCTTTCCGGTATCAACGGCAGTAAGGATGTTGGGCCGGTTTTGCATCCGCGCTGCTTGCACCGATAGTGTGTTTCCATAGGCTCGGCATCACGGATGCCGGATTGCCCTTTACGGGCCAGATTGCAAATCTGCCCGAACAGAGGTGATTTCCGAATCGCCGGGAAGCAGTTTCCCCGCGAACTCATTCATCGCTTCGCGCGCGTGCTCTATCTTTTTTTCGCTGCGAACTTTCTTCGGATACTTGCCCTCTACCGGCGGGAGGAGGCCGAAGTTGGAGTTCATTGGCTGGAAGTCCTTGACCGGGCAGGTCGCGATGTAATCCAGCAGGCCGCCGATAATCGTTTCCCGGGGTGGAACCACGGGGTCCTGCTCGAGCGCAACCCTGGCGGCGTTGATGCCTGCGATCATTCCCGAGGCAGCGGACTCCATGTAACCTTCTACACCCACTAACTGCCCCGCGAAAAACAGGGCCCATGTCCGTTTTCGCGTGCAGCGCGGCGGTGATGACGTTCGGCGAATCGATGTAGGTGTTCCGGTGCACCGCGCCGTATTTGACGAACTCGGCGCGCTCGAGCCCGGGGATCATTCGGAAGACACGGTCCTGCTCCGACTGCCTGAGCTGGGTCTGGAAGCCGACCAGCCCATACACGCTGCCCTCGGCGTTCTCCTGCCTGAGTTGGACCACGGCATAAGGCCGGCGGCCCGTCCTGGGGTCGGTGAGTCCGTCAGCTTCATCGTTCCGAACGCGAGAGTCTCCCTGCCGCGGCGGGCGATGACTTCCACCGGCATGCACTCCCTCGAAATACCGAGCGTCCTTTTCTTCCTCCAGGTGCAGGTGCGCGATCCTTCGAGCAGCGCGTCGATGAATGCCTCATATTCCTCCCTGCTCATCGGGCAGTTGAGGTATGCCGCCTCGCCCTTGTCGTAGCGCGACTGCCGGAAGACTCTGTCCTGGTCGACGGTTTCGACATCCACCGAAGGCGCGATCGCATCGAAAAAATGCAGGCCCTGAGCCCCGGTAAGCTCCAGGATGCTCTCGGTGAGCGCTGGTGAGGTGAGAGGCCCGGTCGCGATGATGCAGGGCCGGTCGACGGCGAATCGAGTGATCTCCTCGCGGATTATCGTGATATTCCCGTCCGCTTCGATTGTCGCCGTGACGAGTTCGCCAAACGCCTCCCTGTCCACGCACAGCGCATCCCCACCGGGCACGGCAGTCTAGGCGGCACACTCCAGGATCATCGAGCCCATCGCCCGCATTTCGTGCTTCAAGAGCCATGCGCGGTCCCGGGCGAGTTCGACTTGAGCGAGCTGGAGCACACGAGCTCTGCCAGGTTGCCGGTGCGGTGCGCGGGGGTCATCGCGACGGGCCGCATCTCGTAGAGCCTGACTCGCAGGTTTCGCTTTGATATCTGAACAGCCGCCTCGCACCCTGCGAGCCCGCCGCCGACGATGATTACCTCATTTTCATGGCAGAATATTATATCATTTTCGAGGGTTTGGGCTCTTGAAGAGGTCATTGGAGATGAGGCGATGATCCTTACACCGGCGCCTTCACAACCACCTTTCGCACAAGCTCACGCTCGGTTACGAGGAGGCCGGGCATGTGCGCGTCGTGTGGATAGAGAATGAAGAACGTGCCCGGAACCGCGAGGAAGAAGTCGCCCTGGCCCTTGTACCACGCAATGTCCTTTGACTCGCTGTAATCCTCCACGCACTTAAGCCGGTCGAGGAGCGCATAACCCACACGCTCAGTCCGCTTGCTATGAACTGAACATCTATGAACTTTCGATGCACTTCCCAGCGCTTCTGAGTCGGTGGACACGTTTGGTAGTCCGACACGGTGACATAACCCGTGCCGCCGGGAACATCGTAGCGGCCTGGCCCGATGTTATTCAAATCCTGGTTCTCGAGGTAATGAAGCGCCCGTCGATCTCGGTAGAGTTTACCCCGGTAAGAAAGAGGCGCGTTCTTTATGTGGTTGACTATCATAAACAGCTCCATCCCGGCAAAAGTGGCGGCTTCTAAGGCGTGTCAAACTCGCCGTATCAGGTAGTGTGTTCAGTTATGCGGGAACAAATAGCCTCAATCAACGTCACCCTAAACTTGATTCAGTGTCCAGGCCGCATTGGATAGGTGCTGAATCAAGTTCAGCATGACGTGACCCCCGCAAAACTGAACTCTCTCTTCAGGGGCTTTGCCCCCGCGCGCCCTGCTCGCTTCGCGTTAGTGCATTCTTAGGATATTATAGCTCATTTTGAGCGTGAAACCTGCCCAATGGTCTTTCAAAATGACCTACCAATACTGTCGTTTCGAAAGCAGTGAGAAATCTGCTTTTTAAGACGTCCGATTCAAAGTAGATTCCTCGGCTTCGCTCGGAATGACTGGATTTGACGCCGTCGTTTTCACGCGGTCACTCAGGGCAAACGGCTGATCTGTCCCGCATAACTGAACGCTCTCTTAACTTCG
>CAVZJH010000003.1:0-8676 GCA_963775535.1 uncultured bacterium | reverse complement strand
GCAAAAGATGAGCTGTCTGGAATCCACAGGTGGTCACGATACTGGCGCGGGTTTCGGTTGCGATAGTGGTCTCGTTCACCGCAGCGGGCTCGATCACTTCCGGGGGAAGACGGATCAGCTTTTATGGAGAATATGCTCATCTAGGCGGCAAGCATGTACCTCGGATCTTGTTCGATAGGTATAGATGCTCGCTAGAGCGCAGCGACGCTGAGACAATTGTCCGCGGCATCTGCAAACTGCCAGAGCACTTCGTTCTTGGCATATCTCCACTTGGATTTTTGGCACGATACCCAGGTCCTCACGAACCTTATCTTCCCGAGGGCCGGGTACACTCATGATTGTACGGCAACACTTGCGGGTTCTGACGTCAGGCAATTCGGGGGCCGCCGTATCGCAGCGATGGGCCTGCATTGCTCGTGTTGATATGATCCCCAACCTTTCGCCGGCGAGGTTTGAATTTGGCGGTCAATGGCAAATAATAGGCTGGCTGCTTGGGCGATAGCATGACGAGCGGCGAAAGGTTGATGCGAGGACAGATAACAAGCAGGGCCATGAAAAGTTAGGCTGCGACGAGGGTGGTGTCCGGCAGTAGTCATATCGGAGGGACCGTATCAATGACCACGCGCCGAACCTCGTCGTTTGCTGGCGGATATGCGGATTCGCGAACAGCAGCGCTAGATATTGCATACCGAAGAATCGGGAGCAACGTCGAAAGTGAGCTTTTCAATAAACTGGCTCAGTTGCAAGGCTGTTTTGAAGCGTTTTGGGTGTCCGTAGAACCTGTATTCGATTCTTGCCTGATCCGTTCGGCGGCTGATGAACTCAGACGTCGGGCATCTGAAATAGTGCAGGCCACTTTGTGTTTTCCCGACCATCTGGCTTGGCTGACCGCGCAGAGCTTTAGCCGGGAGGACATCCGGCAGATCCGCTACATCGTCGAGAGCTTCTATAACCTGGAGCCTGTTTTTGCCGTGTTGTGCGCAATTGCCCGAAGGTGGGCTGACGGAGCGTTCGGAGAGACAATGGCGCCTCGGAGGACGTGCGAGCGAAGCCTGACGGATGCGGCGTTTGCCGGAGCGATCCAGTTCGCTGACAACCAGGTCACGCTGCGCAATCCCGACGCCTGGAGCGATTTCTTTCCCGGCGAACTCCCCCCATTCTACAAAGCACTGGCGATATGGCCTGACTACCTTGAGAAGCTGCGCGCCGATCTGACTGAGGTGGTCAATGTCTACCGCTATGATAGGGCAGCCCAGACGCTATTCAGTGAGCTCGATACCATATCCGGCGCCATTAGCCCGTCCCACGGGAGCTGTAACCACGCTGTCAATGGCATGGAGGAAACGACCAGATGGTGCACGATGAGGTCTTGTGAGGTTGTCATCGTGTCAAGCGCACTCAGACGGATGTATACTAAAGCCGAGATTGGCGCGCGAATGAGGCGCATTTGTCTCAAACGCGTGTGAAATGGGGGGAGGGCAGGACGAGGGAATTATCCTGCCCTAGTGCAAATCCAAGAGGGGAGGACCTGCACATCGAAAAACTCAAGTGCCAGCCCGCTCAAGGGTGCAAATCTACGCGTTGTCCGAGAGACGGTGCGCGCCAGGCGTCTTGTCCACGTTCGGCCTATAGTCTGGCAGCATAGCTTCAAATGTGCATGAATGCGGCGCCTTGTCCCGCGGCAGCCGTCCATGCAGCACCGCTTATGCCTGGGTTCAAGACTGTTCGGCCTCGCAATGTATAAGCATGGGTTTGTATGATTGCAAGCGGTTCCGATTGTTATTATGGCATTAACGGAGGCTGCTTGTCAAGAGGATGCTGAGCTAAAGTGTAACAAAACATTGGGCAGCATTCGATACTGTGAACTGAACCGGTTGAGTGTGGCAATGTTGGTAGAACCAATCCAAGGGACAGGCTTAATCAGACCTTGATATTCTTCTCGGAGCCTGTTAGGGACCGGTACAGGTTCTCGAAATCACCCACCATTCTTTCTATGGAAAACTGCGGAGCGTTAGTCCTGGCATGGCCGCCCATTTCCTTGAGCTCAAGTTCGTTATCCATCAGAAACAATATGCGGTCGGCGAAATCGTTAGGGTTATCGTCGGTCAGGAATCCGTCGATGCCGGGCTGTATGTTTTCGGGTATTCCCCCCGCATTGACCGCGACGGTCGGCAATCCAGCGCTCAAAGCTTCGCATATCGCAATTCCCTGTGTTTCCGTCACGCTCGGAAAGACGAACGTATCCGCAGCCAGATAGACCGGCGCTATTTCAGAGCGCGGCATCATTCCGAGAAAGCGCAGGTTGTTTGAAAGGCCGAGTTGGGAAGCGAGGCGCTCCGTTTCCGCCAGCGCCGGACCACCGCCGATCAACAGCAGGCGGGCATTGCTGTGACACGAGACAACTATTTTGAATGCCTTGAGAAGCATGGTAAGGTTTTTTTCACGGGCGATACGTCCCACATACAGGAGCAGAAAGTCGCCATCGCCGACCCCATATTTTTGCCTGACGAGGCGGCGCTCAAGAGGATTGGTCTGCGTGATGCCGACAACTCCGGTTTTTATTACCTCGATTCGGGCTGTTACGCCGTAACTACGCAGTATTTTCATCACGGGTCCGGATGGAACGACTACCACGTCGCACCCGGAGTAATAGCGCTTCATCAGACCGACAAGAAGCGCTTTAGTCAGGGCTTTGGGGCGTATAGGGGCATAGTGTGCGTACTCGGTATACAATGTATGGTTAGTTGATACCAGCGGCAATCCATATCTTCTTGCCCATTTTGCGCCCAACAGGCCCAGGACAAACGGGGTTTGCGTATGAACCAGGTCCAATTGGAGCGAGGCGAACGTTTTCTCGACCGTCGCAGCAAACGGAATGGGGAGAGGATAGTCGCGCATTAGAAATGTGCGGACCGACGGAAACCTGATCACGCTTGAGTTGTGGTCCTGGAAGCCTTTGAAATCAGGAGCGAACACAAAGACCTCATGTCCGCGGGTTTCGAGTTCGTCACGGAGTGTTGTCACACACACAGAGACCCCATTGACAATCGGCTCGTAGCTTTCCGTGAATATTCCAATGCGCATAATGATCGGCAAAGAAGCAGCATAGAACTGGTTACAGGCAACAGATGCCTGATAGCGTCCATTGCCTGTGACCCATTAGCTGCCTATTACTCAGTTGGCTCCTGGGATACGTTTTCTCCAGGTGGCTTACTCTCCACAAATACAAGCACATCCGAGAGTCTGAACCTGCGCTGATTACCCGCGGTCCGGTAGTGCTTTAGAATGCCGCGGTTGGTGTATCGTCTCACGGTCGTTGGGCAGACGTTGAGAATCCTGGCTGCTTCTTCCAGCGTGATCTGTGGGTCCAAAAGCCGCTGGATGAGGTCTCCTCGAGATTCCTTGAATGCTTTATACGAACCCTGGGCCACTTCTTCCCCGGCCACGCTGAACAGCGTCTGCAGGTGATGCGGCATTCGATCCCACTGCTCCTGAACTGACGCGCTCGGGACCGGGCTGATGTCGCACGAGGTAACGATGGAATAACAGGCACTCTATCGTGCTCCAACTCATTAGCAGCACTCGAAGCGATCTGTTATACGTAATATCGGCTCAACTGCCCGATCGGAAACCGGCGGTGCATCGGGCGTTGGTTCGTAAACGACAGGTCTCGGGCTGCCCGTTCCCTCGGATAAATGCTCAAGCTTTCGTTCTGCCGGTTCCTCACGAACCGGAGGCATCTGCTCACTGAGACTTGGTTCATTTCTGGGTGAACGGTCGAGAAAAGACAGGAAGTCTTCTACCGGCGGGATTTCTGAGTCATCAAAGAGCGTAGACGGCTTGTCGGGCCTGTTGCCGATTGCGCGGGGCGTGCCGGTGCTGGGTTCTCGCCGTTCCAAAACAGCGATATCAGCGAATACTTCTCGTGTCTCCGCGGCTGACATTGCAGATGCAGGCGCCTCGACGGCTGGCGCACCGACTTCTACAACCTCTGCTTTGCGTTCAGTCGCAGTAATGCGCTGCGCCTCTGTCTGAGGTGGCAGGGAGCCAGTTTCCTTCTTTGCCTTTAGCTCCTCTTCTTTCTTGCTTACTTGTTTGAACCATTCGCCTAGCTTGAAATCGTAGTGTGCCATTTCGTCTCCCTCAGCAGATAAACATAGCGTCGCCAAAACTCAAAAACCTGTATTGCCTTTTAATTGCTTCCTCGTATGCGCTGCGGATGAGTTCCTTGCCCGCAAGTGCGCTAACGAGTATAAGTAGAGTCGATTTGGGAATGTGGAAGTTTGTAATCAAAGCTTCCACTATCTTGAACCGGTAAGGCGATCTGATAAAAAGGTCGGTCTTCGCGCGCATCGGCGCAATCTTTCGATGTGCCGTCGCAGCGCTTTCGAGTGCCCGCGCTGTTGTTGTTCCTACGCAGACAATGCGCCCGGTTGCTGAATTGATCGCGTCAGCCGATTCCTCATTAATCTCGAAATGTTCCGTGTGCATTTCATGATTGTCCACATCGTCCGTCCGAACAGGCCGAAAGGTGGCAATGCCCACGTGAAGTGTTATGAATACTGTTCGGATACCACGCCCCTTGATCTGTTCCAGCAAAGCCGGTGTAAAGTGCAGTCCCGCTGTCGGTGCGGCGACGGAACCCTTCGTTGCAGCGTAGACCGTCTGATAGCGCTCGGGGTCTTCCAGCCGCCTGTGAATGTACGGTGGCAGCGGAACCTGTCCCACGGATTCTATGAGAGCGTCGGGGTCGAGCTCTGCATCGAATTGCAGAATTCGCCCACCGATATCGGTCCTTTCAACTACCTTAGCCGTCAGTCCGTCGTCGAACACCAGCCCGGTTCCCACACCTACCCGTCTGCCAGGTTTCACGATCGCTTCCCAAACCCCGGGCGATATATGCCCGACCAGAAGCGCTTCGACCTTGCCGCCTGTTTCCTTATGGCCATTAAGCCTGGCCGCGATTACCCTGGTGTTGTTGAAGACAATCAGGTCATCGTCTCTTAAGTAGTCCAGAATCTGATAAAAACTGCGATGTTCTATTGTTGCGTTTGCCCGGTCTAATACGAGCAGCCTGGACCTGTCGCGCTCTGCGAGAGGCTCTTGAGCAATCAGCTCTTCTGGCAATGGATAGTCAAAATCACTTAAAAGCATATTTAGACAGACTGGATCATTACGCTCCCGACTACCTACATGTGGTGGTCGGCATCACAGTGAATCGCCGCAGGGCATACCCCGTGTTCATGCTCAAAAAGAGCGTGCCGAACGACTTCTCAGTGTGCAACTTCTTTCGCCCAAACCTATACGTGTGGATGCATTACTGGCCCTAATTCTATCTGCTAGAGCCACTCCGTGTCAAGGTAAAAGATAGCGAATTTAACGCCATATTGCGCTCATTCTTTATGCAGGGAATGGATGTTTTTGGCACACCCAGCACTTACAATGTCGGCGGTGAGAGAAAGCACGACATCACGGAACATGGGACGCCGTTTCATGAATTCGCGTATCACAATTGGGGAGTGGATTGCTGGTGCGAGCATTCCGTATGCTCGCTTGATTGAACTTTTGTATACAGGTTGCTCGGAAACAAACCTGCTCGATGCAGCTCGAAAGAATCCACCGAGTCATACACGAGCAGACAGTTCGTCATGCCGCGCCCGGGGTTTGCAATCAGCTTGCCCTTGTAGTAAAGACCGGTTGAACTGCCGCCGTCCAGCGTCGCGGCATCGACACACTTAAGACTCTTCATGATCTTGGCCAGCTTCCCAAGGTAGATGGGCTTTCTTGTTGTAACGAAGACTAGTTTATTGTCGCTTGTAAGTCCTACCGCAGATCTGATCTTCCTGCGGTAATGGACGCAGCTTCTGAATCCTTCCGCTCTCGGCTCAACTATGGTCTTGCCCCGCAGCAATAGACTCGGACCTGCGACCAGCACATTGGGATAGTCGCTCCAACTATAGAGTTTAGGAAGCCTGGACGGTAAAAATGTGACTGTGTTGCTGCTGCTTATTGTGATGGCGGTGCCGAGATAGCCCCTGTGGATAAGTTGGCCGTCTACCACTATGTCCCCGATAGGTTTCAGAGTCCTGGTATCAAAGAACGTTCCATCTATGGCTGCGGCAGGTCTGGTTCTGCGCATTATGGATCGGAATGACTCGCACGTGCCGATTCCTCGCCTGGAGATCGCAGGGTAATCCTGACGCTCGAATCGTTCAAATCTACGGTGACGACGTTGATCGAGACCCCCGAGATATAGAGTTTGTTGTAGAAGACGCTGGAAGATGCCGACGCTCCGGACGAGTTCGCATGCGAGAGGAAGACAAGAAAACATATCCCAACCGCGCGCAGCGCCCTCATGCGGCGCCTGCTCAACAGCGTGTAATTGCTCTTCACAAAACCCTCCAAGGTCACCATAGACAAAAAGACGCCTGAAATTCGTTTCCAATATCGGTCGTGGTATCTTTACCCAAATCCGGCCCCTGCGCCATAGCTGCCGGCTTGCTGCAATCGGGCAAAACCCCACATTTTCCCAAATCTGACAAGCGACCGCCAAGACAATCGAGATTGCATTTAGATTCCCTGCTTGGTAGAATCTATGTATGGAAGAGAAAAAGTGCAAACGCATGCCCAGCTACAACGACATCGATCTTACCAGGTGGAAAGAGTATGATGACGTCCGCACGGACTCCCTCTGGATTATGATGTCACGTCAAAACACCAATGGCCACGTGTTCGATTACCACGGTAATTTTATTCCACAGATAGCCAACCAGGTCTTCAGACGCTATACCAAAGAGAATGACATTGTCGTGGACTGGTTTCTGGGGTCAGGAACGTCAGCCATTGAGGCGGTGAACCTGAACCGACGCCTGGTTGGAGTTGAACTCAAGAGCGATCTCGTCGAATACGTGAAAGAAAAGCTGCCTGAGGGTGTCGTCGGGGACAGTATTCGACTGATACAGGGTGACAGCACAACCGAGACGACCAGGGCCCTGGTTGCCGGCGCCCTCACGGATATGGGCGCGGGTCGTTGTCAGCTTGCCGTTCTTCACCCACCTTACGGAGACATAATCAAGTTCAGCGAGCTAAAGGAAGACCTGTCCAATATGCCGACAACCGAGGCCTTTTTGAGTGGCTTCAGGCTGGTCGCTCAGAATGCCTACAATACGCTGGACAGTGGCAGGTTTGCGGTGCTGGTGATTGGCGACAAATATGGCGCGGGGGAACTTGACCCGCTGGGTTTCAAGTGCATGCAGGCGATGAACGACGTCGGTTTCAAGACAAAGTCGATCATTGTGAAGAACATCGAGGGCAACGAAAAGGCTAAGGGCAGGGACAATAATCTGTGGCGATACAGAGCCCTGGCCGGTGGGTTCTACATATTCAAGCACGAATATGTGATGGTGTTCTTCAAATAGCTTAGACCGATCAAGACTCGCGCAATCGCCAGGCCTCGTCGAGCATTGCCAGATAATTCTCCATCGGCATGTAGGTTGTAATGCTGTTTCCCGAGCCGAGGGCGTAGCCCCCATCCGAGCCGCACACGTTGAGCAGCATTCGCGTATAATCCCTTACTTCCTGCTCGGTGCTTCTACAGAGCCTGTCCACATCGAACCCGCCGAGGACGCCCATCCGGCCGCCGTAGCGCTTCTTGAACTCGGTCACCGGCATTATGGTGTCTTCAAAGGAGTGCTTGGCGTCAATCTTGACGTCTTCGATGATATCCTCCATTACGCCTTCGAATTGCCCGCAGGAATGCATCAAGGCCGGCTTTCCGGCTGCGTGGATGATCGCGGCGAGCTTTTTGTGGAGCGGCAGCACGTACTTGCGCAAATACGCGGGGCTCACCAGTGTCTGTGTCTTGAATCCAAGATCGTCGCTCACCACAACGGCTCCAACTGTCGCCGAGTTAGACATTCGGGTGTACATCGACTCGTAGATGACCCAAAGATGCTCGAAGACGGCTTCCACCATCCCGGGGTCGTCAGCCATTGCATAGCATAGTCCCGGATAACCCATAAGATGCTCGGCAATCTCGAAGACCCCGAAGATCTGGCCGACCATTAACATTCCGTCGGGAAGCGCTCTTCCGATGGCGTCAAATGTAGTGTAATCGAATGTCTCGGGATCTGGCCACGGGTAGGCATCAAAGGTCTTCCGGTCTTTGATGGGATAGTCGCACGATGTATCTACCAGGCTTCCCAACACCATGTTCAAGGGCGCCCAAAACGGAACGAAATCGTAGCCGGCGCGATAGTAGAACTCGACCGCGGCAACGGGATCGGCGAGAGGCTTTCCGAGTGCGGCTTCAGTAACCTCAGGATTAATGTACAGTTCGTAGAACGGCACAAAGTCCGGCTTGCCTTCTCGCAAAGCAGCCTTCCTGAACTGGTTGAAGTCGGGTCTCGGCTCGATAGCAGTGTCTTTCAGCGATTTTGGCACATGTTTCCTCGTCATTATGTTTATCGTTGCGCTTTTCAAATATACGACGCCCTGCCTTTGTTGTCAATCATTTCTTCGCCCTGGGTAGCGTACAATGGAGTGTGTAAAATCACGTTGAGGTAGGTAAGGCGCATCCCTCTTTCTAATATGAGGTTAACGAGACCAACAGAAGGAGGAACGCGCCTTGAGAGAAGTATACGTCGAAGAGTTCGAGGAAGCAATAGAAGCTTGGTC
>CAVZJH010000002.1:0-19268 GCA_963775535.1 uncultured bacterium | reverse complement strand
GAAGCTGCCGGCTCTCAGCCTAACAGTTCCTTCTGCCTTGCGAACATCTTCGCCTCATCTTCCGGTTGGGCATGGTCATAGCCCAGCAGGTGAAGCAGACCATGCACCAAGAGCATATCTACTTCTTCTTCCAGGCTCTTGCTCTGCTGCCCAGCCTGGCGCATCGCCGTTTCCACCGATATCACCACGTCACCAAGCAGGTTTTCTTCAGTCTCCGGCTCCATCTCGTCGTCGCCTTCCAATTGTGAAAACGACAAAACATCCGTCGGACCATCGACATCGCGATACTCCTTATTGAGCTGGGATATTTGCTCGTCGCCGGTAAGAAGTATGCTTACTTCGATGTTGCCGGCGCATCCTTCAGCTCGCAGCAGGCGCTGAGCCACGCTCCTGAGGTGCCGTGTCCTCACTGGAATCTTTTGCGAGTTCTGAATCAGAATTTCCATTTGCAACCAGTTTTCTGCCGTCGGTGCTGAGCGGGTCAGGATATTCGATCCTCGCGTGCATTGTCCCCGTGAGCGCCCGCACAAAGCAGCTCGTGATCTTGCTTATTTCCCTGAACGTCAGCTCGCACTCGTCGAGCTGTCCATCTCTAAGTTTGTCGGCGACCACCCGGTTTACCAGCATCTCTATCTTCGAGGGGGTCGGCTTATCAAGGCACCGGGATGCCGCCTCGGCCGAGTCCGCCAGCATAACAATAGCTGCTTCTTTAGTCTGCGGCTTCGGACCTCCGTAGCGGAACTGCTGTTCCAGAACGGTTGATGGGTCCTCCTCACCTGCAAACTGGCTGTAGAAGTACTGCACCAGGGAAGTTCCGTGATGCTGGGCGATCATATCCTGCACGATTTTCGGAAGCCGGAACTCTTTCGCGATCTCGATGCCATCCTTGATATGGGACGTTATGACCAGCGTCGAAAGAGTGGGGTTCATCCGGTCGTGGACATTTTCCACGTGCTGATTTTCCACGAAGAAATGCGGCCTGCGAATTTTCCCGATATCGTGGTAATATGACCCGACTCTTGCCACCAGAGAATCCGCGCCAATCGCTTCCGCCGCGGTTTCGGCTAAATGTCCTACTGCCATTGAGTGCGTATAGGTTCCCGGCGCTTCCATAACCAGCCTTTTCAAGAGAGGCTTGTTCGTATCCGCAAGTTCCAGAAGCGAAATGTGGGTCGTTCTTCCGAACGGGCGCTCCAGGAGCCACGTTCCTATCCAGAACAACCACGTAGCCGCCGCCGCTATCGCCGCCGCCCAGGCGGAGCCTATCAGCATGTCTGTGATGGAATCATCATTGATCCCCCCAATTATCCAGACCAGCCCTACGCTGGTTGCTCCGATCACACCTATCGCTCGCATGGAGTCGTTGCGGTCGCGGATGTTGGCGACGCAGTAGATGCCCACCAAAGAAGTCAGAAGCGCGCTGGCCGCGTATCTGACCTCGTTGTTAAGCATCATCGACAGAACGATCGAGAGCATCGCCGTGATCAGGATCGCCACCTGCGGGTCAACCAGGACCGCAATGAACATCCCGGCGCTTACTACCCAGAGTATGCCAAGATACCCCACCTGCGCGGGACTAAGCTGCACTCCGAGCAGGCTGCCTCCGATCCTCAGCGCGAATGTGCTGCCGATAACTATGAGCGCCAGCAGCAGAAGAGCCCGATTATCCGTATAGATGTCCGTGTGATATCGCCACAGGAACACCGTCACCATGAGGACTACAACCACCACAAACAGCGTCAGAGAAACCACCGAGCGATAATCCAGCTTGGGATGCAGCAGCCCCAGTGCTTCGAATTTTTCTATGTGTTCCTGAAGAACTCTGTCCCCCCGGTCGATGATTAGTTCGCCGGGCCTGATCGAGCCATACGACGTCTGCACGGCGTCTCTTGCTCTCTCCTGCTTCGTCTGGGTCCGCGCCTCGTTGTAGACCTGGTTCGGCCTGATAGCGCTCTGGGCGACCTCGCCGACCACCAACGCAGTCGGAGCATCGCCGAGCAGTTGGGCGGCCTCGGTCATCACGGCCCTGCGAGCCGCGGCCATATCCGGAGAGTCTTCCCTGATCCCCTTGTTCATTGCGGAGGAGACTATCCTCAAAGAATCATCTTCTACCTCGCGCAGCAGGCTAGCCTTTGCGGTCAGCAGAAAGGCGAACGTCTTATCTGAAATGAACGATGCCTGAGCGGGGCTGAGCCGCTCCCTAACCTTAGTTATCCTCCCCGGTATGGAGAGAGCTGCATCGGCGTTGCGAACTTCTTCCAGAGCATGGAAGACATTATTGCGCGCGGCTATTGCCTGATCCGCGGCGCTTGGGACAGGATCGTAGACTCTTGCCACGCTCGCGGCTGCCTGAGCTCTCCTGAGCTGCGTTCCGGTGGTGTCTTTATAGGTGGCCACTTTCTGGGCGAAAATGCTTTCCTCGCTGATGTCGCCGACCTTCAGAGAAACCTTGCTGGGGAGCACATGCTGTATAGAAAGCAGAAGAGACAGGATTACAATCGTTCCGATTGCTAACCCTGCCTTTAGCAAATCCACATCGATGCGCCTGGCGCTCTTCTCGGGGTTTTTCTTTCCGCCTCGATTGATGAGGGGCAAATGTGGTTTCATAGTGTTGCGAGTCTAACCCCGCAGTATTCTCTCCACTACCTGGCTGGCGAGTTTTCCATCGGCTCTGCCGCGCACCCTTTGCATTACCGGACCCATGACTTTGCCGCGATCCTTTATATCGACCGCGCCAACCTCCGCTGCAACTTCCTTTGCGATAGCCTCGACTTCGGCTTCGCTGAAGGGCTTGGGCAGATACTCGTTGATAATGTCGAGTTCCGCTTTTTCCTTGTCGGCCACATCCATGCGGCCGCCGCGCTCAGCGGCATCGATCGATTCTCTGCGCTGCTTCGCCGCGCGGGAAAGTCACATCCATAACCTCGTCGTCGGTGAGTTCATCACCCTTTTCGATACGAGCGTAACTCACCGACGACCGAAGTAACCTGATGGTTGAAAGTCTCAACTCATCTTTGCTTTTTTGAGCCAGCTTCATGTCTTCTAGAAGCCTATCGATTAGCGACATAGGTTAGCTCCTGGACTCAACTCTTGCTGCGCATTTTGCGCCGTCTTGCAGCTTCGGCTTTGCGTTTCTTATCGCTGGGCTTCTCGTAATGTTCGTGTTCTTTCGCTTCTTTGAGAACGCCAGTCTGCTGCAGCATCTTCTTGAAACGCTTCAGAGCGCTGTCCAGACTCTCATTAGGTTTTACTTGAACCTGTGCCAACCATAATCCCTCCTCCATCGACAGCGTTCGGCTAGAAATCTTACGTGTCAGTGGCGGGAGAGGATTGGCAACGCTGCTATCTCGATTGAAAAGTGTAGCTACATAGCCAAATCCGCTTATACCCACATACTGTTAGCCGTGATCTATTGGTTGTCTGTGACAATTATACCCGCGCGCACTGCTTCTGTCAATACGATGAACGGCGGATTGTCCGAAGGTTTCACCAAGGCTCCCGCCATAGGCAACCGGGTTTCGAGAGACCTTCCGAGCCGCTTACCCCGGTGGCCAGCCCAGTTTCCTTCCGCCCAGCAGGTGAAAATGCACGTGCCAGACCGATTGTCCCGCGCCCTCGTTGCAGTTGATAACGATGCGATAGCCGTCTTCGGCCACGCCGCGCTCCTTTGCAATCTTGTTTGCGGCGACAATTATGTGACCCATCAAACACGCATCTTCACCATTGTCGACGTCCGAGACGCGCGCGATGTGTTTCTTCGGGATAATCAGGACGTGTACCGGAGCCTGCGGGTTCAAATCATTGAACGCGACAACTGACTCATCTTCATAGACGAGCGAGCCAATCTCTTTGTTCGCGATCTTGCAAAATATGCAATTCCCCAACCACCTGTCCTCCTTTCGCGAATGCCTGGTTCATTGCTCGTGCCCTGTGGCTCTGCCGTCCCGATCGACTCCGGTAACCTTAACCCGAACTATCTTGCCCCTAAGGGCCGGAGAGCCGGGAAAGCTTACCTCAGTATAATTGTCGGCAAAGCCGGTGACATAACCAGGTGTATTTGCCTCAGTCTCCACCAGAACTTCCAGCGTGTCGCCTGCCTGCGACGCCGCAAAGGCGCACACAGCGATTCTTCCCAATTCGATGAGTGTTTCAGCACGCGTTTTCTTTATACCTTTCATCAACGTGATCCGGCATCGCTGCCGCGGCGGTTCGTTTGCGCGCTGAAAAGCGGAACACGTGAAGCCTGGTAAATCCAGCGCGCTCAATCACCTCGCAGGTATTCACGAACGCGCGGTCCATCTCTCCCGGAAACCCGACGATCACGTCCGTGGTGATACCGATCCCCGGTATTCGGTCACGTACTTTGGAAACGATATCGAGGTACGCGCCGCGGTCATAGGGACGGTTCATTCGGCGCAGGACATCGTCATCGCCACTCTGCAGTGGAATGTGCAGGTGACGGCATACTTTGGGGTGCCCAACGGCATCCAGGAGCGCATCATCCACTTCCCACGGTTCAACCGAACTCAGCCGGACCCGCTCGATGCCCTCGATCTCGGCGGCCTTCACGACCAGTCCCGGCAAATCAACACCGTCGCAATGGTAGGAGCCGAGCCTGATTCCGGTGAGCACTATTTCCCTGTATCCGAACTCAGCAAGAAAGCGCAGCTCGGCGAGGACGGAGCCAATCGGGCGTGAGGTCCTGCCGGAGCGGGCGAAGGGAACGACACAATACGCGCAGAACTGATCGCAGCCATCCTGGACCTTCACCACCGCTCGGGTGCGGACCCGAGGACGAACCCCGGGCGAGGCAGCAGCGCATTCGTTCATCATTGGCCGCTCTTCACCAAGGACTGCGACGAAGTGCGCGATGATCCGCTCGGCAATGGCTTCCTTCTTCACGGTGTGGAACAACCAGGTCCACGCCCTCGATAGCGGAAATCTGAGCCGGTTCGAGCTCGGCGTAGCAGCCGGCAACCACGATATACGCGTGGGGATTTATCTTCAGCGCCCGACGGATCGCAGCCCGGGACTTACTGTCCGCGACGTGGGTCACGCTGCAGGTGTTAATGAGGTAGGCATCAGCTCGGGAGTTGAATGAGACGCTTGCAAATCCGGACGACTCGAGCGTCTCCCGGATCCTCTCTGTCTCATACTGGTTAGACCTTGCATCCAAGTGTGTGGTAGGCGATTGTATACATAGTATGATCTCATGGTACCAGCGTGGATGCATAGGGTCAATCCCAGGGGCAGCCCGCCCGACTAGCTTTTGCGCTCACTCGCGTGAGCACCGCGCAAAAATGGGCCCCCGAATGGGGGCCCATTGGATTAGACGTTTAGTCTTGTCTCTTCTTGGCTGGACAATCAGCGATCCACAGATTGTCCCGCTTACTAGTGGAAACTCCCACTCCAGTTATGGTATCGCCGACAGCGCTGTCGGCGATACCAGGTGATTGCTTTTACGGAGAAGAGTCCACTACGACCGCGTTCGAGGACAGCGGTCGGAAGAGTCTTACCATTGTTCCGTCGAGAACGGTGCAACTGCTAATGCCGGTGATCTCAACGACACTACCAGTCGCAGGCATACTAGCCGCAAACGGCCAATCTACCCTGACGCCCCTGACGTCTCCTGTGTCATCCTGGAACGTCACTGAGCCGTCGATGTAGAAGTATCCTTGTCCGGAACTAACCACCAACCCCGTCGTCTTGACGAGGAGGCCGATGTTGTTTGTACCGTAGCAGGGGGTCAGCGTAAGAATCCCCTGAATCTTCTGATAGTCGTTCAATCCCTGCTGAGACCCGAAGGCCGCGCCGCCCAGGGACGCAAGGTCCATAAGCAACGGGGCGGGAGCGGTGGTTAAACCATTGTTAGAGTCGATGGTGTCGCAGGCGATGTATCTCTCACCATTGGCATCAGTCTCGAGAGTTCCAGTCAGTTCGATGCCGTTACCGGCAACGACCGACTGACCAGATGCAAGCACGACCTTAATGCCGCAGGTCCTGTCAGTCTCCTGGATGTAGATTGCATTGCCTGCAAGAACACCAGAAGGCACAGTTACTGTCTTGGCCGCAGTCAACTGGACGACGGTAGTATTGCCGGTGACGCCCTTTACAGCCGATATTCTTGCAAACGGCGTCGTGGGCGACAGCGTCCTGCTGACATTATTGGTTACTCCAGCAAGCGTAACGGTTTCGTTATCCGCCGCAAAGCCGGACTTGGTGATCGACAACGCATACGAGCCGGTTACCGTGCTGATGGAATATGTTCCGTCAGAGGCAGTGGTCGCGCTAGAGCTGCCGAACTTGACCGTTGCGCCGACTATCGGGCTGCCGCCAGCGGCACTGGTTATGGTTCCATTGACAGTGCAGATCTCCTGCAGCGTTCCGTAGTGTCCGGGGCTGCTGGATCCACTCAACGTCACGCTTCCTCCGCCTACCGGGTTCGTGTAACCGGCTGCACTGAAGGAGAACGAGCGAGAACCCGTGAACGTGCTCACCGTGAAGAAGCCGTTAACGTCGGTAGTCGCCGTTGAGCTGTCGAAACTAACCGTGGCGCCAGGGATACCAAGAGTGGTATAGGCGTCGGTTATCTGGCCCATGGCAACACACGTAGTGCCGAAGTTGAAGTTGACAACGTCGCTGCCCACAGCGATGGCGGGAGTCTGAGAATTGGAATTGGAACTCAGAGTTGCCGTCATTGGCTGAGAACCGGCCGGCACGTTCAGCAATGTGTAGGCGCCGGATGCGTTAGTTGTAGCCGTGCCCTGCTTATTCGGGCCTACGGTTACCGTGGCGCCACTCGCCGCAGCGTAAGCGTTCATTACTGTTCCAGTGATAGTAGCGAAGCCGGGATTTGGCGTGCCGGCACTCTCGAGTGCGCCTTCATCGGGCCACAGTCCATTGAACGGCTGGTAAACACCGCCGATGGTAATCGGAATGCCTGCGTCAATAGCAGGGCTTCCGGATTGCAGAGTAGAGTCCGTATTCAACCCCGCATAACTCACGTTCGTGGTAGTATACTCGCCCGGACCCATAGTTGTCGCCGGATACAACTGGGACGATGTGTTGCCGTCGTAGATATTGTACCCGTGAGTGATGTTGTTGTTAGGGGCCTTCAAACCGGAATAGTTATGCTGGCTGATGTTGTTGTAAACCTCACAGCCGGTGTATGTCCCGGTATCGACCTGGATACCTATTGACGAGCAGTCTCTGACCGTGTTGTTGTCGAACTTGCAATTGGTACAGCTAGAGCCCAGGTAAGCGCCCGTGGAGCTGGTACTGAAGAGGTTGTAAGAGAACGGGCCAACAACGTTGTTCACGAAGACACAGCCGGTAGCACCGACTATATCGATTGCACGGTAACAGTAGCCGTTCGAAGAGAAGCGGCAGTTCTTAACCGTGATGTTAGTACTGGAGGAGGAAACGTATACCTCCGTCTCGCTTACAGAATACGTTCCTCCAGAGTCGGTAACGGTAAAGCCGTTCCACGTGTTGTAGCTGGAACCACTCAGCTTGAGGTAGTATCCGTTAGAGATATGATTCGTGAAGTTGAGGGTAGCACCCGAATCAGCTATGTAGGTGATCGGGTAGGCGGCCGTTCCACTCTTTGCGGGCGCTAACTGTGCTGATTCGTTGTAAGTGCCAGGCAGCACGTGGATCGTGTTAGCAACACTCGCGGTATACAGACTTTTCGTGTCACCATTGAGGATGGACGCCCAAGCCGAATAAGACGTAACTCCGTCGTTTGTGTCGTTTCCGGTGGTGCTCACATACCATACGCCGGGCTGTCCGGGTGTCAGCTGGAAGTTCATTACCTGACTTCCGGCCGCCACAACCGTACCTGGCTGCTTGAGAGTTCCGTAGCCGCTCGCCTGCGCCATCATCTGATAGGTTCCCGGCATGGCCTGCATCGTGTAATAACCGGTTGAATTCGTGACAGCGGAGCCAATCGTGCCGGCGGAGACAACCGATCCGCTTATAGGATTGCCGTTATCCGTACGGGTCACCTGGCCTGTAATGGTTGCCTGCGGATTGGTGTTGGGAATAGGCCCCGCGTAAGCGCTCTCGAATGCGCCGATGTCCGGAGCGTTACCGTTGAACGGCAGTCCTACCAGACAACCCGCGTCGATAGCAGGGCTTCCTGCCTGCAGGGTGTAGTTGGAGTTCAACAGCGGATTTGACCCGACGATCTCACCCGCAGATTGCGCGCCATTCTGGTATTCGGTAGTGTTGCTGTAGAGCAGATTGTTGGTGTGGACAATACCATTTTGGTCGTTCAGACCAACAGCGCAGCCCTGAACGATGTTGTTCTTTACTTCGTTTGCCGCGTAGGTCCCTCCACCAGAAGTGTCAAGGTTGAGACCGGTCTGCGAGCAACTGACAATAGTATTGTTGTCAATCTTGCAGCCTGTGTCTCCATATTCCACGGACACACCCGAAGAGTTGGAGTAGGGGAACGGACCTACAACGTTGTTCTCGAAGACGCAGCAGTTATCCACTCTGAAGGCAACGGCCTCCCAGTTCCAGCCGGTCGACGAGAAGTTGCAGGTACTGGACCGTGCAGTAGTTGGAATTCTGCAGCAAAAGGGCATAATCGTTGTCCCCCGATACCTCCGCCGGCCCTATGTCGGTAAAGCCATAGATGTTGACATAGCTCGTTGCGTTAATCGAGATGCCGGAGTTGCCTGCTGTCGTGAAATGAATCGTGGCAGCGCCGGGAGAAGGCTGTAACGTATTAGGATCGACAGCCTCATACGTGATTGGGAAGTTGGCGCTGCCGCTAACATACCCCAGATTTATTTGCGCAGCGTACGTATAGCTGCCTCCAAGCACCTTTACCGTGTCGCCGCCATGCACAGGGGTGGTTGAACTGGCTGCCGGTGTCAAATCTGCCCACGCCGTAGCGGTGGATAGACCGTTGTTAGTGTCGCTGCCTGTGGTGCTGACATACCACGTGTTACCCGGGTTCGATGTAAGGACGAAGTTCAGCGTCACAGTACCGTTGGCAGGAATCGTTGCCGGCTGTGTAACTGCACCGTAGCCGGGGTTGCCAACCGCGGGCTTCCAAGCGGTAACATTCTGCGTACCTGAGGTCGCTGACAGAGTGTAGTTGCCATTTACGTCCGTCACTGCGGTACCGTAAGCTCCCACACCAACCAACGCGCCCTGAAGCGGGCTGCCACCGGAAGTGACATTACCAGTGACTGTGCCACCAGCCGGCGGGCTAGCCGCGGACTGGAATGCGCCTAGATCCGGCGCAGTGCCGCTGAACGGCAGACCGACGTTGATGCCTGCACCAATCGCAGGGCTTCCAGCCAGCAGTTCGAGGAAGCTGCCCAGCAGAGGATTCTGGGCAGTCTCATTTGTCCCGAGTGGTGACGGGGCTGAAGAGGCAGGCCAGAACATGTTGTTCGAGCGGGTTACAGTACCCGCGTTGCCGCCAGCGATGGCGGTCGTAGAGCCATAGAAGATGTTGTTTCTATACTCTGTGGTTACGTCACCAGCGCCTATGTTGGCTCCGGAAGGGCAACTGACGATGGTGTTGTTCCAAATCTTGTTGCCTGTGGAAACTCCACTGGCGTAGCCATCGGCATAAAGGCCGAAAGCAGAGCAATTGAAAATCACGTTGTCTTCGAAAACGCAGTTAACGACCGCACGGATCGTCGCGCCGAAGGCGGCGTTTCGGAACGCGCAGTTCGAGATCGTGATATTGCTCACAGGCCCCATAGCGTCATCCAGTTCGAGCAATATGTTACTGTGACTGGCAGCGTCGAGGACGAAACCGTTAAATACACAGTAGCTAACATTCTGGAAACGCATGGTCTCCCCAACCAGTACCGCTGCCGTAATCGGCAGTGCCGTTGATCTGGACAACCCCGCCGTCGGCCTGGTACGTGATGGGGTTACCGGCTGTCCCGGAGGAATGCCTGAAGCTGACATTCCACCCGGGCAGATCATCGGTCGTGACCTTCTGAATAGCCGGACTGTAGGTTCCTGGCTCGACTAAAACCAGGTCACCCGCATTCAACAGGCTATTGCGGTCACCATTGTCGATGGTCGCCCACGCTGTGGGGATAGTCAGACCGTCGTTAGTGTCGCTGCCGGTTGTGGTGACGTAGTACGTCGCCGCAAATCCGGACAACTGCGCAATCGCCAGCAGTGCAAGGCACACTACGGCGACCACGCTCCATTTGAGCTTGTAATTCATTGCAATAGTCTCCTCTTTCCAAGTCTTTCCAAATCAGGGTTGCCCGTAGTGTCACTCGGATTTGTTCGTGACGTACCTTCCAACCCTCAAACGAGACGAAGTGATAGCATTATGCCTAAAGGCGATACTGTCTGGCCCCCCCAGAAGATGCAATGTGTTGACTATTGCAATCTTGCCCGCGACCACTGCCAATACGAGCCAGCGTTCGCCGTTTTTGTCATCTGCGCTTCCATGCCGCTGCTATACAGACTCAGCCGTGTGGTAGATACACGCAATGCCTCTGCTATCGGCCACTATCGGGGCTTTTACATGCCCTCTTTGCAGCAACAGGCGAGATGCCATGTGGAAAATCGAAAAAAACGGCTGACTCCACTTGCTTTTTAGCATGAGTTTGTTCCATTGTCAAGTGCATTTTTTGATGTGTTTCATTTGAAGCAGTTGAATCCGCGTTCTATCACACTCATGAACCAGAATGCAGCATCGGGTTTGACGCCGCAACTATCGACTGTATATTTGCCTCCGAACTATCCAACAGCCTCACGTTGTCCAACTCCCGGCCATAGGCATCGGTAACGGTGCATCCGGCCTCCATCGCGATCAGCGCCGCCGACGCAAAGTCGTAGGGAAACAGGCTCACGACTGCGCCGAAACCCGCATTCAGAAAAGCTTCCCTGGCGCCGGGCACGTCTGTGGCAATGCGCGCGCCGACGTCGATCACGGCGCCCAACTGCCCGGTAACAAGCCTGGTCAGCGAGTAAGCTGTGCTGTTAAGGACGAAAAACCCACCTCTGACACTCGATGCATCTATCGCCTCGCCCAGAAATCGTGCCACAAGCGCCGCGGGTCGGCCGGTAATCTCCGCGGTCCAGGCCGCCCGCTCCAGCGTATCTGCGCTCGATTTGTTTACCGGTACTTCCGCGCCGCCTTCGATGATCTTTACTCCCCGACCCTTTTGAGCAAGGAATATGCGGTCGTCTTTGATCTCGTATATGCACCCGGCGCAAACATCCGTCATTCGCACATCCTCCAGATAATCGGCAACTGCCACCGAGACGACGCAGCACTCGAACCCGGCCATAGCGCCGCGCGTGCCGTCGATGGGGTCGATAATAAGGGTGGCCTCGGGACTGCCGAACGTGCGCAGGCCGGCGTCTTCCGTGTAGTAGGCAACGTTGAGGTCGTGGTCTTTTATGTAGCTCACCACTGCTTCTTCGGCAGCATCATCTATGCTGAATGTGCTGTCGCCGCTGCAGGCGGTGCCCGTGACTTTTCTGGACTGCTGTTTTCCAATGAGGGGCCGGACCACGCTTCGGACGTAGCCGGCCAGCTCGCGCGCAAGTTGAACTTTATCCAAATCGATGAACCTCCGGGTATTATCAATCGAGAGCAAACGCCAATAACGTTCACTTAGTAGTGCGGAAGGAAATCCTCCATTCTCGTCGGGCCTGGATAAACCATTTCAGGGCAAAGCCCCCGAATCATCGCAATCTCCGCGCGGCCTTCAGCACGTGAAGAGCATCCGCAGTAACCCATTCATTCATGCGCGTCTTGCATGCCCCGCCCCACGAAACCCTATCCGATCCGCTGACATCCTTGCCCGGCGCGCAGTAATACTTCTCCTCGGCAGGCCAACCGCCATCCGAAAGCCTCTTTGATTCCAGGACGTCCAGGGCATCCCGGCAACGCGGGTCATCGATAAACCCACCCTCCGCCATGACTTTCAGCGCCAGGAGAATGTCGTAACGCCAGTAGCAGGGATAGTGCAACTTCAAAAAGTCCGGGTTCATAACTTCACCGTCCACTACGCGGCGAAACAGCCTGCGTCTCAAGAACACCTCTGCGGCGCGCAAGGCGGCACGCCGCGACGCCGTGTCTCCGGTCCTCCTCGCATGCTCCGATAGCGCGCGCAGCGGAAGGATCGACTCCCAAAACGATGAGTTGGCTGCCTGAGGATTGCGGTCGCAGTTCCATCCGCCGTCGGGCCACTGCCAACGGATCAGAAGTTGAGCGAGTTGGCTGCTTCTTGCATCGACGAATCCAAGGCGAACCACGGAAAACAACGCATTGCCTTGTTGTGACGCGCAGCGCCTCGCCAGGCCGTTTATAACCGGAACACCGCGGTCCTTGTTGGACGGCGGCGCATATTCGCAGATCCTTTCCCGGAACGCATCAGGATGAAGCCAGCAATCGAGCACCTGGTCGACCACGGGAGCAAGCTCATCGCCGCCTTGGGGGTAACCGATATCGGCAAGCGATGCCAGTACCCAGTGCGCTCCTTTCCACTTCTTGTAGATGTGATGGGTCGGGCAAATTCTGCCCATCTGATCCCGTTCCCCGATGAGAGCCCGGACGCGCGGCGACTGCCTGATCTCACAACTCAAGCTTTGCAAAACCCGCGAGTCTGGGGGTTCATCGAGGACGTTCAATAGCACTTTGTATCTGATAGAAGGCTCATCGGACGCAAGAAGTCGATCAATAACGCTCGTCACACGCCACCTCAAATGCCAGGCTCTACCGCATTATACAACATTGCAGGGGCTTCGCCCCCGCGCCCCCACCAGAGACCGCCGTCTCTGGACTCTGCTGGGGCCGAGGGCCCCAGACCCCTTGCTCGCTTCGCGTGTGTCCGCCTTTGATAAGGTGGACACACGCGAAGCGAGTCGGAGGGTCCAGGAAACTCAGTTTCCTGGCGGGTCCCAAGGGCAAAGCCCTCGGTAAGTAAAATCGGCCCGGCGTTGATTTCGCCGGGCCGATTCCAATGACCTGCCTACAGGGATGTTTTGTTATCTATCTGTGACTAGTCCACAGACAGTTCAAGGATAACGCTGTGGCCTTCTCGCTCCACCACGATAATCGCGGTATCGCCGCTCTTTATCTGCTTCATAGCCTTGCTGAACGAAGCCACGCTGGTAACGGGGGAGTCATCGATCTCCGTGATCACGTCTCCCCTCTGGATTCCAGCACGCTCGCCGGCCGTTCCCGGCTCGACCTTGCTCACCACGACACCCTTTACGCCGTCGTCCAGGTCCAGTTGCTTGGCATCATCCGCAGTGAGCGGCTGAACCGAAAGTCCGAGCTTCTCTCCGGTGTCGCCGGCAGGAGCTTCGTCGCCGGATAACTTCTCGCCGAGCTTAACGGTGAGCGTCTTTTCCTTTTTATCGCGGAACACGTTCAATGTGACCTGGGTCCCAGGCGTCAGCGCGGACACGGTTCTGCGGAGGTCTATCGCATTCTTGATGTCCTTGCCGTTGATCTTGACTATGACATCCTTGACCTCAACGCCACCCTTTTCAGCCGGCGAATCCTTGCTCACGCTGCCGACCAGGGCTCCTTCTTTTGTGCCGAGCTTATCGGCGAGCACGGGATCGAGGTCCTTCAGATCGATGCCGAGGTAACCTCGCACGACCTTGCCCTTTTCAATCAACTGGTCCATAACAAACTTGACCGTCGAAGACGGGATCGCAAAGCCGATGCCCATATTCCCACCGGATCTGGAGAGGATCGCGCAGTTGATCCCGATCACTCTGCCCTCCAGATCGACCAGCGGACCACCTGAATTGCCGGGGTTGATGCTTGCGTCGGTCTGAATGACGTCGGGGTAGAAGGTCCCGCCATTCGGGTCTTCGGGGTCCGGCACGCCGAGCTGCCGGGTCAGCCCGCTGACGACTCCTGCTGTTACGGTGTTCGTGAAACCGAACGGGTTTCCGATAGCCACGACCCACTGCCCTACCTTCACCTTGTCGGAATCCGCGAACTGCGCGGCGGGAAGGTCCTTTGCGTCTATCTTAACCAAAGCAAGATCGGAGGTCGGGTCGGCGATAACCTTGCCCGTGAACGTCCTGCCGTCGGTCAGTTTCACAGTGACCCGGTCCGCGCCATTGACCACGTGGTTATTGGTCAGTATGTAACCGTCAGAACGCACAATGACTCCCGATCCACCGGCTTTCTCTGTTCGCTTTTCGGTTTCGGGGGCCTGTTTGCCGCGTGGCCCTCCGAAAGGACCAAAATTGAAGAAATCCCCGAAATCAGGCATGTTTGAAGAGACCTGAACGGTCTTCTCGCTGGTGATGTTCACCACGCTGGGTTCGAGCTTGCCGGCTACGTTAACAAACGCGTTCTGCCAGTCTGCGGGAGCATCGGCCTTTGTGGCTGCCGCTATTGCGGCGCCATCTGCATGGTGGTAGATATTGGCACAAAGGGAAAAGCCCAGTGCGACGCTCAATACAACAATAACGACCAGTGACAAACCCGGCCGTTTGAACGCCGCTTTCCATCCGGATCGCATAGTGTGTAATTCCTCCTGATCAAATGAAGTAGTGTTTTGGAGTTGGCTTCCACTTCGTGGCGAGCCCCATTGACTCATGTGGCACAACTGAGACATTTGACGCTCCATTTGCCACACTGGTTCCGCAAATGACACAAAGCGCCGGCCGAAGCTTGGGAGCCGTGCTGCTCAGTCCAAGATTCGCCCGGCGCTTCGCTGCACTGCCCGGCCCTACCTGGTCGATAGGCTGGCCAGGCTGATGTAGGCGCCGCTCTCATCATCGCGGTCTGCGATTTTTAGCGGCTTCTGGCCCAGATACATATTAGGATCGCTCTGGAGCTGCCGTATAAAAGCAATCTCCTGCGTGCGTGCTCTGCTCGACGCGCTTACCGCGAGCGCACTGCTGTCGGGATAAATGCTGTCCACCCCGCCTGCCGACAATATCACGAGCGCCACACCCGAAGCGGCCAGCGCCGCCGCCACCGGAGAGAGCTTCTCGCGAACAAATCTTCCCAACGTGTTAAGAACACGCTGATACGTCGGAACGCTTACCTCATTCAGTCGGCTCACAATCAGCGCCGCGAACTCTTCTCGCGGCACAGCAGTCCTCAAGCGAGCAACACTTCGCTTGGCGAATCTCATCGATTCGTGCTCCTCGGCGCACTCCGGGCAATCGGATAGATGTCTTCTGATGGCCAACATCTCAGCCCCGGTAAGCTCGCCATCGACATACGCGGATATGAGATTGACTACTCGACGGCAATTCACACTCAACACCTGCCTTACAACTGGTCTGCGTAGCTTTTCAATTTGTTTCTCAGCATTCGCCTGCCTCTGTGCAGCCGAGATCGCACAGTGCCGATGTTTGTGTTCGTAGCCTCAGCTATTTCCTCATAGGAAAGGCCCTCAATATCGGCATATATTACCGTAAGTCGAAACACCCCCGGAAGCGTGTCCAAAGCAACCTGGATCCGTCCGTCCATCTCCTTGGATAGCACGGCGTCCTCAGGCCCGTCCGATTGGTCCGGAATGTCGAACTGAGCTTCGCCGTCCGCCGTTATTATCGGCTGATCGATCGAGCGAATCTTGGCCTTCGGCTTCCTGCGAAGACCGTCGATAAACACGTTCGACATGATCTTATACAACCAACTATCAAAGGGAAGTTCCCTCCGATATTGCCCGAAAAACCTGAACGCGCGTATAAATGCTTCCTGCGTCAGATCTTCGGCATCGGCCTGATTACCGGCCATCCTATAGGCAATATTATAGGCCTGCTTATGATACCGCTGAACGAGTGCATCAAACTCTCGCCTGTCTTCACTCCGAGCTATCTCGGAGACAGCGTCTGCAACTTCCACCAACGTGGCCTCCACCTTATTTCCCATGTTCGTTACGCTGGGAAGCTGGCTGTAGTTCCCGCCAGGCACCCAGCAAAATACCAGTTTTTGCAGGCAGCGCCCTAATCAATCAACACTGCATACACCATCATTATAGAATTACCCGTTCGCCACAAATCAAGTCAGAGCTCGGACGGCACAATGTTGAAAATAGTACCGCGAATTAGGTTTAGAAAGCTTGACACCGGCTCCAATCTTCGCTAATATTACCTGTCTGTGGTGGAATGACGGGCGAGCACGGGCCACTGGAAATGTGGTTCGGCCATTTCTTAACGCCACGTTTAGCGCGATCAGTCGGATATCTCAACCCCTTTATTCACCAGACCATTTACGGATGGCCTGCCGTCTCGCTTTCGGGCGACGCGGGCCATCATGGCGTGAATAATGCGGGCTAAGGACTAGGGAAAGGAAGTGATGTCTTGACGGGAAGACGGCTAAGCAAAGTAGCGGCTTCAGTACCTACACTCTGTGTTACAGTCACCTCAACCCCTTTAATGGCGGCTGGGGGTCCTCATCATAAGCTTCGCAGTGGAGATTCGCTGTGGAGGCTGGCGGCAAAGCACCATACAACGGTGCACGCAATAGCCAAAGCCAACCACCTCAGCGAAAATGGTGTCCTACCTCTGAACAGGACAATCCAAATCCCGGAAAGGATTCACCCGCCCCTCGCAAGACACACCGCGTTTCTCGTGTCCTCAGGCCGGCTCGAGAGTCCCGCACAACCGTGCACACCAGCGCCGACAACGTCTGCGTTCGATCCAAGCCGAGCACAAGCTCTTCGAGAGTATCGGTTGTGCCGCAGGGTACAACTATGCGAATCATCGGACACGACGGAAAATGGACAAAAGTAGCGTTCGAGAACGGCGGGGCCGGATTTATTCACTCGTCACTCCTTGCCCAGGGAAAAGGGACCGCGGCTCAGGCAGCCGCTATCACCCCCGCGAGGCAGGAATGTTCGGCTGACTCATCTCTGATAAGGACCGCCCTCTTATGCCGGGGAGAACAGATACGCCCGCGGGGGGACCAGCCGAGGCGGATTCGACTGCTCCGGATTCACCAGATACGTTTTTGCCAAGTATGGTATCGTGCTGCCGCACTCATCGGCTGCTCAGTCTCAGATGGGGACTGCGGTGTCCCGGGGCGAACTGCAGGCTGGTGATCTGGTCTTCTTTCAGACCAACAGGCGCGGAATCTCCCACGTCGGAATCTATGTGGGAGAGAACCGGTTCGTTCACGCGGCCACCTATGGCAGGGGCGTAACCACAGACTGTCTTGATTCTGCGTATTACAGCTCTCGATACCGAGGAGCGCGGCGGGTCAAGTAACCGCAATCACAATTTCGCAGATAACGAAGGCAGGCGTCGGGAATCCGGCGCCCGCCTTTTTTAGTGCGGGAGCAGTGGCGTCCATTCCATTCTCCTGTCTGTAAAAACATCTCAGTTCTTCCGCTTCACACCCATCAGAAACGCGAGGTACGAAAGCAGTATCAGGATCATGCCATATCCGAGGTGAGTGGATGAATCGTCTGTCGATTCGCGGAATGTCGAGAATATGCAGAGTTGGGCAAACACTGCGGCGCCGGCAGCCATAAAGACGGCGGCGTAGATCCAGAACATCCACTTCCGCCGCGATACCGGCGAGACCGCCTCCTGCACGTGCCTGTAGTAAGCGTGAATCCCGGCCCCTGCGACCAGAATAAACATAACAGCGTGCTTCAGGAATTGCAGCCAAAATGGCCAGAATGTCTTGTCAGGCAAGAGCCCTGCCCCCCGAGCAAGCGTCAAACAGACTCGAACTCGCTCGCTCACGTGCCTTATGAAGAGGCACTGGCGTAATCAAACCAGTCGAAATGCGCCGAAGAGATGCACTTACGTCCGATTACCCGTGGCATACAGCGCAAAGAATGCCCCGGTGAAACCTCCGGCCACTTCCGTGGATATATACCTCGTTGCTCCTGAGGCGATGCTCTTTATCTCACCACCCTGGGCAAAACCGAAAGTGTATGTATCTTTATCCGCCGAAATCTCAAGCGCCACGCTCCCCGGCTTGAGTTCTTCATCGGCAACTACGCGCGTCATGTCCCCGATTCGCCTGCGCACGAGCAAGTGCCGCTTTCCCTCACCCTGAACCACGGCTATCTCATAGTGGTGCCGCTCGTTCATGTAGACTGCCAGGCCGGCTTCCTCATTGTCTGAGGCGGGATCGAAATCCAAAAGCGTGCGCGCGGCGCAATCGAAGTGCTGCTGCCGCCTGCCCGCGAACGCAGTCTCGCCGGTTTCGTTAAGGGAGTTCTCGGTGCCGTGAAGTGTCAGCCATCCCCGGCGCTCTCCAAGCGAGAATACCTCATCTGCGAGGTTCCTCCTGAAGTTCCAGCACAGCCCGAGCTTATCACCGTCGAAGTCGTCTCGCGAAGCGTCCGGCTCCCAGGGATGCGGCGGAAGACAATCGGCTTCATGACCGTGTCTATCGGCTGGTTGCCGTAGATTATCGGCCAGCCATCATCGGTCCAGGTCACCGGCGCAAGGAATGTTTCGCGCCCGAGGTGATGGCAATCGAAGACCTTGCGAACTGCCAGGAACACAATCCACCACGACACATTGTGCGCCTGAACGAGGTCACCATGCCCGACCGTCTGCACCTGCGGCATTACGAGATGCCGGTGGGTGGCTATGGGATTATGCGGGCAGCCCTCGAACGGACCGGCAGGGGAATCGGCGCGCGCGATTGTAATCATGTGGCCCTTCCACGTGCCGCCCTCGGCAGCCAGGATGTAGTATCTGCCGTCGATCTTATACATATGCGGGGCTTCGCACCAGCGGTCCTGATAACCGTGCCATACAACCCTGCCCTCGGTTACCGCGCTGCCTGTCCTGGGATCGAGTTCCCACTGGGTGATGCCGTTGTCGGCGTTGTGGGCGTGCATGTAGACCTTGCCGTCGTCGTCCCAGAAAATGTCGGGATCGTGGGTCTTCACGCCCGGCCACACAGGATCAGACCACTCACCGGCGGGGTCGTCGGTATGCACGTAGAAATGCCCCCTGTCGGCGACGTTCGTGGTTATCATATAGAAGCGCCCGTTGTGATACCTGATGGTTGGCGCCCATATTCCCCAGGATGCCGGCACGTTCTCCAGCTTCAATTGGCTCTTCCTGGTAAGGCAGTAGCCGATCTGCTTCCAGTGACCAGGTCCTTGCTGTGAAAGATGGGAACTCCCGGAAAATACTCAAACGAACTGCAGACGCGGTAGTAGTCCTCACCAACCTGGCAGACGACTGGGTCCGGATAGAATCCTGGAATTATCGGGTTACGGTAACGCAATTTATCCTCTTTCGTGCCTCTCAAGCTCTTACCAATTCTATCACGACCCCAGCTTACTGACAACGCCGCCGAAATCTATGAG
>CAVZJH010000001.1:0-7714 GCA_963775535.1 uncultured bacterium | reverse complement strand
CATGTTATTGTGCCTGGCTCAGTTACGTATTGCTCACACACGAAATTAGGCGCTCCTAACCATTTGTCCAGCTCTCACGCCTCGCTGCTGACGTCGCTACAAACGTCTTGCAAACGAGAATAGGCACAAGAAACAGGAGCGCTCGTGCTGCAACGAACGCTCCCTCCATAAGTGGCCTCTACGCAGACTCTATGTTGTCCTTGTACGGACGGAACACAGCCGATGTTCTTGTCAAACTGTAGCTCCGTACACTTCCTTAAGGCGGGTATGCGCGAAGCCGAGACCCTCGGGCATATCCATTCGTCCGCCGATAACCTCGATGTATGCGCCCGACCCACTGTCACGGGCCGCTTTCATCGAGGCGTCGAGCTCGTCGAGCGTCTCGACGCGTGCCGTGACCCAGTCACCGCATCCCAAAGCCCGCGGCAGATCCGCATAGTGCCATTTCGCCAAATCGTTGTAAGACCAGTCCGGGTTTTGTTCCAGCGCACGCTCCACCATGTAACCCTCGTTGTTGAGAACGAAGATGATTGGATTAACGCCGTAGCGGCCCATATTTCCCATGTCGTTGGCAGTCAATTGATGAGAGCCTTCGCCGGTAATGAGGATCGTTCTGCGCCCGGGATCGGCGAGCGCTATCCCGAAGGCAGCTCCGGTGGCCCAACCAATCGACCCCCACAACATCTGTATGTGCACCTGGACATCATCGGGGAGCGTCATCGGTGAAATTCCGAAACTCGAGCTCCCGCTCTCTAAAACAACGTTATCACCGGGTTGAATAAACGCTGCGTAACGGGGATAGAGCGCGTCCATTGTGATCTTATCCGATGGGTTTCCGTGTGCGTCGGGAGCATGGCCTGGTCCTCTCTTGTACGAAGGTGCGGACGATTTGAGTTTTGCGAGCGCCGCGAGCGTGTCAGCGAGGCGCACGTTGCCGAACACCAGGTCTCCGATACGAACATCATTCAGCCCGATCGAAACGAACCGATTGGGATCAAGTTGCCCAGAAAAGCCCAGGGTGGTTTCGTCGTTGAGGCTCACCCCGCCGAGATCAATTACCAGTTCGGCGCCCTCCACGATCTCCCTCGTCTCCTTTTCGGACAGCGCTCCCGCATACATCCCGGCAAACTGCGGGTGACTTTCGTCGATAATACACTTTTCCATCGCCGTGGTCGCAAACGGGCAGCCGAGCGCCTCTATCGCCCGTCGGGCCTCATTCTGCAGGCGGAGACGCGACACCGTGAAAGCCGGCAGGGCGACCACGGATTTTGCACTATCTAGCCGTTGAGCTATGGCGGCAACAGCCCTTTCGAGAGACGTTTCGTCCGACTTGAGCGTCACAGGACGCACCTCGGTCGGCGTGACCGGCGTCTGCGCATAGTCAGATGGAACGACGATGTAGGCAGGTTGATTTTCACGACGCGCCTCTGCGATCACCCGTTCCATTTCGACCACGCAGTTATCGGGATCGATTACAGCGTGGCAGCAGGCAGCTTGAGCGGAAATGTTAATGAAGTTGTCGAAAATCCCGTCCCCAAAAGTGTGATGCATTATTTTTCGCAGGCGCTGGTTCTGGTAGGACGGCATGCCGACGACGTGAAAGACCAGTGAGCGCTCGGCTTTCGCGCCCATTACTCCGTTGATCGCGGATAGCTCCCCCACCGCATAGGTTGTCGACAGCATTGCTGCGCCCCGAACGCGTGCATAGCCATCGGCAGCGTAGGACGCGTCCAGTTCATTTGAGCAGCCGACCCATCTGATGCTTGGGCTGCGATCAACCGCGTCACAGACAGGGAATGCGTAGTCGCCTGGTACGCCGAAACAGTCGCCGATGCCCTCGTCAGCAAGTCGCCGGACGATGCAGTCGACTACGCTGGTCCCTTTCCCCTTCGAAGACTCTGCGTTGTTATCTTTTGCTTCTTTCATCGGATATGTCCTTTCATTGAATGTCAAACCTCCGCATAGCACCAAAGATCGCAAGGCAATTATACGCAAATCACAAGCCTTGCAAAACCCACGGCGACTATGTCTTAAGCCGCCTCTGCGAAGCAATCAGCTTCATAATATCCTTAGCTGCAGAGTCGATGACGCGGGACTATTGGGGACTTTCTCAAAGGTGGCACCGAGTCGCTTCGGCCGGTGGATTGCCTCCGAACCGTGAGGAATATGCGTGCTTAGCCGCCTGCAAACGTGAACTGTGGCGATAAATGCGTGGACTACGCCCCGTGATCGGGCTGAGCTTTTGCCGGACGGCGGTACAGCGCGAAAATAACAGCGGCCGATGCGATGAACATGAGAACGCTCACGGCCTGCGCCTGCGTTATGCCGTAAGCCCAAACCTGAGCGGAATAGCCCTTTCGCAAAGACTCGACCAGGAACCTGTAGATGGCATAGAGCCCGAGGTAGCTCACGAATATGAACCCCGTTCCACGCTTCATCTTTTCAAGTTTGGTCAGAATGAAGAATATCAGGAGGTTCGCAAGAGTCGCGTAGAGCTGCGTGGGATGTGAGGGTGGGGTGAGCGTGCCGTGTTCTTCGAAGCGCACCGCCCATGGGAGAGTAGTCGGCGCGCCGTAGCAGCAGCCGTTGAGGAAACACCCGATACGGGTGAACGCATACGCGATGGCCACGGACGGCGCGAGCAGATCGGCGCAGCCCCAGAACGAAAGCTTTGCGAGCCTGGTGTAGAGGTATCCGCAGAGCATGGCAAGTATTACGCCGCCGTGAAAGCTGAGACCGCCCTGCCATACCGCGAAAAAGCCACGGAAGCTCTCGGTGTCCGGGTTTATGAGTATGAATACGAGCCTCGCGCCGATGATCCCGCTGAGGAGACATATCAGCGCAAGGTCATAAAGCCGGTCGGGGTTGATTCCGCGCTTCCGGCTCACGCGGACCGCGCGCCATAGCCCCAGCGTAAACCCAACGACCATCATAAGGCCGTATGACCGTATCGGAATGCCAAAAATCGTGAATAGAATTGATCTCATAAAGCTTAGTCGTTAGTTATCAGTAGGGGACGCCGGCTGTGAATTTGCATACTCCGTTATTCGCCTTCGCGCTCCTGGTTCCTTCTCCCAACTATGTATACGGAGAAAAACAGCAGCAGAGCACCCAAAACTATCCCAACATCCGCAATATTGAAGGTCGGCCAGGAGTAGGTCTTCCCGCCCGCGGCAATGTGAAAGCTCAGGAAGTCTGTGACGCCTCTATGGGGAAATGCAAGCCTGTCAATGAGGTTTCCGGCGGCGCCGCCGAGCACCAGCCCCAACCCAGCGGAAAGAGCAGTGGTTCCTCCGGTCGCTTCCCGCAAGCGAACGATGGCGTAGATAGCGACCAGGGCGACGATGATGAACAACGGCGCCCAGTCCGGCAGAATCCCGAACGCGGCGCCACGGTTATAACTCAGAATGAGATCCATGATGCCACGGATAACCACGACGGGTCTTTCCTCGGACAGCATGTTCCGGGCAAGGGCTTTTGTGATCTGGTCCACCGCAATCACACCCGCGGCGGCATAAAACAACGTGGTGCTGCGGGAGCGCAAGTTACCTTCTCTCAACCGTTTCCTGGCATTCTATGCATAGGGTAGCGTACGGTATGGCTTTGAGTCGTTCGATGTTTATGGGCTGGCTGCAGCGATCGCAGGTACCGTAGCTGCCCTGGTCAATCTTACGGAGCGCATCGCTTATCTGCTCCAGGATCTCCCTGGAAATTCTCGTCCAGGGCATAGTCCTTGGTCCGTTCATAGGTTTCGGTGGCGGCGTCTGCTGGATGATTGTCATAATCGGCCAGTTCCTCACTGCGCGTGGCCTCGTCCGCCGCGTTCTCGTGGCGTTCCCGTTCCAGCCTGCTGCGCTCCTCAAAGAGCATTCTCTTGAACTTGTCTACGTCCAACTTCTTTGTCGCCATATCAACGCCTCCGAATTGCGCTGCGATTAGCTGCCGACCGCCTGGAAGCAGCGCTCGCACAGAGTCGGGTGTTCCGGGTGACTGCCGACCGATTCCAGAACCAGCCAGCATCTGTCGCACTTGTCGCCAAGCGGCTGCTCGATCTCTACGTGAAGTTCATCGTGGTCGCTCGTGGCCAGCTCCACCTGAGAGACTATAAACACGGACGGCAGCACCTTAGAATACGGGGTCAGGAACCGGTATAGTTCGCCGGGCACGCTCAACTTCACTTTGGACTCGAGCGGCTTCCTGATTGCGCCGTTTTGCCTGGCTTCCTCGAGCGCAAGCATCACTAAGTCCCTTACCTCGAGTATCTTCGTCCACTTCTGAGCTAATTCGCCGTCCACCCATTCACTTCGAGCCTCCGGGAATGGGGCCAGGAACACGGATACGGGTTTCTCTTCGCCGGGCATCCGCTGCCAGGCTTCCTCAGACGTGTGAGCGATGATGGGAGCCAGCACCCGCACCAAGGCGGACAATATCTCGTAGAGCGCCGTCTGCGCCGAGCGCCGCTCCCTGGAATCGTGCGCCGAAGCATACAGCCTGTCCTTCAGGATATCCAAATATAGGCTGCTTAAATCCACCGCGCAGTAATTATGTGTGGCATGATAGACTTTGTAAAACTCATACGAATCATAGAACCGGTTGACCTGTTCCACAAGTTCGTGAAGGCGATGCAGGGCATAGCGGTCGATCTCTTCCATTTCGCCGTAAGCGACAGCGTCGCTTGCGGGGTCAAAGTCGCCGATATTGCCGAGAATGAACCTGAAAGTGTTCCTCAGTCGCCGGTAAGTGTCGGTTATGCGCGTCAGGATCTCGCCACCGATTCGCACGTCCTCGAAATAGTCCGAGCTGGACATGAACAACCTCAAAACATCCGCTCCGACGTTCTTGATTATCTGCTGCGGGGCGACCACGTTTCCTATGGACTTGCTCATGGCCTTGCCTTCGGAATCGAGCATGAATCCGTGGCTTATGAGTTCCCTGAACGGCGACTCACCCCTGGTTGCAGTCCCAATGACGAGGGATTTGTTGAACCAGCCCCGGTGCTGATCGGAGCCTTCGCAGTAAACATCCGCCGGGTAAGTTCCCAGCCTGTTTTCGACCACCGCGCGGCAGCTCGATCCGGAGTCGAACCACACGTCGAGCACATCAGTTTCCTTTGTGAACTCTGCGGCGCCGCACTTCGGGCAACGGAAACCGGCCGGAAGCAGTTGAGATGGATCCTTATCGAACCAGGAGTCGGAGCCATTGACCAGCGCATCCTCGTAGACCGCGTTTATGCTCTCCTCGGTCATTATGGGCTCGTTGCATTGGCGGCAGTAAAATACCGGTATTCCGACGCCCCAGGACCTCTGCCTGGAAAGACACCAGTCCGGTGAGTTTTCTATCATCCCCTGAGCCTGTTTTCCGCTTCATCGGGGTAAAATGTCACGCCGTCGAGAGCGCGCAGAAGCCTCTCCCGCAGCTCGTTATGATCGATGGAGAGGAACCACTGGACCGTGGTCCTGAACACAACCGGGTTGTGGCATCTCCAGCAGTGCGGATAGCTGTGCGCGATTGTCGAGCTGGCCACGAGGGATCCATTCTCGGCAAGGGCATCAACAACAGCCTGGTTGCCCTGCCTGAGGATATGCAGCCCCTCGAACTGCCCGGCTTCCTTCGTGAAGATACCTCTGCCATCCACGGGGTTCAACACTTCCAGGCCGCAGCGTTGTCCGGTCTCGAAGTCCTCTCGGCCATGCCCGGGAGCAGTATGAACGACACCCGTGCCGTCTTCCAGCGTTACGTAGTTCGCGTGCACCAGGACGGAGCGGCGGTCGAACAGGGGATGCTTAAAAACCATTCCCTGCAGTTCAGCGCCGTTAACGGACTTTATGACGTAGTAATTATCGACCCCCATAGCCGTCATTGTCTTGCCCACCAGCTCAGCGGCTATCAGATAACGGTCTCCGTCAACATCCACGAAAGCGTATTCATAGTCCGGATGCACGGCAACCGCCAGATTTGCCGGTATGGTCCACGGAGTGGTGGTCCATATTATGGTGTAGCTGTGCCCATTGGATTGGCCTTCAAAGAGCCCATTGGGGTCCTCGAGCAGCGGGAAACGAACATAGATATATGGCGACTGGTGGTCTGCATACTCGTACTCGGCCTCGGCAAGGGCGGTTTCATCGTAGATGCACCAATGAATTGGCTTCAGACCCCGGTAGATGAAGCCCTGCTTGGCCAATTCCCCGAACACTTTGACGATAGTCGCCTCGTATTGGTAGTTCATCGTCAGATATGGATTGTCCCATTCGCCCATTCCACCGAGTCTCTCGAACTGCGTGCGCTGCTTGTCGACCCACTCGGACGCATATTCGCGGCAGGCCTTTCGCATCTCCATCTTGCTCGGGGTTATGTGCTTCTTGCGAAACTGCTCAGAGACCTTTTGTTCGATAGGCAGTCCATGGTTGTCCCAGCCCGGGATGTACGGCGTGCGGTAGCCTTTCATCGCCTTGTAGCGAATCACGAAGTCTTTGAGGGCTTGTTTAACGCGTGGCCAATGTGAATGTCGCCGTTCCGAATATGGCGGTCCATCGTGGAGTATGAAATCGCCGCAGGCGCCTTCTTTCGAGCAGCCTTTCGTAGATGTGCTGCTTATCCCACAATTCCTGTATATGAGTCCCTGTTAGGCAGATCTGCTTTCATCGGAAAATCGGTCTTTGGCAGGTTTACTGTTTTGCTGTAGTCCATTCTGATATAAACTCCGCTACCGTTTCTTCCCACGGACGAGCGGCGTCTCTACCCAAGAGCTCCATCTTGTAGTGCCTGAGCACCGTCTTGGGCCGCCGGGTTGGCGTGGGCCATTCTTCTGAGTTGATCGGCGTGACCTTTACGTCGATCTTGCCCGCTGTTTCCAAAATCTTGGACGCAAATTCGAACCAGGAGCAGCTTCCACTATTTGTGTAATGATAGACACCATACAGCGGTGATCCCGCCAGTGACGCGAGAAAGCCGGCAAGATCCTTCGCATAAGTCGGTGAGCCGAACTGGTCGGCAACTACGGTGAGCTCCTTCTTTGTCTCGGCGGCCTTGAGTATACTCAGGGCAAAGTTCTTGCCGTGAGGCGCAAACAGCCACGACGTGCGCACCACGTAATGCTTTGCACATATCTCCCTCGCCGACATTTCGCCCGCCAGCTTGCTTGCCCCGTAGGCGCTCAGCGGATTAGGAGCGTCGAACTCGGTGTAGGGCCGCGTCTTTTCGCCGTCGAACACGAAATCGGTACTCACGTATGCAATCGCGCAGTCGATTGTCGCGCAGGCGCATGCGGAAGGTTCCACGTGCCGATGGCATTGATCTTATGGCTGATCGGGATCGCGTTCGCATCCGTCCACGTCCGTCATCGCGGCGCAATGAATCACCAGTTCCGGTCGGAACCGGTTCAGAGTTTCCGAAGACCGAGCCCGTATCGGCAATATCCATGTCCTCCGCAGCCAGGCAAGAACATCCGTCGGGATAACGTAATGCTTATCCTGCAAAGCCGCGCAAACCAGGCGGCCGAGCATCCCACACGCGCCAGTCACTAGAACCCGCAAACCACACCCCCGGGACATGCCCGTAAAGCCCCTGGCTTACAGCAGGGGCCTCACTGGTATAATAATCACACCGATATTATACCTCTGGGCACGCGCGAAGGCGAAGGCGGGGTAAGTGCTCGAGAGAGTTCAGTTCTGCGGAACAATCTTCTCCCATCCGCAAGCAGCGACCTATGCAGCGG